>JANMRZ010000209.1:0-3446 GCA_031388805.1 Chryseolinea sp.
GAAGAGGAAGATGGTTTTGAAAGCATAGAAAATCTGCAAGGTTTTCGATATAAAGCTCTACTTTCTTGCAGATTTTTTCAACTCAATTCTGTCGATTTTATTTGTAAATAGAACCCAATCAGGTTTTTAAGGGATGACTAAATAGCAGAGAGAAGAGTGGCGGATAAGACGATATAGGAAAGATTGTTGGGATGTAAAAACACAGCTTCTGAAAAGATGAGGCCAACGAACAAAAGGGTTGTTCCAATGGTTATACCTTTTGCTAATCCATCGAGTGTTGCGTTGAAAATTAGATTCATTTTCGTGTTGATTATAGTGTCCGTCAGGTCGGTTGAAACTCTTTAGTCATCTGTCCTGATCTTAGTTTTGAATTTTTCTATGATCTCACATCGCGCAAGCGTCCGCCATTTACCCTGCCCAACCTTCTCTATCTAAACTTCGATATTGAATAGCTTCTGCCAAATGTTCAATCTTAATTTCACTTGATCCTGCAAGGTCAGCAACCGTGCGGGATACTTTTAAAATTCTATCGTAAGCGCGAGCGGAGAGCCCAAGACGTTCCATTGCAGTCTTCAATAGCGCTCTACCAGCCTCGTTAATTTGACAAATATCTTTCACCATGTTAGACGGCATCATGGCATTACAGAATACATCAGTTTTGTCTTTGAAGCGCTCCGTTTGAATTTCGCGCGCTTTTACCACACGCTCCCGTATCTGTTCACTTGTTTCTGTTTTTCGATTGGCTGTCATCTCATCAAAACTTACGGGTACCACTTCAACATGTAGGTCTATACGATCTAACAATGGTCCACTGATTTTACTGAGGTAGCGTTGCACCACGCCGGGACCACAAACACATTCTTTTTCAGGATGATTATAATATCCACATGGACAAGGATTCATGCTTGCCACTAACATGAAGTTGGCAGGGTAATCCATAGAAACTTTTGCGCGAGAAATGGTTACGCGTCTTTCTTCCATTGGTTGCCTCATTACTTCTAATACCGTGCGTTTGAATTCAGGAAGTTCATCTAAAAACAAAACACCATTATTCGCTAGCGAAATTTCTCCAGGTTGTGGATTTCCGCCACCTCCGACTAAGGCAACGTCTGATATAGTGTGGTGCGGACTACGAAATGGACGTACTGTTAGCAGTGATGCGTTCTTATCAAGCCTTCCGGAAACGGAATGTATCTTGGTTGTTTCAAGTGCTTCGTTTAAACTTAGAGGAGGAAGAATGGTCGGTAATCTTTTTGCCAACATGGTTTTACCTGCTCCGGGTGGGCCGATCATAATTACATTATGTCCACCGGCTGCGGCAATTTCCATCGCCCGTTTAATATTTTCCTGACCTTGCACATCTTTAAAATCAGAATCATAATGATTGAGATTGGCAGCAAAGACTTCACGCGAATCAACCTGAACCGGATCGATGAAAATTTTACCTTCTAAAAAATCAACCGCTTCACGTAAAGTCTTCACTGGATAAACCGGAAGATTATTAACGATCGCTGCTTCGCGTGCATTATCGGCCGGAAGAATAAATCCTTTGAATTTTTCTTTACGTGCCTGGATGGCAATGGGTAATACACCTTTAATCGGGCGAAGAGTTCCATCTAATGTAAGCTCCCCCATAATAATGTATTGTTCCAGCTTATCCGTTTCAATTTGCCCTGAAGCTTTGAGTACGCAAAGCGCGATTGATAAATCGTACGCAGAACCCTCTTTTCTAATATCTGCTGGCGCCAGGTTCACAACCGTTTTATTACGCGGCATAAAATAGCCTGCGCTTTTAAGAGAGGATTCTACGCGGTGTTGACTTTCTTTAATTGCATTGTCGGGTAAACCGCTCATGAAAAATTTTACGCCCTGGCCTACACTTACTTCGACCATGATGGTTCTGGCATCAACTCCGTGAACGGCTCCACCAAAGGTTTTTGACACCATGGTTGAGATTGTCTAAATATTAACTTCTATCGGTAGTCTTCGAAGCGCTTTGTGTTTTGCCTGCTTCCTGAAGATCAAATAATTTTGCTTTTAATGTATTCAATTCATGTGTGAGTGTGCTCTGTTCTTTTGCTGCATCTTTGTTTGCTTTAAATGCCCAGATCACGTCAACAACCAAAATAACCAAGCCAAGAAAAGTAATCCATTTAAACATAGGTACCCAACTCACCATCTTAAAAAGAAGATTTGTATTATTATCCAGAACGACCGTGAAGATAAACGCGCCCAAATGAAAAGCTGCAAACACGATGTAAAGGATGATTCGATTTTTGTTCATGTTACTGATATTAATAGAGCAGTCAATGGTTTATATAGTTGATTAAAGGTAAAGGAAAAAAACCGAAAGTATGAATGGTTACAATTTAATTGTTGCGTTAGGGTGTTGAAGTTCGAAGTGCTGAGGTGTTTTCGTGCTTAAGTAACTTCTCCAGATTAAATAAACTCGAAACCTTGAACCTGGAACCTGGAACTTTGAACTCGAAACTATTAACTTCCCGTTGACCTCTGTATTTCATTCAGTTTTTTATATACACCGTTTTGTTTAATCAAGGTATCATGAGTGCCACGTTCAATAATTTGTCCATGCTGGATTACAATAATCTCATCGGCATGTTGAATGGTACTAAGACGATGAGCAATCACAATCGAGGTACGGTTTTTCATTAAATTGAAGAGCGCTTCTTGCACAAGTTTCTCTGATTCGGAATCAAGAGCAGATGTTGCTTCATCTAAAATTAGTATCGTGATTTGGTCGTGAGGATAGGTTTTTCGAATCTTTCCTTTCGCGTCAATTTCTTCGACCGCGAAGTAACACGGGCGGTGGAAGTTAAGGTAGGGATTAAGCGCATCGGTGTAAAAATCATTAATGGCCGCCGCATATTTTTGTGGGATATGGCTATAGCCCATGGTTTTGCGGATCACCGCGCCGTTCTTGCATTCTGCGAGCGCGTTGTCATTGGTCTGGCTCGGCCGCGACTTGGTGAATTCCACGCGTAGTTTCTCCAACAACGCGGCGGTTTTGTGGTTGACGTACTCCGAGCCCGAATCGGAATGGAAGCCGCGAATAGCAAAGGGGAAGCCTTCAAGCAACAGTGAGATCACCGGCAACAAATAGGCTTTGCTGATGTGTTCCACCGACGCGACGAGCTCCCATTGGGTCACGATATCGACCGCGTTGATGTGGTAGACCCCCTTGAGTGCATCATTTCTTCCAATTGCCGATCGCTGATGGGATAAGCAACAGACCAACGCACGCCCCAAGGGATGATGTCCCGCTCGAGCTGGCTGCCCTTGAAATCCATGATCGTCGCTTCGCTATCTGAGTCATTCCCTGAAGCCTACCCAGTCTCAGTGAAATCTCAAACTTTGCGACAGAATCGTTTTTATTATTTTATACTGTCCATTGTAGAAAATATTCTGTTGTTGCAATTATATTAAGG
>JANMRZ010000015.1:0-18624 GCA_031388805.1 Chryseolinea sp.
GGCTGCATGGTTAAAGGATCAGAAAAAAGATTTTGTTAAGGCAGCAGCAATGGCTAAATTATTTGCTTCTGAAATTGCACAGGAGGTAACAACCGAAGCCGTACAAATTCACGGTGGTTATGGATATGTAAAAGAATATCAAGTTGAACGCTTAAAGCGTGATGCTAAAATCACACAGATCTATGAAGGCACAACTGAAATTCAGAAGATGGTGATTTCGCGTGAGCTGTTGAAGTAAATACAAAGAAGAGATTTACAAGTGATATGAAAATCAGTTACTCTGATTCCACTCGTAAACCTTCTCTGAAATTTCGATCAGCAATTCTGGTTTTTTCTCAAGTGCATTACCGATGACAATCATATCAGCTCCTGCTTCCAAAGCGTTGAATGCCTTTTGACTTGTGTTGATTCCTCCACCGATGATGAGAGGTACACTAATGGATTTTCGTACTGTGGCAATCATCTTCACACTGATTTCTTTTTCAGCTCCACTACCCGCATCCATGTAAATAGACTGTAGTCCGAGCATTTCGCCTGCCATTGCTGTGCAGGCAGCTAATGAATATTTATCATCCGGTATTGGTGTAGTGTTACTAATGTAAGCCACAGATGTAATGCGCCCTGAATTGATAAGCATGTATCCGGTAGGAATCACTTCTAATTTTGTATTGCGAATGATTGGCGCAGAAATAACATGTTGACCAATCAGGAGCTCTGGATTTCTTCCTGATATCAACGACAAAAAAAGAAGTGCATCTGCTGTTGGCTCAATCTGCATAGAGTTGCCTGGAAAAAGCACAACCGGAATATTCACATTGTCTTTAATTTTCTTCACTACGTCTGCGAGATTTGTAGTGGTCACTAAACTACCCCCTACAAAAAAATAATCGACACAATTTTCACTTGCCAGATTAATTAATTGAAGTAAGTGAGCAGGTTCTTCTACCTTATCGGGATCAATAAGGACGGCAATTGATTTTTTACCTTCTTTATGACGGTCGCGCAGATTTTTTAAAATGCTCATGCCTTGTTCTTAGCTTTCTTTTCCGCTTGTGAATCCAGGTATTCAGAAAGTTTTTCTTTGGCGAGGCTCAATAGAAGCACAGATGCCTGACTTACCAATGCTGTTCCGATTTGTGATACAATTCCAGGCATCGCTGATTGTTGTGTCTCCTCTTCTTCTTCCTCAACATCATCCGAAGCAACCTTTGCCTTGCGTGCTTTCGTTTTGCTGGTTGATTTTGAACCAGAAAATTGTCTTACCAGGAAATACGTAACTGCAAGGGTGCCACCTATGATCAAGGCATTCGTAATTACTTTTTGAGTGCGATCAGAGATTTGTTTAACTTCTTCCTCTAATTCACTTTTATGCTTTGCTGATTTTTTCAGCAACTCGCGTTTAAAATCGCTTGGCTCTAGTAATTCCATATTACTTCATTTTTTTCTTCATGATCTCGTTGATTTGTTTTTCAATATTAGCAGTAATAGCCTCGCGGAAAAAAAACAAAATCAGCGCAGTGCCTAAATAGAATCCAGCCACTATTGCAAAACCCTCAAATGTACCTACACTTTCACCAATTTTAAAAGCAATGGCAACGCTGATAAACATGAGAAATAATGTGAACGCAAACGCGAGAAATACAAAAACAGAAAGTTTAGCAAGTGCCTTGGTGAGGTCTTCTTTTACCTCGAGTTTAACCAACTCCATGCGGGCTTCAACATACCCTGTCATGTTGTTTACAAGGTTATCGAGTTTGAATAATTTGAGGATTGAATCTTTCAACATAGTGAGAAAACATCTTCTGCAATATAGACAGAAGAATTGAAATGTTTAAGCCAGAATTACTCATGACACCGCTTAAAACGCTGGCACGAATAGCCTTTATTCCTGCTCAAATGATACCAGTTTTTCCAGTATTTCAATTTGATTATTACCCGAAGCAATTTCGTGTTGGAGGGTAATCTTAAAAGGAGCACTCATGTAATACAAGTGTGAAATAGAATCAGGAGTGAGAATGTAATTGAGTTTAAATACGAATACAGAATCAAAAGTTGTATTAGCGAAACGTGTCCTAGGCAAAATTTTATCCACACAGGCTTTATATTGACCGAACTTGTCTTCACCATCCCAACAAAACCCGGGTCGATTAAATAAAAACATTTGCTTGCCCACAAATAAGGTGGTGTTCTTAATAGAAACAGGATAAATAATAAGTGGCTCTTCTCCTGATTTCTTTTCCGAACCATCAAACGTTATCCACTCGCCTATCTGTGTTCGTTTATTGACATTAGCGTCTATTCTAAAAAATGATTTCTGTTTATCAGGATCGGTTCGCTCGTAGGTTAGATGGAGTGATTGGCTGGAATCACGATTCAAATAAATCAGCGAAAATGGAATAAAGAAAAATGTTAATAGCAAAAACACCAATCCTGCAAGACGATATCTCAACGTTAGTTTCCCCAAGCCATTGGCCAACGCAATCGGTAATTTTTGCAAAACGGGTATTGGAAAAAATATTAACACACCGATGAAGTTGAACAAGAAGTGAGCAATGGCAATGCTGATAGCACCCGATGTATTTGAGTTTAATGTAACGGCAATGAAAGCAGTAATAGTTGTACCCATGTTGGCACCCATAATAAATGGGGCCGCTTGTTTCATGCCTGTGATTTTCTTGGCAACTATCGGCACAACGACTGATGTAGTGATTGTACTGGATCGAATGGCAGCAGTCGTAACAAGTCCCCATGCAAATGACTTCAATTGATTTTTAAAGAAGAATCGACTGAATGCTTCTGGCGATTTGGCTTTTAGTAAGCTGGAAATTAGTCTTCTGAAAATTAAAATCGATCCGAACAACAAAACAAGGGCAATGAGCACAAGAACAAAAGCACTTGGAATAATGCGTTGTAACAGTTCAATAATGGGATCGAACCCACGCCAAAAATGTGTTACTTCATTTTGAATTTGCCCGATGTTTGGTGTGAAGAAATAATTTGCAATCTGCGATGAGATGGAAGAAAGAAATCCATAATAGTATTCAAGTGGGAACAACACTATCACCGTAAGAATGTTAAAGAAGACGTGATAGGTTCCAGCTGAGACTGCTCTTCTAAATTCTTTCTTCTTACTAATAAAACCCAATGCTACAATCGTGCTGGTAATTGTAGTGCCCACGTTCGCGCCCATAATAATGGGGACAGCACTTTGCAATGTAATCGATCCGGAAGCCACTAGCGCAACGACCATCGAAGTGGTGGTTGAGCTGCTTTGCAACATTGCTGTAATGAGCAGTCCGATGAAGAGACCGGTAAATGGATTTGACGTTGCCAGTAAAATTGTTTCCGATGCTAATGTGCCCAGATGCTGAAGGGATGAAACCATCAGGTCGAGAGAGAACAGAAACATCAGCAATGCACCCAAAATATAAAGTGCAAGCCTGAAGGTGGGCCACAGGGTTTTATTTTGATTAGGAAGTGGTACTGGTTCCAAGTATCGCGTTCAAGATTGGTAAAGATACATTAGACAAGCGTGGGCAACGTTTGTTAACAATTAATTAATATGCGAGTTCTTTCACTGCCATCCATGCCATTAAGCCAGGAGAAATCTTTAATGCCTCCTCGTCAATGTCAAAAGTTGGTGTGTGCACGTATGAAGTGATTCCCTTCGCCTCATTGCGGGTACCTAAGCGGTAGAACGAAGCCGGTATCACTTGCGAGTAGTATGAAAAATCTTCTGCCCCTAATGTAATGTCAATGTCTACTACATTTTCTTCGCCTACATAATCGGCAGCGGCAGCCTTAATTCTTCTTGTTAGCTCAGGATTGTTTTCGAGATAGGGATAACCGTGTGAAATATCTACCTCGCACCTTCCTCCCATTCCTTCGGCTAAGCTTTCCGCCATCTTCTTAATTTTTTGCAGAGCCGATGCGCGCCATGTTTCGTTCATTGCTCGAAATGTTCCAGCAATATTTACTTCGTCAGGAATGATATTCGTTGCACCCTTACCTATAATATTTCCAAACGTTAAAACAGTAGGTTGCTTCGGGCTTGCATTGCGACTGATAATTTGTTGCAATGCAATGATGATGTGAGATGCAATCACAATAGGATCAACTGCCAATTCTGGCGCAGCACCATGTCCACCCTTACCGATTACTTTTAAATAAATTTCGTCACAGCTGGCCATATACATACCTTCGCGGAAGCCAATCTTGCCCACTGGCAACAATGGAAAAACATGTTGACCAATAATGTTCGTTGGTCTGGGATTTTCTAATGCTCCATCACGAATCATATATGAAGCACCTCCGGGATTTTTCTCTTCACCTGGTTGGAAAAGCAAACGCACTGTTCCTTCAAACTCGTTTTTTATTTCATTCAAAATTTTTGCTGTACCTAACAAGGATGATGTATGTACATCATGACCACAGGCATGCATCACGCCTGGGTTCTGAGATTTATAGGAAACATTATTAGCCTCCACAATGGGTAGTGCATCCATATCGGCACGAAGGGCAATGGATTTTTTTGTTGGATTTTTTCCCTTGATCTCGGCGATCAAACCTGTTGTCGCAATACCTTCTGTTGGTTCGATGCCAAATGAACGCAGTTGCTTGGCAACGTACTTCACCGTATTAAACTCCTGATACGAAAGTTCCGGATACTGGTGCAGATGCCTGCGAAGTTCAACTACCTCCTGACTGT
The DNA here is from genome assembly GCA_031388805.1 of Chryseolinea sp. GTDB lineage: Bacteria > Bacteroidota > Bacteroidia > Cytophagales > Cyclobacteriaceae > Chryseolinea. Next base: position 4,709 of record JANMRZ010000015.1, read on the forward strand.
ATTTTTCTGAAAGGGTTTTGATATTTTGAAGAAGACTCATTGTAGATTATAATGAGCCGTAAAGGTATCCAATCTTAAGAACGTGTCCTATACCTGATGCCTTTCAATTATCTCCTGGACTAAAGTCCATTATAAAATAGTCGAAAAAAGATTGAACCGCAGAGGCGCGGAGACGCAGAGGAAGTTTAGAGGAAACGGGTATTGACTCTGCATTTTCCTAGCGTCTCTGCGGTTAACTTAATTCATGTAACCATTAGCATCATTCTTCCGCTTAAAAAACAATCTTTGCTATTCCTTTTTCATCGCCGATATTAGCAAACCTTTACTAAAAAAAATCAAAATATTGTCGCATTTTCAATTCCGTGAATCAGGGTAAATGCACCTCAAACTGTTATTATAGTACTATAAATAAAACCACACTTAAATGAACTACGTCAAAAGATGTTTACTTTTTCTCGTCTTCGCACTCGGGAGCATTACTGTGCAAGCACAGGTGAAGACACTCACACTCGAAGATATGTCGGCCTTCAAAACACAAGCCGGTAACTGGCGAATTGTTGGGAATGTAACGATGGATCCGACCATCGATATTCATGAAGCTGAACCAGTAACAACAGAATCAAAAAAGAAAAGTAAAAAATCAAAAAACCAGCCAGCCGCTGCTAAACCTCAAGCCGTAACCTTTCAGGTGGGCAAAGGCGTTTTGCTCAACATCAACGATAATGTAACGAAAGACAATTTAGTCTCGGCTTTCGAACACGGTGACATTGAGTTAGAACTGGAAGTAATGTTACCAAAAGGATCAAACTCCGGAATTTATTTACAAGGTCGTTACGAAGTCCAGCTCCTGGACAGTTGGGGAGTAAAAGATGCGAAGTATTCTGACATCGGTGGAATCTATCGCAATTGGGAACAAGAGAAAGATAAAATCTATATGGGCAAAGCCCCACTAAGTAATCCCGCCAAAGCGCCCGGCCTCTGGCAAAAAGTTAAAATCTCCTTTCGTGCACCACGGTTTGATGCCGCTGGTAAGAAAATCACTAACGCTCGTTTTATTTCAGTTGAATTAAATGGTGTAAAAATTCATGACAATGTAGAAGTGCCCTTACCTACTGGCGGCCCAATTGAAAATAATGAAACGGCATCCGGACCACTGATGATTCAAGGTGATCATGGTCCGGTTGCTTTCCGTAACATTCAATATAAGTTGATGAGGGAGATAAATTTTTCACTAAGCAACATCACGTATAAGACTTACTACGGAAATTTTAAAGTCGTTGCTGATTTTACATCGCTTAAACCTTCAGCATCCGGATCAAGCACAGAATTAACCTGTGAAGTATTGGAAAATGAAAATGGCTATGGATCTTCTTATGCTGGTAATGTCAATGTCCCTGAAGATGGAACATATGATTTTACAATTTCTTTTACTGGCGGTGGAGTCTTCACACTCAACAACCAAAAGTTAGTAGATATTCAACAAGCAGATGAATATGTCAACCAGAAATCCTCCGTTACATTAAAAGCAGGAACCTATCCCTTTGAAATTTACAACTACAAAGACGCTTCATGGATGCCTCCACGATTGGGGCTAAGTGTGGAAAGTGCTTCTACCTATAAACAAACATTGAATGCCTTCAATTCTTTTCCTCCGGATGACGATCCTGTCTCTCCTATTCTGATCAATCCAGGTAGCGAGCCGCGTTTACTTCGCGCGTTTTTGAATTTTAAAAATGATCGCAGTCAACGTTTAACGCATACCATTGGTGTGGGGGATCCAAGCGGAACACATTATGTATACGATATGAAATCAGGAAACCTGGTTTGTGTATGGCATGGTAAATTTGTGGATGCAACACCGATGTGGCACGATCGCGGTGATGGATCGTTCAAGCCTCTTGGTGCAGTGCAATATCTTTTTAACAATGAGCCGCTTGCATTTCTATCATCTGCAACAGAAGAGTTTCCGATCATGCTGCATGAAACGCAATTGAGCAATACCTTATATAAAGGCAAAGGTTATCAAATTGATGAGGCCACGTCTCGTCCCGAGTTTTTATATACTTATGATGGCATTGAAGTTTCTGATAAAATTTATCCAGATGACAACGATCGCGTCATCACCCATGAAGTGACCATCAAAAACAGAGGTACGAAGCCTGGTCTACATTATAAAATTGCTGAAGGCAAGAGCATCATCGAATTGCCAAATGGTTTATATGCCATCGATGACAAACAGTACTATATTAAGGTATCGGGTGCAAGGCCAACTATTCGCGAGACAAAAGGAAAGAAAGAGTTAATCATTGCGATTGACAGTTCATTAAAATATTCCATCATCTGGTAATTCCATTCTTCTAATGTCAAGAAACATGAAAAACATATTCCATAAAATATTTGCCTGTTGCGCGATGATCTCGATTGGCATCAGCGCTTCTGCACAACACACTCCGCAAGAAGAAGACTATTACAGAATTATTTCTGTGCCTGCACCAGAAGGTGTATTACTCGAAGTGGGTGGAGTCACCACTCTTCCCGATGGTCGCATCGCACTTAGCACACGCAGAGGTGATGTCTGGGTGATAGAAAATGCAAACATGGAAAACGGAAGAGCACCGGAATATACTTTGTTTGCATCGGGTTTACATGAAGCTCTTGGGTTGGCGTATCAAGACAACGCACTCTTTGTTGCTCAACGTGGTGAACTCACCAAGCTCATGGACAAGAATGGTGATGGCAAAGCCGATGTTTATGAAACCATATACGCCTGGCCATTATCTGGTCATTATCATGAATATTCTTTTGGTCCGAAGATTTCACCCGATGGAAGTTTCTTTGTTACCGGCAACGTTGCGTTTGGTGATGAAGAGTGGTGGCGTGGTGAAAGTCGTGTGCCGTGGAGAGGTTGGACAATGAAGATTCATCCGGATGGAACAATGGAGCCGTGGGCAACCGGTATGCGTTCACCTTGTGGAACTGGTATGATCAATGGTGAGTTTTTCTATGATGATAATCAAGGTGACTGGCAAGGTTCAGGCGGAATTTTCCACGTAACAAAAGGGAGCTTCACCGGACATCCGGGAGGTTTGCGTTGGACAGGTGAGCCTAACTCTCCTGTAAAACTTACTACTGAACAATTTCTTGCAAAAGTGGATGAACGTAAGTTCAGACGCGAAGGACAATATGTAAAACCAGCGAATGTGGTGGATGAAAAAAATCCAAACTTCCTCTTCGCAGTAAAGAATGATTTTCCCGAAATACGCTTACCTGCTGTATGGTTGCCACACGGTGTGTTGGGTATTTCAAATTCAGAAATCATAAGCGATGAGACCGCTGGAAAGTTTGGACCTTTTGCCGGACAAGTTTTTGTTGGCGATCAGGGACAAAGTAAAATCATGCGCGTGGTGATGGAGAAAGTGAAAGGAGAATTTCAAGGCGTTGCCTTTGATTTTAAATCCGGATTTCAATCCGGTGTGTTGAGAATGAATTGGGGGCACGATGGTTCGATGTTCGTTGGACTTACAAACCGCGGCTGGGGCTCTGCCGGAACAGCAACTGCCGGTTTTCAACATTTGGTATGGTCGGGTAAAGTACCTATGGAAATGAAAACCGTTAGTGCCATGCCCGATGGATTTGAAATTGAATTCACACATCCTGTTGATAAGAATACTGCAGAAGACTTAGCATCTTACAACGGAAGAAGTTACATCTATAAATATCATCCGGTGTATGGAAGTCCAACGGTAAACGAAGAGAAGCTTAATGTAAAAGGTGTAAAAGTTTCTGCTGATGGTTTGAAGGTTCGCGTGGTGATTGACAATCTTCGCCAATATTATTTACATGAATTAATTGTAGCCGGCATCCGTTCGAAAGATGGACTGCCTGTTCTTCATTCAACAGCGTACTACACTTTGAATAACATTCCAGAGGGCGCTAAGTTACCCGTAAGTGAATTGACTATTAAGCGTTCAACTACCGCGAAGCCTGCTGCACCAAAGAGCACAATAACTAAAGCAGCCTCTTCAACAAAAGCACCTACCTATGCGGAGATTGAACCACTGCTTGTAAAGAATACCTGTACAGCTTGTCATCAAACCAGCAAGCGCCAGGTGGGTCCTGCATTTACTGATATTGCTAAACGCAAATACAGCAACGAGCGCATCGTTCAATTAATTTACAATCCCGAGCCAAAGAACTGGCCAGAACATGAAACACCAATGGCACCAATGCCTCAAGTGCCGAAGGATGAAGCGTTGAAAATTGCAAGGTGGATTAATTCGTTGAATGTGGTGGCAAAAAAGGATGTGCCTTAATCTAAGGAACCCTCATTAGTAAAAAAGAAGAGGTTGATCATTATGATCAACCTCTTCTTTTTTTTGGGCTTAGCTTTTCAATGATCTCACTCTAAACTGAGCAAAGCTCCTTGCCAAAAGAGCGACTACAAGTGGCACTAATGCAATGTTCATTTTCTGTGGAAGAAGAAACCAGAAGCCTAACAACAGTGCAGTGATTATTGAGACGACTAGAAAATATTTTGTTAACCATTTTGGATTTTTAATAAAAGCAAAGACTGCAACAAGGTGTGTTGGCAATGCCCATAGCAAATTCATATTGCGTGCTGCTGCATTGTGATCGGTGAGAAGCCATAAACAAAAAAGTAATAATCCGGCCAAGCCAATTATTCCAAATAAGATTACATCAAACCAGGTTGAGGCTTTCTTTCGCTTTACATCCCACACACTTAATGCAATGGCGATTACTGCAAATGCAGAAAACACATAGAGTGGATGAGGCGGTCCTTTTACAATCTCATCTCGCGATTCATAAACCGGAATTTTTTCTTTTACTAATGGAACTGTGCCCGTTTCATTCTTAATTGAAGCATGATCAAAACCAGATTCTACATAATCCGGAAGAAACATATATTCATACGGACTTGCTTTCTTATCCATCGGCAGACCTAAACAAACATCAATACCTAAATCTCCCCAGGGTTGTTGCTTTAAATAAATATCGGTAAGGTCACGAATGCTATAATCGGTTTTAATGTGGGAGCCATCAAACTGAACTGAGTCACCCAATGCCTTCAGAATAACAGCGGGAATTCTAGTTGCACAATTATCATAAAAATAATCGTAACGGTAATTCATGTTTTCAGGTAAGGCATTCCACACCAGGTAATCAAATACCTTTTGTGTTTGTACTGGTGTGAGATTCAATACTTGCTCATGGACATAGCGGTTGTAATAAATGTAATGGTCCCTGTATCGTGGATAATCCGAGATCCCCAGCTTGTAAAGTGAATTACCTCGCGCAAAATTTAAATAGAAGTTAGGCTGATCAAAATCAAAGACACCATAATTAAACAGGTCATCCATTCCGTTTGCCGGATCGTACACGCGAATGCCACTATGTCCAAACGCAGAATATAATTCCCCCTGATATGGTCCGAAGGTAACAACTGATATGGTCGCTCGTTCCGTGAGCGTTTGTGCCTGCATAACACAAGGCAATAAGAGAAAGAGTAAGGCAATACATTTTTTCATATTGAACTACATAATGGCTCGAAAGATAGGAACAAAGAATAACGGATCAGATAATTTTAGACGTTATCTTGCACGCAGAATGGGCAACATTAAAGATGGACTAAATTATGCCTCTAAACTTACGGCAAAACGTGCTGCCAATGCTGCATCTATTTTATATAGTTATCATCGTTCGCGCCTTAGCGGAGATGCAAGTATCAAGGGTCTGCCAATCAGCATTTCATTTGAACCTACTACTTCATGTAATTTGCGTTGTCCGGAATGTCCAAGTGGATTGCGTTCGTTTACGCGGCCAACCGGCATGCTCGATCAGTCCTTATTTCGAAATGTCATTGATCAGTTAGCAACTACCTTAAGTTACCTTACTTTTTATTTTCAAGGTGAGCCCTACCTTCATCCACAGTTTTTAGATATGGCTTCGTATGCATCCAAAAAAGGAATATACACTGCCACCTCTACTAACGCACATTATTTAAAAGATGAATCGGCCAAAGCCACTATCGAATCAAACCTCGATAGACTTATTATTTCAATTGATGGAACTACACAAGATACCTATCAATCATATCGAGTAGGAGGTTCTTTAGAGAAGGTTATGGAGGGTGCCGAGAATATTATTCGTTGGAAGAAGAAATTAAAATCGAAAACACCTCATATAATTTTTCAGTTCCTCGTAGTGAAACCAAATGAACATCAAATACCAGAAGTGTATCAATGGGCCAAGCGGCTTGGTGTCGATGAAGTAAAATTAAAGACCGCGCAGATTTACGATTATAAAAATGGTTCGGATTTAATTCCTACCATCGATAAATACTCCCGTTACAAAAAACAAAGTGATGGCACGTTTGAAATCAAAAACGAATTAGATAATCATTGCTGGAAAATGTGGCATAGTTGTGTAATTACCTGGGATGGAAAAGTGGTGCCATGTTGTTTTGATAAGGATGCACATTTTGTTTTAGGTGATTTAAAACATCAGACCTTCGAAGAAATCTGGCAAGGAGAAAAGTACAATGAATTCAGAGCATCGTTGATTCGGTCGCGAAATGAGATTGAGATTTGTAAGAATTGTACGGAGGGAACGAAGGTGTGGGCGTAGATATTTGATTGGAGACTGGAGCGAATGCGCCATGAACATTTCCCTTTCTAGTCAATATTGAACGTGGCGCAAAAATATCATCAATCAATTTACCCCCGACTTTGTCGGGGGCTACAAACAGGTAATCCCGCTGGGATTAAACGCCTTCAGGAAATTTAGGCTTCGTGATTACTTCTACGTTCTCTGGTGTTATTCCAGAATCACTTTCTTCAAATAATAAACATTCGGATCAACCACTGGCCATATTGAATTAGTAACTGTGATTCCTTTTTTGTCAACCATTGTCCGTTGCATTCCTGCATCGGTCTTGATATCAATCGGTAATGCTCTGTCGTAATTCAATAACTGAATTTGATATTTAGAATCGCCTACCTGTTTCACATTAACTTCCAATTTGTTAATGGTGCGCAGATAAAAATCAAACAACGGTTTTAAATCCTGGTTTGCGGCAGCGCTGAAAAGTTGTTCAACATCATCCGTATCTACCAGATTGTCGTACGTGTATTTGGAATCAGTTGCCAATTTTTTAAGTGTCGGAAAAAATATTTCATCACCTATTACATAGCGAAGTGTGTGCATGAAGAATGCTCCCTTGCCGTAAATGTCACCCGTATAAACAACATCGGTGTCTAAATCTTTTCCTTGAACAACCGGCACTTTGTTTTGTGTGCCTCGTGCTGTTTGCTGCATGCGTTTCAAATACGATTCTTCACCTTCTGCTTCGCGTGTGTATAATGCATCACCAAAACTGCAAATGCCTTCCTGAATCCACATGTCGGCCCAATCAATATCGGTTATTTTATTTCCCCACCATTCATGACCAAACTCATGATGTAGCAACCAATCGAAATCTTTTCCACCAACTTTGGTGTATTTGAAATGATTTCCATATGCATTCAATGTTTGATGTTCCATACCCAAATGTGGTGTTTCGCAAATCGCCATCTTTTCTTTTACAAATGGATATTCACCAAAATACTTTTCCATCACCCTTGCAGACTGCTCAAACAAATCAAGATGATGTTGTGCCTTATGTTGATGCTCCTCCAGTACATAAAATTGCATTGGCACTTTATTACCGTTCACGGTTGTGTATGATCGTGACACCACTTTATATTTTCCAATGTTGAAGAGAATGCTGTAGTTGTTGATGGTGTAATTCGTCTTCCAATAGAACGTACTCTTATTTTCTTTTGTGGTGATCTTTTGAAGCAAGCCTGGCCCGGCTACATACAATCCTTTCGGAACAGTGATCATCAGATCCGCTCCTTCATTCGGTTCATCACTTGGATGATCTTTGCATGGATAGTAAATTTTTGCTCCTTCGCCCTGACAGGTAATAGCAACCCATGGATTCCCGGTTGAGTCTTTAGCCCAGGTGAATCCTCCTGTCCAGGGTGGACGAGTAGCAATGCCAGGTTTTCCAGCATACTGAATTTTTACCAACACTTTTCCTGCTTGCAACGATGAAGGCAGTGAAATGCGAACGAGATCATTCTCATGTGTAAACGTTTGCTCTTTTTTATTCACCCAAACTTTACTTACCGGCAGAAGATTCACCAAATCAAATAACAAGACGTTGGTGGGTTGAGAGATGATCAATTTAATTTCAGTGTATCCGTCAATAGACTGTTGTGAAGGATCTACATTCAATGCAATCGTGTAATGACGAATATCCATAAGGGCTTGTTCAGGTTTAAGAACACCACCCGATTTTAGGTTTTGACCCGATGCATTTATAAAAAATACAATAAGAAGGAGTGAATAAAGGATACGCATGTAAAAGATAAATAACTTGATCTCAAGGTATCCTTTTACCTTTATTTATAACAACGATAATGATGCAAGGATAAAATTTTAGAATAGACGGCTCAATTGTTCTTCAGCCCTTTGAGTTGAATCTCCCTTTCGATTTTATCGAAATCAACCGCGCCACATTTGCCACAACCAGTTGAACAGGCAGCTTTAGCCTGAAAGCTTCTATAGATCAATCGCCCTACATAGACCAAAGCTCCAAGAAATAATAGGCCAATAAAGATTTGTTGTAGCATGATGCAAAAGTATGGATTCCCATTTATTAACGCAGTTCGACCCAAAATAATTTCCCTCATTACTACTTATACTTGTCCGGCAGCGAACAAGTTCGCGCAGTTATGGACAGAAGTTAGCAGGAAAGTTGCCTTCCAAGTACTCATTTCAACTTTCCACAACTGGCATCCATCTTGGAGCACAGATTCGTTCCAATCCTCATTCCATGCTAAAAAATTATATCAAAACCGCATTCCGAAACTTGACTCGCCAACGAAGCAGTGCATTCTTTAATATAGGAGGTTTAACACTTGCCATAAGCAGCACAATTGTTTTGTTCCAATTAGTGTCTCATGTTTTAAGTTACGACACCTTCCACACGAGGTTCGATCGAATTTATCGTGTGGTTACTCAATCCGAAGGGAATGAAGAGATGTTTTATACTCCCGGAATTCCAACGGCACTTCCAACTGCCTTTCGAAATGACTTCCCGGAAGTAGAGCACGTGATTTTTACGCGCTATGAATATGGTGGACTTGTCTCGATACCTCAACGCGATGGGAATGCTAAAAAATATCAAGAAGAAAGGGGCATTGTTTATACAGAACCAACCTTCTTCCAAACATTCGATAGACCTGTTCTTTCGGGTGATGCAACAAAGGGACTGGATGAGCCTAATGAAGCAATTATTTCGAGAGAACTCGCTGTGAAATATTTTGGAAGAGAAGATGCTATAGGTGAAGTTCTAAACTATGAAAATGTTGATTATAAAATTTCAGCTATTGTAGAGAATGTTCCTAACAATACGGATTTTCCTTTTTCACTTTTTCTTTCCTATGAAACGGTTCGGAAAGCATCTGAAGAACGTGGATGGAAAGGTATCTCCAGCAATGATCAATGTTATTTTCTTTTAAAGGATGGCGTTGATATCAGTCAGGTAGAAAAACGCATGGCCACCTTTACAGAAAAATATATCGGCAAAGAGAATTATGACAAAGAGCTTTTTAATATTCAACCATTAAATGATTTACATTTTAACGAACAATATTACTCTTATTCAGAAAATGGAATGAGTCGAAGCCGAATCATGGCTATTGTTTTCATAGGATTAATCCTCATCATAACAGGATGTATTAACTTCATTAACCTGTCAACCGCTGAGGCCATCAAACGATCGAAAGAAGTAGGTATTCGCAAATCCTTAGGTAGCACACGCGGTCAACTGATCTTTCAGTTTTTAGGCGAAACAGCACTCGTCACATTTATATCTATTGTAATATCGATCGGTGTTGCGCAATTGGCATTAGGGTATCTGAATTCATTCATTGACATGGAGCTTACACTTAATTTGCTAAAGGACACTTCACTTCTCATTTTTCTGGTTTTCCTATTTGTTGCCGTCTCAGTGTTCGCTGGAATTTATCCAGCCTTTATCATGTCAGGCTTTACACCTGCGTTGGTAATGAAGAATGACACGTCAAACAGATCTTCCATCGGGTATTTTATGCGCAAGGGGCTTGTGGTGTTTCAATTTTCCATTTCTCAGTTTTTGATTATTGGTACTATTATTATTATCACTCAAACCAATTTCTTGCAATCACAAAATCTTGGCTTTCGACAAGATGCTATTATAACTTTATCACTTCCAGAACAAGAATTACCTACACCCGATTCAGCCGGGCACTCCAGCAAGATGCGCACATTAAAAAATGAAGTCTCTCGATTGGCCGGTGTTGAATCTGTAAGTCTTTGCAATGCTGCTCCCTCATCCGGACATGTTAGCGGGACTGGTTTTATTTTAGAAGGCGAGCGTGACGAACAACGTAAGGACACGCAGGTAAAAACAGTAGACGGAAACTACATTGACCTCTTTGAATTAAAATTACTTTCTGGTGAACGCCTGGTTGATCTTGATACAGCAACAGGTTATGTTGTGAATCGTGAGTTTGCACGCATTGCCGGATTTGCCGATCCAACAGAAATTGTTGGAAAACGAGTTCGTATTTGGCGCAAGCTTTATCCGGTTATAGGTGTAGTGGAGAATTTTCACACTACTTCGTTGCACGACAAAATTGAGCCCACCGTTTTATTAAACCGTATTGCAAATTATTATACCATGGCGGTACGCATTAATCCTAAAAACTTTCAGGCGAGCATTGCCGATATTCAAAAGCAATGGGAGAATGCCTATCCCAAATATATTTTTAGCTACGAATTCTTAGACGAAAATATCAGGGAGTTCTACGAAAACGAGCAAGAGTGGTCTGTTCTGTTAACCGTGTTTACTTCTATCTCCATTCTAATTGGGTGCATCGGTTTATTTGGACTGGCTACCTTCGTGGCCAATCAAAAAACAAAAGAGATTGGAGTGCGTAAAGTATTGGGAGCTTCGGTAACGAGTATTGTGATGATGTTCTCAAAGGAGTTTGTGTTACTGATTTTCATTGGCTTTGCACTTGCTGCACCTTTTGCCTGGCTTGTTATGAGCAGCTACCTGAGCGATTTCGAATATCGAATTGAGCTAGGCCCAGGCATTTTCCTTTTCGGACTTGCACTTACTTTATTGATTGCCGTGCTTACTGTTGGCTATCGCTCATTCAAAGCTGCTGTGATCAATCCCGTGAAGGCACTTCGTTACGAGTAAATCAATCTCATTTTTTCTATTAAAAACCCCTGAGTTCAAAAGCAATGTTGAGCTCAGGGTTCTTTGTAGATATCTAATTTTCATTCAATCTTTCTTTCATCAACTTCCGTTGCAACGTCCAGAACCAACGACCGTAGCCTACCAGAATTTCTTCTCCTGCCTCAATATCACGTTTGGCATCAATAAAACATCTCCTGCCCACGCTTATGCTTTCACAATTATTTCGCAGTCCTTCTACTTTTATTAATCCATTAGCATCATTTGCATAGCGAGCCAATGACCTTAAGGTTGGTTTAGCATTGATCACTGTGTTTCGATTGATATACATCAGGTAGGCGTTGTGTCCGTCTTCATGCTTCACCTCTTTCCATGGTTGAATCTTTCCTTTATATTCTACAATGCGGGCACCTTTTTCAATTCTCTTTTTGGTGAAGAGACCTTTTCCGGCTCCTGGTAATTTTGATTTCTTTACGATAAGTTGCTTCTCAAGTAATGGCATAGACTAAAACTATAATCAGATAGGGTTAAGATAACCTTGCAAGTATGCTGAATTTTTATGGAAAAGCATGAACGCTTCATTGAAGCTTGTTGTCAACTGACTAGGAGGTCCATCGGAAATTAAAATATAAACGGAGTGTAAGGTGAGTGAAGTCCTAGATAGCCTGAATGCTCATGATCTTCCCCTCAAACTCCTCGTTTGGAAGAAGTGATTTGCTCTTTATGCGGGCTTTATAGTTGTAGATAGTATTAATCGAGTAATCTAGAATCTTGGCAATTTTTTCAGTGTCGTGAATACCCATTCGAATCAAAGCGAAAATGCGAAGCTCGGTATTAAGCAACTGGCCATCCTTTAGAACGATTTTGTCTTCTTCTTTAAAATAGGAATTAAATGTGTTGACAAAATCTGGAAACAGTTTCAGAAATACTTTATCAAAACTAAAGTAAAGTTCTTCGCGCTCCCTTTTAATGTTGATGTTTCCAACAACAAAACGAATATCATCAAACTTCTTCAACAGTAATTTATTATCGATTGATCGTTTAAACGTTTCGATCTTCTCAATGTATTCTGTGTTAATGTTGAAGTAGTATCCGATGTATTCTTCTTTGATTTTGTTTGCCTCCATCAAATGAGTATTGACTTCTTGTAAGAGTTTATTGGTCTCTTGAAGATTGGCATTGGCTTCTTTTATTTTTTTGCCAGCCATTTTCAGTCTTTTGAATTGCTTATAAATAATAACAGCAAAGATTATTGTCATAATGGACAATACGGTTATTAAAAATGCATAGACAAACAACAATTTACGCTGATGTTCTACAGTGTTCAATTTGTTGCCTTCAATGATGGGAAAGATTGCTGCTACTTGTATTTTCCTATGCCTTGCCCCATAAAAATTCGCATCATCCATAGCCAGCTTTACATATTCATAAGCGTGAATTTCGTCACCTTTCTTATAAAGAAGTTCAGCTAAATTTAAGATTGCCAATGTCTCTTTTGTTGAAGAACGGTTATCTGCCATCGAAGCTTGAATTAGGAATTCAATAGCTTTGTCAACATCTCCTATTCGTTGATAAATATATGCCAACGTACTTGCAGCAATGGCCAGTTCTGAATCTGTGAGTTTAAAGTTTGAAAGCAGATATTCAAAATCTTTACGTGCATCATCTATTTTTTCCAGTCTCAAATTTTTCATGGCTCGCAAAGAAAAACATTCAACAGAATTCTTCCCGCACAACACCAAAGCGGAGTCAATATAAAGATTTCCTAATCGTGTGTATCGCTCTGTAAAATATTGATCACGATTAAAATCAATCAGGTCGAAATACGTTCGTGCTACAATATGATAAAATTCCTTCTTGCTACTATCTCTCAAATCATTCCTGTCAACGGATAAGAGTGAATCAAGTGCCTCATTAAACATGCCTGATGAAAGTAGGATAAATCCAAGCTTTATTTTAGCAAATGCAATCTTGGAAGGATCTTTTGAGCGATATGCCTCATCTTGAAGTTTATGAGCATAGGTAAAAGCTGAATCGTAGTTAAGAGTTTTGTACTCTTCGTAAATTTTAAAATAAATGCGAAACCGATCTATGGACTGTGATGTCTGCGCTTTGTAATTATCTATCCTTTCCAGCTTTGCCTGAACGTATTCTTCCTTATGATCAATCGTTTTTTGCAATTCATTTAACAAACTGTCAATAACAATTTGAGAGTTGACCGAGCCAGCAACCAACAAAAAGCAAAAAATAAAAAGGAATCTCATTCAAGAAAATTTGAAATCAAATTAGCGCCTTTTAAGGCACAAAAGAAATTTCAGCGTATGGGTGGATGCCTTTTCAACAGTGACAGTCTGGTGTTATTCTTGATTCTTTGCTTATTAGATTGGCTTAAAACTTTGATGACAGACAATAAAAGAATGAGAACAACATGATAATACTGTCAAATGAAAAAATTCTGGGTAATAAAAAAGCCCTGTTCCGATATGTATCGTTACAGGGCTTTGAAGTAAAAAAAAGGCAACGACTTACTCTCCCGGGTTTTACCCTAGTACCATCAGCGCTGGTGGGCTTAACTGCTCTGTTCGGAATGGGAAGAGGTGAT
>JANMRZ010000080.1:0-11119 GCA_031388805.1 Chryseolinea sp.
GTGATTAAAACAGCGATGCAAAAAAAATATTGCAAATACAGATCCAAAAAAAAAGTTAAAAAAATATTCCGCTGCAAAAGCATGGACTTAAAGGTACAATGCGAAAGCGTGATTGTCCAAATTCGAAATGAATAAATGCTGTTACCTCAAATCCATCAGGCGCCAAACAAGCTCTCGAAAAATTTGGCCGTCATCATTCGTACCAGTGTTTACACCTTTCAATTTCAAGTCAGCATCCTTGATGTGCGAGATGTTGTCGATCACTTTTGAAGATGAATACCTACGTAAAGCCAAACTATAGTCACGAACTGCATATGGGCTCACTTTCAGTTCACTAGCTAATCCTTTCTCACTTTTATCTGTAAGATGATTTGCGATGAGAAGCTTGCTAAAAAACGAATAGAGATAAGCCACCGCAGGTATCATCGGACTCTTCTTTGTGTTGCTTTCAAAGTAGTTCACAATCTTATTTGCCAGCAATGAATCGTTATTAATGATCGCTTTTTGCAACTCAAAAATATTGTATTCTTTGCTTACACCAACCTGATTCATCACCCGTTCAACCGTAATTCCTTCGCCTGAAACAAGTGAGATGATCATCTTATCAATCTCATTTCCCAGCCGGTGTAGATCATTTCCTACATATTCACACAAGGCCTGAATGGCCCGATCATCAGCCGATACCTTCTTTTCCTTGATGTAATCCGAAACAAACTCCGGAAGTTGATTATCGTAAAGCTTTTTGGTGTTTAGTGTTACCGCATACTGATCGATCTTCTTGCCCAGCTCCTTTCGCTTATCCAAGCTCTTATGCTTGTGACAAAACACTAACACCGTACTCGGCACTTGCTTGGTAAGGTAATCAAGCAAAAGCTTACCCCCTATTTCCTTGTTCAGGTCTTGAATGTCTTGTGCTTCCTTTACGATCACCACTTGCCGTTCGGCCATCATGGGGAATCTTCTGGCGTTTGTAAGAATCCCGGCCATGGCAACATCCTTACCATAAAGCACCACCTGATTGAATCCCTTCTCTGCATCCAACAATGCGTTGGCTTCAATGTAGTCCGAAACTAAATCAATGAAGAAAGCCTCCTCGCCCTGTAAAAAGTAAACAGGTGCATATTTCTTTGCTTTCAGATCAGTCAATATCTTCTTTACATTCGCGTCCATCTCAACTCACTTTCTTTTTGCTGCTAAAGGTAAACGCTGAAGCAATACCGACCAATGCACCCGCCAAATGTGATTCAAATGAAATTCTCGGATCACTGGGCAACACTCCATAAAAAACACTTCCGTAGAGGATTACAACGATTATCGAAATAAACAGGGAAACAAAATCTCTTCTAAAGAAGCCAAAGAAAATCAGGAAGAAGGCCAATGCATAGACAACACCACTTGCACCAATATGGAGGGCCGGCCGGGCAAAAATCCAAACCAAAATATTGGTCCAGAAATAAGCACGAAAGAATACCTGACCTCCAATCTTTCCATAAATGAAAAAGAGAGTCGAACCCAGGAAAAGCATAGGGATTGTATTCGAAACCAAGTGAAGTACATCACCGTGAATTAAAGGGGCAGTGAAAATTCCGATAAGACCTTGAAAGGTGCGGGGAATAATTCCAAACTGACCAAGTGGCCAGCCGAGTACATACTCCAGATAAAATACAGCCCACATTAAAAACACCAACCGAAACGGAACAACCGAGCTGTCAAACCAAGATTCTGATGCCATACGAATTCAAAACAAGCAGAAGCAAAGATGAAAATTGCTTTACTAGGTTTGGTAGGTTTTAAATGGATAATGGAAATTATTTTTTGGAGGGATCCGTCACCATGGGGAGCTTCATGTATTTAGCCTCTTCTTCACCAACCGACTTCATGCCCCAAAGACCTCCGGAGGACGTGGCAATTTTTTCGGCCAGTGTCAGTAACATCTTGTAAAAATCGGCTGCAAATGCAGAGTCTATCTTTTTCCATAAGGCATTAATCCGGGCAAGCTCTTCAATAACCAAGGGAGCTCGTTGGGTTGATTCATACGGAAAACTCTGAATCAACACTTTGATTTTATCCTCAAAATCCTGCGATAAATTTTTGAAGTATCCCGACAAGGAGGCATTCGTTTTCTTCTGCTTCTGAGCCACATCAATTGCCTGCTTAATCTCTTTTCGGTCGATGTTTCCGTCCGCTCCTGCGATGAGTATGCAGACTAATATAGGAGCCTTAAGCATTAGCTCAATCTCGTCATCATTGAGTTTTTGAAATTCAGGAATCATGGCTGGTGGGCTTGGTTATTAAAGGTGATGAAATATTGCCGCTTTCAAAACTTTTATAGTCACTATCTTCAATAATCAATGAGCCCAATGACCTGAATATAAGGCACTGGTTGCGCTTTGTGCTTGGAGATTTGACTGTATATTTACCTGATTCAATTGCAAGACACATGTACGAAAAAGACCCCGTTAAGATTTTTGTTGTAGAAGATGACCCAGCCTACACCAAGTTTTTGAATTATGTTCTTGGCCTTAACCCCGACTATGAAGTAGAGTACTATACCACAGGTAAAGAATGCCTGGCCAACCTCTATAAAAGTCCGGCTGTTGTTACGCTTGATTATTCTTTGCCTGATATGCCGGGTGAGAAGGTCTTGAATCAAATACGCAGTCATGATCCTAACATCAACGTCATCATTGTTTCTGCGCAAGAGAAAATACACACTGCAGTCGAGTTGCTGAAGTTGGGAGCGTACGATTACATATCGAAAGATCACGAAACAAAGGAGCGACTTTTCAACTCAATCAATAATGCCCGCAACAAGACATCGCTCATCAAAGAGATCGATCACTTAAAGAAAGAGATCTCTGAAAAGTACGAGTTTGAGAAGAGCATCATTGGTACAAGTCCTGCAATCAAACGCACATTCTCGTTGTTGGAGAAGGCTGTACAAACGAATATATCAGTTAGTATTTCAGGTGAAACAGGAACTGGTAAAGAACTGGTAGCAAAGGCAATACATTATAACAGTAAAAGGAAAAATAAGCCCTTTGTAGCAGTCAATATAGCGGCCATTCCACGCGAACTTATTGAGAGCGAACTCTTCGGCCATGAGAAGGGAGCCTTCACAGGAGCTGTCACCAGGCGCATTGGAAAGTTTGAAGAAGCCGAAGGAGGCTCTATCTTCTTAGATGAAATTGGTGAGATGGATCCCAGCCTCCAGGCAAAACTTTTGCGCGTACTTCAGGAACGTGAGATCACTCGAATTGGAGGTAATCAGGTTATCAAACTAGACGTGCGTATCATTGCAGCCACGCATAAAGACCTTGCAGAAGAAGTTAAAGGAGGTCGCTTCCGCGAAGATCTGTACTATCGCTTGCTTGGTTTACCTATTCATCTTCCACCCTTGCGGGAGCGTTCAACCGATGTCATCTTAATCGCCAAGTATTTCCTCGATCAATTTGCCCATGACAATCAAATGCGCAAATTCAAAATCAGTGAAGAAGCCCAACAAAAATTATTACAGTACCCGTTTCCAGGAAACATACGCGAGCTTAAGTCTATTATTGAACTGGCGGCTGTAATGGCTGAAGAGCAGGAGCTGACAGCCAAAGACATTAGCTTTAACAGTACCGCGCGGATGGAATCTTTTCTCTATCAGGAAATGACCATGCAAGAGTTTATGTATCGGATCATTCGACATTATCTGAACAAATACGACAACAACGTGCTGGAGGTCGCCAGCAAACTGGATATCGGAAAGTCATCACTTTACAGATACCTAAAAGAGATGGAGGCCGCTGGGATCTAGGTAAGGCATGAAACTGCAAAACTATTTAAAGAAGGGAAAGTTCTACGAAGCAGTAGTGGAAGATGGTTCTGATATTATCTTCATTGTCGATTTCTCTGGCAAGATACAGTACCACAACGCTTCGGTATTGACAACACTGGGCTATCGATCAAAGAGCCTGATCGGCAAAAACTTTTTCGATTTCATCCTTCCAGAGACCTTATTTGAGCTCAAAAGCAAGTTCAAGCAAAGTCAGAAGCGGGCTTACACTGAGAATGTAGAGTTTCAGTTTCTCTGCAAAGATCTTACCTATCGTTTCCTCGAATTCAATGCCATCAACTTAAAGCACAAAGAAGGACTCGATGGTTTTATTCTGGATTGCCGCGATATTGAACAACGCAAGAAAGATGAAGTAGAACTCCTCAGACTTCAAAAAGCAAAAGAACAGTTTCTGGCTAATATGAGCCATGAGATACGAACACCAATCAATGGCATTGCAGGTATGGCCAACCTGCTCAGCCAAAACCCGAGTCCTGAGGATAGCGAAACGTACCTAAACGCAATTCGACATTCTGCTGAAAACCTGAAAGTTATTATTAATGATATCCTCGATTTATCCGCCATTGAATCGGGGAAACTTCGGTTTGAGAAGATCGCTTTTAACTTAAAGGATTTCCTTCCGTCTCTCATCAGTTCGTTTACTTTTCAAGCCAGGGAAAAACGAATTTCCCTAAACTACCAGATCGATGAAAAGCTCAATAAAATTCTGTTGGGCGATCCCGTTAGGTTAAACCAAATACTCATTAACCTGATAAGTAATGCTGTAAAGTTCACGCACAGTGGTTCCATAGATGTGAAGTGCAGCGCGGAGCGAGAGCAGAAGGGAATTTGTTGGGTTCGTATTGAAGTGGTGGATACCGGAGTTGGTATACCTTTTGAAAAACTCTCTACCATTTTTGAAAGTTTCAGCCAGGCTGACGCCAGCATTACGAGAAAGTATGGCGGAACTGGTTTAGGACTAACTATTGTAAAACAATTGGTTGAGTTACAAGATGGTCGAATAACCGTAAACAGCGTAGAGAATGAGGGGTCTACCTTTATTGTCTTTATTCCGTATGGGATTGGTAAGACAAGAAACCTACAATCTCTTGGCAATGATTCGGCACTAAAAGAAGTAAATGCCTCACAACTCTGTGTGTTATTGGTTGAGGACAACGACATCAACCGACTCTACGCCAAGAGCATTCTTAAAAAATGGCAATGTCAAACTGATACCGCAGAAAATGGATTGGTCGCCATAGAGAAAGTAAAAAACAACTTGTATGATGTTGTGCTGATGGACATTCAAATGCCCATACTGGATGGATACGAAACCACCAAAGCCATTCGTCTGATGAATTCTGAAATAAGTCAGGTACCTATTGTGGCACTAACAGCGAATGCTACCAAAGTCGATGTAGAAAAATGTCTGGCCGCAGGCATGAATGACTATTTACCCAAACCTTTTACACCGAATGATCTTTACCATAAGCTTTTTGAAGAGCTACATATAAAGCCTCGAAAAAAAGAAAAGAAAAAAAATACAAAGGTTAAAAGCACAGCTTACAATTTGGAATACCTTCGATCCGTCTCCGGAAACAATCAGGAATTTATTCGTGAAATGATCACCACCTTTACACAAACTATCCCTCCTATTCTGAAAGAAATTGAAGAAGCTACAGCACAGATGGACTGGAGTACTGTATCTAAGTTGTCACACAAAATAAAGCCATCCTTCACGTTGATGGGAATGGCTTCATTACGAAATACCGTTGCTGCTATTGAAGAGCATGGAAGAGAGAAGACCAATTTAAAAGATCTTCCCAAGATCATTCATGAGTTCGTAAGAAGTTGCGAAAAAGCACTACCTGAGTTAGAGAGCGAAATTCTTTCTGATTAGTTTCTGTTAATTATTGCAATCTTCCTATACACTACTGCCTTCTCTCCCGACTGAATGGCCATGAAATAAATTCCTCCAGCCAATCTGCTTACATCCACTTGTTGTGGTGATGTCAGATCACGATTGAGATTTCCTTCTAATACTGTAACACCACGCTGGTCAATCAACTTCCACGCATAATCATGATGAAGGTCATTATCCAACTGAAGATTTAATGTATGCGATACTGGGTTCGGGTAAATATTTAGTCCTGAAATTTCGGCCGTTGCCGGGTCTTCATTCACACCTACTACAACAGTACCGACTTTGTGATTTATCCTTTTGATTACACTTTGAAGTATTCTTCCTGTATTGATATCCTGAACAAAAGCGATAATGGACAAGCTATCTGGTTCAGCAATGGGCACATCAATAGTATAATTTACAGATATTAATTCTTCTACAGTTTCGGTCCATGTCTTATCAACATACCTTCCGGCAGCTTGTAACAAAAATTTGCGCAGGTAATTCTTGTTCCCATTCACACCCGACTCCACTAATGCTGCCTGAAGAATAACAGGGGAGTTCAATGTGACCGAATTGATATAGGTATATTTCAATTGAAGATCCAGTACGTTATCATTCGCTGCTATTGTATCAATACTAATGCTGAAGGTAGGATCTTCTAACGCTCTTCTGTCTAACTCTTCATCCGTAACATAAGCATACGAACCATTAAAATTCGTTCCATAGTATTGTCCGATTATACCATCCATAATGGTAAATGGTGCTTGTGATACTCCATAGAAATTTCTTCTGGCCGAAGGGTCGTCCGGATTATCAACATTGATCTGATCAAAACCTGGATTAGCAATGTGGTATTGTAGTTTGATGAAGTCAGAAGAATCTCTGTTGTTGACCAGAAGCTGATTAGCATATAGATTGTCCAGATAATCATCCGCTTGTTCGCTTGGCGTGCTTGCATCATTGGTAAAATGCTCCACTAAAACATTTCGTGTTTTCTCACCAATGTAAATATCATCAAACGCAAAACCATTAAGATTGACTCCTGAAGGATTATCACTGTTACTTCCGAATGCGATTCTAAAAATAACGGTATCCCGCTCTAGTGGATTAATCTGCTCCAGGTTGAAACGAGCATTTTTCCATTTATTATCTACTCGGTTGGTGGTATCCGTCCATGCATAGTTATTAAGTCCTCCTGGTCTGCCAATTACGTCACGCGTGTTATACCAATTAATACCACGACCTTCAGCATCGCCAAGCGTTGTCCAATCTACCCCACCGTTTGTAGAGTATTGTACTACAGCGCCATCAAATCCCCCCTGCGTATCCGACCAATAGTTCAAAGAAATCATGGGTCGCTTTAATTCCTGAATGTTAAGACAAGGTCCGATGACAAACGATTTTTCGCTATTGTAATATGTTCCTCCATTTCCACCAGTCCACCAGGCATTGCTTCCAGAAGCTGCGGTTTTAATAATGTCACCTGTAGGCAAACCAAATACCCAACTAACGCTGTCACCTAATAAATCATAATCAATTACATCCACCCATGATCCCATTCCATTTTCAAAATCCATTGAATAGGGATCAACGGCCATTGCCGGAGGGCTATCCAGAATGAAAATGGTTTTGGTAGTGTCTGCCGAACATCCTGCACTCGTTCCAATTGTGAGGGTGACATCAAATGTTCCAAAATTGGAGTAGGTATGGGTAGGATTTTGAACTGATGAAGTGTTACCATCTGCAAAATTCCATGTATAACTATTGATAACACCAATGGTTGAAGTGGACTTATCCTTGAACTGGGTTACATCTCCTTTGCAATAAGAGGATCTTTCAAAATCGGCAATGGGTGGTGTTCCTATTGTTATGGTTTTTGTGTCTGTGTTTTTGCATTCATTGAAGGTGACTACCTCAAGGGAAATATTTTTAGGTCCTGGTGTTTGGTATATATAGGTAGGTTCCTTAATCGTTCCGTTACTTCCTGTAGCACCTTCTCCAAAAAGCCAATTGTAATCCCTGATATTAGTATCACTTGATCCATCCGACATAACAGATGATTCTAAAAATGTAACCGTTCCATCAATACAATTATCTCCTACATCTATAATCGCATTTGGTGCAGGGAATACGGTAACTATTTTAGTAAGTGTTTCGGTTGCATCTGCCTGGTTTGTAAAGGTATAGGTAACTAAATAATTTCCTGGTGCCAATCCATCGGTATCGATATAATATTCCAAACCAATTTTTTGAATCCGGGCAGGTATGTTAGTACTGCTAAAAGATGCTGATTTAGCAATTGGGTCGGTGACTTCTGGATCTCCTATCAAATGCAACAAACCAACATTCGAACAAATCTCCGTAGTGGTTGCGGTAGGATTATGTTCGCCTTCAATATTGAAGGAAATCTGGGTTACCTGGTTCACCAAAACATCTTTTGATACCGAATTTGAGCAACCCGTTACACCATCTATGAACGTATAGGTTACCGTGTTCAGAACAGGAGCTTTGTTTGCAATTGCGGGATCAAAAATATTGGTTCCCGCAATTACACCTGGTCCTGTGAATATATCTGTACCTCCGTTAACCGAGTTGTTTACACCTGCCATTGTTACTTGTGGATCATTTTCCGCGTACACTGATCCTAAATTAAAAATCTGTACTATTGGCTTCTTGTTGATTTTAATAAATACCTGATCAGAAATAATTCCGCAAGGGCCCGCTCCATCAGGATCATTTGTTTCAAGGGTTAAGGTAATACTGCCGCCAGCAATATCAATTGGTGTTAAGGTGTAGCTAGTGATGGCATTGTTTACATTTCCAAACTGAGCTGCTCCGCTTCCACCACTCCAGACCACTGCTGAAGTTGAGCCGCTAAATGATCCGTTTAAATTCACCACCTGATCTTCACATACTTCAAAGTTTAAACCGGCATTTACTTTTGCAGATTCATTGATGTGAACATCAATGTTAGCGAACTCGCTGATACAAGGGCCAAATCCATCAGGATCATTGGTGGATAATCTAAACGTTAAGGTCGTAGTAACATCAGAAGATCCAGGAAAATAAGATGCGCTAACCGTTGGGCCTGTTACACTACTGGATGAAAGTGTTCCAACACCAGGAGAGACCAAACTCCATAGTCCGCTAATTGCACTTCCTCCTAGTGTTCCGGAGAGGCTAATAGAAGTTGGCTCACAAACAGTAAAGTTAGAGGGTAAAGTAACCCGGGCACGCTTGTTTACATCTATCGTTAAGTCATCAGAAACGATTGAGCAAGGGCCGGCAAGATCTGGATCATTGGTCGTTAAACGTAATTTCACCTGGGATGCAATATCACCTGCCGCCACCGTGTAGGTAGCTGTAACTACATTTCCACTGGTAACACTTGAGGAAATAGCACCCGTGCCAGAAACAATTGTCCATGAGCCGGATGAAGCACTACCTCCTATTGTTCCACTAATTGGAATTGTCATAGTAGCTGGGAAGGTTAGTGTCTCACACACGCTAAAGTCAACACCAGCATCCACTGTCGCCATTGGATTTACATTAGCTGTTAAAACAGTTATGGGTCCACTACAACCATTCGCTGAAGGTGTTATCGTATATGAAACTGTGCCAAGTACGGCATTCGTAGTCGACAAAGTCTGATTGATCGTTGATCCATTTCCATCTGCAGCACCTATCACATTAGAGCTAGGTGAAGCTGTCCACGAAAATGTTGTACCACTCACACTAACAGGTGTTGATAGAATATTAATGATAGCATTCTGTCCACTACAAATGGTGGTGATACTTGTTCCAGATGCTGAAGGAAGTGGTTTAACTGTAACAATCAAATCGACGGGCAAACCATTGCAACTATTAAAATCTGGAGTGATGGTATACCGAACAGTACCAGAAGTATTTCCTGTATTAATAGGTGTATCTGTAATTGACCCACTTCCGCTTGCTGTTACAGAACCTGAACTGATCGTTCCGGTAATGACACTTGTCCATGTAAAGTTTGTACCACTAATGTTTGCTGTTGGATTAAACCCAAGTGTCTCTCCACTGCATATCTGCTGCGAAAATGAGACTGGCAGATTGGTGATAACAGGAACAGGTTTAACCGTTACGGTTATGGTAATTGGCGGGCCTGAACATCCATTGGCTTGCGGAGTAATGATATAATCTACCGTTCCATTAGAAGTACCATCGGCGCTCGTCAATACTTGACTGATTGTATTGCCCGATCCTGGAGATGAACCATTTGCATTGGTAGCTGTGACTGTCCATGTGTAAGTAGTTCCTGAAACTAAATTCGGATTTGAAATTATGACGGCTGTTGATGATCCTGAACATATTATTTGGTTAGAGGCAAATACATTTGGCACAGGATGAACTGTAACGACAACATTTACAGGATTTCCCGCACAGCCAGAAACAAATGGCGTAACGGTGTAAATAATAACAGCATTAGAATTGGTGGCATTAACTGGTGTATCATTTATTGCACCTGTACCACTTGCACTTACTCCGCTAAGGGATCCAATAACAGTTGATGTCCAGGTATAGTTTGTTCCTCCTACTGAAGAGGTGGGTGTAAAGTTTAATGTTGCACCACTACATATATCTTGTATAAAATCAGTGGCTGGATTTGTAATGACGGGTTTCGGTGTAACGTTCACTACAACATCGAAAGGACTTCCGTTGCATCCATTTGCAGATGGTGTAATACGATAAGTAAGCGTACCTATTGAAATACCATCCGTTGAGGTTAGGAGTTGATTGATCAAAGTACCACTTCCGGCACCGGCACCTGACACATTACTTGGGCTTACCACCGTCCACGAAAAGGTTGTACCAACTACTGAATTAGGATTGCTAATACTGATATTGGTTGTTGTTCCGGAGCAAATTGTTTGAGGGGTTGTTGCCAATGCATCCGGCACCGGGTATACTCTAACCGTAACAATTTGATTCACCGGAACCAATGGACATATAGGCGTTGAACCCGGAGTCGTTACATTAAATGTGTACACTACATCGATCGGAGCATTCGTGCTGTTGGTTAATGGTTCTACTAAGGTATTGCCATTCGTGAAAGTCGTTGTACCCGGAATAATTGTTCCAGTATTGCCTGCTCCATTGTAACTCACACTCACAACATTAATCTGATGGCCTGTTGTGCTGCTGTTAAATAAGATACTTGCATTTGATCCGCTGCAGATCGTTGGTGTACTTGTCGTTGCTGTAAAGTTTGGATTCGGATTTACCGTTACAACAATTGTGAATGGAGAACCTATACAAAAAGTAGGACCTGAACCTGTCGGTATTACGGTATAGGTAACATCAATTGGATTGTCGGTGTTATTGATTGGTGAATCTGTAATATTCCCGCTTCCGCCACT
>JANMRZ010000134.1:0-1601 GCA_031388805.1 Chryseolinea sp.
ATCTCAAACCTGTTCCGTGCCGATGATAGAATGGTACCGAACAGGTTTTGTTGTTTAACCTCTGAATTATCCCCCGTAATTGTCAGTCTGACGATTCCCCGTACGTTTATTTTCTTCCCAATCAATCTAAGCTTCCATGTCCTATGATGTCATTATAATCGGTGCCGGTCCAGGTGGTCTGGCCTGCGCTCGCATTACTGCTGCCCATGGATTAAAGACTCTGGTTCTCGAACGAAAAGAGACTCTTGGTAAAAAAGTCTGTGCTGGTGGCATCACCTGGAATGGCTTGCTCAAGAAAGTACCGGAAGACATCTCGGAAAGACAATTTTTCAAACAACACATTTTTACCCGCTTCCAAACCACTTGCGTAGCCTCACCAACACCTATTATCGCTACGGTGAACAGGGAAAAATTAGGCCGGGAAATGGCGGGAAAAGCCTTGCAAGCCGGTGCGGAAATTCGCCTTGGCTGCCAGGTCACCTCCATTCAAGAGCATCACATACATTGTGTCAATAAAAGATCTACAACACGCGACCAATATTCATGCAGATATTTAGTAGGTGCCGACGGCTCCTCTTCTCTTGTCAGAAGATCTCTTGGTCTCCCCGTTGCTGCCGCCGGAATCGGTATCACATATCAAATCCCCGGAGACTATCCGGAAATGGAGTGGCATTTAAATAGTTCCCTGTTCGCCAATGGGTACGCCTGGGTATTTCCCCATCGGGATTCGGTGTCGATCGGTGCCTATGTCGACGCAAGAAGAATGAAAGCTAGCCAACTTAAGACCAACCTCTTACACTGGGGTTCAAAGCGAGGTTATCCTTTGATGCAACATAAGGCATCGGCGGAATTGATCAATTTTGATTTTAGGGGATGGCATTTTGCCGACACTTTCCTTGTCGGTGATGCCGCAGGACTCGCCTCCGGTCTCACCGGAGAAGGTATTTACCCGGCAATAATTTCCGGTGAGACAATCGGTCAATATATCGCAAATCCTCAATTTGATACCACGGTTATGCAAAATCTCATAAAAAATCATAGATTGCATACGAAGATGGTGTCGATGACCGGAAAAAATACCATATTTGCAACGCTTATCTCTGAAGTCATAGCGTTCTGTCTCAAAAAGAAACTGCTCGATTTCAGTGCTGTCGAAATGGCTCGCTGATTGTACCGGTTATGACCACTTTACATAATGATATGAAAAAATTAGACTCAAAAACAAAGTTGGTCGTCAATTTAGCATTCATCATCATCTGTGCCACCATTTTAATATTTCTCCTGCGAGCTCCGAAGGAAACTACCTCCTTTTTACCTCAAGATGAAAATCATAACCGTTTTTATGCCATAAAAGATAAGAAGGAAGCGGAAGCATATTGTCTCAATTGCCATGGGCCGGATAAAGAAGTGCCTCTTCCTGCCGAGCACCCCCCGAAATACCGCTGTCTTTTCTGTCATAAACGATCATAACTGCAAATTGTCTTTGCCTCCTCTTTTGTCGCCTTTATCGACTTTTATTGACTATCTCGTAAACATCTCTTGAAAGGTTCTTGATGGATGCTATCCTTTCCAATTCTTTTTTCATCAACCCTTGCCGTTGC
>JANMRZ010000157.1:0-6752 GCA_031388805.1 Chryseolinea sp.
CGGCCTATAACGGCCGGCTCAATCTTCAGTTCTTAAGCTCGGCCTGCGCTTTTGATCTGGCCGCTATCTTTCGCTTCGCGCAAGAGCACTCTCTTTATTCTGTGCACCTTCGCTTCAACCAATGCCTTAAACTGCAATTAAACCAGATGTGATTCCTAAAAATAATGACTCAAATTAGAATAGAAGTTGAGGCTAATCCATCGATACTTATCGATATCCTTAAAAAAAACGAACTCCAACTGATTGCTCAATTGGAGTCGTCTTCAAATAGATGGGCTCTATAGGTACTATTCTTTTTTCTCTTTTGAAGATGCCTTTGGCTTCTTCGTTTTAATTGTAAGGACATCGCCTTTTCCATCGTGGTCGGCAAGTATAATTCCGCCCTCTTCCAATTCGCCCTTGAGCATTTCTTCCGCTACCGGATCTTCTAAATATTTTTGGATGGCCCTGTTCAATGGACGGGCTCCAAACTGTTGGTCATATCCTTTCTCAGCTAGAAAATCTTTTGCTTTATCTGTTAGCTCAATGGTGTAGCCAAGTTGTTCAATACGTTTGAACAACTTGCCCAATGAAATATCGATGATCTTGTGAATGTCTTCGCGTTGAAGAGAATTGAACACAATTACATCATCTAATCTATTTAGGAATTCAGGGCTAAACACTTTCTTCAACGCATTTTGAATGGTTGACTTCATGTGCTCTTCTTCTGACTCGCGTTTTGCTACAGTCGAGAATCCAATGCCTGATCCAAAATCTTTCAAATCACGAACACCAATGTTGGAAGTCATGATGATGATTGTATTTCTAAAATCAACTCTTCTTCCCAAACCATCAGTAAGAATACCATCATCTAATACCTGAAGGAGAATGTTGAAAATATCCGGATGGGCTTTTTCAATTTCATCCAACAATACAACTGAATATGGTTTACGTCTTACTTTTTCAGTTAACTGTCCACCTTCTTCGTAACCTACATATCCTGGAGGCGCTCCAACCAATCGTGATACAGAGAATTTCTCCATGTATTCACTCATGTCGATGCGAATCAATGATTCATCTTTATCAAAGAGATAGGTAGCAAGCACCTTCGCTAATTCTGTTTTACCAACACCAGTCGGGCCAAGGAATATAAACGAACCGATTGGCTTGCGTGGATCTTTCAAACCAACACGTGTGCGTTGAATCGCTTTCGTTAATTTCTTGATTGCCTCTTGCTGTCCAATCACTTTGCCACTCAATTCAGTTGTCATGTTCAACAACTTGTTGCTTTCTTTTTGAGCGATGCGGTTTGTCGGGATACCAGTCATCATACCTATTACATCAGCAACGTTATCTTCGTTAACCGTGTACTTCTCAGTACGAGTCTTTTCTTCCCACTTTGTTTTAGCAGTATCTAATTGCTCAATGAGCTTCTTCTCTTTATCACGAAGTTGTGCAGCCTCTTCATACTTCTGGCTTTTCACTACTCGATTCTTTTCTTTCTTCACATCTTCAATTGCCTCCTCAAACTTGATAATGTCTTCAGGCACATGAATGTTGTTGATGTGTACGCGCGCGCCAGCTTCATCTAATACATCGATGGCTTTGTCTGGCAAGTAGCGGTCGCTGATGTAGCGATCAGAGAATTTAACACAGGCTTCAATCGCCTCCTTTGTATAGATTACATGATGGTGATCTTCATACTTCTCTTTGATGTTTTCCAAAATCTGAATCGTTTCATCAACGGTTGTTGAATCCACCATTACCATTTGGAATCTACGAGCCAATGCACCATCCTTCTCTATATATTGTCTGTATTCATCCAATGTTGTTGCACCGATACATTGAATCTCTCCGCGAGACAATGCGGGCTTAAACATATTGGAAGCATCAAGCGAGCCGGATGCACCACCAGCACCAACGATGGTATGTAATTCGTCAATGAATAAAATTACATCTGGCGATTTCTCTAGTTCATTCATTACCGCCTTCATACGTTCTTCAAACTGGCCACGGTATTTTGTTCCGGCAACAAGTGAAGCTAAGTCCAATGTTACTACGCGTTTGCCAAACAATACGCGAGAAACTTTTTTCTGAATAATGCGAAGTGCAAGACCTTCTGCAATAGCAGTTTTACCTACACCAGGCTCACCAATTAATATGGGATTATTTTTCTTTCTGCGCGAAAGAATTTGTGCAACACGTTCAATTTCTTTTTCACGACCTACAATAGGGTCGAGCTTATTGTCTTCTGCCATGCGGGTAAGGTCGCGGCCGAAATTGTCAAGCACAGGTGTTCTTGATTTTTCTGCACCTTTCTTTTCTTTACCTGCTCCACCTTGTCCTGCACCACCACCAAAAATTTTAGATGAATCATCATCCGGATCGTCTGTGTCTTGCGCGGCCATTGGGCCTTCACTTTGGTATTCGAGCATTTCTTTTACAGTCTCGTAGTTAACATCAAACTTGTTTAATATCTGAGTACCCAGGTTATCCTGGTCGCGAAGAATGGATAGCAAGAGATGCTCCGTTCCGATGAGTTGGGCTTTGAAAATTTTAGCTTCGAGGTAAGTAATCTTAAGTACTTTCTCTGAAGCTTTTGTGAGCGGAATGTTCGCCAGATTTTTAATCTGATGCGTGGCCGTTCCTTTTGATATTTTTTCGATCTCGTTTCGAAGTTCGTCCAGTGGTACGCCTAGTTTCTTAAGCACACCCACTGCAACACCTTCTCCTTCGCGCACCATGCCGAGAACGAGATGTTCAGTGCCGATGTAATCATGACCAAGGCGCAGGGCTTCTTCACGACTAAGTGATATTACCTCCTTAACCCGGTTGGAAAATTTAGCTTCCATAGAAAGATTGTAAGTGAATAATGTAAATGTAAAATTTTTTGTGTGTTCTCATGCTATCGAATCACGAAGATTTACTGACCAAAATAACGCAATCGAAACCGTATTTGTTCATTTTGTTATCGCTGAAGCCTCCACAATTAGTCTGGCAGCGGGTCCCTCACAAAAAATCAGGTCGATGAGACTAAGGTTCTTTACAAACGTGCTGCCAAAGACTTGAGTATATGAGGCTGGTTTATAAAACTTCTCTTCGATGTCACTTTTCTTTGGGTTTATCAACGATCGTAAGTCCATTATCGATGAATCTACTGTTTTTTCATACGCCAAACTTTCCTTTACTGGCACATTCCACTTCAACCACTTGAGACACATTGACAGCAATTGATAGTTCAAATCATAAAGAAAGATATGCTTCGCGAATAAAACTTTCTCCAAATCGCTCGCATAATATTCAAAGAAAGGCGCCCGACCATAAGCCGATTGAATACTTCGCCAATGATGGTTCAACCACTTCTGTGAATAGTCAATCTTGATATCAGTGATACATACGTTGCCATGTTTGGATGTGAGCGGGAGAATGAGCATTTCTTTTCCCTGAGACGAAAGAATGTAACATCTATTGCGATACGTCTGCTTTTGAAAGTGTTCATGCTTCTCTATTGTTATAGTTGAAGCCTGTTGAATGGCCGCAAAGTACGCGATGGGTGGAAGGTATTGTGTTTCAATTAAGATAGAACTCATTCAGAAAAAATCATGTATACAAATCTATGTCCCCCAATCCACTTCGAACCACTAAAAGATCATCACCAGTACAATCAATAACTGTTGAAGGTATATTACCTCCTGGCCCACCATCAATTACAATATCAACCTGATGTTTAAAGTCTTCGAAGATTTTTCCAGGATCGGTAGTGTACTCTTTTATAATGTCATCATCTTTTATGGATGATGTGATCAATGGATTGCCCAGATGTTCCACAATCATACGCGGAATATTGTGATTGGGAATACGAATGCCCACCGTTTTTTTATTTACATCCAGAATGCGCGGCACTTTGCTGCTCGATTCTAAAATGAAAGTGAATGGTCCTGGCAATGCCTTCTTCAATACTTTAAAGACAGGCGTGTCCAATCGCTTTACATATTCAGAAATGTGACTGAGATCATTACATATAAAAGACAAGTCAAGCTTCTGTGGTTTGATATTCATGATGTGACAAAGTCGCTCGATGGCTTTTCGATTCATTAGATCACAACCTATTCCATAAATCGTATCGGTAGGATAAATAACAATGCCGCCCTTGAGCAACACGTCTACAATGTGCAGAATTTTTCTTCGCTCCGGATTTTCAGGATGAATCTTTACAAACTCGGCTGGCATAAGCGAAAGTTAAGAGTTAATTGTGAAAGGTTAATGGTTAGCGCATAAACATACATGACATTACTTTGTCAATGTTTTAATTGCGAACCACGCTCCGGACGACTTGTACATTCTAGATCTCAATGGAATTATAATAAAGATTGAAATTTTAAATACATTAGATGGCTAATGAAGGTTGAGCACATCATCGCCAAATCGGCTCATCTTCAAATTCAAATGGGCACATTTTCAGATCATAACTCCACACCACTCATCACTTAATTCTTGTTCAGTTGTCATAACCCATCTACTTTGATCACATAAACAATACCCGAATGAAACTCAATAAACTCATATTCGCTGCAAGCATGGCTACACTTACCATGGCTTGTTCAGAAAAGAAAACAGAAATTGCAAACATGAATTATCCTGAAACAAAGAAAGTAGATACTATAGATACCTACTTCGGCACACAAGTATCCGATCCATACCGTTGGCTTGAAAACGATACCACAAAAGAAACTGGTGATTGGGTGAAAGCACAGAATGAAGTTACGTTCGGCTTCCTTAATAAAA
The DNA here is from genome assembly GCA_031388805.1 of Chryseolinea sp. GTDB lineage: Bacteria > Bacteroidota > Bacteroidia > Cytophagales > Cyclobacteriaceae > Chryseolinea. The sequence goes on from JANMRZ010000157.1 coordinate 4,765, forward strand.
TTCCGTATCGAGAAACGGTTAAGAAACGTCTTGAAGAAATTTTCAATTATGAGCGCCTCAGTGCTCCTTTTAAAGAAGGTGACTATTTTTACTTCTATAAAAACAATGGACTTCAAAATCAAAGTGTTCTCTATCGTAAGAAAGGGGAGAATGGAGAAGTGGAAGAATTTCTCAATCCGAATAAGTTTAAAGAAGATGGTACCATTTCCCTGGCAGGAATTTCCTTTAGCAAGGATGGCTCGCTGGCCACTTATCAAATTTCAAAAGGTGGTGCCGATTGGAAAGAAGCAATTGTTCTCCGCACTTCAGACAAAACGGTTGTGGAAGATACCATGCGAAACATCAAGTTTGGTGGAATTGCGTGGAAAGGTAATGAAGGGTTTTATTACAGTACTTACGACAAACCAAAAGGAAGTCAGCTTTCAGAGAAGACACAGTACCACAAACTCTATTATCATGTTTTGGGTACATCCCAGGAAAAGGATGTATTGCTATTTGGAGGAGAAAAAACTCCGCGGAGATATATCGGAGCGTACTTAACGGAAGATGAACGTTTCCTTGTGGTCACAGCCTCAACCAGTACGAATGGAAATGAATTGTATGTTCAGGATTTAAAAGACCCGAAAGGCAAGCTTGTTACATTGGTTAACAACTTTGATAACAACCATTTTGTAATGGCCAATGAAGGAACACGCCTTCTGATTAACACGAATTTGAATGCGCCCAACACGCGTGTTGTAGAGGCAGACTTTTCGAATCCAACACCAGAACATTGGAAAGATGTAATTCCTGAAACAGAAAATGTATTAAACACGTCAATGGTGGGTGGGAAAATATTTGCCGACTACCTGGTGGATGTAAAGACTGTAATAAAACAATTTGATACAAAAGGTAAACTCGAACGTGAAGTTGAGCTTCCTGGCATTGGAACAGCTGGTGGTTTTAATGGACGAATTGAAGATAAAGAAACGTACTACACATTTACATCTTTCACGTATCCCTCTACTATTTTCAAATATGATATTGCTTCCGGCAAATCAACACTTTATGAAAAACCAAAGGTGGATTTTACTCCCGAAGATTATGAGACTAAGCAAGTTTTCTACACCAGCAAAGACGGAACAAAAGTGCCGATGTTTATTGTCCATAAAAAAGGACTTGAGTTGAATGGGAAGAACCCAACCATTCTTTATGGATACGGAGGATTTAACGTTAGCCTTACTCCCGGATTCAGTACTGCACGCATTGTGTGGTTAGAAAATGGGGGTGTATTTGCTCAACCTAATTTACGGGGTGGGGGTGAGTATGGAGAGAAGTGGCACGTAGCCGGAACAAAGCTGAAGAAGCAAAATGTATTTGACGACTTTATAGCGGCAGCGGAATATTTGATAGCAGAGAAGTATACATCAAGTGATTACCTGGCATTATCAGGAGGGTCGAATGGTGGATTGTTAGTAGGTGCTACAATGACACAGCGCCCTGAGTTGGCGAAGGTAGCCTTCCCTGCAGTGGGTGTAATGGATATGCTTCGCTACAACAAGTTTACGGCTGGTGCCGGATGGTCATATGATTATGGTACAGCAGAAGATTCAAAAGAAATGTTTGAGTATTTGAAAACGTATTCACCAGTGCATGCTTTAAAACCTGGAACAAATTATCCGGCAACAATGGTAACGACTGGTGATCACGATGATCGAGTTGTTCCAGCTCACTCGTTTAAGTTTGCCGCTACATTGCAAGCGAATCATGCCGGTACAAATCCTGTACTCATTCGAATCGAAACGGATGCAGGCCATGGTGCAGGCACACCTATTTCAAAAACGATTGAACAAGTAGCGGATCAATATTCTTTCGCGTGGTATAACATGGGTATCGTTCCACCTGTTGCTAAGAAAGAGATGTAAATATTGAGTGAAGAGGGGGGGGGGGGGGGGGCGGGGGGGCGGGAGGGGGGGGGGGGAGAGTTTTTTTTTATTATAGTATGTAAA
>JANMRZ010000029.1:0-30242 GCA_031388805.1 Chryseolinea sp.
CTACAATGGTAGCGTTCATAAAGGCATATAGGCCGGATCGGGCGTCTTTGACATCATTTCTGGGAAAGGTTTCCTGCGCGAAGGTGAACCCCAGGGACAGAACAAGAAATGCCAGTAGTAGAAAAATTTTATTCATGAATGATAAGTTTAGTCTAAATATCATCGCAGGCTACATAAAGATTGGAGATGGGAAAATGGGATTTACTTAAACGGCTGGTTTATTTTGAGTCGCTGCTGTGCTGGCAAGTGATGATTGTCAATGATTTTAGGGCGAATAGCTTTTAAATTTTACGGTCACCCAAAGTGGCTGCAAGGGTTAAGCGTTATTGAATTGCTAAAACAAAAAACCTCGAATCCCTAAAGAATCCGAGGTCTTGAGCTTGTTCGATTTTGATCCAGCAGAGGAAGAGGGATTCGAACCCCCGGACCCCGCGAAGGGTCTCCGGTTTTCAAGACCGGTGCAATAAACCGCTCTACCATTCCTCTGTATCGGCTTATTCCAAAAATTTGGGACTGCAAATGTATAGTTTTCTGGCTTTCTGTCAAACGATGGTTGAGAACTTTCTATTTAGAATCCTCTCCATAATCCAGGAAAATCTTTTTGATATCCCTGTCGTCAGGAGTGCTAGTGTTTTTTGTATGGGCGTCAAGCTCAAGCAAAACAAGACGCTGGTCATTTAACGTAGCACGAAGCTTCTCAATGTCTTTGTCAAATTCTGCATTTCTGCGAGTTGATTTCAGCGCATATTTTCTGGCGAAATCATCGCCAGTCGCTTGTATTTTATTTCGAAGGTCAATGTCAATTTTAATTTTTTCTAAAATTCCTTCCTTCGAACGACCAATCACTTCAGTCGCTTCTAATGTTCCTAATGTAAGTACTGTTGTACCGCCAATGCCAGAAACCACCTTAGCCTGATCGGGACTATCCGCCAGAATAACAGGAGTAAACCCAGTAACTGCACCTAGCGATGCATTCAAGATTGATCTTTGCTTTTTACCTTTTTTAGCCTTCTTATAGTCGGAATTGAGTTTCTTCTGCTCATTATCGAGTTGCTGAAGAAGCAACATGGCATCAACAAGATTGCTTCTGTATTTTCCAAAGAGGTGTTTGTCTTTCTTAATCAGGTTTTCGGTATCGACAACTCTGATTTTTATTTTACGCTGGGTACGATTGTTCGATTTGTCGAGAACAAAGAAAATGACTTCAGAAGTTAAGGCGGTCTGTGTATCATCTACAAAATCATACCCGGGAGTCCAGATAAATTCATATTGTAAAGCAGTATTCTCTTTCAGGCTAATGAGCGGAATCCGTTTGTCACTTGGAATAAAACCACTGCTTCTAACATTATCATCGCCATTCGGATCAGAGATATAAAGTTTTAAGTTCAGTGTTTCATCTTCCTTTATGGTAAAGAGTGTATCTCCCGGAACAATAAGAATTTCTGGCGGAAGGTCTTGTTGTGTTTGAGCGATTTTCAGTTTCCCTTTTGTTTCAGCTTTATCGGGCTGATCTTGTACAATGAATTCAATAAGTGCCGGATTATTTCTAAGTCCTGAGAACTGACTTCGGGAAGGATTCCAGGTGAATTGACCTAACGATGAAAGATTTGTTCCCTCTGGCATTTGAGATTGTATCGATTTAAATACCAAGGGATCTCCATCCGGATCATAAACATATTCGCCTGCAATCTGGTAGGTGTTCAAATTAGATTGCTTCACATAAAATATAGGAAGGTCTTCTACAATCGGTGGCCGATTAACATGTTGAACTGTAAAGGTAATTGCCTTACGCTCTCTGCGCCCATCAACAAATGACGCTTGAAAAATTACCGTGAAATCTTTTGCTTTTGTTACGCGATCAACCAAATCAAAATTCGGTTTCCAATAAAAATTACCAAGGGTATCAAAACGAATGTGAAGTCCATTTGCACCTTCCAATGAGAACCAAGCCTGGGATTGACCAGATGCCTTTACCTGAAATTCTAATTCCTGATTTTCTGATAGTTGATTCCACCCGACCGAGTCAGGAAAAATAATTGCCTGGCTACTTTGAGCGGAAGCGATTGTGGATACTATTGAAAAGACGATTGCAAGGGATAGGTATTTCACTTGGTAAAAATTCACGTGTTATTAAAAATGGAGTGTAAATTTAAGAACTTGATTATTCTATGATATGCCTACTATAAAAAAGAAACATACAGATAACACTTTCTTTGATGATGTCTACGAAGTTGTGAAGCTAATCCCAAAAGGTCGTGTTACAAGCTATGGTGCCATTGCACACTACTTGGGTGCTAAATCGGGTGCACGAATGGTAGGATGGGCAATGCACGGTTGCCCTGTTGATGTACCTGCGCACCGGGTTGTAAATAGTGCCGGATTACTGACTGGTAAACATCATTTCAAGAAACCCGACATGATGCAAAAACTATTAGAGAAGGAGAAAGTGAAAGTCGTGAATGATAAGATTGTGCGTTTTAAGGAACTATTGTGGGATCCAACCACCGAACTAGCTTAATCCAGAACCATTCGGGGAAACGCTCTCCCAAAACAAGATACAAATCATCAGTAACCTTACAGAATACTGCAATTTTCAACGATTCCTTACGTGGCATAGGCTTTGAATATGGGTAATCCAAACGAAGACCTATGAAAACCTTCATTCTAGCCTCCGCCTTTGTACTTGCCATGACATCGTCATTTGCAACAGAGGTAACAAGTGGTGAATCGGTTACATTAATATCTTCGAAGTACAAAAATTTGTTTGTATTCAAAGCCAAGAAAAAATTTGTTGGTGCGACAGTAGAAATCTATTCTTCAAACGGAGACATGATTACGTCTCAACATCTTCAGAAACGGAAAATGATTATCAATTTCTGTGATGTTCGGTATGATACGTATACCATTCGTATTGCGAAGGGAAGCAACACACAAGAGTTTCAATATGTAAAGAAATAAATGGAGGTATGCCTTTTGGCGATCACCATAAAAATATAGTGGGGTTTGGTTTTAATCGGGTTTAGGTCACTTCAAACAGAGGTGGCCTTTTCCTTTTTATAGGGATTATGGATTAACCGTTCCCGGTTCAGTCGATCGCTGTGAAATAGTCCAAAGGCCGATAAAAGTAATTAGTCCATTTATAATCAAGATCTCAATACCGATTTTATACCCACCTAAATAATTTGCTGCATTCGTGCTGATGATATATGAAATGAGCGGAGACAAAACACATATAAGCGGCACGAGTTTATCTTTCACCTGAAGTTTAGTAAACAGACCAAATGAAAAAAGTCCAAGCAAAGGACCATAGGTATAGCCCGCCACATTAAGTACTGCATCAATAACAGAGCGCTGGTTTATTTCCTTAAATACTAAAATGATAATGAGAAAGAGCAGAGAGAAACCAAAGTGAACAATGAATTTTTGTTTCTTCTTTTCTTTTTCTTCCTTGTTTTTAAAGTCAAGAAAATCAATACAAAATGAAGTTGTCAATCCGGCAAGAGCAGAGTCAGCACTGGCATACGAAGAGGCTGTTATTCCCAACAGGAAGAAAACACCCACCCATAAGCCAAGTTCCTGAATTGCCAGACGTGGAAAGAGTTCGTCTGTTAAAGTCGGAATCGGAATATTATTTTTTGCACTGTACAAATACAGAAGAGCTCCTAAAATCAGGAACAGCAAGTTGACCAGAACTAAAACCAAACTGAACCAGAACATATTTTTTTGTGCATCGCCTATCGTTTTACAGCTCAGGTTCTTTTGCATAATCTCCTGATCCATGCCCGTCATAGTAATGGCAATGAAGGCACCTCCTAAAAATTGCTTTGGAAAAAACATCGTTGAATTCACATCATCAAAATAAAATATGCGGACATAACTGCTAGCGTTAACCGTTTCAATCATTTCAGGAAGAGACATACCAAGTTGACTGGTAATTTGCCACACGGCGATGCATACTGCCGAGATGAGAAAGATGGTTTGAAAGGCATCTGTCCAAACGATGGTTTTAATCCCTCCCTTGAAGGTATAAACCCAAATGAGAATAATGGTAGTAGCAACGGTAACAAAAAACGGAACGTTCCACGCATCGAAAAGAAAAAGTTGAAGTACTGTTGCTGCAAGGTAAAGTCGCAGTGAAGAACCAATGGTGCGTGAAACAAGAAAGAAAAAAGCCCCGGTTTTATACGACCAAAAACTAAAACGCTGTTCTAAATAGGTATAAATCGAAATCAGATTTAATCGATAATATAAAGGCATTAACACTCCAATGATTACCCAATACCCGACTAAATAGCCGAGAACGACCTGAAAATACCCAAATCCGATTTTGCCTACATTACCTGGAACTGAAATAAACGTAACACCCGAAAGCGAAGAACCAATCATCCCAAACGCTACCAAATACCAGGGCGATTGACGATTACCTGTGAAGAATGTATTGGTATCTGCTCCTTTCGATGTAATGACAGCGATGAGGATCAGCATGCCAAAATAAAGGGTCATGATGATGACGACTAATGTAGGGGTCATGTTCAGAAATGATTTAAAAAGCAAAAAATCACGTAAATATGGTTAAATCCAAATGATGGCAATTTTGTTTTCCGACAGAAGGCTGATTTTGGTTAACTTTGCAGAAACTATTGAGTGTTATGAAGCCTGCCCATAAAGAAGAAGAACTAGTGGACGTGATGGAGGTAACAGAGACAACCGACCTGATGAACCTGGTCGTGTTTAATGACGATTTCAATACGTTCGAACATGTGATTGAAACGTTGATAAAAGTGTGCAAGCATTCTCCGGAACAAGCTGAGCAGTGTACGTTGCTCATTCATCATAAAGGAAAGTGCGCTGTGAAAAACGGGACATTCGATTTCCTCCGTCCTTTTCGCGAAGCCATTTGCGAAGTAGGTATTGATGCACGCATATTGTAGTGTTCAAATAGTTAAGTTTCACAACTGGTATATAGTAATCTGTGGTCGGTGAGATCATCCCTGTTAATGAAACCTTCCTTAACCGATTACAGAAACACCGATTACTAAAGATTGTTGCGTTCAATTTGTTGGAATACCTATACTTGCAATGAACTATTAAATTATACGATTAATCGTGGAGTATCCTTCTAAACTTATTGAAGAGGCAGTAAACCAAGTTGCTAAACTTCCAGGTATTGGGAAGAAGACCGCATTGCGTTTGGTTTTACATCTCATCAAAGAAAAAGAAGAGAACACATTCGCGCTTACTGAAGCATTACAAAATCTTCGTTCAAAAATCAGGTTCTGTAATACTTGTCAAAATATTTCAGATGCAGAAATGTGTTCCATCTGCGCAAGTCATAAACGCGATCGTTCCATATTATGTGTTGTAGAAGATGTGAAAGATGTAATGGCAATTGAAAACACAGCACAATACACAGGGTTGTACCATGTGCTCGGTGGTGTTATCTCTCCCATGAATGGAATTGGTCCAGCCGATCTCAAGATTGAATCACTAGTGAATCGACTTAACCACGGACAATCCGAGATAAAAGAAATTATTTTGGGATTAAGCCCAACAATGGAAGGCGATACTACAGCCTTCTATATCAACAGAAGAATAAAAGATGCTGGCTTAAAAGTCAGCATCATTGCACGAGGAGTACCCGTTGGTGGTGATTTGGAATATGCTGATGAAATTACTTTAGGAAGAAGTATCCTTGGTCGCACACTTTTCAGCTGAGACTACCTATCGTTAGGAATCCTTCAATGCTTCAAAACTTTGCGGGCTCACCTTCCAACTTCCGATTTTAATTATTTTCTTTGCTCGCTTTTCAAAACAACATTATGAATACTTTATCGAATCGAATCAACGCAATTCAAGAATCAGCAACATTGGCTATGGCGGCCAAAGCACGCGAGTTTAAAAACAAAGGCATCGATGTAATCGGCTTGAGCTTGGGTGAACCTGATTTTAAAACACCTCAACACATTTGTGATGCAGCCAAGAAGGCGATCGATGAAGGAAAATATTTTGCCTATCCTCCTGTAGCAGGCTATCAGGATCTGCGTGAAGCGATAGCAGCTAAATATCAAAAAGAAAATAACGTTCCGTATAAAGCAGAGAACATTGTCGTTTCAAACGGCGCAAAACAATCTATTGCTAACGCGATGCTGGCATTACTTAACCCGGGTGATGAAGTAATTGTATTCTCTCCATACTGGGTAAGCTATGATGCCTTGGTTCGTTTAACAGAAGCAACTCCTGTTATTGTAAAAGGTGGAATTGAAAATGACTTTAAAGTGACCGCAGCGCAATTGGAAGCTGCCGTTACCTCTAAAACTAAAATGCTCATCTTCTCTTCACCATGCAATCCAACAGGTTCGGTTTTTTCAAAGAAAGAATTAGAAGCCATTGCAGCAGTTGTATTGAAACATCCAAACATCATTGCCATTGCCGATGAAATTTATGAGCACATCAACTTTACAGGAGAACAGGTAAGTCTTGCTTCTTTTCCCGGCATGTTTGATCGCACGATAACGGTAAATGGTTTTGCGAAAGGTTATGCCATGACAGGCTGGAGAGTTGGATACATCGCAGCACCAAAGTGGATTGCTGATGGATGTAATAAAGTTCAGGGACAAATTACCTCGGCCAATTGTTCGATTGCCCAACGTGCCGCTCTTGCAGCGATTACAGGTGATATAACTCCTACCTTAGCATTTGTAGAAGAATACCGCAAACGCAGAGATATCGTTTATACTTTGTTGAAAGAAATCCCAGGAGTGAAAGCAAATTATCCGGAAGGCGCATTTTATTTTTTCCCTGACGTAAGTCATTACTACGGAAAGGCTGACGGAGCGAATGTGATTAAGGATGGTGATGACTTTTGTCTATACATGTTAGAGAAAGCACACGTTTCACTTGTACCGGGTGGTGCCTTTGGAGATGAGGCATGTGTGAGACTTTCATATGCAGCGTCCGAAAAAGATTTGAGAGAAGCCTTGAAGAGAATGAAAGATGCTCTCGCTTTATTGAAATAGAATTACAGTATTCTTATAAAAACAAGAGAGGCTTCACCAATGAAGCCTCTCTTGTTTTTATTAAAGTGGTAGCAATTCAAATAAGTGTATTGGACCAAAGCCCTTGAAGAAGATTTTAATAAGCTCACACTTTAGTGCATGGTTAACAGCAACAATAATATTATAAGGACTTAAGCCCAACATCACGTTTTCATTTGGATAATTTGAAATGCACGAATAAAGTTCTGCTCTCAATTATTTTTTCTAAATTTAGATTGTTATCCTGTTACCTTAAATTCAGTTGCTGTGAAAAATGCTTGTCCTTGTTATTTCTTTCCATAGTTGCTGCATTAACATTCTCTGATTAGTAAAACTTTACCTGATAACGTAGGCCATAGTTGATTGCCAATAAAAAATATCATTATGAAACATCTAACGATAATCATTGCGCTTCTTATTTCCGCCCTAACCGTTCTTGGTCAACCCAAAGAAGGAGATGGCTCAAATAACAAAATAAGATATAGTGGCTTTTTTAGTGTTGGTCGCTCAACTTTTAAGTCGAGTGTATCAGCACCTTCTACATTTCCTACTTTGGAATTGCGGATGGGTGCTGGTATCAGCAAATCTTTAGGGAAAGTTATTGAACTGCGATCGCGATTGGCGTTTGGGGTAAAGTTTAAAAGAGAAGCCTATAATAAACCAGGGCAACCTTATGTTATAGGACCTCCATTTATGGAATTGGATGAAGTGCCAGTAATCGCAACCACTACTTTCTGGAAATTCCATTTGTGGTTCAATTCAATTTACCGCATCCAAAATTAGGCTTTAATATGGGTGTCAACTACCGCTTTTTCTTTTCCTTATAATAAAGATGTAGACTTTCTAACAAATAAAAACGATATCGGAATTATTACAGGCATTAGTTATCGTGGCTTTAATAGATTAGAAATTGGTTTTGATTATTATTTTGGGATTACGAAACTTTACAGCAGCTCTGGAACAGTTGACTCTACTGAATTTACATTTAATACTCGAAATCAATTTGCCCAAATTAGGATTGAATACGCTTTGTGGAACAGGAAATAAAAATGACACCTTATGATCTCCAGCTAAAAGAGATTTGAGAATTGAACGAATGGCGATGTGTTGGCTTTGTTGGAATAATTGTTTCAACTTGATAAACAAAAGAGTCCCATCTATGCGGGGCTCTTTTGTTTTATAGATGTTTGTATGATTACATTATTTCGGATCAAGGATTACATTGATGCGCTGAATGCAATCATCTAAATGATATCTCGTAATCGTGTCTGTTGTTCTTGCAAGTGCTTGAGTCAGTTGAGTGCGCAATGCTTTTAATTCACCACGAGCAATTGGTCTGATATCTGACTGACTCACATCGATGGCTGTATATCCTGAAAACGATCGGAAGTTTGCCGGAGGAGGTGTCATCTCTTCTTTCATTAAAAATTCTAGACGCTCAATGTGTGCGCGTTGTAAATTTCTGCGATAGGTATCAATTGCTTTTGTACTTGTTAATTCTGACCACAAGCCTGAACGAATATCACTAAAGAGTTCAATCGGTGTGTAAGTCTGTTTACCTAACATTGCTTCGGCTTCAATCAATCGTGCAATACGACTAGGGTCCAGCAGTTGATTTAAGATGCTGACTTGTAATCCGCGAATGCGTTCCACCACGCCAGCATGTTCAATCTTGCGCAAGATGTTTTGATCCAACATCCACGTAGGTGTGGCGAATGTTTCGCGTTGCAAATAGCTCATTGCATCTTTCTGTGTTCCCTTCGCTACCGGAACAAAAACATTTCCAGCCTGATCATACGACTTGAACGTTTCATACACTCCACCAATGTTAGATTTTACATGTCCATTGTAACGACTCCATTGTCCGAGAACTTGTCCATAAAGTTCTTCCAGATCACCATAGTCTTTTCCGTTTTCTGATGTCCATGTAATGAGGTTTGGAATGATGCGCTTGAGATTGGCAACACCATAAGTACTTGCCTTCATTGCATTATTGCCAAGGTCTTCTGTTTGTGATCTTGGATCAATCGGATTAAAGGTTTGTCTTCCAAAAAAATAAATCGGATTACTTGCCTTTTCTACAATCCACTTGTTCAAAACTTCTTTCTCATCATCAGGAGTTCTTGCCACTGGAATGTAAGAGTAACCCCACATTACAGCATACTTATCATATTCGCCAATGCCCGGCATCAACGCAACACCTTTGTCTTCTGGTTGTGCTACGTAATTAAAGCGCGCGTAGTCCATAATCGATGGAGCCGTGCTCATGCGCTTGGTAAAGCTGGCTGAACGAAGTGAATCGACCGGATATGCATAGCTCGATCCCATGTTGTGAGGCAATCCAAGTGTGTGTCCTACTTCATGAGAAGAAACAAAACGAATAAGCTGTCCCATTACCTCATCTTTAAATTTCACTTCACGGGCTTGTGGGTTAATAGCAGCTGTTTGAATGAAATACCAATTGCGTAACAAGTTCATTACGTTGTGATACCAGCCAATATGACTTTCCAAAATTTCACCAGAACGCGGATCGTGAACATTCGGTCCATATGCATTCTGAATATCAGAAGCAAAGTAACGGATAACAGAATAGCGTGCATCATCAGGACTCCAATCCGGATCTTCTTCTAACGTAGGAGCATCTTTCGCTACAATTGCGTTTTTGAACCCTGCACGTTCGAAGGCAACATTCCAATCGTTTACACCTTGCTTCAAATACGGTCTCCATTTAGCGGGTGTGGCAGGATCAATGTAATAGACAATTTGTTTTTTCGGCTCAACCAATTCTCCGCGCTTGTATGCTGCTTCATCTTTTGGCTCGAGTTTCCACCGAACAATGAAGCTGCGTTGTTGTGCTTTCTGTTCATCTAGTCCATAATCGACCTGGCTCCTGCTAAAATATCCTACACGACTGTCACGAAGTCTGGGCTTCATTGGTGATTTCGGAAGAAGGATCATTGAGTTGTTAATCTCTAATGAAATCGCTCCTGTTTGTGAATTGGATGGAGGCTCAGATGATTTATAGGTAACGACATTGCGTGCTTCAACGTTGATCGGAAAACTTTTGATCGTCTCAATGAAACTTCTGCTTTCATCAAGCGAAGTGATTTTATATTGTTTGCGGGTTGCATCTTCAAGACCAAATGCAGGTACATCTTTTGTGAAGAGTGTTGTGACTTCAATCACCACACTGGAGTCTTTCGAAAAAGCTTTGATGTCGAACGTCTGAATGATGGGTTCGAAATTGGAGTTGCGCACAGAGATCGCAACCGGAAGAGAATCATTCGCCACATTGTTAAACGAAACGACACGAAGCAAAATCTTTTTGTCTTTGCGTTCCCACCGGAGAACAGAATTGTTTAATTCTTCGCCACCATAACCAATTTTATCTGCTGTTTTGGCGATACGCGTCACCATTAACATTTCACGGCCAAGTAACGTATCGGGAATTTCGTAGAAATATTTATCGTCCAGCTTATGCACAGCGAATAGACCTTGATCAGTTTTGGCCTTTGCGGTAATCACTTTATCGTAGGGCTGAATGCCGTCTTTCTTCTCTTCTTTTTTCTCTGCCTGTGGTGGAGTTTCAGTCGGCTTGGTTGTTGATTTTTTGTCTTTCTTTTTTTGAGCCAGCATAGGTGAACTGACTGCAAATAAAAATAAGAGCACTAATACTGCACATTTTAACGTGCTTACTGTAAAACTTCTCTGCATAAGATTCAGGTTAATAAAACGATAGATACACACTTGCCTAACAATGCAGCATTTCATCTGCGATTAAAGGTAAAAGAAATTGATGAATGGATACGGTGACCTATAATCATTTGCCGATCTTTTTCATCTTTGTGAAAAGACAGAATACATCATTAGCAATATGATAAATCCAACAGACAATAAGAACACCACTATCCGCATAGGAAAGAAGGAAGATCTTCCCCGGGTTTTAGAACTTGTGAAAGAACTCGCAGCCTTTGAGCGTGCTGCTCACGAAGTAATGAATACAGTTGCTTTAATGGAAGAAGATGGTTTTGGAAAAAATCCGATCTATGGATTCTTCGTTGCGGAATCAAATAATATTATCGTTGGAATATCCCTCTACTACTGGCGATATTCTACTTGGAAAGGTAAGCGTCTATACCTCGAAGACATTGTGGTAACGGAAAGTGAAAGAGGTAAGGGAACAGGTAAATTGCTATTCGACCGTACCTTACAGCATGCGCTTGATCAACATTGTTCGGGCATGATGTGGCAGGTATTAGACTGGAATGAACCCGCTATTAACTTCTACAAGAAATACGGATCGAAACTGGATGGTGAGTGGATAAACTGTTCGCTGGAAAGAAATCAGATTGAAGAACTGCTTACTCCTGAAAAGTAAATGCAGGGAGGCCTAAGAAATTTCAAAGGCACCAAACCCCTTTAACGCCTGAAAAATTCTAGACCTCCTGCATCATCACTTATGCATCAACATCGGTAATAGCCCATGTAGGGATGTTAATACCTCCTTTAATGGTTACAAAATCATCAGCGTAATTCACCGTATCGGATTGCGTTTCCAGCAATTCACCACTTGGCAATTTCAGATAGATGTTGATAAGCGTGTGCTCTGAATTGCTCAGAATCATCGCCCGCTTCAGCTTCCATTTGCGCAATTCTTTTTCTTCAGTGCTATTCAGCACATCTTGCATCCCAAAATGAAATAGATTTATATCCGAAGGATTAATCAGTATTGCTTTGTTCATAGTGTAAAAATTAAACAGAAAGTTTTGAGAGTACTAAATCGTGATACAAGCATCCATTACAGATGAACGTTTCTACCTGCGATTTAATTTCGCAATACCCGATAGAAAATAAAAAAACTGGAATATTTATGAACAATCGAAGGGATGAAAGAAGTTATGAAAACGTGATGTTGAGACGCCTTTAATAAAAATGTAGTAGAAGAATTACAGAGACCAGTGGCTGGATAAAACTTAAATTCATCCTCGTTCAGACTACTATCAAATGATATACTTTTTAAGGAGGAGTTCGTAATTTTTATTTCGTCCGAAAGACGAAAAGCATTCAACTGGGAAAACGTCTGTAAATTCCCCCAGAAAAAGAAAACAGTGAGTATGATGGAGATCAATCGGGCTCTCATATCCATCCTTGAATTATCTATACTAAAGATACAGTTCTGATGCGGCAAAAAAAAGCCGTATGGCAATTCTAATATCTTTCTAAACTTCTTCTAACAATGTTCTAAACGCAACATGCCTGTCCTGAAAACGTAAACGATGTTCTTCCATAAGTGCAGGAGCATATTTATCGAAGAACAAGGTTACATGTTCAATTCGTTCAGCAAAATACTGAACACTATAAGACACTGAGCCTTCATTGTCATCGTGAAGAACCTTGTAGATTTTCCAGGTCAGAAACATTCCTGTCTGCATTGTTTTAGGAACGCCTACTTCCTTCATCCACTGAAGCCATTCTTGCTCTATTTCTTTGTCGATTCCGACTGTTTCGTTGTACAATAACATGTATCAAAGGTAGAAGTCTTTCATATGTTATCCAATGATGCTTTTTTTTAGAATGCATTGTATTTAGAATATAGAATTTAGGAGTTAGAATGATTTAGTAAACAATTAAGCAGTCTGACTCGAAACCTTGAACTTTAATACGAAACCCGAAAATGATTCTTAACTTTAGATCATATCTATTTCACTATGGAGGATCAAAGTTTTGGAACACGGCTCAAAAACAAAACCATGAAAATAATTCGAAAAGTTCTAATCTGGGCATTACTTATTGGCATTGCTGTCTTTAGTTTTATGTATTTCGTGAGTTACGAAGATGGGTTCATGGCTGGAAAAATTTTACGGGTGAGCCAGAAAGGTATGATCTTCAAGACCTACGAAGGGAAAATAAACCTGGAAACTTTTGGTGCAATGAAAGGGGTAAGTCCCATTGCCGAATCGTTTGATTTTTCAATTGAAAAGGGCAATCCCGATCTCATCAAAGAGCTTGAACAGGTGGCTTTGAGTGGAGAGCGGGTCAATCTTTTCTTTGTAAAGTATTACATCGCGTTCCCATGGCGTGGCGACACGAAGTACTTCGTACAAAAAATTGAAAGGCTTGAGAAGTAAACTAGGTCACCAGTTGCTGGTGGCCAGTCACCGGTATCCGGAAACTGGAAACCGGTAAACACCTACATTACAAAGCCACCGCTACACTTGCATGAATACCCCTTCCATTGTTCTCTACGGCTCATACGGTTACACGGGCAAACTCATTGCACAAGAATGTAAATCAAGAAATGTCAATATCCTCTTAGCAGGAAGAAATGCAGAAGCGCTTCAGCTTCAAAGTAAGGAGACTGGATTTCCATTTGACGTAGTTGATCTCAATGATGGTGAGGCTCTTCGGAAATTATTAACAGGCAAGAAATTAGTTATCCATTGTGCTGGTCCTTTTCAATTCACATCCAAACAAATGGTAGATGCTTGTCTCGAGACGAAGACACATTACACTGACATTAGCGGAGAGTTTACTGTTTTTGAAATACTTGCAACGTATGACGCAAAAGCAAAAGCAGTAGGTATTATGATTGCGCCTGGCATCGGCTTCGATGTAGTACCTTCTGATTGCCTCGCATTACATTTAAAGAATCGCTTGCCCACGGCAACACATCTTCAGCTTGCGTTCACTATGCTCAAGGGTGGGCTTTCTCGCGGCACAGCACGCACTTCAATTGAAGGATTAGGGCATGGAAGTTACATTCGTGAAAATGGAAAACTAAAACCTATTCCGCTAGCATCCCGATCTCAACACATCAACTTTGGAGAATTCAGCACATCAACAATATGTATTCCTTGGGGTGATATTTCAACGGCCTACCGAAGTACTCATATTTCAAACATTGAAGTCTATATGGGTATGCCTAAAAAGACAATTAATAAATTGAAGTGGACCAATTATTTTAATTGGCTCTTGCGGAAAAAATGGTTGAAAACATTTCTCAAAAACCAGATTGACAAGCGGCCAGCAGGACCATCAGACGATCGCAGAAAGAATGGAAGAAGTTTTCTCTGGGGAAAAGTGTGGGACAATCAAGGCAACGAAGCCACAAGTATCTTGCAAACATTTGATGGATATACACTCACGGCAAAGACCAGTACATTAATCGCTCAAAAAATTTTATCGGATAATTTCAAAATTGGATTCCAAACTCCGTCAATGGCTTATGGAGAGAATCTGATTCTTGAAATCGAAAACACCACACGGAAGGATCAATAGAATAATGTGACTGGTAGCTAATGCACCATTAGGTAAGGATAAATAAGCAGGTAAACAATTGCGCCTGCAAAGTATCCCATCATGGCAATAAGACTAAGGCGCCTGATGTACCAGATGAAATCTATTTTTTCCATTCCCATCACTGCCACACCCGCTGCCGAACCGATAATTAAAATACTGCCACCCGTTCCGGTACAATACGCGAGGTATTCCCATATCATATTATCTTGAGGATACATATCCATGTCATACATACCCATGCTAGCGGCTACGAGGGGAACATTATCTACTATAGAGGAACCCAAACCAATAAGCGTAACGATAATTTGATTATTCCCAATTGAGCTTGTAAGGAATTCTGCAAAGTGATCAAGGGTCATCATTGATTCTAATGCACCAACAGAAAGAAGAATGCCAAGAAAGAAAAGGACACTAGGCACATCAATCCGCGCAAGCGCACCAGCTGCTGTATAATTTTTCCGAATAGCTTCGTCAAGTTCGGAATGAATTAATTCTGAAACAATCCATAAAATTCCCAATGCACCTAGCATACCCAAGTAAGGTGGCAAGTGCGTGATGGTTTTGAAAACAGGTACAGAAACGAAAGCAACAATGCCTAGTATCAACATCAGCTTTCCACCATGAATCATTTGCTCTTCATTTTTAATATTGTGCTCCTGTGTTTCGCCTAAAGTACCTTTCAGTGTAAAGCTTAGGTAGATCAGCGGTACGATCATGCAAACAACACTTGGCAGGAAGAGTGTTTTCATAATGTTCACACTGGTAATTTGTCCGCCAATCCAAAGCATCGTTGTAGTTACATCACCAATGGGCGACCATGCACCTCCTGCATTTGCAGCAATCACAATCATACCGGCAAAAAATAAACGCATGTCTTTGTTTGGTATTAACTTTCGGATGAGCGACACTATTACAATGGCTGTTGTGAGGTTATCCAGAATTGCAGAAAGGAAGAATGTGACGATGCATATGATCCACAATAATTTTTTGACATTCCGTGTCTTGATTCCATTGGTGATGAAACGAAACCCGTGGTGGGCATCAATCAATTCAACAATGGTCATGGCACCCAGTAGGAAAAAAAGAATCTCTGCAATTTTTGCGAGGTGATGCGCAAGCTCAGTAATTATAAAACGGGTAAAAATTTCATGCTGTGTAAGCACGCTGAATTTATTACCTGCATCAATTTTAAGTTGATTTAAGAAAGAAGTAAAATGAGCACTCCCGAGAAGAGACTCTGTCGGAGTTGAAAGAACAAATAAGGTCCAGCACAGCACACCCGTAAGAAGGGCAGTTGCTGTTTTGTTGACCTTTATCGGATGCTCTAGTGCAATTGCACTGTAGCCCAAAATAAAAACAATGATGATGAAGATCTCCATACTTCCGGTAATAGTACTGAAAGATTGTGAAAAACAAATATTACTTCAGGCCGAACAGTCCCTCATTCAACACATTCAATGCCTTTTCCTTGTATTGTTTCTCCACCAAAATACTCACGTTGTTTGAACTGGCGCCACATGACACCATGCGAACAGGAATATCAACCAGCGCATCGAATATTTTGTTGAGTACACCTTTTTGCTCTGTTATTTTATTCCCTACAATACAGATAATGGTTTGATCCTTGTCCACTTCGATAGTACCGAATTTCCTCAACTCGTTTTCAATTGACGCAAGATGTGTATTCGAATCAATGGTAATCGACACGGCAATTTCCGAAGTGGTAATCATATCAATCGATGTCTTGTGGTTTTCAAAAACCTCAAACACTTTTCGCAAAAAACCATACGCCATTAACATGCGTGAAGATTTTATTTTAATAGACGTGATGCCATCTTTGGCGGCAATGGCTTTAAATGATCCTTCTGTTCCTTTGCTTGTGATGATCGTGCCCGGTGCTTTTTCATCCATTGTATTTTTCAAGCGAACCGGTACATTGTATTTCTGTGCAGGTACAATAGTGGCGGGATGCAAAATCTTTGCTCCGAAATAAGCCAACTCAGAAGCTTCATCAAAGGTAAGTTCAGAAATGGCAACGGTCTTCTTAACAATGCGGGGATCGTTATTGTGCATGCCATCAATGTCGGTCCAGATTTGAATTTCTTCTGCACGTATGGCCGCACCAATTAATGACGCAGTGTAATCGCTACCTCCACGTTTTAAATTGTCAATTTCATTTCTATTATTCCGACAGATGAATCCTTGCGTGATGATGATGTCGATGTTGTTCAGCGAACTTACCAATGGTTTCAAGCGATCTGAAATTTTTTCCAATTCAGGTTCGTCATTCTCATCGATCGACATAAAATAAAGAGCAGGCAATAAACGCGCGCTTACTTTTCTTTCCTGCAAATGCTGATAGAATAATTCAGTTGAAATCAACTCACCTTGTGCAAGCAATTCGCGGTAGCTTTTCGAATCAAATTGACCTGCAGCCAGCAAACGAATGAAAATAAAAAAGCGACTTACAATTTCCTGGCCGATGGCATGGAATGATTCGCTGCCATACAATTCTTTGATGAAAGCATCATAGTGTTTTTCGAGCCCTGCAATTTCTTCTTCCGCTTTGGCACGTTGGCCTGCGAGAAGATGATCACCTATGGCAACAAGCGTATTGGTTGTGCCTGATAATGCGGAGAGCACAACAATCTTTTTGCCGGGTGTACCTAACACGAGTTCGGCAATTTTCTTCATGCGCTCCGGTTTTCCGACCGATGTTCCTCCAAATTTTACGACTATCATAAACTTTCAATTTTGTAAAGCGGGCAAATATACTGATGGAAAAAAAATAAACTATATTTCTCCAGCAACCTTTTACAATTTATGAAGCGAACATTCATCTTATTCTTCTGTCTTTGCTCAATACTGGCTCTCAGCCAGCGTGCGCTTCAGCCTTCTGATGTTTACAGGCTAAAGAATGTTAGTGAGTTGGAGATTTCTCCTGATGAAAATGGATTGCCTATGTAGTGACAACTCCTGATTCTGTAAAAGACAATTACAACAGTGATGTGTGGATGACGGCCGTTCTGCGCTCTTTAAATGTACCGACTCAACTTATTTTTATTCTAGTCAATTTCACTGGCTTACTGTGCCGAGTTACTGGAAGGATCGGTATATTCGGTACATTGACTGGTTTGGGAAGTATCTTCGGTAGTTATCGGTTAATAGAGAAAAGTTAATGTCTTAGATTTTTGAGCGCTGACAAGTCGCAAATCAATAGTCACTAATCAAAAATTGAATTCAGATTAACTTTTAAAGCAGTTCTAACTCTTGTTGCAGATTCTGCTTGGCTTGCACTTCAAATTTGTTGTAAAAATAATCTGTCTTAAAGATTCTTTCCATTTGCAAAAAATGAAACAATACTTTTTTTCTGCCTGGATTGTAAATTAGGTCGGGGTAAATGGAATACTCTTTCCTGACTTGTCTGAAATAAACAGAATACAGACTCCACTCGCTACCTAAAATTGAAAGATCTGCGTCTGTGAAAAAATTGATATCCATATCAGAGCTAACACCATGCTTCTTCGTGGCCAATATCTGAGCTTTACAATTTTCCCCTATCAGTTTGGGAACTGAAATCTGTTGTAATCTTTTTTCAGCAAAATCGGCACTTCGTTCTTCGTTGTCGTTTTTTAGCGGATTATAAATTACATCGTGATAGTAGAGAGAAAAAAGAACAGCATCCCATACTTTGATATGATCCTTCACTTCAGCTAATTGCTTCAGAAGATTTTCAAGGTGCTCGAGCGTGTGATAATACCTTTTCTTTTTAGAATAGTTGATTTCAATTTCGTTCCACAATTCATAGATAAGATGATCGTCATTTTTGTATAGACTTATCAGCTCCACAAATGTTTGTTTCAGCATTGACACGAAGAGTAATTAATCTTTAACAACGAGTTCCTTCAAACATTTAATCCACAAAGGATGATCATTAAGGCTTTCAACTAACTGTACCTTCTCACCACCATTTGAATGGAAAATTTCCTGATACTCATCACCAATCTCAATAATGGTTTCCAAACAATCAGCAGTAAAGGCTGGAGAGAACACAAGAATCTTTTTCATTCCTTTCCTCCCACATTCCTCCACTACCTTATCTGAAAACGGTTCAAGCCATTTTTTATCGAGGCGTGATTGAAAGCACACGGTATGTTTTTCTTTCGCAATATTCAATCGTTCGGTAAGCAGGCGTGTGGTGGCATAACATGTTGCTTTATAGCAATACTTATTCTCTTCTGTTATTTCACTTTCACAATCGTGATCAGAGCATAACCCCTCACCATACACTTTGTCCACCTGGCGCTCCGGCAAACCATGGTAGGAGAAAAGAATATGATCGTAAGCATTAAAGTCATATTGTTTTGCACGCTCCACTAATGCATCAACAAAGGTAGGATGATCATAATACTGACTGATGAGTTTTATTTCCGGAATGACCCACCAGGCATTGAACACGCGCATCACTTCTTCTAATGCAGAACCAGTAGACGCTGAAGCATATTGTGGAAACATCGGGAGTACAACAATCCTGGTGTAGTTCTGCTTTCGCATGGCTTCCATTACTGCTGGTATGGATGGATTTTTATAGCGCATAGCAAGATGAACATCATAATCATTGCCGAGCTCAGTCTGTAGCAGTGCCTTTACCTTGTTGCTATAATAAAGCAATGGTGATCCATTGGCTGTCCAAAGCTTCTTATAAATCTTAGCCGACTTAGGTGCACGGAAGGGAACAATAATGAGGTTCACCAATATTTTACGAAGCAACCATGGAATATCAATGACCCTTGGGTCGTTTAGAAATTGAGATAGGTAGGAACGCACATCGCTTACCGAGGGACTATCGGGTGTGCCGAGGTTTACTAATAATACGCCAGTCTTACTTTTCATAAATTCATTTTCGCGGTGCGAAGTTAAACGAATAACAAAATCTTTGAAAAGAAGTTACGAAGAAGTGAACACCGAGATGATAATCTTAATGCTTGTCCCTCTTTGTTATACTCTTCGAGATAGTTGAAGTGACTAAAACTATATCGAATTGAGCTCTGTGAATTCTCCGTGTGTATTTCCTCTGTGTTCTTTGTGGTGCTGAATTCAATTTTACCACGGAGAACACAGAGAAAACATCTAAGGACTGTTGCTAGAAGTTTGGATTTCTATTCTATATCAATCTAATATTGGTGCCCTGCTAAAAGTCTTCGTATCATCAAATAGCATTCGCAAGGTAACGTGCTTCTTCACTACGTTCGGAGTAACTTGTTTGGCAACCGCTATCATTTTCGGATTGAAATCACCAATCCAATTCATTTCGTATTCGGTATACTGGAAGAAATCGGCTTGCGCCATTCTTCTGAAGTTTTCAATAAGTCCTGCATCAACGTTCTTCCCCTGGTGTTCAGGCACAATGCCGAACAAAATACCAAAGGCTTTATGATTGGTTTTTCGGAACATATGCCAGACGAACTTAAGTTTTTCAATCCACCCAAATCGACCATTAAAGTTTTTGAATATCTGATTGACTTCGGGCAACGAAATAAAAAAAGCAATCGGTTCTTCCTTATAATAAGCAAACCAAACCAATTGCTCATCGATCACGGGCTGCATTTGCTTTACAATATGTTTCGCATGTTCAACCGAAAGCTCACTCATCTCTCCGCGATTCGCCCATGCCTTGTTATATACATATCTGATTTTATCTGCTAAAGTCAGATCCGATTTTGGTAGGTAAGCAAAACGGTAATCTGAATCTTTTTCAATGACAGAAGCTTTCTCACGTATACGAGCATCAAGTGGACCAGACATTGCGCGACCAAACGTAAGCTGATAAAAGTATGGTTGAAACCCATATGCCCGAAATAATTCTTCGTAGTATGGGAAATTATAATTGCATTGGTAGTTGGGCTCGCGCTCAAATCCTTCAATGAGCAAACCCCACCAACGATCACGACCTCCAAAGTTTATGGGGCCGTCCATTGCTTCCATACCTCTTTGCTGAAGCCATTGCTTACACTGATCAAACAGCATGTTTGCTGCTTGCTGATCGTGGATGCAGTCAAAGAAACCAATTCCGCCAGTAGGCTGATGATTTCCTTTCGTTGTTGTTTTGTGATTTACAAAAGCAGCAACACGTCCAATGATTTCGTGGTGACTATTGATTAGTATCCACCGAATACATTCACCGTGTTGAAAGACTTTGTTTTTTTTTGGATTAAAGATGGCTTGAATGTCTTTATCAAGTGGTCTGATCCAACGTGGTTCTGATAGGTAAAGCTTTACTTGCAACAACAGAAATTGTTCTTCATGTCGTTGATTGATTACTTCTACAATCTTCATCGCTGGTCTACAACGAAGGGGCTTGTTTTACTAACAACACTTTGTATGCGATTGGGAAGAATAATGGTAAAGCGAGTACCTTCTCCTAATTTACTGAACACCGTTATTTGTCCACCGAGTTTATCTACTGCATTCTTTACAATATAAAGTCCTATGCCTGAACCATCAGATTGTTCTGTGGCACGATAGAACATTTCAAAAATTTTATTGAGACTTGCTTCATCGATGCCTATTCCATTATCAGCAAAGCTGATTTCAGTTCTCAAATTATCAGTTAATATCCTAATACTGATTTCACTGGTCTGGCTATCAAATCTTCTGTACTTAATAGAGTTTGAAATGAGATTGCGCAAAATTTCTGAAATGCGCCATGGGTCATTGAAGAAATCAACGCCTTCAATTTTAATGTTGCGAATTATTTCTTTCGCTCCTTCCAGATAACTGAGTTCGCTAAAGGTACGATCGATAATTTGCGCAAAATTAACGATGCTAATGCTCACTTCCATTTTCAAATTTTTGGAGTGGCTCAATACATCGCCAATAAAATGATCGAGGTGTTGTACCTTATCACCGATAATATCAATGTAATCCATTGGGTTGTCGGTGTTGCCCGGAAGTTTGGCCAGGTTCACCAATCCTAAAATAGAGGACAACGGTGCACGCAAATCGTGCGACACTTTATAAACAAAATTGTCAAGCTCGGTATTCCTTACTTTCAATTCTTCTTCTACTTTCTTACGTTCAGTGATGTCAACATAAACACCATAAATACCGATGGTTTGTTTGCCCAGCACCACAGGCATTCCATACAGAATTACACTCAGTACATTTCCGTTTTTATGTCTGCGGATAGTTTCCAGCCGCACTACTTGATTGGATGTAATGAGATTATTAAGATCAACACCTTCGTTACGCAGTTCATCCGGAACAATGGAATCGTTCAAATTTTTTCCTTTCAACTCACTTACATCGAAGCCAAACATGGCTTCAAATCCTTTATTGATTTGCTGCACCTTGCCACCCTCGTCCAACATAACGACCGCCATCGGTATGTTTTGAAAAAGTTGAGAGAAGAGGGTTTCGTTTTTCTTAACACGTGTCTCAGTGATTTTTCTCTCGGTGATGTCACGAAAAATAACCTGTACAGAAGGAGCCCCTTTAAAAATGAAAGGAAATGCCATTGCTTCCACATCAATCACTCTTCCATCAATACGAACAAACTTTTGCTCAATCATCGGGGCAGGTACTCCGGCCGCCACTTCGCGCATGCGTTCCAAAAGATTCTCACGATAGTCAGGATGAATGTAATTCATCACATGCGTACCGATAATGTCATTTGATTTTTGTGCACCCAGAATAAGATGGGCATGGGCATTTGCAAATACAAGTTTGCCATGGTTATGGATGGCAATCCCTATCGGCAGGCGCTCAACCAAACCTTGATATCGTATCTCACTTTCTTTGCCAGAACTTTTCCGTTCGGTAATATCCTGAATGATACCTCTTCGAACCGTGACACCATTTTCATCTACTTCATGGTTCGACCGAATTTCCATCCATCTTTCCTCACCACGGATAATCATTCGGCCACGCCAATTCAATTCACGTTCGTGTTTGTAACTCTCCTGTGATCTTTCTGCTAATGTTGAAAAATCCTCTTCGTGAATGAGAGAATCCATAATGGTGGCCTCCTGAAGTACGGCCTCTGATGTGACCCCTAGTATTGATTCACAGGCGTCACTTATAAAGGTAAAGCGCTTTGCTCCATCGGGATGGATCGTATATTCATAAATCACAGCAGGCAAGTGCCTGATGATGTCATTCATAGTTGAAATTATCGGCAACACACGAAAGGTTTCATAAAAATTACGAACGGTTGTATTTAAACTTCGCAAGATAGTTTTTAGAACAGATAAAACAAGGGGATGTAAGGGATGAATGCATATTGACGAAATTTTATACCTACAACCTTAATGTATGTATGTGTTTTATTTGCTGAAGATAATAAATGATGAAAAGGTATGCTAACCTCATGAACGATACATTAAGACTCTGCTAAGCTGTTGAAACACGAATATCCTGGGGAGCCCAAAACGTACTGCTGGATTTAGCCAAGTAATCGATTGAAAACAGGTAATTCAAAACTCAACCCATGATCCAATGCTCTATCACCTTTGGATAATGTTTGTGTTCCAGGGCATGGACGTTGTCAGCAATCTGTTCAGGAGTGTCGGTATTCAGGACAGGGCACGATGTCTGAAATAAAATTTTTCCTTCATCGTACTTTTCGTCAACCAGGTGAATGGTTATACCCGTCTCTTTTGCACCCGATGATTTTATGGCTTCATGCACCCGCATGCCATACATCCCCTTACCTCCAAATTTTGGCAGGAGGGCAGGGTGAATGTTTATAATTTTACCTGGAAAGTTTTGTATGAGATAGGTTGGTATGAGCCAGAGAAAACCAGCCAGAACAATATGAGTCACCTCTTTTTCACGAAGCCAATCGAGCACTACGGTAGTCTCTTTGAATAACTCTTTTATAAAGACTTTAGTGGGCACGTTAAATTTAGCGGCCCGTGTTAAAGCAAACGCCGTTGGATTATTGCTCAACAACAAAACAACATCGATGGAAGGATGATGGTTGAAGTATGCTAGAATTTCTTCGGCATTGCTTCCGCTGCCTGAAGCAAAAATTGCAATGCGTTTTTTCGTTGCCGACATGGGCGCAAAAGAACCAAACTAAATCTTGATTGGCAAATCAATCATAAACACACTTTCCAAAAGAGCATTATCTTTAAGATAGGATTGTCGTCAAAGTACAAAACACAAACATTTTAAAATGGATATTCTTTGGATCATACTTGGAATAATCATGCTGCTGCTTGGTTTAGCAGGAAGTATTGTTCCTGCATTACCAGGCCCACCGCTTTGTTTTGTTGGATTGTTACTTCAACAATTTAAATCCAGTCCGGCATTCTCTTCTACCTTTTTATGGTTATGGGCAGGTGTTGTTGTTGTGTTGGTGATATTAGATTACGTTACGCCTGTTTACGGAACTAAAAAGTGGGGAGGAAGCAAGTATGGTATTTGGGGAAGTACAATCGGATTGTTTGTTGGTATGTGGTTTGGTCCTGTAGGAATTTTTCTAGGACCTTTTGTGGGTGCTTTCATTGGAGAAGTGATAGCAAACAAAAGTATGCATCAGGCATGGAAGGCAGCACTCGGATCGTTTATTGGATTTCTGGTGGGAACGCTTCTTAAACTCATTGCCTGTTTTGTAATGACGTATTATTTTATTGTAAGTCTTTTGTAAGGGTATTGGTGCCACCGTTCCAGGCGGTGGCACCACTGTTTACCTTTTGAACTTGTAATACGAATATCCAACACCCCACTCGATAAAATCAGAATAGAATTTCTGATAAAGCCTTACACTGGCCCGAAGAAAAAGAGCACTCGTTAAATCATAACGTAAGCCAACACGTGCAAACCAAATTCCTTTGCCGTTCGGTACTTTTAAATTTAATCCAGCTTGCGTAATCAATGTCCAGCGATAGACCATGTACTCGTGCGAAAGATGAACACCTGGCCAATAGAAAAGACGAGAAGGTACATTACCTGAAGGATACTGCGATTCATAATTTTCCTTAAGCGAAGCATCATAAAACAAATCGAGACCAGCACCAAACTTCGCATTGTATCGATAGTGTTTTGCCGCATCCACAGTGAGGGAAGATGCTAAATAATAAATCTGATTATCTATGTTTTTAAAAGTGGTAACTATACCCGCGCTTCCCACAGCATACATCTCAAGCATGGATCTGAAGGTATCAATATTGTGAATAATATTTACCGGTGCTGAAAAATCTAAATTGTCATTGCGTCTTTTTGATTTTCGTGGAGCAAGCCGATACCGTAGCGATACATTGGCTGCGTATTGATTTACACCACGATTAGGCGAACGAATTCTTCCGTTCGAAATATGGTTCAGGTTTGCACCAATACTCCCTTCCAATTGATTGGATAATTTGAATTCATACTGAAGACCGAGCATGAATATAAAATTTACAGAAGACCCAATTGCTTTTTGATCAGGGTTGCTTTGTGGATCATAGGCTTTCCAGCCATACGATAAGCCCACATCAAAATCGTAAGCCAGTTTCGATTTCTTAAACTGAGCCAGGGGTTCATTAAAAAACAAATAGGTAGCGAATGGAGTGCCGAAAAGATTATCCTTTGGATGAAAGAAAAACTTTGTTACACCTAAACCAAATGTGGGATAGTGATGAAGCTGATGCCACTTCTTTCTCCCATAACCTACAAAACCGTACCGCACATCCATTGCATCAAATGAATTTTTTTCGATATACTGCACACCACTATCTCCACTTGGCATAAAGCCACCGCGCTGATATCGCATTTGGAGGAAGCCATCTTTTGTAAAAGCGTGCTGATTTGCACTATCAGCGTTATTGAAAAACCAATTCTGCGCCTCAGCGAAGTGAATGCAAAATATAAAGCAGAAGATTGCTCCGATTGATTTCAATACATTGAATGAAAG
The DNA here is from genome assembly GCA_031388805.1 of Chryseolinea sp. Lineage (GTDB taxonomy): Bacteria > Bacteroidota > Bacteroidia > Cytophagales > Cyclobacteriaceae > Chryseolinea. Next base: position 25,231 of record JANMRZ010000029.1, read on the forward strand.
TAAAACTAATAGCCTCCGAAATATCTTCTGGTAAACCACTCCACACTAACAAGAAGTAAGAGCAATACGAATACCCACCTTAAATTAATAATCGAATTATACGTTTCTTCTGTGTGTATTATTTGCTTTGCCTCGCGCGATATTAAATCCGTTTGTAAGGTACTGGCTTGCGCTGATGTGTAGAACTTTCCTCCCGTATTTGCGGCCAGTTTTCGCAGCAACCCAAAGTCAGCCGTTAGATTTTGCAACTCTGCTTTTCGGGCAACTACTGCAAATTCACCACGCACCTCTTCATTCTTTTGATTGATAGAAGTTTTTGATTTGTACTTATATACACCTTCTTTCAATGCACCAATGGTGTATCGTTCGTTGCCGAGACTTAAGGTATAATTATAATTGGATTTCTTCCCATTTTCATCAGTCAATTCAATGTCGATTACATTACCATATACCGGTTCGAAAAGGTCGTTGTACACCTGGCTCTCAAAAACAATCGGCTGGGTATCTGAAAACTCCTGTTGTATGGGATAACTTTTAAACTTCCTTTTATCGTCTGTTGTGCTGAGGTATTGAATCAGCTTGCCAAAAATTTCATCGAAGGCTATAGTGTTTTCATTGCGATCAAATTCATTTAATCTCCATCGCCATAAACCCTCTCCCAGCATAAACCCAATTTTGCGATTGTCCTTCTCATCAACACCCAGTAAGATTTTTTCGGTAGCTATGTTTCCGATACGCTGATACAATATTGGTTTGGAAGTGGGACTGATTTTTATTTTTCCGAAATGAACCGACACTGGGGGATAATTTTCTAGAGCAGTATTGGCTTCTGGTGAAATGGAGAAGTTGGAAAACGTTGCATTCACAACCGGAATTACATCATCGAAATCGCGAGGAGGAGCTTCGAAACTTACTGGCATGGTTTGTTTGGCAAGCGTTTGCAAATCGGATTGCTGACCAAGAATGAGAAACATAGAAGTTTTACTCGCTGCAAATTTTTGAAACAACTCTTTTGTTTTTCCCCGAAGGTCTGGTGCTTGATGAAAGATGACGAGATCTACCTGATCGGGTTGAAGTGCGCTGGCCTGTTGTTCGGTTACCCCTGGAATATGCAATAAGAATTCATAGTTTGAATTCTTATCTACAACTTCACGAAGTGCTTTACTGTCTGGATGCGGAGCAGCGGAGACAAAAAGAATTTTCTTTTTGCCATCAACCACTTCAATAAAAACAGAGGCTTGATTGTTCTTTGTATTATACTCACCGCTTTTAACTTCCACCTGAACATCTAACTTTTGAATCCCTTGTTCATTTGCCTGAGGTTGAAAATCATATACGAGCAATTGATCGCCAGAAGAATTCTTGGTTAGCTTATCTAACAATTTTCCATTTTGTAAGAGCGAAACAGTAATAGATTGATTAGGTAGATTTTTGATCATCAACTCCACACGCACCGGAAATTTATTTCCCTGGTATGCAATTTTATTGTACATCAAATTCTTGATGGCAATATCGGTTCGCTGCAAGGTATCCCCCATGCCTAAGGTGTAAACCGGAAAAGGATAAGACGCATAAAGTGGTGACACACCCTGATTGTAAATTCCATCGGAAACCAATACGACAGCGTGAATATTCTGACCTTCATACTGATTGGTGATTTTCTTTAACCCTCCGCTTATATCAGAAGTAGATCCATTGAGCTGCTGCAACGAACCAACCTCTCCATCAAGATTATTGATCTTGGTGTCGAACCCTTTTTCGCTTGCATCTTTAATCGCTTCCGATAATTGGTTTGAGATTTTTCGAATGGATGTTGAATCCGTTCCTTCTTTCATTGAAGAAGATGTATCATACAGAAAAACCAAGAGTGGCTTCTCAAACAAATTGTTGACTTGCTTTACAATCGGACCCAATAAAAGAAACATAAGGAGGAAAGCGAGTGTGGCTCGTATTCCAAACAAAATCCAGTTCCATGTTTTAGTCCAAGGACCTTTTAGCTGATACATTAAGAAGGCAAAACCCAATGCCAGCGCCAAGCAAACCAGAATGTATGCAGGGGATGATTCTAGTATAATCCGTTGTTGATCCATTCTCTCTTTACCAATGAAGGATAATGCTATATTTTAATTCTTCTATTGAAATATTTTTCTTGTTACCAGTTTCCGGTATTCAGAAATTGGTGACTACTTCAATATCCGTACTTCTGCTTCCACAAACTTTTTAAATACTTTCTTAACTCTTCTTCACGCGGATTATTCCCCGGATCATAAAATTTACTTCCTGCTAATTCAGGCGGAAGAAATTCCATGTTAGCAAAATTACCTTCATGACTGTGAGCATATTGATAACCCTTTCCATAATCCAGCTTTTCCATCAATTTTGTTGGTGCATTGCGTATTGCTAGTGGCACAGGTAAATCTCCTGTTTCACTCACCGCTTGTTGTGCATTTGCAATGCCCATATAACTCGCATTGCTCTTTGCTGAACAAGCTAAGTAAGTAACGCATTGTGCCAAAATAATCCGCGCTTCCGGATAGCCAATTATATTAACGGCTTGAAATGTATTGGTGGCCATAATAAGTGCTGTTGGATTGGCATTACCTATATCCTCTGAAGAAAGAATCACCAACCTACGGGCAATAAACTTTACATCTTCACCACCTTCAATCATGCGTGCTAAGTAGTATAGCGCTGCATTCGGGTCGCTTCCGCGGATTGATTTTATGAAGGCAGAGATAACATCATAATGTTGCTCACCACTTTTATCATAAATAGCAATGTGCTTTTGAGCAAGTTCCATCACCAAAGTATCAGTAATCACTACATCACCTTCTACTGATTCGCAGATTAACTCAACAAGATTGAGAAGCTTTCGTCCATCACCACCAGATATATTAAGCAAGGCTTGATGTTCTTTGATCTCAATATTTCTCTTTTTGTAATCTTCATCACGCGTCAAGGCCTGATCAATCAATTTCAGCAATTGCGTTTCACCCAATGATTTCAGGATGTAGACCTGGCATCTCGACAACAAAGCCGAGTTGACTTCAAAGGAAGGGTTCTCGGTTGTTGCACCGATTAAGGTAATTGTTCCTTTTTCAACAGCCCCCAAGAGCGCATCTTGTTGAGATTTATTGAAGCGATGAATTTCATCGATAAATAAAATTGAACGAGGTGATAGTTTTGCCTTTTCAATTACCTCCCGAATATCTTTTACTCCTGCGTTAATCGCGCTGAGTGTATGAAAGGGTTTCTTTACCTCGTTGGCAATAATATTCGCAATGGTCGTTTTGCCAACACCGGGAGGCCCCCACAAAATCATGGAAGGGATATTGCCCGAGTGAATTGCTTTTCGAATAACACCCGTTGGTCCGGTAAGATGCTCCTGTCCCACCAACTCGTCCAAAGAGGAAGGTCGCATACGTTCTGCCAAAGGTGGTTTGGAATTGAATACCATTACATGAGCATTAAGGTAATAAGAGCATTAACGGTAAATCCTATTGTCAGGCAAATCAAGAATATAAAATTCAGCAGTAAAAACTTAAAAATGGTTTTTCCTCGTGATTGTTTATAAACTTGTCTCATCGCTTTATACAGATAAAAAAATACAATAAGCCATAATAGCCTCGAAATCCAATCGAGCCAACTCACCATAGAACATAATAAACCGACTGCTCCTATTAGATACATGAAGTCGTAGAACAGAACTGAAAAAACCAGGTGTTCAGAATAATAAAAATCCTTTCTGACATAAAGCAGTTTGAGAATCAAAGCAAATATAGGGAGCAACAGAAAAATCATCCTTGGAATGTTTTCCAGAAAGCTATTCAAGAAACTCTTAAGGATAGCTTTGCCATCATCGCCATTTTCTTCCCTTAGCTTTATAAACTTCTTTGTAAAATATCGCTCAATATTACCATCACGTTTATCCACCGGTTTTAAACTTTCTATGGAGTCGTACTCGGCAATCGTCTTTGGATCATCATCGCTACCCCAATTAGAAGAATTCGCCCATTTTGTTGCAGGTACTTTTATGTTTAATGAATCCAAACTTAGTTGAACCGAATCAAGTACCTGCTTCTTTTCTTCTGATGATAATTCTTTACCATCTGAGTTCATGTTGATCTTATCTTCATCTGGAACAAAAGACAATACGAGGAAAAAAATAAAACTGAGAAACACATACATCCTTGCCGGGTGATAATAGCTTTCACGCTTTCCAGCATTGTAATCATTGATGATCCGTCCTGGCTTGAAAAGAAGAAAGCCAAATGTTTTAAAAAATTTTGATTCGAAGCTGTAGAAGGAGCTGACAAAGTTGATGATGAAATCGCCAATGTCTTGTCTGCGTGGTAAATTCTTCTGGCCACACTCATGGCAAAATGTGCCGTGCAATAGAGCACCACAGTTCAAACAGTTTTTTTGTTCCGGATTTTTTCCTGTCTCTTCAGCAGCAACCACTCCTTCAGCAAGGGAAAATGACTTATCAAATCCGTCCATTTATTGATCTGGTTTTGAGACCACAAATTACAGAAAATGTAATGCATTGTTATTCACTTAAGCTTTCTTCAATGAGCTTACTTTCATCTTTCGAGAAGAGATTCTGTTTGATGCAAGCTTTGAGATGTGGCTGGTTAACATTATGTGGCTTAAAGCTTTTAGAGTGCTGCTCTTCGTAGCAAGCCTATCGCAGATGCACGAAACGATATGAACATTTCATAGTCAACTTGTAGGCGTGCATTTAAAAAGCAAGATCGGCAGCGTGCAGTGGCACGACGCGCAGATCGGATTGCCGCGATGCGCCTCGAGCCGCTGCCGCAGCGTCGTCGGCTTCGCCTGCGCGGGATCGGCTTCCAGGTTGGCTTCCACGCCAGGCGGCGGCACCGGCGCCGGCGTGCCCAGGATGTTTTCGAGAATCCACTTGCCGCGGGCAACCGGCGACGTGCGCGTGGCCACTGACGTGACGGTGAGCATGCTGCCCTGCCCGAGCAGGCCGCGACGAGGACTCGCTT
>JANMRZ010000193.1:0-6316 GCA_031388805.1 Chryseolinea sp.
GAAGAACGTGATTGCAAAATGTTATGGTGGTGATATTTCGCGTAAGCGTAAATTATTAGAGAAGCAGAAGAAAGGGAAGAAGCGCATGCGCCAGATCGGAACGGTGGAAGTTCCGCAGGAAGCGTTCATGGCGATTTTGAAAATTGATTAAACAATACCGTTATGGAAAGAAACTATGATGAAGTAATTTCCGATATGTTGATCCAGTTGGATCAAATCGAAAGGCGCATGCAAAAAGCAGATAAGCGTATGGAGGCTTTCGATAAGCGAATGAATATGTCAATCAAAAGACTAGTGAAAGCTGAGACCCGCATGGAAATGTTTGATAAGAAGCTTGAGAAGTCTATAAAAGACCAGCGTGAGATTAATCAAATGCAGTCAAAAGTGAATCAGTATTTTCTTGATTTCATAAAGAATAATTCCTTCAAAGCATGAAAAATATAAGTTCTGATCAGGATAAGCTGATTAAGGAGATGTTGACTAAGCTTAGAGCAATGAATAAGAGAGGCGAAATGGCTTTAAAGAAAGCTGATCAATTGTTGGAGAAACAAAATAAAGTTCTTCAAAAGGAGATAGCTGATTATCACAGAAGATACGGTAAATAATCAATTGAAAATTCAAGTCCGATGCAGGATCTCGTACAAACATCATACACACTCATTGACGGCAAGAAGGTATCAACAGATATCAAAAATGAAATTGCTCAAGCCGTTGCGCTTCGCAAACAAGAAGGAAAGAAAATTCCTCACCTCGCTATTATTTTAGTAGGTGATGACGGAGCAAGTCAAACGTATGTAGATAATAAAGTGAAGTCATGCAAGGCTGTTGGTTTCCATTACACCATGATGCGCTTTGCCGATACGATTAGCGAAGAGAAATTAATGAAGCACATCGATCATGTAAATGACGATGAAGACGTAGACGGATTTATTGTTCAGCTTCCATTACCTGCACATATATCGGTAGAAAAAATTACAGAGAAGATTCGTTCTGATAAAGATGTAGATGGATTTACGAATCATAACTTCGGAAGTATTATTTCAAAAAGTCCGTTGCTTATGCCTGCTACACCTTTTGGTGTAATGGAGTTGCTTCGCAGATATGGAATTGAAACAGAAGGTAAGCACGCAGTTGTAATTGGTGCAAGCAGAATAGCGGGTGCTCCACTCAGTATGATGTTGGTTGAGCAGGCACATGCTACCGTTACCATTTGTCATAAGTACACCAAAGATCTTGCAAGCTATACACGCTCTGCCGATATTCTTTTAACTGCCGTTGGCAAACCAGGATTGGTTACAGCCGATATGGTAAAGGAAGGTGCCGTTGTAATTGATATAGGAACAACACGCGTTGAAGGGCCAGAGTATCCGAAAGGCTGGGCTATTAAAGGTGATGTCGATTTTAAACAGGTAGCACCAAAAGCTTCATTCATTACACCGGTTCCTGGTGGTGTTGGCCCGATGACTATTGCATCGCTTTTGTTGAATACATTACGCGCTACTGAGTTAAGGGAGCCCTAGAAGATTTGTGATGAGTGATTTAAGATTATTGATTTGCGATTAAGCGATCAACTAACAACCACCAACGAACAACGATTTACCTTAATTGGAAACCACATTAAAAATATCAACGGACCTTCCTGTAATGGAAGACTTCTATACCATTCAGGGAGAAGGCTTTTATCAAGGTCACGCTGCATATTTTATTCGGTTGGGTGGTTGTGATGTGGGTTGTGTTTGGTGTGATGTGAAAGATTCGTGGGATGCTTCACTTCATCCTTTGTTGAGCATTGAAGAAATTACTTCTCGTGCGAAATCAAGTGGAGGAAAAATAGCAGTGATCACCGGCGGTGAACCCGCTATGTACGATCTGACTTCATTGACTCAATTATTAAAAAATGAAGGACTGAGAACACACATTGAAACCTCAGGTGTTTATCCGTTAACTGGAACATGGGATTGGGTTTGCTTCTCGCCAAAGAAATTCAAAGCCCCTCATCCTTCAATTTTAAGTAAGGCAGACGAGTTGAAAATAATAGTGTACAATAAAAGTGATTTTGCCTGGGCAGAAGAATTTGCATCTCAGGTAAAATCATCATGTCAACTTTTTCTTCAACCGGAATGGTCGAAAGAGAAAGAGATGCTCCCCCTGATAATTGATTATGTAAAGGCCAATCAAAAGTGGCAGGTGTCGTTGCAAGTTCATAAGTATATGAATATTCCTTAAAGGTTTGAGGAACTAGGAACGAGTGACGAGGTGTGTAGTAATTAGTCGTCATCATCTTGGACTTAAGTCCATCTGAAGGAGATTTGAATAACCGCGCACTTAAGTGCGTGGTTATAAGCAATAATAGTGAAGGGGCTTTAGCCCAACAGCACTGTTTTATTCTGACAACTTGAAATGCACCCATACCTTGTAAATTAAAAATAGAATCAACGATGAACGTTTCTGAATTTACAAGTCAAATGAATAGATGGGGACAAGAAAAAGTCCCCTTTTTGTTTGTGGTTGATTTTGAAATGGAGAAACCGTTTATCATTCGGTTGTCGGATATTGATCAGACTAAGATTCTTTTTGATATCAATGGATTTAAAAATGGAAGTAACTCATCTTTCGAAAATCCAGGATCAATATCAATAGAGAAGTTACCCATTAGTTTCACTGATTACAACAAAAAATTCAATTCAGTATTTCGTCATTTAGAATATGGTGATTCATTCTTAACAAACCTTACCGTTAATACAGAGATCAGAACAGTCCATTCTTTACAAGATATTTTCAGTTTTAGTAAAGCAAAGTATAAGTTGCTTTATGAAAACCGGTTTCTGGTTTTTTCACCGGAGACATTTGTAAAGATTCAGAATGGAAAAATATTTTCTTTTCCAATGAAAGGTACCATCGATGCATCCATTCCAAATGCTAAAGAGAAAATTCTAATTAATCAAAAAGAATTATCCGAACATGTAACCATCGTTGATTTAATTCGCAACGATTTAAGTTTGGTGGCTATCCATGTTGAAGTGAAACGATTCCGATATGTTGAAGAGATTAGAACGCATTCAAAATCATTGCTTCAGGTTAGCTCTGAAATTTCAGGTGAATTGTCCGAAGATTATGAAGCACATTTAGGTGATATATTACTTGCGCTTCTTCCGGCCGGATCAATCAGTGGAGCACCTAAACAAAAGACAATTGAAATAATCAGACAAGCAGAAGGTGAGAAGCGGGGATTTTATACTGGCGTGTTCGGTTATTTTGATGGTGAAAGCTTGGATAGTGGTGTAATGATTCGGTATATTGAACAAGAACATGGAAAATATTTCTATCGTAGTGGTGGAGGTATTACAACACAAAGTGATGCCATGGCCGAGTATCAGGAAGCACTAGATAAAGTATATGTCCCTGTTGATTGAATCGATAAAATTACTGGACGGACAATTCCACAATCTGTTTTATCATGAGCAGCGCATGAACCGTGCATTGAAGACGCTTTGTGGTGTACACGATCATTTCGATCTCGAAGAATTTCTTCTGCAAGTTGAAAAACCTAAACAAGGTCTTTATAAATGTAGGTTGGTGTATGACGACCAATCAAGAGAAGTGGAGTTTGTACCGTACCTACCTAAGGTAATCCGGAATTTAAGAATCGTTGAGCATGATCGTATTTCATATGAATTTAAGTTCAAGGACCGAAAATTAATTAATCGCTTGTATGAGTTGCGTAAAGATTCTGACGATATACTAATTATCAAGCGTGGATACGTGACGGACTCTTCCTACGCGAATATTGTTTTTAGAAGAGGGAAGCAGTGGTTCACACCTTGGTCAGCATTGTTGAAAGGTACAATGCGCACAAAGTTGTTAGAACGAAATGTGATCAACGAAGAGGAAATTCGAGTGGAGGATATCAAGTCCTTTGAATCATTTAAACTGATCAACGCGATGCTCGAATTTGACAGCCCTGAAATTGAAGTATCCAACATTGTTTTTTAGTTTTGAAGATGAAGTATCCATCCCTTTTTCTTTTCCTATTCTTTTTCTGCTTGACTGAGTTTACCCATGCGCAACTCAGCACAACCTCCAAAAAAGCAATTGAGTATTATACGCAAGCTGATAATTACAGAGTCCGCAATCAGTATGAACAGGCCATTGTATTATTAAACATGGCGATTGCCAAGGATAAAAATTTTGTTGAAGCTTACTATCGCCTCGGTCTCACCTATCATTCGCTAAAACAATATCCAAAGGCGATGGAAGCATATGAAAAAGGATTGAGCCTGACAGAGGATATTCGCAAGAAGAAGGTTTTTTGGTATGATATGGGAGAACTCTACCTTCTTCAAGGTGACTACGAAAAGGCTATGAAAGTATTGAGTGCTTTTGTGAACAACGAAACACAGAACAAACAGAAGATTGACAGGGCAACATTGCTTTTTAGAAGCGCAGAGTATGCCTCTAAAAATCAGAGTAATGATTCGGCATACAAAAAAAGAATGTTAAGCGACACGGTTAATCATTTTGAGTTGCAATATTTTCCTGTACTGACTGCGGATCAACAACATTTACTCTTTACGAGAAGAGTAGGTAATGGACCAAACGATGATGAAGATCTGGTAATATGTGATAAGGATTCCAATGACAAATGGAAATTCCCAGTATCCATTTCAAAAAATATCAATACGCGCTTAAATGAAGGTACCTGCACCATATCGGCTGATGGAAGAAAAATCATTTTCACTTCATGTACAGGCCGAGATGGTGTAGGAAGTTGTGATTTATACGAAAGCAGAAAGATTGGAAACGAGTGGACCGAGCCAAAAAACCTTGGTCGAAATGTAAACAGCGCAGAATGGGAATCGCAGCCTTCCCTCTCGGCTGATGGAAGAACACTTTACTTTGTGTCGGATAGAAGAGCAGGCTTGGGCAACAGGGATATTTGGATATCAAGTTTGAATGATGCAGGTCAGTGGACAAAAGCAATTAATGCAGGCAAACAAGTTAATTCACAATATGATGAGATATCGCCCTTCATTCACGTCAATAATCAAACCCTTTATTTTGCTTCGAATGGATTGCCTGGTTTTGGTGGTTATGATATTTTTTATTGCGAACACGATTCAAGCAGTTGGTCTACACCGAAAAATATAGGCGCACCATTAAATGATCATGAAGATCAGTTTTCACTTTTTATTACGGCCGATGGCAAGAAAGGATATTACTCACATGAAGAAACATTAAAGTCAGGATTTTCCAGGAGTAAAATTTATGAGATTGAAATTCCAGTTGAAAGCCAGATGAAGTTTCGTAGCAATTATGTAACTGGAATTATTACAGATAAGATTTTGAAGCAACCACTTTCCGCTAAAGTTGAGCTCATCAATCTTAAAACAAACAAGGTAGAATCGCTTGTTGAATCAGATTCTGTAACGGGTGAATACTTAATGGTGCTTACCCAAGGCGCAGAGTACGGGTTATATGTAAATAAGGATCGTTACCTTTTTAAAAGTTACAATTTTAATTATTCGGAAGTAAAAGACTTCAAACCAATTGTTGCCAACATCGCCTTGGAAAAAGCGAAGGAGGGTTCAATTGTGATACTTAATAATATTTTCTTTGATGTCGATAAGTATGAATTGCAAGATCGATCTAAATCGGAGTTGCAAAAGATCATCAGATTCTTAACAGAGAATCCGCAACTCCGAATTGAGATCAGCGGGCATACCGATAATTCGGGATCTGCCATTTATAATAGGGAGCTTTCAGAAAAGCGTGCACGATCCGTATTCCAATATCTCACCCAAAATACCATTAACTCTAAAAGACTAGTCACGAAGGGTTATGGACCTGATCAGCCGATTGCTTCTAATGAATCAGAGGATGGTCGTCAGCAAAATAGAAGGATTGAATTCAAGGTCTTGAAATGATCGAAAACCCTTTTTTGCCCACTTCTAATCAATTATGGGGTATATTTCTGTACTGCATCTACCATATTTTGTGTTAAAAGGTTTTTACAGATTAACATTTTGTTATAAGTTGCATCTCTAATTAAAGTTTAATTAAAGCCTAATTGAAATTTAATTGGATTATATAATTAACTCATTAACCTAAATTTTAAGTATGAAGAGAATTCTACTAGTATGCTTAACAGCGGTGTTCGCGCTCGCCAGTAGCGAGTTGTGGGCACAGGAACGAACAGTCTCCGGACAGGTGACAGACTCAGGTGACGGATCTGCACTCCCCGGTGTGAACGTTGTTATAAAGGGAACAACAAATGGAACCGTGACTGACATTGAAGGAAAGTATTTGCTTTCTGCGC
>JANMRZ010000196.1:0-3776 GCA_031388805.1 Chryseolinea sp.
ATCCAATTCTATCTGATGGACTATCCCAAAATAAGAATTACGGCTTGAGGGATAAATTTCAGAAGTGATCGCTAGTTATCCACAACACTATCAACATTTTTAGAAATTAATTCTCTACAGAGTAGTCGTGCAACAGTCACCTTTGTTATGCACAGTGCTACGCTTACACGACTCTTAACCACGCGGATGCCGAAGCCTTGGCTGTGTGTCGGCATGTGCGGCTTTGGCATTGGTGTGGTTTCTCAAGTTGTCACTCCTTGAAAAATTCAACTATAGTCAGGAGTACATCTGCAAAACCGAAAACAATTCCACTATTTTTTCTATCTATATCTTACGAATGTTCCTCCATAGAAAAATCCCGTTGGCTTGCCCTTTGCGTCATACTGAACAGATTTAAGATCGTATTCATTATCTGAAATCCACTTATAAGTATATAGTCTGTATGTTCCTTCCGGCTCGTCAGCAAATGATATTTTTAAGGAAACGTCACCATTTTCATTGACAGTCCCTTTGCCAACGCCTGCCCTGGTAGTTCCAAAACTTGACAAATGATCTACTTCTTTTTTTACGGGATTGTAAGACCAAAAAATATGTCCGTATGGAGGAGTTCCATCTATTACCGCAAGGAGACTATTATCTGTATTGAGTTCCTTACAAATGGTGTGATGATTTGGAATTTTTATATTTTCTGTTCCATTCCCCCAGTTTTGAGACCAATTGTCATTTTTTAAAGTCCATTCTCCAACAAATTTGTTGAAGGGGTTTTTGGGTTTATCAGCATTTTCAAGATTGATTCTATTAAATATGACCTGCCATACCTTTAGTGTTCCATCCTTCATTCTTTTAAAAGTGATTATATTGTTAGTTTCAAAGGGTATGTCTTTTCCGCCATTATTTGGGTGGTAAGTGCCTTTTACGCGTCCTCGTGTTAAAACCATATCATGGTAGGATTGCAATGTTACTATTTCATGTGTCATCTCAGAACGACCATAGGAGACTTCGGCTATTAATACCTTACTTAGTTCAGCTTTGTTTGTAATTGCCCGGCTACCTTGAGCCATGTGCACCACATCGTCCGCATAAATGCTGGTGTCCGAAATATCAGCATCAATTTTCCTCAAAATAACTTTTGCCATTTTCGTGTCTTCTTCAACTGAAAAATTAGGTGTCCAAGGATTTTTTTGCGAATAACTACTCTGAAATAAAATGCTTAAGAGAATAAGAAAGATGAATTTGGTATACATAGGGTAGAGCGGGTTTATTTTCCTTCTTTAACGTAAAATTTCAGGTGTTGTTATAAAAAGTAAGGGGCTATTCAAATGGTTCGTATACGATGTCGTCATTAATGAGCAGTTCTTAGCACGGGTTAGCATATCTTGAATTGCTACAGCATCTCCCATGCGCAACAAGGCTATTATAGCCGCCCCGCGATTACTTTCGCCATTACCTGGCAGCGTATAGGGTCTTATGCTTTCAATCAAATCCGTGAGCTCTAAGAAACCAATAAGCTTGAGTAGCAAATCAAAATGCGGGGGGTACGCTTTAAAATTATTCGTATCTCATCAAGTGATGTCTTGTCAAAATCTTCTCTCTTAAAATTTACGAGATAGTTTATGGCCATGCTTACATTTCCGCCATCATTATCTTTGCATGCTTGTACCAAGTGCTGAACCGCTTTTTCTCGAATAGATGCTTGTGTTAAATGCTCACTCACTATATTCACTATGGCATAAGATTTTGCGCGCACTAAAACGATCGTATCATTTTCGTAAGGCTTAATAGTTGCTAGTGTTTTATTTGCATACGCGGGTAATAAGAATTGCGATGGTATGGCTGGGTTTTTTCCTACTCGCACTTCTTGGAATACGTACGCAATAATTCTTTTGCATCCTGCGCTTGGGTGAGAATGGGTAAAATTAGGAGAACGAAAAATATGTGTTTTGTTTTGATCATTATCAATATTAAAACCTATAGTTTTTTAATAACTATATTAACTAACTCTCTTATAAACATGTAATATGCTTTTGCTATCTAAAATGTAGAATTTATCTCCACTCACATTTGGACTTTGACCCGCACCAAAAAAAGCTCCTTCTTCAGATGAAATACGTTCCCACCATACTAATTCAAGTGTTTGATAGTTTAACACTCCAACGGCTTCACCTCCAAGAGAACCATTTACTTTTGCGTTAAAATAAATATCACCCGATTCAACTGTAAAATCAAATATTGAAAATTGATGCACTGATGTTGACAACGCCTCAATAAAACCTTGACGTTTTACTTTTTTTTCCTTTAAATCAAGTTCGAGGTAGGCATTATCTCTATTAGAAATAAAAACCCAGTTATTATCTCATGACAGTTTTAATACTGGTGACGCTGGAATCTCTAAACCTTTAAAGTAATCTAAAACCTGACCAGTCTTTATGTCAATACCATTAACTAATAACTTTTTCTTTAACTTTGCCGGTCTAAGTGAACGTATTACCTATTAAATAAACAGTCCATGTTCGATAATTTAAGTCTCAAGCTGGAAAAGGCCTTTCAATCCTTAAGAGGCCAGGGGAGCATAACCGAGATAAATGTTGCCACCACGATAAAAGAAATCCGCAAAGCCCTTATTGATGCGGACGTAAACTATAAAGTTGCCAAAGAGGTAACGGACGATATTAAAGAAAAGGCCATGGGGCAGGATGTGCTTACCGCCATTTCGCCTGGTCAATTATTAGTTAAAATTACCAATGACGAACTCACTGCCCTGATGGGTGGACAGAGTGAGGATATTAAAATTGAAGGTAATCCGGCCGTAATCTTAATCGCAGGGTTACAAGGTTCGGGTAAAACCACTTTCTCCGGAAAGCTTGCCAATTATTTGAAGAAGCAAGGTCGCTCTGTACTGTTAACCGCTTGTGATATTTATCGTCCTGCGGCTATTGATCAATTGAAAGTGTTAGGTGAACAGGTAGGGGTCGAAGTATATGCTGAACCTGAAAATAAAGATGCTGTAAAAATTGCAAAGGCTGCGATTGAGCATGCCAAGAAAAATAATCACCGGGTTGTTATTGTCGATACCGCTGGCCGTCTCGCGGTAGATGAAGCGATGATGGATGAGATTGCGAAATTAAAAGAAGCACTCAAACCATCAGAGACTTTGTTTGTGGTAGATGCCATGACCGGGCAAGATGCTGTGAACACAGCAAAGGCTTTCAATGATCGATTAAATTTTGATGGAGTTGTACTAACCAAACTGGATGGTGATACACGTGGTGGAGCTGCGCTATCGATTCGCAGAGTGGTAGAGAAGCCCATCAAGTTCATGAGCTTGGGCGAAAAGATGGAAGCCATCGATCGGTTCTATCCCGAACGTATGGCCAGCCGTATTTTGGGTATGGGTGACGTGGTATCACTTGTAGAAAAAGCACAACAGGTATTTGACGAGGAAGAAACCGCTCGCCTCAATAAGAAGATCCGCAAGAACCAATTCGACTTCAACGATTTTCTTTCGCAGCTCGATCAGGTAAAGAAAATGGGGAACATGAAAGACCTGTTGGGTATGATCCCCGGCATGGGTAAAGCCATTAAAGACGTAAACATTGATGACAATGCGTTCAAACCTGTTAAAGCCATAATCAAATCCATGACGTTGCACGAACGCGAAAATCCAGATGTGATTAACAGCAGTCGCAAGAGCAGAATAGCAACGGGTAGTGGCACATCCGTGCAGCAAGTCAATCAGTTGTTGAAACAATTCAGCGACATGCGCAAGATGATGAAGA
>JANMRZ010000203.1:0-58600 GCA_031388805.1 Chryseolinea sp.
AGGCATCTATCTTCTTTCATCTCAAACGCGCGGAGGGACAATAGCATTTCATAGAACATTTGCAGGCGCGCGTTAAAATCCATGAATAACAAAGCCGCTTGAAGCGGCTTTGTTATTCATGGATTTTAACGCGCGCCTGCAAATGTTCTATGAAATGCTATTGTCCCTCCGCGCGTTTGAGATGAAAGAAGATAGATGCCTAGAGTCTTAAATAGAAAGTAGATTCTTCCACACAGGTACATATTCACTTATGCTTCAACCAAAGAAAAGAGTTCGGATTAATTAAAAGGCAGCACCTTAAATTACTTATCTAAGTTTTCTGATCCTGTTACATCAAAATTTGCTCAATGTCTTCGCGCGTCAATTGTTTCATAAAGCTTTCTTCGGTAGAAATTAAATCCATTGACAGTCTAAGCTTACGTTGTTGAAGCGTTAATATTTTCTCTTCTACCGTATTACGCGTAATGAATTTATAACTGAATACTTTTTTCTTTTGCCCAATGCGGTGAGCGCGATCGACAGCTTGTGCCTCCACGGCCGGGTTCCACCATGGATCAAGAATAAATACATAATCAGCTTCGGTCAGATTGAGACCTAAACCTCCTGCTTTAATCGATATCAAAAACACTTTCAAATTTGTGTCTTTGTTAAAACGCTCCACCTGATCTTTGCGATCGGTGCTCGATCCATCGATGTAGGTAAAATCAATTTTATTTGATTTTAGGTATTGCTTCACCAAATCAAGGTGTTTTACAAACTGACTAAAAACTAAAACCTTATGTCCTTCGGCAATAGCATTCTCCAACATGTGAGTAATGTCTTCAAGTTTACCCGAGTCACCAGTATAACCTTGCTCCACCATTCGGGGGTGGTTGGCCAGCTGACGAAGTTTGGTTAAGCCTTCCAAAATCATGAAGCGGCTATTACCCAATCCTTCCTGTTCTATAAGCTTGAATATCTTTTCACGATAGTGAGTTTTTACCTCCTCGTATTTCTTCTCCTGCTCGGTGGTCATCGTGCAGTATTGAATGTTCTCTACTTTCTCCGGAAGTTCAGTCGCTACCTGCGACTTGTGTCTTCGTAAAATAAAAGGCTTAATGATAGCATGAAGTTTTTTCGATCGCGACTCATCACCTTTCTTCTCAATCGGATTTTGATATTCGTTTCTAAAATAGGTTTGTGTTCCTAAAATACCCGTATTGATAAACGACATCTGAGACCACAAGTCCATCGTTGTGTTTTCAATCGGTGTACCTGTAAGCACAAGCTTGTGTCGTGATTTTAATTCGCGCACCGCTTTCGCAATATTAGATGTGGGGTTTTTAATTACCTGCGACTCATCCAGAATAATGTAGTTGAAATAATATTGTTGGAGGAGTTCGATATCAAGTCGTGCAATACCATAAGAGGTAAGTACGAGATCGTATTTTTCAAATCGCTTAATGTCTTTGTTGCGCAGTGTTCCGGTGTAATTCAGAATTTTTAATTCGGGTGTAAACTTGCTCGCCTCCATCTCCCAGTTATAAATCAGAGAGGTAGGCATAATAAGCAACGAAGCTCCGGAGCCACTTTCTTTTTCGGCCTGAAGCATGGTAAGTGTCTGCACCGTTTTCCCAAGACCCATGTCATCTGCAAGACAGCCGCCCAATCTATATTCATTCAAGAATCTCAGCCAATTGTATCCTGCCTTTTGATACGGCCGAAGTGCTCCATTAAAACCTACAGGCAAGTCATAATTCTTTATACCACTGAATGAATTCAGTGATCTCATCTTTTCACTGATGTGTACCTTCGCAAGATTTCCATCTTCCAATTCCTTCACCAGGTTGAGATGGTGTTTACGCAAAACCATTTTCTCATTCGCTCCCTCTGTTTCGCTCAATGCGAATAAATCAGCATATTTTGTTAACCACGCTTCTGGAATAATGGCGATCTCTCCATTCGGTAGTTTAAACTCTACCTTCTTGCGCATGATGAGCTTGCGCAATTCTTTAAATGGAATTTCAAATTCTCCAAATCGAATCTTCGCATGAATATCAAACCAATCGATGCTTTCTTTTACTTCAACTTCAATCACCGCCTTACCTACAAAATATTTTTTGTCGCGGCTCTCGGGTTGACTTACTTCAAAGCCCAAGTTTAATAAGTTCACCCGGTTTTCATTCAACCACGAAAATGCTTCTGATTTCGGAATGGCAACACGAAAGCCCTTCGTTTGCAATCCTAATTTTTGAAGGGTATGTAAAAAGCTCTTCTCTTCATCCGTGTGGCGTGTTACGCGATGAAATACATATCCTTCTCCCTGCTTTTCTAATGTTACACTCACCTGGCCGATGTTATCACCACGGAATATGTGTTTTCCATAACGGAACGAAAGGTCGAAAACAATTTTTCCTGCACTATCACTTGTATCTTCTACTGGTTGTGATGATTCAAATAAGCTTGGTGCAACTTCTGTTTGTGCGGTGTGAAGTTCTGATAATGTAAGTATCGGATGTGGATCGTATGTGGTTTTGTTGATTTCAAAACCATTAGCCTCCACATCATCAAACGAAGCAATGAGTGGCGCTACAAAACGATTATAATATGTCTCTTCAACATTCTTCGGAATAACAACAAACTTTTTGCTGAGGAAGGGAACCAGTTTTTTTCCATCAACATATTTTTCAAAACCATAGAGTTTTCCATTCAGCACCATCCATGCAGGACTCTTGCAAATCAAATACGCTGTTGGATTTGGCAACTCTAATTTCTTGCCTTGATAATGAAGAGTAGGAAAATAATTCGTGTTTTCATTTGATCGCATGAAATGAAACTGCACAGTAGTCTTCCTTTCAAGCACTTCAATTTTTTTCCATGTAGGCTCGCCATCGCTGCCCATTTCGTAAAGCGTCTTTCCCTTTAATTTCTCCAGGACTTTCGCCCTGCGTTTCTCCATGTAATCATCAATCTGTTCCTGAATAATTTCATTGCCCTTTGTCTTATCGTAGATCTTGGCAAAAAATTCATCGGGCTTCATAAACTTGGGTGAAAATTTTTTCACCAATACCTCAGCCTGCATCGAATCCATAATATCGATGAGTTCGAAATCGCGATCATCAAGTCCTTTCGAAAACTCACGGGCATTTTTAGAAGAAATATTCTGATGTTGATATGTAAGTCTACCTTTTTCGTCTAAGTGAATGATGTAGGATTCGAAAACGAAGCCTTGGTATTCGTGCTGATACAGCGAATAAATTATTTGAAACGGTTGTGAAGCAGAGACTTTCATTTAAAAAACGGCCTTTTTGTAAGGACGGAATACGAAAATTACAGATTCCACTTCAGAAAAGCGCACTTTTTTCCACGAATATGGTACACCGATCTTACAGGTTGCGCACAGAAGCAAAGCGCGATGCCAGAACAGCTGGTCGGAATGAGATTACTACTGTGATGGCTGACATCAGGAATAACACGTAAATAAAGTCGGAAAACACCATTTTAACTGGATATCCATCCATTACAGCCGAGGCCATACCCATTGACACCAATCCAAATTGTTGCTGCAGGAAAAGTATTATAGCTGCTAGGCCTAATCCCGAAAGGGTACCGATTCCAGCGATAAGCAGTCCTTCGGCAATGAAAATTTTCTTTAAAAGTCCCTCACTGGCACCCAATGATGACAGAATTGAGATGTCCTTTTTCTTATCGAGGGCAAGCATCATCAGGTTGAAATAGATATTGATCGAGCCGATGATCAGCAATAAAATGGCTGAGAGTGAAGCAACGAGTTTTTCCAGTTTCAACACACGATAAATGTCTTCGTGCTGCTCTTCGTTGTTCAATACCTTAAAGTCGTTACCAATAATTTTTTGGATTTCGGCCTCTACGGAATAAATGTCTGCACCACTTACTGTTTTAATTTCGAGAGCCGTTCTCTTGTTACCGTAGTTGAGTAAGTCTTGAGCAAAGTTTAATGGAACAATTACATAGTTGTCGTCAAAATTCTGAACGATTGAAAAAACTCCAGCCGGTAAAATGTTCTTCTTTGAATAAAGCGATGAAGGATCAAGCGTTCCCGATTTTACATTCTTAATATAATACACCTGTAAAGGGTACAATTCTTCCTCTATAGCAATTGAAAGTGCGTATTTAATTCCTCTTCCCACAAGAGCATAATTCACATCACCATTCCTGAGCTTCAATTCTCCTTCTACTATGTTCTCTTTGGGGATTCTATTCTGACCAATAAAATTATCACTAACACCCTTCAATGTGATGAGTTGGTTTTCATCACGGTAACGTACATAGGCATAATCTTCAATTACTTCGGTAACGATATCAACGCCTTTAACACGTTTGATTTTGTCAATCAATTGAGGTGATGACACAAATGATTTCCCCAACACGGCTTCAATTTTTATTTCTGGATCAAATGAATTGTTGAGGGTATGTAATAGTTCTTCCAGGCCATTGAAAATGGAAAGCACAATGATGATTGCAGCAGTAATGATGGTAACAGCTACTGCGGAAATAATGGAAATAATGTTGATGAAATTCTTCTTTCGTTTAGAGAGCAGATAACGTCTGGCGATGAAGAAGGGTAAATTCAAACGTTACTTGGATTTAAATTACTTGACTTCTTTGTTCGGGGGAATTTGCAAGGTCTTTATGAGATTATCCATCTTAGCTGCATTTTCTTCTACGTTATCAATGTAGAAAATCAATTCAGGGATGATGCGAACTTGTTTGCCTATCGAATTACCCAATGCCTTCCTAATTTCTCCTTTGTTGGCATTAATCCGCTCCAGCGTTTTTTCTTTATCCTTTGCCAGCAACATGCTCAAATAGATTTTGGCAACACCTAAGTCAGGACTCATACGCACATCAGCAATCGACATAAAGGTATTGTCGAGAATACCGCGTTTATCGCGTTGAAAGATTTCACTGAGTTCTTTCTGTATCAGTTTCGAATATTTCTGTTGTCGTGTGCTCCCCATGATGTTGCAAATATCCAGTAACAATTAACAATTAGCAATGAACCATTGGCAATTATAAAAAGCTACTTAATTTGTGGCGTTTAACGCTTCTCATTTGCTACGCTACTTTCGAATAAACGATCCATACCGACTGCTGGGTCTATTGCTCATACTTTTTCTATTGTGCCTGCCACAGTTTATCAACATGGGCGGACTTACCTATCCTGAACTGAAAGGGTTCCTTATAGGCGAAAAAATTCTGGATGGAAATGCCCTTTATACTGGAATTATAGATACTACTGGTCCTTTGGCCGGATGGTTTAATGCCTTGATGAGTCTGGTATTCGGTCGTTCCCTTATTGCGCGATACATTCTGGCTTTTGTTGTCATCTTTCTTCAGGCTGGTTTCTTTGGGATGATACTAGTAGAGAAAAAAGCGTTTGCTGAAAACACATACCTTCCTTCTTTGCTCTTTGTGCTCCTGTTTTTCTTTTCGTTTGATACCTTCCTGCTTACACCTGAGTTAATTGGTTTTGGTTTTGTGTTGCTGGGCTTGAACAAGCTCATTAAAGAAATTGAATTTCGTGAGCAGCGCGATCAAACCATTTTGAAATTGGGATTATTCATCAGCCTTTCAACGTTGTTTGTGTTTTCCTACATTATCTATTTGCTGGGAGCGATTGTGATTCTTATTTTATTTACACGCACACCTCCGCGAAAGTTCTTTTTAATGATCATTGGATTTTTACTACCCCACTTCTTCATTGTGAGTATCTATTACTTGGTTGGTGGGGTCGATGAGGTTTGGAAGTATTATTACCTGCCCAACTTAGGTTTCGCAGCCGTTCACTTTATCTCTTCTAAAAGCATTTTTTTGTTGAGCATTATTCCCCTTTTCTTTCTTATTATTTCATTGGTTATGTTAAACCGGGAAGCGCGCCTTACGAAATATCAATCGCAGCTCGTACAAGCCATGTTTGTGTGGATGCTGTTTTCTTTTATTCAAGTGCTATACTCTAAGGATCTCCGGCCGCAAAACTTTATTACACTCATTCCAGGCTTTAGTTTTTTTATGGCACATTACTTCTTGTTAATCCGAAGAAGGAGATTGGCGGAGATCAGTTTGTGGACTCTTTTACTTAGCATCGTTAGCGTAAGTTATTTAGCGCGATACAATAAGATTGTGAATGTTGATTACAGTATGCTGCGTGTTCCGGAAAGCAAATCAGCTATTGTCGGCAAACGCATATTAGTATTAGACGACAATCTTGAAATTTATAAAGATAACGAGTCAGCGACACCCTTTGTAAACTGGAGCTTGTCAAAAGATATTTTTGCCAGTGCTGATTATTACGAAAATGTTGTTGAGGTGTATCGCGGCATAAAAGAAGATCAACCTGATTTGATCCGCGACAAAGATGATTTGCTTAAACCTTTCCTCACACACATTCCTGAATTAAAGAGAATGTATGTGAGAAAAGGTCTCTACTACGAGAAGGTTAAATCTAGCAACTGATTTTATCTACGCGTCTTGCGTGTCTTCCACCTTCGAACGTTGCATGAAGAAATGTATCCGTTATTTTTTCTGCGAGTTCCAATGAAATGAAGCGTGCTGGTATACAAACAATGTTGGCGTCGTTATGCTGACGCGCCAAAGAAGCCAACTCATCCGTCCAGCAAATGGCAGCGCGAATACCTTGATGTTTGTTGGCTGTAATGGCAACTCCATTTGCGCTTCCACAAACTAAAATTCCAAAGTCAAACTCTTTCTTTTCAACACCTAATGAAACGGGATGAGCGAAGTCAGCATAGTCGGCTGAATCTACCGTGTACGTTCCAAAATCTTTTAGTTCGTAGCCGTTTTTAAGAAGCCAGTTACGAAGTGCTTCTTTATATTCAAATCCAGCGTGGTCACTACCGATTGCTATTTTCATTAGGATGCTGATTGTTGTTCATTTAATGCTTCTTCTGCCTCTCTCTTCTTGCGCGTGCGTTCTACGCTTGCCGATATTAAGATACTGATTTCAAAAAGCATGTACAACGGAATCGTAATCAAAATCTGACTTAGTGGATCCGGAGGGGTAATGATAGCAGCAACAATAAGGATTACAACTACGGAGTGCTTTCTGTACTTCCTTAAAAAAGCAGGCGTAACTATTCCAAACTTCGATAAGAAATAAATTACTACCGGAAGTTGGAAAAGCAATCCACTTCCAAAAACCAAGGTCACGAAAGTGGATACATAAGATGTAATGTCAAATTGATTGACAATAAGGTCGCTTATGCGGTAGTTTACCATTACATACACCATCAAGGGTGCGATAACGTAGTATCCAAATGAAATACCCAACAGAAACAAAAACGAAATTGCTGTTACAATACCTGTTGAATTATTCCGCTCTTTTACGTGAAGCCCTGGCCTAATGAAGCGCCAGATTTCCCAAACGATGTAGGGGAATGAAAAGATTAATCCAATAACAAAGGCAGCAATAATAGTAATAGTAAACTGCCCCGTCATAAAACGACTTTGCAATTCAAGTGGAATGTCTTGAATACATAGGTCCGGATTATTAATAGCATTCCCCAGCTTACACAAGGCTTTCCAGGTGAGAAAGTCAGACTTTGCCGGAGCTAAAATGATGTTGGTGAAGATCCACTTTACTTCAATGAAAGCAATGATGGTAAACACTACCATCGCGACCATCGAACGGATTACATGCCACCTTAATTCTTCGAGGTGATCGAGAAAACTCATTTCACTTTCACCCTTCACTTCGTTCTCTTCTACTGGATCCTGATCTAATGGCATCTTTATTTCTGTTTATCTGCGAGGGACTTTATGTCCTGAATGATGATCGAGTTAGTATAAAGGAAACTTCGTCATCAATCTGTTTACTTTCTTCTTAACTGCTTTTAGGTGTTTGGTGTCTTCTGGTTTTTGAAGTGCTTCGTCTATTAACTCTACCACCTTCACTACATCTTTTTCTTTGAACCCGCGCGTTGTAATCGCTGACGTTCCTACTCTCATACCTGAAGTAACAAAAGGAGATTGTGTATCGAACGGAACCATGTTTTTGTTGATGGTAATATCCGCCTGGATCAATCCTTCCTCCGCTTGCTTACCGGTTAATTTTTTCGAACGAAGGTCAATCAACATTAAATGATTGTCTGTTCCACCCGAAATAATTTTATATCCTCTTTCCAAAAATGCCTGCGCCATCGCCTTTGCATTTTTCGAAACCTGAATAATGTATTCCATATATTCTTCAGACAGCGCTTCCTGAAACGACACTGCTTTAGCAGCAATAACATGTTCTAAAGGTCCTCCTTGTGTTCCCGGAAATACTCCCGAATCCAAAACAGAGGTAATTTTTCTTAACTCACCTTTTGGTGTCGTCAATCCCCATGGGTTATCGAAGTTCTTGCCCACCATAATCATACCTCCACGTGGACCGCGAAGTGTTTTGTGAGTGGTGGTCGTTACAATGTGGCAATGCTCCATTGGATCAGCCAACAAACCACGAGCAATTAAACCTGCAGGGTGAGAAATATCTGCCAGCAATAATGCTCCTACACTATCCGCTGCTTCTCTAAGTTTCTTATAATCCCAATCGCGACTGTATGCTGAAGCTCCGCAGATGATCATCTTTGGTTTTTCACGCTGGGCTGTTTCAATTACTTTATCAAAATCGATTGTACCACTTTCCTTTTCAACGCCATAGAAGGTAGGTTGATATAATTTACCCGAAAAGTTTACTGGCGAACCGTGTGTTAAGTGACCACCGTGGGAAAGGTCAAAACCTAAAATCTTATCACCTGGCTTTAAACAAGCTAACATTACCGCGGCATTGGCTTGTGCGCCTGAGTGAGGCTGTACGTTCGCCCATTCAGCACCAAAAAGTTCTTTTGCGCGATCGATGGCCAGCTGTTCTATTTCATCTACCACTTCACAGCCACCATAATAGCGTTTGCCGGGAAGGCCTTCAGCATATTTATTGGTGAGCACAGTTCCCTGAGCCTTCATTACCTGCAAGGAAGTGAAATTCTCGGAAGCAATGAGTTCGATGCCGGTTTCCTGGCGCTCTCTTTCTTTGTCAATAAGGTCGAAGATGGCTTTATCGCGTTTCATAGGGTGATGTGGTATTAAGGTGTTTTAAAGAAGGGTCAAAAATATGATTGAAAGTTGAATTATAAAGGGATGTTTGATGATAATGATGGGTAATTCTGAGAGGTGGTTGTAAGTAAGGTTGAAAGCATTCCTTGAGAGGAGGAACATTCATAAAATAAGGAGGCTCCCATGGAGCCCTATGATCCTGCAAATGGTTTTGCTATAGACACGAAGCTCCTACGGAGCTGAATTGAAATCAAGAGATACAATGCTAAGGATTGCTTTTACTTTAATAAACGAAATAGTGTACCTCCAACCTTACATTCTCTTGAAAAAACATATCGCGACTTTATTGCCTTTTGCTCCGTAGGAGCTCCGTGTTTATAGAAATCTGATTAATTTAGTAAACCGACTCCATAGGAGTCACCTAACACGTTATGGCAAATACATTCTCACAAATCTACCTACAGTTTGTTTTCGCTGTAAAACAAAGAGAGAGCTTAATCGCAAAAGAACACAAGGAAGAACTACACAAATACATTACTAGTTTAGTTCAACATCGAAATGCAAAAATGTTGGCCGTGCATTGTATGCCGGATCATACCCATTTATTTGTTGGGCTTAAACCCACCATTCTCATTGCCGATTTTGTAAAAGAGGTGAAGGTGGAAAGCAACGAATTTATCAATAGTAAAAAATGGATCAGGGAAAGATTTAGTTGGCAGGAAGGGTATGGTGTTTTTTCGTATTCACATTCGCATATTGGAGCCGTAGTCAATTACATTTTAAATCAGGAAAAGCACCATCAACAAAAAACTTTCAAAGAGGAGTACCACGATTTGTTAAAGAAGTTTGAAATATCATTTGATGAAAAATATTCATTCAATTTTATTGAGTAAAGGATTGTGAAATGTTCAAGTGTAATTCAGGAAAAATTCAACAATGTTTGTTTTGATTAGCTACTTTACGGAAACAGGTGGCTCCTACAGAGCCTGGCAATACACCCTACCAAATTTTGCTATAGACACGAAGCTCCTCCGGAGCTAAAGACAATTCTTTTGATTCCGGAGGAGGATGGAGTCCCTTTGCATTTGTTTTTCTTACTGATTCTGCCTTTTTGAGTGAAGAACAAATCTTAATCGTTCTTCAAATTATCCACCGGCTTAATATAGGTAGCTCGCCAGGTTTGTGAGCCAATGGTTAAAGTTCCAAAAGCAACGAGCATGAATACTCCGATCACAATTGTTTTTACATCAACATTAACATGATACGCCAACTGCTCAAGCCACAAGTTGTTAATGAAATATGCTGCAGGCACAGCGATGACAATGGCAATGAGTAAAATAACAACAAAGCCTTTTGATAAAAGATATATCAACGAAGCATTGCTGCTCCCCAATACTTTGCGAATGGAAATTTCCTTGACACGCGTTTCGGTTGCATAGGTAGCCATCCCTAAAAGACCCAAACATGAAATGGTGATTGCTAAAATTGAAATGACGCTGAGAATGCTTACCAGATCACCAAAGAAGATGTCATAAATCTTGTGTATCTCTCCATAGAAGTCTTTGTAGTCTACCTGGAGAGCGGGATTAATCTTTGCCCAGGCAGCTTCAATATTTTTTCCGGCTTCATCGTACGTGCCCGAATATTTTACTTGTAATATTTTATATTCTTCCGGATTATAAACCAACGCCATGGGATCCATCTTCTGCATCAACATCTGGTGGTTGTAATCTTTTACTACACCAATAATTTGTTTGCGCGAAGAATCCTTTTGCATAACAATTTCTTGTCCGATGGCTTCGAGGGGCGAGGCAAAATTAAATTTACTCACCGCCATTTCGTTTAACACAATGAAGTTCTTGTTTGATTCTCCTGCGCTTGGGTCAAAGTATTTACCCGCCACTAAAGGGATGCTCAGGTTTTTCAGATAGTCTTCATCTGACGAGAAGTAATATAGGATTGTCCAGTCTTTATCTTGCAATGATCTTTTATAATCTTCACCATAACTTGTGCCCGCGGCCGGTACATGAGATGCGATACTTATACTTTCAATGTTGTTGTATTTTATCAATTCGTTTTTCATCGCGATCGGAGAGGTGTTGCCCAAATTCACCACAATGTTGCGCTCCATAGAAAAGCCATGATCAGACTTCATAAACAATTGAAGTTGATTGAAGACTACCACCACACTGAGAATAAAAATAAGGGAGAAGGTAAACTGCAGCACCAACAATGTTTTGCGCAAGCCGATGTTGGAGAAAAGCTTCATAGTACCTAAGCCCTTCAATACTTTTATGGGTTGAAAACGACTCAAAACAACGGCAGGAAAAATTCCAGCAAGGATTCCTACTACAATTGCAAACACAAGGAATACACCGAACACAAAATAATTCGCTTCTAAATCCCACTTCATCAATCGTGCGAAACTCAGTTTCATCATCAATGGCTTCATGGCAATCAACAATCCAATAGCGGTTACTAACGCAATCAAGGCAATCAAAACAGACTCGGATAAAAATTGAACAAACACTTGCCAGCGCATTGCCCCTGTTACTTTGCGCACACCAATCTCACGGGCGCGTGTCAACGATCGTGCAATGGATAAATTCGTAAAGTTGAAACATGAGGTAAGCATCACAACACCAGCAAGCCCAACAAAGAAGTAAACAAATATCCATGGCAAAAATGGTCCGATAGGATTATTGATGAATGGACCCGGTGTGATGCTCATCAGCTGATGAAATTTATATGTTACCCTTTGATCAGTATCCGGATTTGGAACTTTTGAAAAATGCTTCTTCTCGGTCTTTGTAAGTTGTGGTTGTATGTCTTCCGGTGTCTTGTCTTTCTCCAATAAAACATAGATCCATCCTGCCGTGTAGTTATACCAATTGTCAAGGTGTTTACCTCGTTTCTTTTGCGACTCTAAACTTTTTACAGTACTCAAACTTGCCAACGCGTCAAATACAATATGTGATTTGTGATCGGTCTCTTTTAAAATACCCGTTACTTTATACGGTCCTTCATCACCTACCTTAAACGTTTCGCCCATCGGGTTGTCTTGCTTGAATAATTTCTTAGCTGCTTTTCGTGTAAGCACAACCGAGTAAGGTTCAACCAATGCTGTCTTCGAATTTCCAAACTCCAATTCACATTCGAACACATCCAATATTTCAGGATCAACATAATATCCAGAGATTGGAATGTTAACGTTCTGTTCAATTTCCAACCACATGTTTCCAAATCCACGCATAATGCGCACGCTTTTTTCAATACCCGTATAATTCTCCATCATCTCTTCCCGGAGCGGAAGAGTTGTGGTAGCGGTTTCATTCCAGGTCTCACCATTTGAACCTATGGGTACTGTATTGATGCGATAAATGCGATCTCGCTTGGTGTTGTATCGATCATACATCATCTGATCTGCCACCAACATGATGATTACCATTGAAAGCGTCATGGCCACAGCCAATCCAAAAATATTGATGAAGGAAAAGAAACGGTGACGCACGAGATTGCGCAAAGCGGTTTTGAGGTAGTTACGAAACATGACGAGGGTTGTTAATAAATTTTATGAGAGATGATAATGTGTGCTTACCTGTGGTAAGACGCGAGTTTCCGGTTGCCAGAGACTGGCAACCGGAAACTGTGCATGGTTTTTATAACACTACTTCCAATTTATTACTTACTGTTTCTCGTTACTCTGTTTCACTATGAAATAGTAAATCAGGAAGCCCAATGAAACGGCTACCGCAAATAACCCATAAGGTAGAGGTGATTCTGGGCTTACCGGAATATATTCCATTATGATGAGTGAAAGACCAGCAAAGAATATAAGCAGGCCCCACTTCAGAGAAGGAAATTTACTTTCGCTTGTCGAGTGATTTTTAAAAACGGCTTGTGTATCATCATTCACAAAACCCTTCTCGATCATTTTCTTTTTTAGAATGTAGTCTGTCATCACCTTAGTAAAAAAGTAAACTGACGCACCCATGGTACCCATGATTGCAATAGGCATTAGAACATCCTTTAATTCGTGATTCATATTAATTAGTTTAAAGTTTCTGTTTGTGTTGGGGTGTATGACACGGGGTTGAAGCAGGATGTTGCAGCGGATAAGAAAATAATTCCAAATCCTTATAGAGATTATCAAGGTTATCGGTTTCCAGTTACCGGAGACTGGAAACCGGCAACTGCATTTTTTCCCTGCAACATTCTATATTACATCTGTGTCTAACGATCCGATGATGGATGACAGAGCCCTTGTTTCTAACATTTTAGAAGGAAATATGCAGGCTTTCAGGTTGCTTATTAAGCAGCATGAAAGACTTGTGGCTCATATGATCGGACGTGTGGTAAAAAACAAAGAAGAAAGCGAAGAACTGTGTCAAGACGTGTTTTTGAAGGTTTATGAAAAACTTTCGGAGTTTAGTTTTAAATCAAAGTTATCTACCTGGATTGCTACCATCGCCTATCGTCACGCCATTAACCAGATACGCAAAAACAAAATGTTGCTGTCGGATATTCCGGAAGAAGACAGTTTTACAGCGTATTTTGTAGAAGAAGAAAATCCGGAATCGGTTTTAATAGAAAGTGATTTGGACGGATTTGTATTAAAGTTGGCCGATCAATTGCCTCCTCAATACAAAATCGTGTTAACTTTATTCCACCTTGATGGAATGAGTTATCCGGAAATTGGTGAAGTAACCGGAATGCCAGAAGGCACCGTTAAGAATTATCTTTTCCGTGCCCGGAATTTGTTGAAGGAAAAAGTAAAACACCACCTTGGTAAAGAAGAAGTATTATGAATCGTTACGAAGAAGAAGAATTGCAACGCAATCTGGAAGCGGGAAAAAATCCGGAAGGTGATGAGCTGGATGTAAAGGCTTATCAAACCGTATTCAATGCGCTGAAACATGAGCCTGAATTTACCTTGTCATCGTCATTTGCTGACAAGGTAGTTCGCTTGGCTATGGAAAAACAAAATTCGAAAAGTACCTTCAGAGAATATTTCTGGTTTGGTCTTGGCATCTTCGTTATGATGATCGCAGCTGGCGTTGCCATCTTCATGACAGAATTCAAACTTGATATGGGCTTCTTAAATGGAGTCAGCTCTTTTAAAGGATTGATCATCTTTGGAGTGTTCTTTATCGGCTTGCTTCATTGGGTCGATAAAAAATTAATACGACCAACGGAAACACATTAAAACAAAAAAGCCTCCCGATAGTTATTTGGAGGCTTTTTTTATGAAGTTGAATTTGGCTTAGTATACCAAACTTTTCTCTAAAATAAATTCAGCAATTTGAACTGCATTGGTTGCAGCGCCTTTGCGCAAATTATCCGCAACAATCCACATATTCAATGTATTCTCCTGTGATTCATCTCTGCGGATTCTTCCAACAAAAACTTCATCACGGTTATGTGCATTGATTGGCATTGGGTAGATATTGTTCTTTGGATCATCCTGAACAATAACACCCGGAGTGTTTGACAATATGGTTCTGATTTCACTTAAGTTGAAATCTTCAGCAAACTCAACGTTAACCGCTTCAGAATGTCCTCCGATAGAAGGAATTCGAACTGTAGTTGCTGTTACTTTAATGCTGTTGTCGCTTAGAATTTTGCGTGTCTCATTCACCATTTTCATTTCCTCTTTGGTATAACCGTTATCAAGGAATGAATCGATATGAGGTAATACGTTCATATCAATTGGGTGAGGATAAACTTTTGGACCTTCAACACCTTTGCGTTCGTTCATCATTTGCTGAACAGCATCCTTACCTGTTCCGGTTACGGATTGATAGGTAGAAACAACTATGCGCTTGATTTTATAACGCTTGTGAAGCGGGGCCAGTGCCATCACCATCTGAATGGTTGAGCAATTTGGATTGGCAATGATCTTATCGTCAATCGTCAGTTGGTTCGCATTGATTTCAGGTACTATCAATTTCTTAGTAGGATCCATTCTCCAAGCCGAAGAGTTGTCGATTACGATCGTTCCGACAGCCGCGAACTTTGGAGCCCAATCCAATGACGTTCCTCCGCCTGCAGAGAAAATTGCTACATCGGGTACAAGCTTTACGCCTTCTTCAATAGTAATAACGGTGTATTCCTTTCCCTTAAAGGTATATTTTCGGCCAGCCGAGCTTGGTGACGCGATCAAATAGAGTTCGTCAAATGGAAAACTTCTTTCCTCAAGTACTTTGAGGATCTCCTGGCCAACAAGTCCTGTGGCACCTACTACTGCAAGTTTCATTTTTTTGTTAATTTAGAATTGCAAAAGTAATATTTTCCCGTTGTGCTTATGTTGTATACTAAAGAAATATGCAGAGTTTATATTCTGAAAACGTTAACACTAAAAATTATTGTAGCGTTCCTTATCCTTCTACTTTCCCAACAATCGTTCGGTCAGTTCACAGATGATTTCGCTGATGGCGATTTTACTACTAACCCAAGTTGGGTAGGTAATGAAAGTCTTTTCATCGTTTCTTCGAATCAACTAAAGTTACAAGCACCGGCTGTTGCAAGTTCCGCTTACCTATCAACGTTCTCTACTGCTATAAATGATGCTTCTTGGGAATTTCTCGTGACGTTGGGGTTCAATCCTTCAAGCTCAAATTACATACGAGTTTACCTGGTATCAGATAGTGTGAATGTTTCAGGTTCGCTTAACGGGTATTATGTAATGATCGGAAACACCGCTGATGAGATTAGTCTGTATCGCCAAAGCGGAACAACTCGAACCAAAATAATAGATGGTGTTGACGGGCGATTAAATCTTTCTGCCTCCTCAACAAGAGTGAAAATAACACGAGATGCTTCTGGTAATTGGGGTCTGTCTTCAGATGTGGGTCTTACAGGAACGTACACCTTGGAAGGCCTGGCTTTTGATGCTACCTATCTCTCTTCTTCGTACTTCGGGTTATTCTGCACGTACACTGCCACTCGGTCTGACAAGTTTTATGTTGATGATATTATTGTTAGCGGAAATCCAATTGTAGATTCTATTCCGCCAACCGTAACATCTCTCAAGGTTATTTCCTCATCCGAAATCGAATTGCTTTTCTCAGAGAAGGTAGAGCCGGCTTCGGTTGAAACAATTAAAAATTATGTTGCGTCAAATGGTTTAGGTAATCCTGTTTCAGCAACTCTTGAGTCGGACGGAAAAAGTATTCGGCTTTCCTTCTTAAATGATTTTACAAACGGAGTTGAAAATATACTTACTGTTTCGAATGTAAAAGACTT
This sequence comes from Chryseolinea sp., assembly GCA_031388805.1. Classification (GTDB taxonomy): domain Bacteria; phylum Bacteroidota; class Bacteroidia; order Cytophagales; family Cyclobacteriaceae; genus Chryseolinea. Next base: position 16,318 of record JANMRZ010000203.1, read on the forward strand.
GGCCGGAAATGAATTGATAATCATTACAAAACCATTTCTCTATTTTGAAAACTTTCCTGTCTCCCATAAGGATGTAATCATCACCGAGATTTTTGCAGATCCTTCACCTCAAATAAAATTACCCAATGCAGAATACATCGAGGTCTTCAATAGAAGTGAACATGCCATCGATCTTACCGATTGGATATTGACGGACGGAAGTTCTTCGGCAACTTTCTCATCGAGGATTCTTTTACCCAATGCTTATTTGATTTTAACATCAACAACAAGTGTGGGCTACTTTTCCTCTTTCGGAGATGTTCTTGGTCTTACTAATTTTCCAACACTCAATAATGATGGAGATGCCCTAGTAATTCAAAGTTCAGCTGGCTTGGTATTGGATTCAGTAAACTATTCATCTGATTGGTATTTAGACGATGATAAAAAAGAAGGTGGCTGGTCGCTCGAGTTAATTGATACTTCAAATCCCTGTGGGGAGAATGAAAATTGGATTGCTTCGGAAAACGCAAATGGCGGAACACCCGGAACTCAAAACTCGGTTTTTGCAAACAAACCAGATCTTACAGGGCCCAAACTCATTTCTGTTATTCCACTTTCATCAACCGTATTGCGTTTGCAGTTCAATGAAAAATTAGAAAATGAAATTCCTTTACTCACAAGTTTTCAAATTGATCCGTATGTGACTATTACATCTGCTTCATTTGCTGACGCATCCTTAAAAGAAATTAATGTTCAGGTTGATTCTTTATCAGCAAAGACTCTTTACACTATTTCCATTCAGAATTTGCGCGATTGCAATCACAATGAAGTTCAAAACGAATTTAGCTCTTACCAATTTGGTTTGCCCGAACAACCCGAACCAATGGATGTGGTGATCAATGAAATCCTTTTTAATCCACAGTCAACCGGAGTTGATTTTATTGAGGTTGTCAATACATCATCCAAATTCTTTAACATCAAAAATTGGTCATTATCGAATATAGAAGATGGTGTTTTGTTGAACACCAAAATCATCACAACAGAAAACACTTTGCTCAAACCAAATACCCATCTTGTGCTTACTGAAGATGGAAATGTATTGAAAGGCGAATATGTAAATGCCCACGAAGAATGTTTTCTGGAGGTTTCTGCTTTACCAAGTCTTAATGATGACGAAGGCTCTGTTGCTCTGATTGATGATGATGGAAATCTATTGGACAATCTTCTATACACTAAAGCATGGCATTCTGTTTTTATAAAAGATGAAGAAGGCGTTTCATTAGAACGTGTTTCGTTTAGCGCACCAACGCAAGAATCACAGAATTGGAAATCAGCAAGTTCAATTGTCGGTTATGCCACTCCGGGATATGTGAATTCAAACGCTAGTGAGCAACCATTGCCAGACGAAGTAATTACGGTTGACCCAAAAGCATTCATTCCCATAAATGGTCAACCGAATTTCACACAAATCCAATTTCAATTTGATCAAGGTGGATTTGTTGCCAACATTAAAATCTTTGACTCACAAGGGCACCTCATTAAACAACTCGCTAACAACGAAGTTCTGGGCACTGAAGGTTTCTTTCGCTGGGATGGTGATCGAGATGATGGCAACAAAGCTCGCGCTGGTTATTATATGGTGTTATTCGAAGTATTTAATTCAAATGGTGAGGTGAATGTATTTCGAAAACCAGTGGTAATCGCTTTGAAGTAGAACTTTTAAAGGAATCAGTAATGGAAAGCTTTGATAAGAGTCTAGTGAAAACACCATTCTAAGTTTACAGATGAACACGAGTAGCTACCGCCAAATGCTTAACCTTTATTCCTGAAAATCCAATCAGGAATTTATCACCACCATCTTTCAAGCCTGTTTTCTTTTTTAGCTCTTCAACACTCAATGGATAATTGCGCGTGGTGACACTCGCTTTACCTTCAGGAAAAAACTCTTTCAATGTTTTAGCATCCGCTTTCACCAATGCTTCCACCTTAAATATTCTTCCAGGAAAATTTTCGATGAGATGATCGGATGTATAAAGATGTGTGCTCGGATGAAGCTTGCGTATGTTGAATTCTATACCAATTGTCTTAAAAGCTCCCGATTTTAAGATTGATGCATTGGGTTCGTACAAATAAGAAAGGGGTTCAGAAAATGATGCCTCGATTGACCGTTCATTTGAAAACCGAAATGAAAAAGAACTAATCCGACTATTGGACAAAATATTCGAGGCAACAACTGTTGGCTCTCCTGTAAAACTCTTTAAACAGAGAAAGAGAACTTCTTTGCATTCATTATCGACAGAAACAATAAAGACCTGTTGAACAAACTTTAATTCTTTTAAACCCTGTTGAATATCAAACAAGGGTGAAGCTTTGATTAACAACCAATCGGCCTTAGTAAAAATGTGTTCCTGTAATTGAACAATGTTAGGCTCGCAGTCATCGAGTGAATACACTTTTTGATTTCCTGCTGCCCTGCGACTTGGATCAATGTAAGCGAAATCAAATGTGTGATTTGATGATGTTAGAAATTCTTGTGCTGTTGTGTTGTGATACTCAATATTATTTGCACCGAGCTGTTGATGATTGTGTTTTGAAATTTCAAGCAGATCTCCATTTGGTTCTACATACTGAACGCCTTTGAAAACTTTGCAGAAGAAAAAACTATCTACACCAAAACCACCTGTAAGATCAACGAGACTTTTGTTTTTCAATTCCTCATCCTGGTGTCTGAGGATTGTGCTTTTATACTCTGCAGTTTGTTCAGATGAACATTGTTCTACATTAACTCCCGGAGGGTAGACGATACCTTTTGTGTAATATAAAGTCGGAAGCTTTTCTTTTGCCTTTCTTCTTCCATTCAACTGATCTGCAACAATATTCGAAGGGATGTCGTGAATAAACTTATGTTTTAGTATGAGTTGTTTAACATCATCATTCTCATGTTGATGAATAAACGATTGTATATCGGATGAAAGCAAATCGCCGGGCGACATCATTTCTTTAAAGATAATGAGTCTTTATGAAGCGTTTTGCGATGGATTAAGATATTGCGCACATAAACAAAAATGCCCATACCTTGTGCTACCAACAAAACCGGATCGAGGCGATGGGAGGCATAGGTTAAAATGAGTACGGAGGCGATTGTGCTGATGATCCAAAAACCCAAAGGAAGAAGGGATGTCTTATGCCCTTCTGAGTAATACCATTGGTATACAAATCGAAGGTTCAGCATCAGTTGTCCTATGGCACCCATAATAACAATCGGACTGGTTAAATCAGTTTTAGCGAAGATGGATTGAAAATTATGATGGCCTCCAAAAAACATCCACAGAAATGCGAACACAGGAAGTAAAAGCAGGAATAGACGAAGGCCGGCAGGTATTTTTTCCCAATCGTGTTTTAGCTGAAGGTTTCGTACATAAATAAAGAAGGATAGCGTTTGCCCTAGAATGATAATGACATCATCGCGAAAGATGCCATAAATCAAAAAAAGAAACGAGGCTACAAGACTCAATTGCCAGAAAATGGTGGGTGAAACAACCCTACCTTCTTTTTCAGAATAATACCATTGAACAATCAATCGCGCGCCAAAAAGGGATTGGGCAAAAAAACCAAGTCCGTAGATCCAGTACTTTTCTAAAATTTCCATTCGGCCGCAAAGATGAAAGGATTTATGGAATTGGTGTTTATGCCATTGTTAAAAATCATGGATCAGGAAATTGCCTGATAATAATTCAAATCTTCATTTAGATTTGGCGTATGCAATTCGACTTAGTTGTTATTGGAGGTGGTGCAGCAGGATTCTTCGGGGCCATTCAGGCTGCTGAAATGAAACCCGGTTTAAAGGTACTTATACTCGAAAAATCCCCTAAGCTTTTAGCGAAAGTGAGAATTTCCGGGGGTGGTCGATGCAATGTTACACACCATTGTTTTGAGCCGATTGCACTGGCGCATCATTATCCAAGAGGGGAAAAGTCATTAAAAAATCTCTTTCAACTTTTCCAGGCAAAAGAAACTGTCTCGTGGTTTGCCTCAAAAGGTGTTGCGTTAAAAACTGAAGAAGATGGGCGGATGTTTCCTATCACAAACAGTTCGCAAACCATTATTGATTGTTTTCTTGAACAGGCCAATCAATTAAAAATTAAAATAGAAACAAGTAAAGCCGTTACTTCAATCGAGCCGAAGGACGATGGTTTTAACATTACCTGTCAGCAGGGTGATGTAATCACAACAAAAAAGATCCTGATTGCAACAGGAGGAAATCCAAATCGACAAGGTTATGAATGGATGGCCAACCTACAGCACACTATTATCAACCCGATACCTTCTCTCTTTACATTTAACGATACAGAGAAAAAATTCAATGACTTGATGGGTGTTGCTTTACCTACAGCAGAAGTACGAATTGCCGGAACAAAATTTTCTCAGACCGGTCCTGTGCTCATTACTCATTGGGGATTGAGCGGTCCTGCCGTTATTAAACTTTCAGCTTGGGCAGCTACCTATCTTCACGAAAAAAAATATGAATTTACGACCTTGGTCAGTTGGATTGGCTCCGTGAAAGAAGAAACTCTTCGGGTGCAACTGGCAGAACAGAAAAGCAAAAGAGGAAAACAAAAAGTGATTTCAAATCCATTGTTTTCGTTGCCTCAGCGATTATGGGTTAGAATATGCGAACTGTCTGAAATAGAAGAGGGAAAAATTTGGGCTGAATTACCACAGAAAAATATTAACAAGCTGGTGGAATTTCTAATTCGTTGTCCTTTTCAGATCAAAGGAAAAACAACGTTTAAGGAAGAGTTTGTTACCTGTGGAGGTGTTGATGTAAGTGAGATTAATCTGGAAACGATGGAGAGCAAAAAAATAAAGAACGTATTCTTTTCGGGTGAAGTACTCAACATTGATGGTGAAACAGGGGGATTTAATTTTCAAGCCGCATGGACTACAGCCTTTGTAGCCGCAAAAGGGATTGCGAAGTAATCATTCCATAAATTAAAAAGTGACTCTGGATTTAGTTGCCGATGTTGATAAAAGAACAGAATCTTCACTACTTTGATGAAGAATTGTATGGAGAAAAAACCAACATCAACAAAACTTTATTTCATTGGTATTATTCCACCGAATGATAGTCACGATGATGCTTGTAAACTCAAACGTTATTTTAAAGAACACTATAACAGCAAGGCCTCATTAAACTCACCTCCTCACATTACCTTGCACATGCCGTTTCAATGGAAGGAAGAAAAGGAAAACGAACTCATTGGAAAGCTTCAGCTTTTTTCTTCCAACATAAGAAATTTTAACGTCCAGCTTTCCAACTTCGGTAGTTTCCCACCGCGTGTTATTTTTATTCACGTTGTTCCGAACGATGACTTAAGTGAATTACATAAATCGTTACACCGTTTTGCCAAGCGAGAGTTAAACTTGTTCAATGCGAACTACAAAGACCTTCCGTTTCATCCCCACATTACACTGGCTTTCCGTGATTTAAAGAAACCATTGTTCGTAAAGGCCTGGGAAGAATTTCAAACAAAAGAATTTAAGTACCAATTTAATGCTGATCGTTTTGCTTTGCTGAAACATAATGGCAAAACCTGGGAGGCACATCGGGAATTTCTCTTGTCTTAAGTGTAATATAATTTGTGCTGTCTTCTCTCTTGATTCAGTAAATGCATCTTCATTTTATCCCCTCTTCTCTAAACCAATCTGCTACAATTAGAACTTAATAGCCGTGTAAAACATCTATGAATATGTATTAAGAAAAATACAATCACATCATTCATTGTGCATGATTAAAGGTATGTTCTTGTTGTTTATTGCTATCGGAATTTGCTGTCGTGGTCAAAGTAGATTGATGTTTAAGAAGAACCAGAATAAAATTGCCTATTATGAAACGGGTGATAAAATTTCATTCAGAGTAAAGGGAGAAAAAACAAAACTCTCAGGGGTAATAAGAGGTTTTGAGGATAGTTTGATTGTTTTTAAAAACTTCAAACTAAATCCGTCTGAAATTACATCAATGTATGTTGATGATAAAACCAAGATCTGGTATTTTTTAAAGTACAAGTATGAAAAACTTTTCCTTTTTGCTGGCACCGGTTATCTATTGCTCGATGTACTGAACAATGGTGAGTTAGCTGAAGAGACAATCATAATTAGTAGTTCGCTCATCACTGCTGGCTTGTTGGCAAAATGGCTAATAAGCAAGCGAATTAAGATAAAGGGTAGAAGAAGATTGGTAATACTAAATTTAGACTAAGTCTAATGATTGCTATCAGACAGTCGCTACCCATAGTTACATTTCCAAAGCATCCATTAAAAATCGGCTAATTCCTGCACACGTTGTTGTGAATATTCTCGTGTCATCTTAATCGTGTCATCTGAATTGAGATAGCGTTTATAAAATGCTATTGCAGACGACTTATCCTTGTACAAATGGTCGTAATTTCTTGCCAGATGATAAAGCAGAATATCCGACTTGGAAGTTTCATATGCAGCTTTATAATAGTGTATTGCGTTTTTGAAATCATTCGTATTCTCATAGCTGATCGCAAGTTGTGTATAATAGGTATCGATATTATCAGAGATACCTACCTCAATAGCTTTTTGTACAAAAAAAATAGCCTCGTCAAACTTTTTTAGTTGGTCATAAGAAGCACCCAAGTAATAATAGATCCAATCTCCTTCCGCGCCTGCATTCAATAAGTAATTCATACAATAGACTACTTCATTGTATTTATTCAATTGAAAATAGCTAATGCCGAGCAACCGTGCCATGGTAGCTGTTGTATCACTATTGAGAAGCATCCCATTAATGTTATCAATTACATTTTTATATTTTTTTTCACCGAGCTGTGCTTTGGCAAGTAGCAATTTGAGTTGGGGGTGTTGAATAATAGTTAATGCCTTCATCAGAATCGAATCGGCCGGGCCGTATTGTTCTGCGTCTAAAAGAAGATTTGCCAGACCTGTGTAAGCTTCAACATCGCGAGAATTTAATTCAATGGTTTTAAGGTAATAAGACATTGAAGAAAGAACATCACCGGTTTGTGAAAGTAAAGACGCATACTGTTTATAATAGAAGCTATTCGTTGTATCGGCATCAATCAGTTTTTTATAAAGCCCAATGGCCAAATCGATTTGGCCTGTACGGGAATATAATTGACCCAGTTGATTGTACACATTTGTATTTGTTGAGTCTATTCTTACGATTTTCTGATACGCCGCGATTGCTTGTTGATAGTTACCCAATCGGGAATAGCAATATCCTTTTCTTTGTAATAATTCCATACTAACCGAATCGGGTGATTGGTCAAGCAGAGAAAGGGCTTTCTCAAATTGATAGTTATTTATGGTTCTATCTGTTTGTTTTAATAGTTCAGCTTTTGAAAGTGTGTCCTCTTGAGCTGATGCTGATATTGAAATCAATAATGCTAAAAATATAAAGTTCAGTTTCATAGAACGATCTTAAAATCTAGTGTAAACAATAAACCTTACTAAAATAAAGAAGTTAGTTCAATCAAACAATGAAGTGCTAGCACATTCTAAAAAGCGAAGAGCCGATTAAATCATTTCTCACAAAAAGAACCTTTCGCCACCCAGAGGCTTTTGATTGTTAATTCTAGCAGCGATTCCTGAACACCTGGATCGTTTTCAAACAATTCTTTCGTAACACTACCTTTCATAATTATAATTCCGCCTTCGTGATCACCAAATGTTCCTTCCGTGATTACATTTCCGGAGGCACTAATTTGTTTGATATAATCATCATGTCTTTTTAAAATTTGCGGATAAGTTGCTGCTGTAAACTTCGATACTGTTGCGGTGAACCGCACAAAAGAATACATGGTCATTTCATACTTCTCACCCACAGCACAAGCACCACCGATGCGAGGTGTGTAAGGAAGTAGTTCAATGTTCCAACGATTTGCCTGAATACCTGGATCGGTACTTAACCATTCCTTTGCTTCATCAACGGAAGTGGTGTTTAAAATAAAAATACCTCCACCGCCCTCAAATGGTCCGGCTACAACCAACTTCCCTTCCTTTGCTAATCGGTTGATATTCGCCATGTGTCCTTCCATTATTTTATCCACTTGCTCTTTAGGTATTTCCGGATTCTCCTTTTTGTTCAGAAAAACAAACGTAAACTGTTTCTGTCCAAAAGACGGAAAGGAAAGAACAAAGAATAAAAAGGCCAGAAATTTCATGACAAATGGATTTAAGAAAAGAGATTCTGTTTTGTTAAGGTAGTCGCTTTCTCATCTCAGAGCAAGCGTTATGTGCATACTAAATAAAAAGGAAATGAAAACTAAAAACTGTTGTTCCGTTAATCTCTCACTATCACCCGATTTGTTTTCTTTGCACCGTGAAAATATTGATTCTTCATCAGCACTTCAATACCCCGGAAAGAGGGGGTGCCATTCGCTCTTATTACCTGGCAAAATCATTGGTGGATAGGGGCATTGAACCCATCGTAATTTCGGGCCATAATGAAAAAGATTACAGGCGCGAAAATATTGAAGGTATTGATGTTCATTTTCTCCCCATTGCCTACAACAATAGTTTTGGATTTTGGAAAAGAAGCTTCTCGTTTGTGCGCTACATTTTTAGTTCAGTAAAGCTGGCCAGACAATTCAAAGACGTGTCAATGTGTTATGCGATTTCCGTTCCTCTCACCATTGGTTTAGCGGCTCGGTGGATTAAGTTGCGATACAAAATTCCATACATTTTTGAAGTCGGGGATTTATGGCCAGATGCTCCTATTCAAATGGGTTTTGTAGAAAATTATTTTTTCAAAGAATTTCTATATCAACTTGAGGCTTCCATTTACCGCGATGCTAAATCGATCGTGGCATTATCGCCCATGATACAATCAGTCATTGAAAAAAAGGTGAAAGGCAAGACCATTCATCTGATTCCGAATATGGCGGACACGGATTTTTATAAACCCGAAATCAAGTCACGGGTAATTGAGCAGAAATTTGGTGTTGAAGGAAAATTCGTGGTGTCGTATATGGGTGCTGCAGGTGTTGCGAATGGATTGGATTATTTTCTGGAATGCGCGCGCGCAAGTCTAAAGCGCGGACAAAATATTCACTTTCTTTTGTGCGGAGAAGGAGCGGTGTTAGCCAGGTTGAAGGATGCTGCACAACGTTTGAACCTTTCCAATTTAACTTTTCTTGACTTTAAAAATCGAGAAGGCGTGCGAGAAGTGATGAACATCACCGATGCTGCATTCATTTGTTACAAGGCTGTACCTATTCTTGAAACAGGTTCACCTAACAAATACTTTGATGGTTTGGCTGCTGGCAAACTGATCGTTGTCAATTTTGGTGGATGGATTAAAAAAGAAATCGAATTGCAGGGTTGTGGAATTTATGTTAATCCGAATCAACCAACTGATTTTGCAAATACGATTGAGGTATTTCTGAATAGTACGAATGAACTTATCCGTTATCAACAAGCATCACGTCTATTGGCTGAATCAAAATATAGTCGCAAGATTTTAAGCGAACGTTTTGCTAATATCTTTTGAAGCAAATACACCTCCTTAATTGGATGAGCTAAATACTACACTGATTTTGGTATAATACAAAGTAGTAACTCCTTCATAACCAGAGTCCGTTCCAACAATAAGCCACAACTCTCCAGAGCCATTACTTCGTGCCATAAAGGGAGCATATTGATTGGCATTATTTCGTGTGATGAGATTGTATTCGTCTGTGTCAACAGCAATGTTACCGATCACCATCATATCACTCCCCCCATTGGCCTGATTGCCTTTATCGATATTCAATCGGTAATAATCCCCATCTACAATTTTCTTAGGCTCAATGTCTGATGCACCAGCCTTTAAATAAACACTTTCGCCCGGAGCACCACCAACACCTACCTGATTCTTAAGCGCGTTCGATGCTAATTCTACTTCAAAAACCACGGTATAATCTGTATTCGGTTTTAGTCCATTTACCTTCTTTTTGATAAACATGAATAAATCGTCACTATGATTGCTTCCGGAAAGCATAATGGCCTTTTGTGGAGTTCCAAGATTGGATGGCCTATTCGTGTATTCAAAACGAAGTTCATAAAAAGCCGAATCATCAGGACCAATGGGATAATCTGCAAAATCTCCAATCCAATTTTCCTGGCTTACCCTAAAATCAGATGATTCGGAAAAAACCAGAAAGCCTGTGCTGTCATCTTGCATTGCACATCCGGCAGCCATTATTAAAACAATCAAAAACAATATTCCCTTCTTCATTTCCATTCCTTTCAATATGCATAGACACGGTTGAATATCATAAAGTTGCAAAAATTTCCTCTTCGGTAAACTTCATTTCTTTTGGAATTCAAACAACCAAATTTTTCTCTGTTGGATTCAGTATCTTCAACAAAACATTCTCCAACATGAAGCAGTTCTTTTTCCTTCTTTTGCTTGCCCTGATTTCGTGTAAGGAAATTACCTACAAAGAACCTCAACCAAAAGGTAAAAAAAGTCTGACCGAAATGCCCACGTCCTTGCAAGGAAAATATTTGATAGAGGATGAAACAAGCAATCAAAAGGATACTCTATATATTAGTGAGGCTGGTTATAGAACAGGTGGTGGTGCTGTTGATGAGGGAAATTTGGGCGACAGTCTCATTCTTAAAAAATATAAGGGCTACTATTTTTTGAATATAAACCAGAAACCGGAGTGGGCGCTTCGGGTGATTAAACAAGAAAAGAATGGGGATCTTTTATTCATGTCTATGGAGGACAACGACTTCAATTACTTTTTGAAAAAATTGGGAACGGAAATTAAGATTGATTCTACCTACGCAATGGATGAGAAATTATATCAGATTGATCCTACACCCAAACAACTTGTCGGTTTGATTAAGAAAAAATACTTTGGACAGGTAGTACGTATTAAGAAGATAAAGTAAGTTTCTTTTTCTGAAAACTTAGATGTGATTCATTCTGGTGATTGTTTTTGATTATTTTCTATCCCCTTCATTTTGTTTTATAAAAGGCGAAGACTGTTGGTGTAATTGAATGGCTTTACGCGCCAAAACGAAACCAATGATAAGCGATGCAATAGCACCTACCCAGATGCCGGGGATGTAGGAGATAAACCAGAAGTAATCATACGCACCGTGAAAAATAGTGGCTGACATCAATGCAGCGAGGCTTAAATAAAGTTGATTGCGATGCGAAAACTTAGCCTTCCCCAAAAAGAATCCCATCAATACAGCAAAAGTTGCATGTGCAGGAACAGCTGTGAACATGCGCAAGAAACCAGTGGTGTAGCCATATTGAAAAACGTAGATGATATTCTCAAGCGTAGCGAAACCCATGCTCACCATAACGGCATAAACAATACCATCGAAGGGTTCATTAAAATTTTTGTTGTTGAAAAGAATAAAGCGGATGAATATGAATTTACTAAACTCTTCTATGAACGCCACTTTAAAAAAAGCATTTGCAAATTGCTCCACCACATCATCTTCGCGGGTTATAAAGAATGCACTAACCGGATAAGAAATTATAAGAGTAACTGCAATACTAAAAACGCCATAGAGAAAACTGATCATCAACAAACCAAGAGGTTCCCTTTCGTGCTTGTCTTTTAAATAAATGTAAAGCGCAATGGCTGCGCCAGGAGCTAAGGCAAGAGCGAGTAGAAACATGTTAGATTATTTCACGAAAAGTTAAACATCTCCTATCACAATTGGAAACTAATCCCTACTCCAACACCTCTTCTATATGCTCCATTTTATCTTCCGTGAATTTACCCGTTGTAGCATACAGGATTTTTCCTTGTGCATCGAGCACAAAAAAGTAGGGGATGTCTTTCTTCTCAAAATCAAGAGCATCTTTATACGGCTTCAGTTCGCCTTTATAAAACAAAATGTATGGAAGTAATTGAGGATCTATATTCTTAATGGCCTTTCGTTTAGCCGTACCTGTTGCCGCTGCATTTACACCGGTGAACATCGGCACGAAATACACATTTACATCATAACTAAAACCAGACATTAATCCGTTTGTTTTTTGAATGAATTTTTGAAACACCGGCTGAAACCAGGTGTTTAATTCATCTTCTGATTTTTTAGAATACGCCAATCCAACTAGTGTAAATTTTCCAGCAACATCTCTTGGCAACATTACTTTTTTATCTTCTACATTCTCGGCTTCCATGTCAGGAAATGTTTTTCCGATCACTTGTGACTGAGCGGTAAGAGTTGTTACAAAGAGAATCGTTGAAAGAAGAAGGTATCGTTTCATGTTAATAGGTGTTTAGATCGTTGAAACAATTATAACGTACTTTATTAAGTCTTTATGTTATGCTTAAGTAACCAAATCGTTATTCTACCCACGTTACTTTTTCTTCCAATGGACGCCTTCTTCCTTCGGATACTGTATTTTTAACATGACCTACATGGAAAAACCCGATAAGTTTGTCATCCTTCTCTAATCCAAAGAGATATTTTGCTTCTTCAAAATAGGTAATGCCACCTGTACTTAAATATCCGCCAACACCATAAGCTGTTGCGGTGAGATGCATATTCTCAACAGCACAAAATACTGCACCAATTTCTTCAATTTCAGGTATTGATTTTTTTTCGTCACGTTTCATTGCCACTACAATAATATGTGAGGACAACGAAGGCTTCGTTAATAAATTCTGATAACGTTCTTCTTTGTATGATCCGTCTGCAATTGTTAATCGCTTGTATAAATCGGATTGAAGAGTTGACAGCTTCTTTAATCCTTCACCGGTAAATACAATAAACCTCCACGGTTCAGTGAGTTTATGGGTTGGAGCCCAGTTCGCATTTTCCAGCATTTGTTTTACAATCACATCATCTACCTTCTCACCACTATATTGATTTTGAAAAACCGATCTGCGATTGCGCATCAAATCGTTCACATTCTTTGGTTCCATAATTGTTTAATAATTTTGGGTAAATTTAGACAAACAACGAACGTTATGATGATGAAGTCTATTGGTATTGTTTTCGTTTTATTATCCCTTGCGACATTTTCGTGCGCACCTGTATATATTCCAAACGTTCACAACGCACCGCTCTTTCGAGGTGCTGGTGAATTTCAGACCTCAATCAGTTTCGGAGAAGGTCTTGATGCACAGGGTGCTGTTTCCATTACCAATCACATCGGTATAATGGGAAATTATAATTATGTAAGCCGCAATACATCCGATACGAATGATGAGGATTATGTGAGGCATAAATTCTGGGAAGCCGGTCTTGGATATTATGAAAACGCAGACAAAATGAGCTATGAAATTTTTGGTGGATATGGAAGAGGCGAAGGAACATCGTATGGATCATACTCGTGGTTTGGACCGACCGAATTAAATGCCACCGGAACATATCAACGTTTTTTTATTCAACCTTCCATCGGCTCGAATGATAATATTTTTAATTGGATAGTGTCTACCCGAATAAGTTTAGTGGACTTTGAAAAATTCACATACGACAATGTGGTCGCTTCTTATGATAACCCTGTTTTATTTTTTGAGCCTGCGTTTACAGGAAGAATTCATTTCGGGAAAAGCCCCATTTACTCACAATTTCAAACCGGTTTCTCTTTTACCACTCAAGGTGATACAGTTTTTGACTACCAGCCTTTTCAGCTTTCCTTTGGCATTGGCCTTCGGCTTGGAGGTAAACCAAAGGTTACTACGCAACCTGAATAGCTATTTCGGAAACTGACTTGCATCAATATTTGGAATCACTTTCAAGGCATTCTTGTAATAGATTTTTTTCAGCACGTCATCTGACAAATCCAACCCGTACATTCTCCAAAAAGCGTGGTAGCGTTTATGATATGGGAAATAATCATCGGCCGTTTCCAATACACGGAAGTAAGTAGCGTATTCTTCCGGCACCCAAGAATCTTTTCCAAACATTACTCTATCCTGATATTTTGTTAGAAATGTTTTTGCAACACGTGGTTGTCTTCCCAGTTCGGCTATAACAGCACCAATCTCCGTGTACATGTTTGGAAATTTATCCATCAGCTCTCCAAGTTTTTTCAAATCGCTTCCATACCAACCTAGGTGAGCGTTTATGAATTTTGTTTTAGGATGCTTCTTGAAGATATTATGTTGTTCTGCAATAACCGTTTCCCATTTGAGTGTATCCTGATCGTGCCTCCTGCCTGGATGTAATTTTAATTCGAGCCAACGCTCGTTGTCTTTGTCGATGGGTTGCCAGAATTGTTTTGGATCAGCCGCATGAATTAATACTGGTATGCCAAGCTCTCCACACTTTTTCCAAATCGGATCGATGCGTGGATCGTCAATTTGTATTCGTTTTCCTTTACTATCAACATTAAATAGCCCGAGGTTTTTATAAATCTTCAAACCATTTGCTCCTTTTTTCACATCATCTTCCAGTTGCTTCAGCATTCTACTTTGCCATTCAGGATCGTCAATAGCAGAAAAGTCCATGTTGGTGAAAACAATAAATCGCTTTGGTTGAGTTTTCTTTACATTCTCCAGTGTTTTATCCAGATACTCCGTACTACCTCTACCCCCTTCCACTTAGATTTATCATCACGGCCATGTTGAGCTTGTCCATTATTTCGGTAAGCTCCGTTAAGTTCTGGGTTGGCATATTCCACTGATGATTGTGTACATCAATGAATGGAAACTTAGCTCGCGTAAGCGGATGCTCCGGAACAACCAAGGTGGATGGTGGATCGTAATCTTCGAAATCCATTTTCAAATCGAGCGCTTTTTCCTGAGCGAACGTTGAAGTCTGGACGATTGCAAAAACAAAGAGGCCGAATATTTTCTTCACAGTTTCATAATTTATAGGGTAAGATACGGGGTTTGCTTTCATGCGGTTTGTAGTTTTTTTTAAGCGGTTTAAACCTTGTCAATTAAAGCGAGGTTTTTTAATGAAGACAATAAAGTCCTTTAATCGACAGGATGATCTATTCATGTTGAGCAAGACCATTTTATTTTTAACTTGGCATTTGATTAATCCTCATACATGAAAAAGCTTTTGTTTCTTTTCTTACCTTTTATTCTTTTCATTGCACAGGCACAAGATCAACAGCTTGAAGGCGCACGAAAAAAATTAAAAGCAAATGATTTTGCCGGAGCGAAAGCAGATCTAACAAAAATTATTGATGGCAATACAAAGAATAAAATTGCACTTAGCCTTCGGGGAGAAGCACGTTTTGGTTTGAACGATTTTTATGGTGCGATTGGTGATTGTACATCTGCTCTTGAAATTGATTCTACCTATGCAGAAGCCTGGAATAATCGTGGAGAGTCAAAGATGGCGTTGACGGATGATGATGGTGCTATTAATGATTTTACAAAAGCAATTAAGTTCAATTCCAAATACGCTGAAGCGTATAGTAATAGAGGATTGGCAAAATATAATATTGAAGATTTACAAGGAGCCTATTTTGATTTCTCAAAAGCCTTAGAGCTTGGCCCTGCTGATGCGGATAAATATTTCAATCGAGGTGTCGTAAAATCAGAGTTGGGTGAATTTGTAAGTGCTATTGATGATTATTCGAAAGCCATTGAATTAGATAAGACCGATGCAGAGCTGTACAACTATCGTGGTGTGGCCCATTATAATGTTGGCAATATTGATCAGGCCATTACCGATTATAATGAAGCAATCAGACTCGATCCAAAAGACGGACAGAAGTATGAAAATCGCGCATTGGCTCGTGGCGCCAAGGAAGATACAAAAGGCTCGCTTGAAGATTACACCAAAGCGATTGAACTCGTGCCGGATGAGCCAGAAACTTATAACCTGCGCGGTGTAGTGAAGTATACTTTAGAAGATCACGAGGGTGCGATTGCTGACTACACCAAAGCCATCGAACTTGATCCGACAAATCCGGTTTATTTTGATAACCGCGCACTAAGCAAAACCGAAAAAGAAGATTATGCAGGAGCCGTTGAAGATTATACTGCATCGATTGCTTTATATCCCAGCGATCCTGAAACCTATTATCAACGAGCATTGGTAAAATTGAGCATGAATAATATGTATGATGCCTGTCTCGATCTTAAAACTGCGGAAGATCTAGGGTCACCAGAAGCAAAAGCAGCCATTAAAAAGAATTGTAAATAACCTTTGTGTCCCTTAGTGTCTTCGCGTCTTTGTGGCAAAACACATTATCAATTTTATCCTCATAGAGTCAAATGAAGATCGCTATCATACTCAACGGCATTTCCCTTGAGAAAGAAAAATTCTACAAAAAAATACTCCCCAAACTCACGGCTCTTTTCAATGTAGAAGTTTTTGAAACCTTAACGGCTAATGATGCAATTTCGCTCGCATCGAAGGCTGTTAATAAAAAATTTGATATCATTCTTTCGGCAGGAGGCGATGGAACTCTGCACCAGGTGTTGAATGGTATTCTTCGTGAACGTGAGCACCATTCTGACTTACCTATCCTTGGCGCGATTCCCATTGGAACAGGAAATGATTTTGCTCGGTCAGTTCGCATCGGAAAAGATGTGAGTAAACTTATCACACTACTTCAAAACCCAACCCCCAAACCAATTGACATCGGAAAAGTATGGTACACCAATGCCGCACATGAAACAGAAGAATGCTTCTTTATAAACGAAGTTGATCTTGGAATGGGCCCCGAGGTTGTAAAGAAAGTAATGGCCAGCGATCGGATTTTTGGTTCGAGTTTATCCTACTACTTTTCAATTCTCTCAACCTTTCTTCATTACAAAGTAATGAAAGTTCATGCAAGGGCGGATGGTTGGGAATGGCATGGCAAAATGCGATCCATGGCGATTGCCAATGGAAATTATTTTGGACATGGTATGAACATCGCTCCTGATGCATTGCCAAATGATAAATTGTTTGATGTTTTCATTGCAGGAAATGTATCTGCATTGTTCTTCATTTTAAAATCACATGTCTTGAAGTTGGGCAAAAAGGTAATTCATCGGGAAGTTTGGTATCGCAAAATGACCACGATCGAATTAACGTCCGAATCTCCTTGTGCCATTGAAGCAGATGGCGAACTTTTGGGGTTGTTACCAGCTCGAGTCGAAATGATGAAACAAACTATATCGTTTCTTTATTGAGCAGGATAGAAAAATTAAATGCATTCATCATGATAAGAGCCAAAGCGTTTTCACTCATCATTCTGTTTATCGTTAACACTTTTTTAGCGTTTGGTCAAAATCCTCTCGAAACACAGTTCGATCAGATAGCAAAAAAAATTGAAGGTAATGTAGGCGTCTCAGCCATCATTTTAGAAACAGGCGAAACAACATCATACAATGGAGATAAAAGATTTCCAATGCAGAGTGTCTATAAGTTTCCAATTGCTATGGCCGTGCTTCATCAAGTAGACGAAGGTAAGTTGACAATAGATCAAAAAATTCAAATAGAAGCAACAGAAATCATTCCCAACAGTCGTGGCCCGGTAAAGGATAAAATTCTTTCGGGAGCGCAACTCACGATCAAGGACTTAATCTGGTATAACGTTGGCGAAAGTGATAACACAGCCTGTGATGTTTTGCTTCGAATCCTGGGTGGTGCCAGCAATGTAAACAACTATGTTCACGAAATTGGAATAAACGACATCTCAATTGCTACTACCGAAAGAGTACAGATGCTAGAGGATTCGGTTCAATATCAAAACTGGGCAACACCAAAAGCCATGACACAACTTTTGAAAATTCTATACAGTACAAATTCACTTTCTGAAAAAAGCAAAAACATATTGTTACAAGATATGATACAATCACTCCCCGGTCAAAAAAGACTGAAAGGTCTGTTGCCAGCAGGAACAGTAGTAGCACATAAAACCGGTACGGCAGCAACAGTCAATGGATTAACGCGCGCCACAAATGATGCCGGTATTATTACCTTACCAAATGGAAAGCACTTGGCAATTACCGTTTTCATTTCTGATTCGTATGCGGATCAAACCAAACGGGAATTAACCGTCGCCACTATTTCAAAAGCAGTTTTTGATTTTTGGGGAAACAAATAGCCTCATTTAGAAACTTTCATTCTATGAACATCAAACTCCAGCAACTTTACAATCAACTTGAAGCCGATCGGAAAATATTGCTTGACCAAGTTGAGCTTGTTCCAGAAGAAAGATTCAATTGTCAGCCCTTACCAGGAAAGTGGTCGCTCGGAGAGGTGCTGTCACATATTGTTGCATCAGAACACGGTTCAACCAGCTACATGAAAAAGAAATCATTAGGCATTGACCTGGTCGATAATTCCGGAATTGTAGAATCGTTTAAGCTTGGTTTATTAATGGTATCACAACGACTGCCCTTTTTAAAATTTAAAGCACCCAAAATCGTATTGGATCACACACCTCAGTTTCACTCGGCAGAATCCATAAGCACACAATGGAATGAAGTACGCATGGATCTTAGAATATTCCTGGAAAAAATAGAGGATAAAAACATCCGAAAGAAAATATATAAACACCCGGTTGCTGGCCGGTTAGATGTAGTGCAAGCCATTACATTTTATCGCGAACACATCATTCACCACTCACCACAGATCAAACGCCTCTTACATCAGCCCTAAGCTTGTTAAAGGATTGTTTTCTTTTACTAAAGAAGCCTTAATATCTTGTAGTTCAATTTCCATTCAAATGAAGAAACTCGTTATTGCAGCTCTCTGCTTCGTTCAGGTGCTGGCAGCTTCGGCTCAACAAAAAGTATTAAGTCCGAAAGAATTTTTGGGCTATGAATTGGGCGATCGTTTTACACGCCACCACAAAGTAATAGAATACTTTAAGCATGTGGCTGATGTAATGCCTAACATCGAACTAACTCAATATGGTGAAACGTATGAACACCGACCACTAATGTATGCCGTAATTACCTCGGCAGAAAACTTTAAGAATATTGAACAAATCCGGTTGGATAATTTGCGCAGAACGGGATTAGTAGAAGGTACCGCAAGCAGCAATAAAAAGAGTATTGTCTGGTTAGGTTATAATGTTCATGGAAACGAAGCGTGCAGTATGGAAGCTGCAATGTGGACCTTATATGAATTGGCAAACACCAACAATCCGAAAACGCAAGAATGGTTAAAAAACACCGTCGTGATTATGGATCCGTGTATCAATCCGGATGGCCGCGATCGTTACGCTAACTTTTATAATCAATATTTTAATCTCCCGGCCAACTCAGCAGGCGATGCAAAAGAACATCGCGAGCCATGGCCAGGAGGAAGGGCCAACCATTACCTCTTCGACTTGAATCGCGATTGGGCCTGGCTTCAGCAGCAAGAATCACAACAACGTTTGAAGGTTTATAATCAGTGGATGCCACATGTGCATGTTGATTTTCATGAACAAGGTTATAACAATCCTTATTATTTTGCTCCAGCAGCAGAGCCTTTTCACGAAGTGATATCACCGTGGCAACGTGAGTTCCAAATCAAGATTGGAAAAAACAATGCAAAGTATTTTGATGAACAAGGTTGGCTCTATTTCACAAAAGAAGTTTTCGATTTGTATTACCCAAGCTATGGCGATACATATCCTACTTATAGTGGTGCCATCGGTATGACCTACGAACAAGGAGGAAGTGGTTTTGGTGGATTGTCTATTACAACTCGCGAGGGCGATCCATTAACATTGAAAGATCGATTAACACATCATCATACAACAGGCTTGTCTACTATTGAGATTACCTCACAAAATTCTGCTAAGGTTGTTGAGGAGTTTGAAAAATACTTCCGTGAAAATCTCAACAATCCAACAGCGGCATTCAAAACTTATGTAATTAAAGGAGATAACAATCGCGATAAAATCAATCAGTTAACATCGTGGATGGATAAACACGCCATTCAATATGGTCATCCATCGACAGGCAGATCTGCGAAAGGTTTTGATTATCAAACTCAGACCATTAACACATTTAATCTTACAACAGAAGATATTGTCATCAACATCTATCAACCAAAGTCTCGGTTCATCACTACGTTGTTTGATCCACTTTCCGAAATTCCAGATTCTCTTACCTATGATATTACAGCCTGGAATTTAATGTATGCCAATAATTTAAAAGCCTTTGCCTTGAACGAGCGGATTAATGTTGGCAAAGTTTTTCAAGCTAAGCTTGCGGACAATTCTGCAGTGGCTGCAAAACCATATGCTTACATTTTCAACTATCAGAGTTTAAAAGATGTAACGTTTCTTTCTGCCTTAATGAAAAAAGGAATTAAAATACGGTCTGCTTCAAAAGCGTTTAAAATAAATGGTCAATCGTTCGATGCAGGTACCTTGCTTGTAACACGAAGAAACAATGAAGGCATTTCCGATTTTGACGTACTGGTTCAATCATTGGCAAAAGAAGCCGATCGAAAAATTTTCACTACTACAACCGGGTTTTTAGAAAGCGGAAAAGATATTGGATCCAGTGATGTTCGGTTTTTAAAGGCACCAAAAGTAGCTGTACTGATTGGCGAGCAAACTTCATCTTTATCAGCTGGAGAAATCTGGCATTTCTTTGAACAACAAATTCAATATCCAATCACCCAAATCGGTACTGATTATTTTAAAAATGTGGATTTGAAAAAATACGATGTGTTGGTTGTGCCTGAAGGAAACTACAGACTTTTTGATGAAGGCACACTTGAGTCTGTTTCTGCCTGGGTTTCAGGAGGAGGCAAGTTAATCGTTATTGCAAATGCGCTTAGCGCTTTCGCGGATAAGAAGGGATTTGCTTTAAAACCGTATACAAAAGATGATGAAAAAGCAGCAGCAGAGAAGAAAGAAAAAGAACTGAAAGAGAAAAATGTATTAACACATTATGAAGATGTTGAACGCCAACAACTTTCTGATATTATTTCAGGGGCCATTTATAAGGTAACGTTAGACAAATCGCATCCACTCGCTTTCGGGTTAAATGGATCATATTACACATTGAAGACCAATGAACTTCGTTACGGTTTTCTGGAAGATGGATGGAACGTTGGCGTTCTAAAAGGAAAGACAAAACCAGTTCAAGGTTTTTCCGGAAACCTGGTGAACAAAAAGATGGAGAACAGTCTTGTCTTTGGCGTGGAGGAAAAGGGGCAAGGCTCTGTAATTTACCTAATTGATAATCCGCTCTTTCGATGTTTCTGGGAAAGCGGCAAAATGGTTTTCGCCAATGCTGTTTTTGTAGTAGGGCAATAAGAGAAGGAATCAAAAAAGGCAATTGACCGATTCGTCAATTGCCTTTTTTATTTCTATGTAAGAACTTCTGTTCGATTTGCCTTTTCAACAGCAGGCTTATCGTTTGCTGTGATCTTATAAACGTTATTATACCAACGTTCGTAATCCATATATTGTAAACAACCACTCACAATCTTTTCTCCTATCAAAATCTTAATAAAAAGATCTTTATGAACAGTTTTTAAAATTAACTCCTGCTGAACCACAGGGAGTTCATTTAACTGAATGTAAAATATGCCTTTATAATTTTTTGCAGGAATCTTCATACGCTACGCTAACTTTGTCTTGATTACACATCAGATCAATTATGTAACCCAAGGTTTAATATCAAACGCGAAAGTACGAAAGAAATTTTGGGGACCGGAGAAGAATCATCTTCAGAATGCTCATTTTTGTTTAACATGAGCTGTTTTCTCGATGGCCGGATTTTTTGATACACCTATTGAATTTTTAAAAGGCGTTGGACCGCAACGCGCTGCTCTTCTCAACAAGGAGTTAAACATCTTTACATTTGGTGACTTTGTTCAGCATTACCCTTTTCGGTATGAAGATCGAACCAAGTTTTATAAAATAAATGAACTAAGCGATGAACAAACATTTGTTCAGATTAAGGGGTTCATCACGCGAAGAGAACTTGTTGGAAATGGTTTTAAAAAAAGATTAGTCGTTCATGTGTCCGATAACACGGGCGAACTTGAAGTGGTTTGGTTCCAGGGAATAAACTGGATCAATGAAAAATTAAAACCAGGTGTTGAATATGTTGTGTTTGGCAAACCATCTCGTTTTGGAAGCAAACTCAGCATGACTCATCCGGAAATTGAATTGGTTTCAGCTCAGAAAGAACAAGGCGGATTTCTTCAACCGGTTTATCCCCTGACAGAAAAACTTCGTGCTCGTCATCTAGACAGCAAAAGTATTTCTAAATTCATGAAGGAGTTGTTGTCCCTATCAAAAGATAAAATAAGAGAAACGCTTCCCCAGAATTTATTGTCATCAGAAAAACTGTTGTCTAAAAGTGAATCCCTAATCAACATTCATTCTCCTCAACAACAGGAGATCTTGACAAAAGCAATCGATCGGTTAAAATTCGAAGAACTGTTTTACATTCAGTTGCGCCTAATTAAAATGAAGATTGTCCGGAAGGACAAATTTAAAGGACAGATTTTTCAAAACCCCTCGTTACTCACTACATTTTATAATGAGCATTTACCTTTTACGCTTACCGATGCTCAGAAGAAAGTAATCAAAGAAATTTACGCTGATCTAAAGTCCGGTAAGCAAATGAATCGACTGCTTCAGGGTGATGTAGGCAGTGGTAAAACCATTGTCGGGTTCATCTGTATGCTGGTTGTGATTGGAAGTGGTGCGCAAACCGCACTGATGGCGCCCACCGAAATTCTGGCGCAGCAACATTATGCCAATCTGAAACGCTATGCTGATAAAATGAACATCTCGATTGCATTGCTAACGGGTTCATCAAAAAAGAAAGCGCGAGCCGAAATGCATGAGCATTTACGAAACGGATCCTTAAAGATTCTTATCGGTACACATGCATTGCTGGAGGAAGAGGTTCAGTTTCAAAATTTAGGTCTTGCCATTGTAGACGAACAACATCGTTTTGGTGTAGCACAACGTTCAAAGCTTTGGCAAAAAAACGCCAATGTTTATCCGCATGTATTGGTGATGACAGCAACACCAATACCTCGGACATTGGCCATGACTTTGTATGGTGATTTGGATGTCTCTACCATCGATCAACTTCCCTCCGGACGAAAACCAATTAAGACTCTTCACAAATATGATTCCCATAGACTTCAGGTCAATCAATTTCTTCGCGACCAAATTGCGAGCGGAAGACAGGTGTATATGGTGTATCCATTAATTGACGAATCAGAAAAACTTGATCTGAAACATTTAATGGATGGATACGAAAGTGTTTGCCGTGCATTTCCTGATGTAGCGATAAGCATTGTGCATGGAAAGATGAAACCCGAAGCAAAGGAATATGAAATGGCCCGGTTCGTTAAAGGCGAAACAAAAATTATGGTTGCCACTACGGTTATCGAAGTGGGGGTTGATGTACCCAATGCATCTGTTATAGTAATTGAAAATGCCGAACGCTTTGGACTTTCACAATTACATCAGCTGCGCGGACGAGTAGGCCGTGGTGCAGAACAGTCTTTTTGTATTTTGATTTCGAATTACAAACTCAGTGCTGACTCGAAAGTACGCATCAACACGATGGTGAGGACGACCAATGGTTTTGACATTGCCGAAACCGATTTGAAACTGCGTGGCCCTGGGGATTTAATGGGCACACAACAAAGTGGAGTATTAGACCTACTCATCGCTGATTTGGGAAAAGATGGAGAGGTGTTAAAAAAAGCACGGGAAGTTGCGATTAATATTTTAGAAGCTGATCCATCTCTGGAGAAACCTGAGAACAATCTGATTCGATTGCAGATTGAATCGATGCGAAAGAGTGCTGTAAACTGGAGTCGTATCAGCTAATCTATTAGTTTAGAAGCTAATGATTCGTTAAATTTGAAATCGTCGTTTTTGCATGCGCAATTTTTTCTTAATTTTTTTCCTGCTCGGTTTTTTTAACCTCTATAGTCAAACCGGCAATTACTTTTTGTCCCATTTCTCGCCCAGCGAAGAACGGTTCGACAACGTTTGCTTTGATATGGTTCAAGATGAGCAAGGTCTTATGTACTTTGCCACGCGCAATGGTGTTATTGAATTTGATGGCCGCAATTGGAATCTTATCGGTGGGAATGGAGCTGTCTACTCCCTTCAGATCAACGCTCAAAACAAAATATATTGGTCGGGAGCTTCGGGTTATGGTACAATCGATTTTAATGATCAGGGTTTTCATCAACTAAAAACAATTTCATCAACTGCAAGCCGCGATTTTTTTCAAAGCCTTATTGCGAAAGAAAAAACATTCTTCCTTTCGGAAGAGTCCATTGATATTGTTGATACCAACGAAAAATCAGAAACCTCCATTAAGGCAACAAAAGAAGTTGGATCATTTACCGGAATTTTTGAATTGTTCGGCATCGTCTATGTAAACACTCAAGATGCTGGAATTCAAAAAATTGAGAAGAATAAACTCGTGCCCTCTACTCTTGGTTTTGCACCAGAAGATGAAGTAATCTTTTCGTCTGGTCTGCAAAACCATTATCTGATTGGCCTCGCTAATAATAAAGTTTATTTGTGTGGTGAAAACCTTAAGTCACATGAAATAAAATTAGAGGACCAAGCTTACGCGGATGCAAGTGTTGTGGTGAGCGGAACATGGGTTAATCGTGATCTCTTCGTGCTGGGAACATTGCGCGGAGGTATGCTTTTTATTCACACAGCAACAGGAAAAACACAGGAGATAATTAATTATTCATCGGGCTTACCCGACAACGAAGTCTATGCTCTGATGAGTGACAAGAGTCAATGCGTTTGGGCTGCACATGAATATGGATTTACACGTGTTGCTCCGTTCATGCCATTTCGTTCATTCAATCACTATCCGGGCATTCAGGGAAATTTGTTGTGCGCAATTTCCTATCAGAACCAAGTATATGCGGGTACTTCACTCGGTCTGTTTAAATTAGAGAAAGAAGAAGTGTATGATGAAATTATCTACTATGTAGATGTTGAAATCAAACCAACAAAAACGGTAACAAAGAAAAAGCAGGAAGCAAAGATAATACCACTTGAAGAAGCTAAACCTGCGGTACCTGAAGGTGAGTCAAAGAGAAAAGGATTTTTAAGTTTCCTGAAAAAAAACAGGAACAAAACAAAAGATCAACCGAAAGAAACAGGGGTAAGCACTCCGCCCTCACCGAATAAAAATTCTTCCGATCAAAAGGAAGCGATCAATCCTATAAAGAAACCAGCATACAAACGAATCAAAAAAACTGAACGTGTTTTGCGCGCATCAAATTATGTATTCAAAAAAGTAAATGACATTGATGCGAAGGTAAATCAGCTGTTGGAATTGAACGGACAGCTTGTTGCTGTTGGGCTTAATGGTGTTTTTAGCATTGATGATTTGGTAAGTAAACCAATTTTAGAAGAGCCAGTTCGATTTGCTTTTGGTTCGAGTTCGTTGAACTTATTGCTTGTATCAACCTATGCTGATAAGGTTCACACTTTTGAGAAGACAGAACAAGGATGGCAAAATCGTCAATTACTTAATGGGATAGACGATCAAGTTCATCATATTTTCGAAGGCAAGAAGAAAGAACTTTGGCTGTGCGGCCTTGATCTGGTTTATCGTTTCGATATAACAACACCAGAGCAGAGCATACTCGAAACAATACCATTTAACAATCCAAACTTTGATGACGTAGTTGGAGTCCGCTTGCGCGATGAAATTATATTAACCAGTACACATGGCTTCTATCGATTCGACCGACAAAAGAAAAAATTCAATCTGGTAGATACACTTGCCAGACCCAATCTATACTTTGCTGAAGAAGACAACATCTGGTATCGCAATGCTCATCAATGGAATGTGATAGGACAAGCCAAAAATCAAAGCAACCTTCAGCTTTTAAATTTATTTCCAGACTTAAGATTTGTTACTTCAGAGCAAAATTCTGATAACCTTTGGCTGATCACGAGCAACAATGAACTCTATAAATTCTTTGGAGAGAAATTGACTCCATATGAATCAGGTTATCCATTAATGCTAAAAACCATTCGCAACGACACGCAAAAGTTTGGAAATCTCAATCAACTAAAAATTGATCAACTAAAAAGTGCTATTACATTTGAAGTGATACAACCGGACTACATCACTTCACAGTCAATAGAGTACCGGTATAAATTACAAGGTCTTGCAAAGGATTGGTCTGATTGGTCGAGTGCAAATAACGTTGTTGATTTTCCATACTTGCCATCGGGTGATTACACACTACTTGTAGAAGCGAAGGATATTTTTGGCAAGGTGCTAGACATTAAACCGGTTATTTTTGAAGTACTTCCGCCTTATTGGAAACGTCCATGGTTTTATGCGATGGAGTTTATAATGTTCGCCATTTTAGTGTCACTCTCTTTTCGTTTCAGCACACGTTATCACTTTATTAGCCGGGTGTTGTCGTTACTCACCATTATTATGCTTATTCAATTTATCCAAACAGCGGTAACCGAAGTGTTTGAAACTCGCGCTAGTCCGGTGGTGGATTTTTTCCTTCAAGTAGTAGTTGCGTTTATGATTTTGCCCGTGGAAGGTTATCTACGCGGACTCATGTTACGGTCTATTGATCCAAAGGGAATTATTAAAAAATTTATCCCAGGCAAGTCCGAAACAGAAACCCCTAAAAATTAAGACGAGTAGTAATTTTTAGTAATTTCACTGCAAACCCTCCAGTAATCATGAATTCAAAAATTCTTATACTCTTCGCTTTCTCCAGTTGTCTGCTTTTGTCGTGCAGCAAGACAAAAACGGAAACACCAACTCCTTATGAAAATCCATCAGCAGAAGGTTTTGATTTAGCACATTCTGATCCTGCCGCTGTTGAACTTGCAGATAGTGTTATGTCGGCTATGGGTGGAAGAAAAAATTGGGATGAAACTCGTTTCATTTCATGGACTGCTAATGGTGAACGAAATATCAATTGGGATAAACAACAAGATCGCATTCGAATTGAATCTTTGAAAGACAGCACTATCTACCTTCTCAACACAAAAACCTTGGTTGGTCGCATTCAAATAAAAGGGCAAGAACTAACTGTACCGGATTCTCTAAATAGTAAGTTGGCAAAAGCGAAAAATATGTGGATCAACGATTTATATTGGCTAGTGATGCCTTTCAAACTAAAAGACAGTGGCGTTACCTTGAAATATTTAGGCGAAGACACGTTGAAAACGGGAGGAAGATGCAATGTGTTGGAGTTGACTTTTGCCAAGAAGGTTGAGGGGAAACCTTCATACAAGTACAATGTGTTTGTCGATATAAAAGATAATTTGGTGAAGCAATGGGCTTATTTCAATGAAGTGAGTGAAGAAACTCCGCAGTGGATTCGTTCATGGGACAATTATAAATCCTATGGAAAAATACTTTTATCGGCCGATCGGCCGGATGATGGCGGTCCGAAAAATATAAGGGTTGATGAAGAGCTTGATGATAAACTTTTTCTGGAGTTCTAAACTCCTGCTGATACTTATGCTGAATGGTGCCGAAAGATAAAAAGACTAAAAAAGAAACATTAAACGAACAGCACTTTCGGGGATTAATCGAAAATGCACATGATGGCATTGTATTGTATGATTCCAGTGGAAGAATAATCTTTTATTCAGCCAGCGCAAAAAAGATTGCTGGTTATACAGAAAAAGAAGCACTCGGTAAAATAGGTTCTGATTTCATTGATCCTTCTGAAATAGAGGAAACGAAAGTTGCCTTTAATGAACTCTTGAAAAATCCAGGTAAAAGCATCACCCTGGTTCAACGCCTCAAACATAAAAAGGGCCATTTCTTCTGGACCGAGTCAATCCTGACGAATTTCCTTCATAAGCCTGACATTAATGGCATCGTTTCAAACTTTCGTGATATAACCGAAAAAAAAGTAGCGGAAGAAAAAGAAAGAGAAACCCAAATCTTGCTGCAGTCTATTAACGAAAACATGACAGAAGGACTTTTCATGGGCGTTATTGGTAGCACATTCAAATATGCAAACGAGGCGTTTCTTGAGCTTAGTGGCTATAGGTCGCTAACTGAATTAAAGAAGGTTCTGCCAAAAGATCTCTACGTTCGCGATGAAGATCGGATTCGAATCCTGCAAGAATTGGCAAAGACAGGTTCTTCAAAAAATCAGGAAGTTGAGTTCAGGCGAAAGAATGGAACTACCTATTGGACTTCCATCAGCATGAGTTTTCTGAAGAACCAACCGAACTATTATGTTGGTACCGTTCGCAACATTACAAAAGAGAGAGAATTCGCGCGAAAAGAAGCAGCATCTAAAGCCTTCTTAAATAACATTATCAATACGGTTGCGGCACCTATTTTTGTTAAAGATAAAAATCACCGGTGGGTCGAGTTTAATGATTCGTTCTCTGCCTTTATTAACCGTTCGCGTGAAGAGATGCTCGGTAAAAGTGATTATGATTTTCTTCCGGTGAATCAAGCTAAAATTTTCTGGAAGAATGATCGTCATGTATTACGAACGGGCAACCTTTCCATTAGCGAAGAGCTGATTACTATAAACGGGCAGAATAAATACATGCTCACCACAAAAACGAGGTATGTAGACGAACATGGACAATGTTTTGTTATTGGATGCATTATTGAAATCACAGCAATTAAAAACAGCGAAGAAGAAATAAATAAAATAAATGCGAATCTTCAGGGCATTATGGAGAGCACCAAGGAATCCATCTATGCTGTTGATAATAATTTTCAGTACCTCGCATTCAATGAGAATCATCGAAAGATTATGAAAGATCTTTACAAGGCAAACATTAAGGTAGGAATGAAAAAGTTGTCTTGTTTTAATGAAGCAGAGGATGTGAAGTGGGTTAAAAAGGAATTGTCAAGAGCATTGCTGGGCGAGTATTTTATTTCCCTGCATAAATTAGAGTATCCAAAGTTCACCGGCTTTATTGAAACAACATTTAGCCCGATTCGTGATCAAAAGAATAATGTAAAGGGAGTAGCTGTTTTTGTAAAAGATGTTACAGAGCGCATAGATTTTGAAGAGAAACTGAAAAGCCTGAACGACACCCTAGTGGAACAGAATGCACAGCTTGCTTCACGCGAAAATGAATTACGATCAACATTAGAAGAATTATCCGAACGCAATTTTGAGTTGGATCAATTGATGTATAAAACTTCTCACGATTTACGTTCACCTCTAAGCTCCATTATGGGTTTGGTAAACCTGGCTAACCTGGATAAGGAAGAAAAAAATTTCTATCATTACCTTGATAAGATTGAAGGTCGAATAAAAAAGCTAGATGAGTTCATCAAGTCAATGCTTACCTATGCTAAAGTAAACCGAACAGAAATTGAACGATCTGTTATTCACTTTGATAAAGTGGCAATAAACTGCGTAAACGAATTGGAGTACCTCGACAATTTCAAAAAGGTAAAATTCGATTTGAAGATAAAGGGTAATGACATTCCTTTTCGGGGAGATGAACAACGCATCGGCATTATTTTCGGGAACATCATTTCAAATGCTTACAAATACTTTAATCCGGAAGTAAAAAGCTTTTTGAAAATCAGGATTAAAGTAAATGCACAAAGAGTGGATATTAAGATCTCGGATAACGGAATTGGAATTAAGGCTGAACATCTTGGAAAAATATTCAATATGTTTTATCGTGCCACCGATCGCTCGCAAGGTTCAGGTCTCGGAATGTATATCGTAAAACAAGCCATTGAAAAATGTGGAGGCGAGATTGGAATTGAAAGCACCTATGGTGAAGGTACTCTGATCAGCATCAGCCTGCCAAACGGATAAGTTTCTATTATCTTAGACAGAACTTTACCAGCTCTCCAAAAAAACCTGTAGGTTGAAGAAGTTGCAAAACAAGCAGAATACTTTGCGCGACTAGGGTAGTACCCTCGAATTAGGTAAATCCTCTAATTCAGAACATGCAAATCCCCAATCATGCCAAATCTTTTTGTGCAATGGGAGGATTTTTTGTTTGTGATTTCATTCGCAATATTTTTATCGCAATCATCCAAAGCAAAATTCCATTGTCAATTACCTACAAAAGCATCGAGAGAAGGATCACGATTTACTGCGAGTGGTTGTGATCCATCCCCGGCAACGAACTGCATGATCTGTCAGCAGAGAACTATTTTGATACAGATATGGGAAGATACATGTTCGATTTGCAGTAGTGGGTGTAAAGATCTTCTGCTATATCTGCCATTTTTAATTTCAATTCCTCCGGGCTTTCAACTGTTGAGTTTGCTCCAAACATCAAAAGCCAGTTTGCCATGTAGTCAATATTATCAATCATAAATTCAGCGCGGATGCGATCGCCTAGATCTTCTTGTGAAACACAACCATACAAAGACTTCCCTCGAATAGCTGATTTGTCGAATGTGATCAAAGCACGGGTTAAATTTTGATTTGTCTGAAAAACCGATTTGAAATACTCCTGAAGCGAGTTTGCACTACGGGCCTCGTACACTTCTTCCGTGTTCGTCATTGCTTTTATGCGATCGGCACGAAAATTTCGATAACCATTTCGAAGTCTGCACCAACCAATGAGGTGCCATGTCATACTGTAATAAAACATACCCATTGGTTCAACACTGCGTTGCGTTACCTCTTCCTCAGCATCACTGTAATCTATTCTCAAAACCTGACGTTTGCCAATGGCTCGTTGTATTTCGGTAAGAAAGTGATCTGGAAAATCCTTTTCGTCACGATGCTCATATCGCGATCTCAGAAAAACTTCTACGTGCGGATCAAGATTCTCCAAATGATCTTTTTCAATCTCACTAAGCACCGCTTTTATTTTATACAAGGCAGAACCAAATGCGGCACGCATTGATTTATCAGCCATCTTATCTACAAGTTTTCCTGCCAGCATCATCGCACCCGCTTCATCTTGCGTAAACATCACTGGTGGAAGGTGATAACCATCCACAATAAAATATCCTTTGCCCGCTTCTGAACCAACGGGAACACCTGCCTCCATTAGCGATTTCACATCGCGATAAACCGTTCGAAGACTGATTTCAAAACGCTTCGCTATTTCATCTGCCTTCACAACTCGTTTTGTTTGAAGATGAATAAGGATGGATGTAAGCCTGTCTATGCGATTCATGCTTCGAAGATAATGTATCGGCTTAAATTAGGATAGACTTAAGGAATGAAACTTGATGTTTCTATTAGAGACCTTTATACGTTTCTTAGATGTATTTCAACACTTGCTCAATTTGGGTTTCACCGTTAAACTTTTGGACAAGCTTGTGCTCGTTGGAATAAATATAAAGCGACGGTGTTGAGACTGCTCCAAAATTCGATAGCACATCATTTACCGTAATGAATCCGAACTTTACATTTTTAACATCATTGAGTCTATAATCTATCGCAAACTTCCCTGTTTCTTGTCTTTCTGCTGTTGTCAAAAAATATATGGTGTAGTCTTTAAAGCTGGCAAGTTCTTTTTGGATTTCAATAGCCTCTCTTTGGCAATGATCACAATCAGGAAAGAATAAAATGATAACTGTTTTACCTTCAAGCTTCTTCGCATGGATTTGTGATCCATCCAAAAAAGCAATAGTCATATTTGGCAAATCATTTGGTATCTGAGCTTCAATCTTCTCTACTTTCTTATCCGCAGAAGCACCACAGCAAAAAAATATGCTGGCTTCAATTATTATTAATGCTATTGATGTTATCTTTTTCATATTATAAAAAACATCAGCCAATATACTCCATAACTTAACAAGGCAATGCCCCCATACAATTTTATCACCCCTCTTCTGTTCTGCACATCCTTCCACCACAACATCATCCACGGTTTGTATAATCCAATCAAGAGAAGGCTAATCGAAAGTACGCTTAGATATAGAAAGAGTGATCGCAGAAAAATCATTTCGAAAATTAACAGAATTTTTTTGCTGCTTCTGCAAGCGAGGGCAAATCGTCCGTTATCTTTGCGCCCTTTATTGCAGTCTTTCTCGAAAGATTGTTTACTGAATAATCGATTACAAAGTTGAAGGCGGCCGATTTCTTAAGTATTTATCGCGCGGATGGTTTGATAAAGACCTTGGCCGCAGGAATCAAAGCGTCACCACCGTCCAACATTCGCATCAAAGGACTTTCCGGAAGTCTAGATGCACTTCTCCTAGCCGCCACTTTCAAAATTCATCCACAGGATTACATCGTTATTTTACAAGATCGTGAAGAGGCCTCGTATTTTCAGAATGACATTCAGAATTTATTGGATCGCGAAATCTTCATGTTCCCCATGTCGTACAAACGACCTTATGAATTTGAAGAAATAGAGAACGCCAACATTCTGATGAGGGCAGAAGTATTGAGTCGTCTTGCAAATAAAACCTCTCCCGAATTTATTGTTACCTATCCGGATGCATTAAGCGAGAAGGTAATTACAAAACGCTCACTTGCTTTAAATACATTCACGATCAACCTGAAAGAGAGATTGGATATTTCCTTTCTCGAAGAGTTTCTTCACAACTATGATTTCGAAAAAACAGATTTTGTTTACGAGGCTGGTCAGTTTGCTATTCGTGGAGGTATTATCGATATTTTTTCTTTTGCTTATGAAATACCCTACCGGATTGAACTTTTCGGTGACGAGGTAGATAGTATTCGAACATTTGATCCAGGCTCTCAACTTTCGGTTGATGAACTTCAAAAGGTAAACATTATACCAAACGTTCAATCGAAGTTGATGCAAGAGGAGCGTCAATCTCTTCTAAACTTTGTTTCTCCGGATACCAAATTATGGTTCAAAGATTTTCAACTCACGGTTGATTTGATTGAAAAGAGTTTTGAAAAGGCTTCATCTTCTTTTGATACAATTTTAAAATCGAGCAATACTCAGATTATTTCTTCTCCGGAAAAGTTATTTGATGACGGTGATTCTTTTACGCTAGATTCTTCAAAATTTTCGCGCATTGAGTTTGGAAGTCGCTTTGCCCTAAAAGATTCAAAAACATTTGAGTTTCAATCCTCGGCTCAACCGTCATTCAACAAAAATTTTGAACTGCTCGCGCAAAACCTCCACGAGCAGCAGATGCAGGGTTTTAGCAATTTCATTGCTGCCGACATGCCGAAACAGACAGAAAGGTTAAAAGGAATTTTCGAAGAGATTGATTCACAGATTCAATTTCAACCTCTCCATTTTGCACTGCGAAGTGGTTTTGTAGATCAGACATCAAAGATTGTTTGTTATACTGATCATCAGATTTTTGAACGCTTTCATCGCTATCGCGCAAAGGAAAAGTTTACCAAATCAAAAGCCCTTACGCTTCGTGATCTCCAAATGCTTCAGCCAGGAGATTTTGTAACACACATTGATTATGGTATTGCCAAGTTTGCAGGTCTTGAGAAAAAAGAAGTAAACGGGCACGAGCAAGAAGCCATTCGATTGGTATATAAGGATGATGATTTGCTTTACGTCAGCATTCACGCTTTACATAAAATTTCAAAATACTCCGGTCGCGATGGTGCTGTTCCTGCCATCAGCAAACTGGGAACAACAGAGTGGGAAAACAAAAAGTCGAAAGCCAAGAAACGGGTTAAAGACATTGCAAAGGAATTAATTGCACTTTACGCCAAGCGAAAATCTGCTCCGGGTTTTGCGTATCAACCGGATGATTTTTTACAAGCGGAATTGGAATCTTCTTTTATGTATGAAGACACGCCTGATCAGGCACGCGCAACTGAAGATGTAAAACGTGACATGCAACAACCTCACCCGATGGACAGGTTGGTATGTGGTGATGTTGGTTTCGGAAAAACCGAAGTAGCCGTTCGTGCAGCTTTCAAAGCAGCAACAGAAGGAAAACAAGTCGCGGTACTTGTGCCTACAACGATTTTGGCGATGCAGCATCATCGCACCTTTAGTGAGCGATTGTCCAACTTTCCGGTGAACATTGAATATGTGTCTCGTTTCAAAACCGAAAAAGAGATCAAGGAAATTCTAGTAGATGTAAAAAGCGGGAAGGTAAATATTCTTATTGGTACCCATCGTGTAGTAAGTAAGGATATCGAATTTAAAGATCTTGGCCTTTTGATAATTGATGAAGAACAAAAGTTCGGTGTAAAAGTAAAAGATCGGCTGAAGGAGTTGAAGGTAAATGTTGATGTCCTTACGCTAACTGCAACTCCAATTCCACGCACATTACATTTCTCTTTAATGGGTGCACGTGATTTAAGTATAATCTCCACACCTCCTCCAAACCGACAACCCGTTACAACAGAACTTCATACTTTCAACGAAGTTTTAATTCGCGATGCCGTCAGCTATGAATTACGAAGAGGGGGACAGGTTTTCTTTGTTCACAATCGCGTAAGTGATATTGAATCGGTCGCCAACACCATTTACAAACTTGTTCCAGATTCAAGAATAGGAATCGCTCACGGACAAATGGATGGTGATAAGCTGGAGAAGGTAATGGTGAAGTTTATCGATGGCGAATATGACGTCCTGGTTTCAACAAACATTATTGAGTCGGGTCTGGATATTCCGAATGCCAACACCATCATGATTAATTCTGCCCACATGTTTGGGCTTTCCGATCTGCATCAAATGCGTGGCCGTGTTGGTCGATCTAATAAAAAGGCGTTTTGTTATTTGCTCACGCCACCAGCATCATTGCTTACCAGTGATTCGCGGAAGCGTCTTGCTGCCCTTGAAGAATTCTCTGAATTAGGTGATGGATTCAAAGTGGCCATGCGCGATCTCGATATTCGGGGTGCTGGAAATTTATTAGGTGGTGAACAAACCGGCTTCATCACCGATCTTGGTTTTGATACCTACCATAAAATTCTGGATGATGCAATCCAGGAACTAAAAGAGACAGATTTCAAAGAGCTGTTCAGCGAAGAACTTTCGGAAAAAGCAAAACTCATCGTTCAGGATTGTGTGATTGAAACCGATCTTGAAATTCTTATTCCTGAAACATACGTTAACAACATTAGCGAACGATTACAACTCTACTCGCGTCTTGATAATATCAAAGATGAAAAACAATTGAGCGAGTTCTCAGAAGAGGTGCGAGATCGTTTTGGACCATTGCCCGCATCAGTGGATGAACTTGTAAATTCTGTTCGCTTGCGCTGGTTAGGCGAGCGACTTGGATTTGAAAAGCTGAGCCTGAAAAATGAAAAGGTAAGGGCGTTCTTTGTCAGCACCAAAGACCAATATTTTAGTTCTGAAATCTTCGGTCAGATTTTAAGTTTTATCAAAAAACATCCACGGCAGTGTAAGATGAAAGATTCTGCAGGCAAGGCCATGCTCATCATTGAAGAAATAAAAACCGTTGATGCTGCTATTGAATTCCTGACTCAAATGGTCGGTTTGGAAATCAAGTCTTCCAAGGAAATCATTTCCAAATAAGGTGCAAGACCTATTGATTTATCAAAAGCGTTTATCATTAACACCTTTTGATATTTAGGCGAATAGAATACTTCAATGTAGAAGCCTTCAAAAGAATACAAGAAAACTTTACAATCCCCGAGTGTGCGTTGTAGCAAATAACTTCCTTGAAATGTAATAACATCACATTTTTTTTCGAAGGGCATTACTCTAAAATCATCTAGCGTTGACATAGGACTTTGTATTTTCCCAGATGATATTACAATTCTGTGCCAGTCCCTTTATCCCCTAAAAATGTTCGCTAATCCATGTTAATCGTATTTCAACTTCCCAAAACTGGAGAGTCATTTCCCGAAACAATAGTAACGGGTGTTAATCGTTACTTAAAGTGCTCGCAGACCTTCTATCGCAGATTTACCAATAAAACTGCGACTGCTTGGAAAACATGCGATTATCTCTTTAATTAGCATTTGATTTAAACTCGAAAATGAAATGAAGTATTTTTTCAGGAGTCTCTTGTATGTCGTGGGCGGATCGGTAGCCCTGACTGCCTGTTTTTCGTTTGGCGGAGGAGGAAAACCTACTGCTCAAAATCCGGGTCAACTTAGCTCTGCTACAGGCTTAGCTTACAATGATGAAGATCAAGGTGGTTTTATGGTGAACCCATATGAAGGTCAGCCAGAAGCACCAAACATGGTTTTCATTGAAGGTGGTCGCGCCATCATGGGTTCTTTCGAAGAAGATGTTATGTCTTCTCGTGATAACATAGAAAGAACTGTTTCGGTCGCGTCATTCTTTATGGACGAAACTGAAATCGCCAATATACATTGGTTGGAATACATGCATTACTTAGCAAAAGATTCATCTCAAGAAGCGTATCAGGCGGCATTGCCAGATACTACCGTTTGGGTAGGAAAACTTGCTTTTAACGATCCTTATGTAGAGCACTACTTACGTTACCCTGGTTTCCGTTATTTCCCTGTAGTGGGAATTACATGGAGCCAAGCCAGCAAATATGCTGTCTGGAGAACGCGTGCTGTGAATATTAAGCTTGCAGAAAATGCTGGTGAAGATTATGCTGAAAGCGATGGCCGCATTCCTTTAGAGTCTGGTATTGTTGTCCCTGCTTATCGCCTTCCTACTGAAGCAGAGTGGGAGTATGCAGCACAAGCTCTTATTGGTACTCAGTGGTTGGAGGAAATGCAAACGCACCAACGCATCTATCCTTGGGATGGACATGCTGTTCGTAATCCTTACGGAAAAGAGATGGGCTTTATGCTTGCAAACTTCAAGCGCGGTCGCGGTGATTATGCCGGTATTGCTGGTCGCTTAAATGATGGTGCTTTGATTACGTCATACATCTATGAGTTCCCTCCAAATGATTATGGTTTATATAATATGGCAGGTAACGTGAGCGAATGGGTTCAGGATATTTACCGTCCGATGTCATATCAAGATTTTGACGATCTAAACCCAATTCGGAGAGATGGCTTCTTAGATCCAGCTTCTGGAACAAACTCCGGATATAACAGCGATTTCGAAAAGAATCCAGAAAGTTTCACTTCATTGATTACAGATCGTGCCCGTGTTTACAAAGGTGGATCTTGGAAAGATGTTGCATACTGGATGTCTCCTGGAACTAGAAGATATTTAGATCAGGATTCTGCCACTGCCACAGTTGGTTTCCGTTGCGCAATGATCAAAGCGGGTTCTAACTATTAAAAGAACCTTACCAATATAACAGAAAACCCTGGCAAAATAGCCGGGGTTTTTTGTTTTAAGCCTCTGCAAGACAAGCTATACTTAATTTTCCACATCCATTCTTTAGCAATGCCTGGCCGCATGCTTCTATCGTTGCTCCTGTTGTTATCACATCATCAACTAATAAAATATGTTTTCCTTTAATTGCTGCATTGTCTTTTATCATGAAACCCTCACTCACATTTTGCCAGCGATTAAGCCTTGTTTTTCGTGTTTGTGTTTGTGTATTTCTGGCTCTGGCCAATAATGTGTCTGAGAAAGGAATGCTTAATTTTTCAGAAAGTCCTTCTGCAAATTTGGCACTTTGATTATATCCTCTTTTTCGTCTTCGCGATTCGTGCAGTGGAACTGGAAGGATAATATCAAACTCAGATGAGAAACCATAATCGAGTAACCTCGTACCATAAACCTTACCCAACATCACTCCAATTTCAGGATGGTTTTTATACTTCAAATTGTGAAGCAGGTTTTGCGCACGACTACTCTTAGTGAATTTGAAAAAAGCCATTGCATAAACAACCGGAATGCGTAGCAACATCCGTGTTTGCAATGTATTCTCATGGTAAAGGTGATGATCTGTTTGAGGCATTTCTGTCATGCAGAATGTGCAGACTAATTCTTCTCCCTTAACTAAGGAGTCATTGCAAGCAAGACAATAGTTGGGGAAAAAGAGGGAAGCAAAGTCTTTGAGAACTTCAAGGAGGGGTGTATTCATCTTTTAGAAATATATTTGCCAACAACAGTATTTTAAAATTAATAAAAGCATCAGATATATGGGAATGGTAGAAGACTTCAATGCCTATCGTGGCAAAATGAACGAAAAGATTATGGCTTCCGACAGCCTTATTATTAAACGAATTTTCAATTTAGATACCAATGCTTATGCAGAAGGACATCTCGATATAAAGGCTAAGGAATTGATAGGACTTACATGCTCACTCGTTTTGCGTTGCGATGATTGTGTGCGTTATCATCTTGGAAATTGCAAGAAAGTTGGATTCTCAACTGAAGAGGTGCATGAAGCAATGGGAGTTGCCACTTTAGTAGGGGGAACGATTGTTATTCCACATTTGCGAAGAGCTTTTGAGTATTGGGAGGAACTTCAAAATGTTTAAGCGCGATCTTGAACAGGAAAAATCGTGGGCTGCGTTGCTAACGGCTCTTGAAAAACTCATTGGTAAAAAACCTAAGGATCTCAATGCAGTACTCTTTCTTATCGGCGTTCAGGAGTTAGGCCAGGGAAGGAAGGTTTTCGAAAAAGAAGAGAAGCAAGATTTAATGCACATTGGTATTTGTAAAGTACTTAGTCTTTCCGGGTACTACGAATTAGAAGGGCTGGATAAAGATGGATGGCCTCATTGGAAATTGGTCAAAAAGCTACCCCATTTTGATTTACTTGAGCAAGAGAAGCTCTTGAAAATGCTGGTGATTGAATATTTTGAGAAGGAATTTGATTGGTCTTTGTCAGGCGATCTTTCATAGGCAACTTTCCCAAATCTCATGCATTAAATTTTTTGTTGTTGCGTTGATTAGCTACTATCTTCGAACGGCTTCAACTTTGGTGTATCATTTTGCGTTTTGATAGTATGTAATGGATGAATATGGATGAGGTAGCAACGGGCATCGAAAACAAAATTCGGTCTTTCAAAAGAAAGTACTACTTCAATCTATTTGTGCGAGGGGTCATTCTCACGCTCTCTATTCTTTTCAGTTACTTTCTGATTGCTACGCTTATCGAATACAATCTTTGGCTCGGTCCGTGGGCTCGGTTTTTTATTTTATTCTCTTTTATAAGCATTGTTGTTTGGTGTCTCTACAATTTTCTGAAAGAGCCACTTATGTGGTGGTTAACAAGGAAGGGTTTAACGGAGGAAGAAAGTGCAAAAATTATTGGTAATGCCTTACCTTCTGTGAAAGACCGGCTGCTTAATCTTATTCAGTTGTCATCATCTAAAAACAGTTCAAGCTTAGCTTTCGCCAGTATTCAGCAAAAGTCAGGAGAGTTTCAATCGCTTTCCTTCGATTCATTCATTGATATTAATCACAATAAAAAATATTTAAAGTATTTACTTATCCCGATCGCAGTCATACTTTCTTTACTGATCATCAACAAAAACGTAATTACAAAAAGTACTGAAAGGCTTGTTCACTTTAATCGACAGTATTCTCCACAAGCACCTTTTAATTTTGTAATTCAAAGTGAATCACTTCTCGCTTTTTACAACGAGGCTTTTCCGATAAATATCACGCTGACAGGAGAAGCGTTGCCACAAGATGTTTATCTCACTACGGGCAACATTCGTCTAA
Source organism: Chryseolinea sp. (assembly GCA_031388805.1). Classification (GTDB taxonomy): domain Bacteria; phylum Bacteroidota; class Bacteroidia; order Cytophagales; family Cyclobacteriaceae; genus Chryseolinea. The sequence continues at coordinate 55,613 of JANMRZ010000203.1, forward strand.
AAATGTTATCGACTGATAAAAAATCTTTTCAATACGTATTTGAAAATATTCAGTCTGGTTTCGATTTTCAATTAGAAGCTGCTGGGTTTTATTCTGATGTCTTTCATGTTACGCTTGCTAACCGACCAGAACTTACAGGTTTTGAGATCGCATTAGATTTTCCTGCCTATCTCAACAGAAGAGATGAGGTACTGCGTAACACCGGTAATATTGAAATACCCGAAGGAACCTCTGTCACTTGGAAGTTGAATACAAAAGATGCGAAAAGCGTTCGCTTTCAATTAGCATCTGATCCAAATCTAAAGAACTTTCAAGAATTTGAAAGTCAGGTTTTTACATTTAAAAACGAGTTTCTAAATCCAGATAACTATGAAATTATTCTGGAAAATGATAAGAGTAAAAACAAGGAAAAGATTGCTTATCGGATTGATGTTATTAAGGATTTATTTCCGCAAATCAGCGTAAGCAACTTAAAGGATTCTGTTTTATACAAACACATTATGTTAGGTGGTAGTGTAGGTGACGATTACGGAGTTAGTCAACTTTCTCTTCACTTTCGTATTCGAGATGAAAACCAAAAGGAAGTTTCATCAGGATCAGCAAAGATTCCTTTTAACAAAAATCAAACACAACAAAACTTCTTCTATAACTGGTCTCTTGATTCCCTTAAACTTGATGCAGGAAATCAGTTAGAGTATTATTTACAGGTTTGGGATAATGATGGAGTGAATGGAAGGAAGTCAACCAAAACACCTACCTATACTTTTCTTGTCCCAACAAAAGATAATCTTGTTGCAGATATAAATCGATCACAAGCACAAGCCGAACAAAAATTAGACAAGAGCGCAGCCAAGGCTAACAAACTTCAAGATCAGATTGAACAAGCCGCTCAGAAATTGAAAGGGAAACAAACACTGGATTGGCAAGACAAAAAAATGCTGGAAGATATCGTTCAGCAAAAAGAAGGTCTGAATCAAATGTTAGAAGAGCTAAAAGCTCAGAATAAATTACTTGAAGAAAAGAAAGAAGCATTTACAGAACGAGACAAGCGAATTCGTGAAAAAGCGGAACAAGTTCAAAAACTAATGGATGAACTTTTGGATGAAGAAACCAAAAAATTGTTTGATGAGCTTCAAAAGTTACTGAATGAGAATAAGGACTCTTCACAGATTCAAAAGCTTTTAGATAAACTCAATCAAAATACAACCAACTTAGAAAAGGAGTTAGAACGAATGCTTGAGTTGTATAAAGAACTTCAGTATGAGTCTAAGTTTGATCAGGCTATTCAAGACATAAAGAAAGAGATTGAAGATCAAAAAGCATTAATGGAAAAGACAAAGTCTCTTGAAAAGGAAAAATCTCCTGATAAAAATGACAAGAATAATAGTAGCGAAAAGTCTGAGAAAAGTGAAGAGAAAAACAATAACTCTACTGAGGAGAAAAAAACTGAAAGTCAAGAGTTAGCAAAAGAACAAGAACAGGTTAAAGAGGATTTCCAAAAAACAACAGAGAAGTTTGAGGAGTTGAAGAAGCTTGGTGAAGAATTGGAGAAAAATGATCAACTGCCCGAAAAAGAAAAGACAGACGAAGTTCAACAAGATCAGAAAGAGAGTGAAGATCAATTAAAACAAAACAGTCCCTCTAAATCAAAAGAAGCTCAGCAAAAGGCACTTCAGAAGATGCAGCAAATGCAACAGCAAATGGAAGGTGCGCAAAATTCCATGCAAATGGAAATTGATATGCAGAATCTTGAAATGCTCCGCCAGATCATTCACGGTCTTGTAAAAATCTCATATGATCAGGAAAGTCTTCTCAAAACATTTGGTGATTTAGCGCAAAATGATCCTCGTTTTAATACGCTTGCACAACAGCAATTAAAGCTAAAAGATGATGTTAAGGTATTGGAAGACAGCTTGTTATCGCTTTCAAAGAAGGATGTTTTTATGGGTTCTATTGTTACAAAAGAGGTAGGTGAATTGAATGAGCACATCGATAATGTAATAGAAGCCAATAAGGAAAGAAGGAGACCACAGGCATCAAACGAAATGCAGCTTAGTATGACCTCTATTAATAATCTTGCATTGTTGCTGGATGATCACTTTGATATGATGATGCAAATGATGGCTAATGCTAAGCCATCATCTAAAGGAAACAAGAAAGGTCAAAAGCCTAGTCTTAGTCAACTTCAAAAAAATCTAAATCAGAAAATAGAAGACCTTAAGGAAGGTGGAAAGGGTGGAAGAGAGTTATCGGAAGAGTTAGCTGAAATGGCTGCGGAGCAAGAGCGCATTCGTAAGGCGCTTCTGGAAATGCAGAATAAAATGAAAGATGGCAAAATGCCTGGCGGTGATTTACCTTCAAAAATGGAACAAACCGAAATGGAACTGGTTAACAAACAGATTACAGACCAACTCATTAAACGGCAACAAGATATTCTTACCAGAATGTTAGAAACTGAGAAATCACTTCGTGAACAAGACCAGGAAGAGGAAAGAAAAGGTGAGACCGCAAAAGATTACGACAAAGAAATACCAAAGGTGTTTGAAGAATATTTGCGGCTAAAAGAAAAAGAAGTAGAATTGTTAAAAACTGTCCCTCCGAAGTTATACCCCTATTACAAAAAGGAAGTGGGGGAGTATTTTAAACGTATCGGTAATCAATAAAAATAAAAATAAAGAATGATGACCATTAATATCCAGATTCCCTCAATTTTAGAAAATATCAGAATGATTGAGAGTTTCATTGACAATGCGAAAGAGAAATTCCATTTGGATGATGATATCTATGGTAACATTATGATAGCCGTGACAGAGGCTGTTAATAATGCTATTAAGCACGGAAATGATAGTGATAAAGGAAAAAATGTTTCATTAAGCTTATCGCTAAAAGATAGTTTGATCCAATTCATTGTAGAAGACGAAGGGAAAGGATTTGATTATGAGAACTTGCCAGACCCTACTTCGCCCGAAAACATTGAAAAGATTGGGG
>JANMRZ010000206.1:0-49747 GCA_031388805.1 Chryseolinea sp.
GCCCAATCTACTTTTCCTTCACGAAAACTGGAGTCGGTATGAATGCACGTGCGTGCATCGAGTAAATAGCTATTTACTTTTTGCGAAAGAAAAGTAGATTGGGCTGTTACCTCATCTACTATTCAAAATCTTCGTTCGATACTTAACAACAATATCGTTATCACGCAAGGATTTATTGGAAGTACTACGGATGGTTTAACCACAACATTAGGTCGTGAAGGTTCGGATTTTACAGCCGCCATTTTTGGTTCTTCACTTCAGGCAGAGTCCGTTACCATTTGGAAAGATGTGCCGGGTGTAATGAGTGCTGATCCTAAGCGAATATCTACTGCTGTTGTATTTGACGAATTACCTTTTAAAGAAGCAGCGGAGATGACGTACTACGGTGCCAATGTAATTCATCCGAAAACAATAAAGCCATTAGCCAATAAAGGTATTACGTTGTTGGTGAAAAACTTTGTTGATCCATCATTACCAGGAACAAAAATTCATGAATGTGTCGTTGAGAATTTACCTCCATTGATTGTCTACAAAGTCAATCAGTGCCTCATCTCATGCAAGGTTACAGATTACACTTTCATTTCAGAGCAACAACTCACCGCCATTTTCCAAACCATCACTGATCTCGACATCCGAATCAATGTAATGCAAAACTCAGCCATCACATTTTCCTTTTGCATTGATTTCCGCGAAAGCAAAGTGACGAAGCTGATAGAAAAGCTTCAGCAGAATTTTGAAGTGTACTACAACACCGGACTTACCTTGATTACAATAAAGAATTATGATGAAGCAACATTTGAAACGTATCGCAAGATGAAAGGTGTTTTGCTGGAGCAGTCATCACGATCTACTTTGCAAGTACTGGTAAAGGGGATTTAGTTGTTCGTTGGTGGTTGATCATTGTTCGATCTGTGCATTACGATCAACCACCAACGAACAACGAATGCCATTAACTATTGATCGATAACGAATTCCCCACAGGGAAAAAATATTTCTTCGGACTATCACATACATGGCATTGATACGTGTCCGGTAAATTTTCAAACAAAGTACCTGCCGGAACATTTGAAATTGAATCACCGTATTGTTGATCGTAAAGGGTGAGGCAATTGCTACACTGATAAATAGTCACTCGTCCTGTGTGATGCACTTCTGGCTTCACTTCATCTACCAATTCTTTTTCAGGATTCAGTTGCCGGAAATACAACTTGCTTAATTCGATCAGCAAAGTCGGTATCATTTCCTTTTTCACACCCCGTGCATACGTGAGGTACGTAATATTATTTGGATTAAAATTCTTTGCATAGAGAATGGTGTAGTGATCACCCGGAGTTGTGCCCACCTCAAGATTTTTTTCGATGACGATGGCCGTGAATAAAAACATTTCACGATTGATCTTGATGGTAAACGTAAGGCCGTGTGTACTGATGTCCTGTTGATCAAGTTCACGCACAAGAAAACGTTTTAACTCTAATGCTTCCGGATTGATTACCGGTAAATGCCAGTTCAACTCCAGCGAAGAGTGGCGTTCGTTAATACCAAATTTTCCCATCAGCTTTTCCCACCGAAGCCGATCAGTAGCTTTGATACCTTTAATAATAAAAGCCTTCCACGGAATGATGTTGATCTTACCAAGATTGGTTTCCTGGCACAAGCGACAAGCTGCACTCATAAAATCAATATCGTATTGATTGTTGCGCCAATACAATCCAAGCCAATACTGATTGTTCAGCATCGCATTTAGTCCTTCGTAATATGGAAAAGTAGTCTCTGGAAATTTTAATTTCTCTGCAATGGGTTTATAGTTGATACGAACGTTATTGTTCTTCAACACCATGTAGAGTTCCTCGGTTGTGAAGGGAAGGTACTTTAAAAATATATCTTCAAGCTCCCGCGCAATCTTTGAAATATCCTGACCGAAAATAAGACGTGGCCAACATTCTACTGCATTTCCCTTTCGGGGATCGCGGATGTAGAGATACCAATAGTTTTCTTCTTTAGACGCAATGAAGTTCAGTTCGCCCGTAAACAATGGAACCAAACTCTGCACAGGATCAACAATATTGATTTTAATTTTCGGCTTGTACTCAAAACTATCAATCACAACATTGTATGAATCCTCTTTCAACCAATTGGTTGTGTCAACCACATTCACAACTGCATATGAGCTCACTATATTTTGATAGATGGATTGATCACTACCCAATTCATAATCGATGTTGATGGAACGAAAAGCATTTTCCAACTCATTTTCTTTTGCATCATTGGATGGGAACATGATATCCTGACGTGATCCAAACAACACGTACTTATTGCCCAGACTTTTGGAAAGCTCCATAATCTTCAGCAAATCAGCAGGAGAAAGAAATCCTCCCTTCACAAACGCACGTATCAGATCACTTTTCTTTTTCTTCTCCATCCCCTTTCGGTTATCAGTTAATGGTTAATAGTTAACCGTGTTTCTCATTTCAGATATTCTACTTAATAAATTTCACTCTCGAAATTAAGCTATTTCTCATCGTCATACCATTCACTATTGACAGATAACTATTAACTGCTAACCAGCTGACTCAGCATTTGCTGAATCTCCGGTTTACAACTTCCGCAGCCCAGACCTGCTCCGGAAGTTTGACAAAGTTCTTTCAAAGATGTGCATCCGCCTTCAATCAACTTCTGCAAGTTACCTTCGCCTACCTGGTTGCATGAGCATACCAGTTTGCCAATTACAGGTTCTGCTTTTTTACCTGAACGAAGAAGCTGCATGCGTCTATCAGACAATTCAATTTTATTTTCAATAAGAGATTTGAATTCGGCAAACTCGCTTTTATCGCCAATCAAAATCGCCCCGACTAACCGATCGTCTTTGATGATGCATTTCTTGTAATACCGCATCGACTTATCGATGAACAAGATCTCATCATAGCCAATGCTGTTCACGGGTATTTCAGCAATGCCAATTGAGCAGAGATCCAGGCCGGAAAGTTTTAAGATGTTCATCGGCACTGCACCATCATACAAACTTTGAAGATCGCCATGAATAAAGCGCGCCAATACATCCGCTTGCTTTTCCGCAGCAGCAGTAATGCCCAACATCTTTCCATCATGTTCGGCAATTTCACCAATGGCAAAAACATCCGGATCGCTGGTCTGCATATAATCGTTCACTACAATTCCGCGTGACGATTCTAAGCCGCTCTCTTGTGCAAATTCAATATTCGGTCGTGTACCTACAGCATACACAATGGCATCAGCTTCCAGGATTTTTCCACTGCGCAGTTTTGCAGAAAGTCTGCCTTGCTTTTTTGATGGCTCTACAACCTGAACCTGATCGTTCATGTAAACCGTAATATTCCTCTCTTCAATAAAATCAAGCAACAGTTCACCACCTAAGTTATCAATCTGTCGCTCCATCAATCTGCTACCGAGTTGAAGGATCGAAACATTTACATTGATTTCATTTAACGATGCGGCAAGCTCAAGTCCAAGTAAGCCACCGCCAATGATCAATACATTTCCGCCAGGGTTCAAAAAGTTCTTTAAGGTATCAGCATCATGACGTGTGCGCATGGTAAAGATTCCGGGCAAATGGACTGGAGCATCTTTTGGTAAGAATGCCCGCGTACCTGTTGCCAAAATAAGTTTATCATAAGAATGTCTTTTGCCACTCTTATCAACTACATATTTTTCATTTCGATTTACCTCTATTATTTCAGTCTCTACATTCAAGCTAATATTGAGTGCTTCAAATTCACCAGCCTGAAATTTCTGCAATCTATCCCACGACAGGGAAGCATTTACATATTCGGGCAGCAATACTCGATTGTAGAAGGGATACTTTTCTTTTGAAAAAACCTGAATCTCATCGTCTATATTCAATGAGCGATAGGAACAAATGAAACGATATGCAGCAGCACCTGCGCCAGCGATAATTACTTTCTCAACGGGCTTCTCAAACTTCACCACTTCAACTGCTGCAAATTTAAAATCTGGTTCTTTGGAAATCGGATCGACAATGTTGCTGGTTAAATTATTTGCACGGGCATGATCCTTAGCCAGAATTTTTCCCCAATGCATGGGTAAGAAAACAACTCCTTTCTTAATTTCATCTGTAACCTTTGCACAGACACGAACCGTGCCGCGTGCATTTTCAATTACCACTACATCTCCTTCTTTGATGTTGCGAACCAGAGCATCGTGTGGATGAATTTCTAAAAACGGTTTATCAATGTGTTGACGAAGCTTATTTACTTTTCCTGTCTTCGTCATGGTATGCCATTGATCGCGAATACGACCCGTGGTTAAAATCAACGGCCAATCTTGTGTAAGCGGTTCTGAAAGATTCTCCGGATTTTCTAATGAAAAGAATTTCGCTTTACGCGATGGCGTGTAAAAAGAATAGTCTTGAAATAACCGGGGTGTACCGGGATGATTTGCATGTGGAACCGGCCATTGAAATGTTCCTTCCTTTTTCAATCGCTGATGCGACAATCCACTAATATCAATGTTGGTTCCTTTTGTGAGCGCACAATGCTCTGCATAGATTTCTGCTGCCGATGCAAAATCAAAACCCTTGAAGCCCATCGCTTTCGCAAACAGGCAAAGTATTTCTGTATCGGGTAATGCTTCTCCGGGAGCATTAACCGCTTTACTTAAATAGCTGATCCTTCGATCAGAGTTTGTCATGGTTCCTTCTTTCTCAAAATGTCCGGCAGCAGGAAGAATGAGATCAGCATACTTTAAGGTATCCGACTTATTTGAAATATCCTGAACCACAACAAAGCGCGCTTTCTTCAACGCAGCTTCTGCACGTCTTGAGTCGGGCAAACTTACTAATGGATTTGTACAGACAATCCAAACCGCTTTCAAATCACCACGCTCCAGTGCATCAATCATTTGTGTTGCAGTAAGTCCGGGCTTAGGTGATATCGAATCAACACCCCAAAAGTCCGCGACTTCCTTTCGGTGTTGTTCATTACCTATCGCACGATGGGCTGCGAGCATAGTGGCTAATCCTCCTACCTCTCTCCCACCCATCGCATTCGGCTGACCCGTTAATGAAAATGGTCCAGAGCCTGGCTTACCTATATGACCTGTAATTAAGTTAAGGCTAATCAAGGCAAAGTTTTTCTTCACACCAATGGCACTTTGATTTAATCCCATTGCCCACAGTGAAAGAAAACCTCTCGACTCAGCAATGTAAGAAGCAGCTTTCCGAATATCACTTACCGTTACATCACACTTTAGAGCAGCATCTTCTACACTAACCTGAAAAACACTGTCGCGATACTTTTCAAACTCTTCGGTATGTTTGGTTATAAAGTCAAAATCAACTTCACCATTTTCAATTAGCACATGGGCAATAGCGTTGTAAACATAAATGTCCGTGCCTGGTGTAATTTGTAAATGCAAATCAGCCAAAGCACAACTTTGTGTCTTTCGCGGATCAACAACAATAATTTTAACGTTGGGATTATTTTGTTTGTGTGCTTCGATCCTTCTAAACAAAATCGGGTGACACCATGCCGGGTTTGCACCAGCAATTAAAAAGCAATCCGCCAATTCAATATCATCATACGAAACGGGCACAGCATCTTCACCTAACATGTTGGCATATCCGGCCACCGCACTACTCATACAAAGGCGTGAGTTCGTGTCGATATTATTCGTGCCGAGAAATCCTTTAACTAATTTATTCGCTACATAATACTCTTCCGTAAGACATTGCCCCGAAACATAAAACCCAACAGCATCGGGACCATGTTGATCGATAATCGATTTGAAAACAGCAGCAGCTCGCTTCATGGCATCTGACCAACTTACGCGTTCATATGGATGGTTCTTACTCCAGCGCATTTCAGGATAGAGTAAACGATCACTCTTATCCCGCATAGCATAATGTAAGTTCATTCCCTTTGAACACAACATACCTCTATTGGCAGGATGATCTTTATCCCCTTCAACTGAAATATTTCCATTGCGGTCTTTCTTCACCACCATACCGCAGCCCACTCCGCAATAGGAGCATGTTGTTTTAATGCTATCTTCGTTTCGTATCACCATCTCTTTAGTTACCGGTTGCCAGTCTCCGGTTACCGGTAACTGGTAACCGGTAACTGGTTCTACGCTGCTTGTTCTTCCTTATAAAATTCACTCTCATCAATCGATACTTTTTCCATCAACAAACTGAGTAGTCGTTCGCGAATGGACTTATATTCCGGTAAGTTGACTGTTTCTTTTTTATTACGAGGTCTTGGTAAATGTACTTCTTCAATTTCCCGGATAGTCGCTGCAGGGCCATTGTTCATGACTACTATGCGATCGGAAAGAAAAACAGCCTCTTCAATATCGTGTGTCACCATGATGATGGTTTTGCTGCGATGAGTAAGATTCCAAAGTTTTAATAACTCAATATGCAATGAAGCTTTTGTCAAAGCATCTAATGCTCCGAAGGGTTCATCCAGCAACAGTACTTCAGGATCGATCGCGAATGCGCGAGCAATAGCAACGCGTTGTTTCATTCCTCCCGAAATTTGTTTGGGATGCTTATCTTTATGTTCCCACAGGTTTACCATACGCAAATATTTTTCTGAGAGTGCATGTTTTTCTTCTTTCGATTTATCTTTCAATGCAGCATCTACTGCCTGAAAAATATTTTGATAGACTGTAAGCCAGGGCAACAATGAATAATTTTGGAAGACAATGCCGCGATCTGGTCCCGGACTTTTTATTTCCTTTCCATTCAATATCACTTTGCCATTCGTTGGCGTTACCATTCCGGCTACAGCATTCATGATGGTAGACTTACCGCAACCCGAATGGCCAATGATGGAAACGATTTGCCCCTTATCAATATTCAGGTTAATATCTTTTACCGCTACAAATTTTCCCTTCGCAGTCGGAAAGGAAATTTCCATGTTTTCTATTTTTAAATATCCCATACTAAAGTGTTGAAGTGTTTGAGTATGTAAGTGTCGATGTTCTTTGTTGATTGAGTGTTACTACCTTAACCAAAATCTCATACATAATTTTAAAGTGTAATGACGCTTTCAAATCTTCAGACCTCCCTCTCTCCCGGAGAGGGTTGGGGTAAGGCTGGTTAAGCATCATAGGTTACTTTCTTTTCTAAGAAGGAGAACCCGCGATCAAGGATCAATCCTACAATACCGATAATCAGAATGGCGGAGATTACTTTTTCTAAACTCAGCGCATTCCAGCTATCCCAAACGAAAAAGCCAATGCCCATTCCACCGGATAACATCTCGCCAGCAACAATCACCAACCAGGCGACACCTACACTAAGACGCAAACCGGTAATGATGTGAGGTAAACTGAATGGGATTAACACTTTCGTGAGGTACTTCCATCTGGAGAAACCAAAAGCCTTTGCTACATTTTTATGATCATCAGGAATAGAGGCCACACCGAATGAAGTATTGATGAGTGTTGGCCAAAGTGATGTAATGAAAATGATAAAAATAGTTGCTGTGCTGGCCGATTGAAAAGCAACCAAGCCAATCGGAAACCACGCTAATGGTGAAACTGGTTTTAAAATTTGAACGATGGGATAAAAAACTTTTCTGCAAAATGCATTTGCTCCCATTAACACACCAATGGGAATGGCGATTAATGATCCCAGTGAAAATCCAATGAACACGCGAACAAGGGAACTGAATAATTGAAGTCCAATGCCTTTATCATTTGGTCCATAATCATAAAATGGATCCGTAACCAATTCCCAAAAAACAACAAGTGTAGCAAAGGGGGTTGGCAATTCTCCTTTTGTGATGAGGCTAACGATGTACCACATGGCCAACAATAAACCAAAACCCAAAAGGCTGTAGAACAAACTTGTTCCTAACGAGAACATCTTTTGAAAAATGTTCCGCATAAAACCAGGTGATGCTAAAGGAGACTGATTCTCCTTTAGCAAAGTGGTGGTAATTGTGTTGGATGATTCCATTGTACTATTGATTTATTCCTTTCACTGACTTTAAATATTCACTCGGGCTATTCGGATCGAATTTTGCCTTATCCAAATCAATGACGAATGGCTTCATATCATCATCGGGAATTTTAATCTTCATGCTTGTAGCAACTTCTTTATATAAGTCTTGCAAGATCATACGATCGGCAATGGCTTTGAAGTTGGGTGCCTCTTTCAAATAATCGAAGCGCATGTATTGCGCCATAAACCAAATGGCATGTGACTTTCTTGGAAAGTTCGTTTCGCCTCCACGATGAAAGAGCATGTAGTTATCTGTATAAATCTGTGTTCCCTGATCGCAACCTAGATTATAATCACCCATCAATCTTGCTTCGATAACATCAGCAGGAGCATTTACATAGGCTGGTTTACCTATGATCTCTGCTGCTTTCTTTCTGTTCGCGCGATTGTCTAACCACTTGCATGCTTCCATTACAGCCTTCATTACATTCTTCAAATCTTCTCTGCGCTTTTCGCTAAACTCTTTGTTTACAACCAATGCTTTTTCAGGATGATGTTTCCAAATGTCCTGTGATGAAATTTCAGTAAAGCCAATACCTTGCTTCACCGCAACTCCATTCCAAGGCTCACCTACGCAATACCCATCCATGTTTCCAACTTTCATATTGGCTACCATTTGTGGTGGTGGAATAGTGATGATCCTTGATGTCTTTTGATTTACACCAGCTGCAGCTAACCAATATCTCAACCAGATGTCATGTGTGCCGCCCGGAAAAGTCATGGCGAAGGTCACTTCCTTTTCTGCTTTTAATTTGGCAGCAACAACTGGAGCAATTTTGTTGGTTTGCTTGAAGCCTACCTTTCCACAAAAATCTTTTGATAAGGTAATGGCTTGTCCGTTGTTGTTGAGCACCATTGCAATGCGCATCTCTGAACCTTCCTTTCCTCCAACACCGGTATACACAGAGAATGGCATGCTGAACAAACAATGAGCACCATCTAATTCTCCCGTTAAAATCTTATCCCGTACATTAGCCCACGATGCTTCTTTGGTTACTTCTACATTAACACCATATTTCTCAAAGAGGCCAAGTTCTTTCGCCATGATGATGGGTGCACAATCCGTAAGCGGAATAAAACCGATGCGGATTATTTCTTTATCAACTACATTATTTTTTATAGGAGCAGCGGATGCAAGCAACAGTAACAACATGGGAGCGAATATCCCAAGGAGCATTTGTTTCGCAGTATATTTAAAATTTTTCATTTCGTTTCTCTTTAAGGGTTACTTGAAAATAAATTCAGGTTTGATCGAAATCATGAGGTATGCCCAACTTGAAAAAGTGTCTGCATTCTTCACATTCTTTACTTTCGCTGCAACCATCGTTGATGTAGAGAACATGGAACAGTATCCACCTTCAATCGTGATTATTTTTGTTGGAGCATAGTTGAAGACAAAATCAATTTCAGTGCCCAGGCCCTTGTCCATGGTCACACCGTTTTCATCTACCACTGCGTTAGGAAGTGCGAAGCGATGTGCATCCAACGAAAGCGTGAGATTATCTTTCAGTTTATACTTCGACTTCAAATAAACATTCATCAAACCGTTTGAACCAAAGCCATCGGCCACATAGAAGTAATCCATGTATCCCCAAAACTTATGTGGTGTTCCGTAGAGTGGATCAAAGCGTTGATATCTTTTTGTGGCATCACTTCCATTATTGCCAGAAGTAAGATCGATACCTGGACCAAAGCTGAATTTTCTACCTGCGGCATACATCGTTGATAAGGAAACGAAGTACTCATCCAATGATGTTCCTTCTCTATACTTTCCTCCCTGATAAAATGCACTGGCAGCAAAACCTAATTTTCGGAAGGCTGTTCCAAAGGCATTGGCGCCAACGGTAACGCGGCTCCATGTTCCCTGATCATAAATCGGAGTTGTCTTAGCTACATCTGTCGGGGCAAAATGGAATTTACTGAAATCATCTTTGAATGCTAAAAACGATATGTTACCAAAGTGAAACTTCTTTGCTACATATAAAAATTGCATCGTCTTATACATAGAACCCATACCGTTTGTGCTGGCGGCATATCCGGTTGGCACTCCATTATATATAGTGTTCGATTTGCGTTCTGCATTTTGATTGAATGCTGCACCTAAATGGGCAGTCCATCCTTTGTGATCGAACTTCAACAAAGCTGCATCATGTCTGCGGGCTTGTTGCAGCCAATCTAAATTTCCTAACAGGCGAACATCATCATACACTAATTCTTGTCGCCCGATTTTTAAACTAAAATTCTTAACCACCTTTCCTGTATCGACCAAGCTTATTTCAGCCCATGCTTCGTGGAGCATGAAAGCATTATTGTTAGCATTGGTTGTTCGGTTAATGGATGACGCATCCTGTCCCCAAACACGAACGTCTTGAATAGAGGTGTATAATTTAAATCGATAGCCAGTATAACCTACATTTAGGCGCGTGCGCTGAGATGTAAAGAAAGCTGGAACGGTATCTTGAACCGATGGAGTTCCTTGTCCATCGCGTAATTCCGACCGTGTTCTGATTTGGCCGGAAATGACTAACTGCGCTTGCGCTGAATTTAAGAGGCAGCAGCAAAAAAGAAATGCTAAAAGTGGGATGTAAATTTTTTTGTTCATAGGTTTAAGGATTAGTGTAACAACTAAGTCTGTCCCCTGGAAGAATTCGTAGTTCTAAAAGGGGACTTTTTTTTAGGGATGCATCACCTGGTAATGCATCCGCTGATTTGGTTTGAAATTCTTTTTCTTGATTTTCATCACGTTTGAGTTCATATTAGATTACTAAGCGATGGCTTCTTCCAGCACAGGTTGTTGTTGCTGAAATTCCGGATGCAAAAATTCTTCTTTGGTTTTTTTCGACAGACTTAATAATAGAGAGATCACTGACACGACTGTTACAGCAATGCCAATGATGAAAAGACTTTCCCGATAGGATATCGTTTCTGATTTGAATAAAAATCCTGCAAGCACAGCGCCAACATTACCGCCCGCACCAACAATTCCCGATACTGCACCAATGGCTTTATTATTAATGAAAGGCACAACAGAATAGGTAGCGCCATTCGACATTTTTAAAAACAGGGCAAACAACAACATGGTAGCAATTGCCCATGGCAGAACATCCATTGCAGAAAATAACATGATGCCCAATCCTTCACACAACAGAAAAGCACCAAGAATAAAAATCCTTCCTTGAAGCCCCCACTTCTTACCAGCTTTATCACCAAACACACCACCAAGTGCGCGGGCGAAAATATTCATCATACCGAAAGTGCCGGCAATGATGCCCGCTTCTTTTAATCCCAAATGAAAGTTGTCAACAAAGTATAGTGTTGCAATGTTGTCGATAGTAATCTCAATGCCGAAGCATGCACCATATGCGAGAAACAAAATCCATACACGATAATCTTTACAGGCCTTTCCAAAACTTCCTTCCGATTCTTTTTTCTTCGCGGTGTATTCCGGATTTGTTTTTCGGAGATCACTCAAGTTTCCATCCGGTGTATCTTGTGTGAAGAAATAATAAACGAAGCCCATAATAAATAGAACAATACCGGGCACCACCATAGCATAGCGCCACGCATCTTCACTCATGTATCCAAGTCCAATAAAACCAGCGAAAACCAAGGGCATTACCATCAAGGTTACACCTCCACCCATATTTCCCCAACCGGCTGCCGTTGCATTTGCCGTGCCCACAACGTTAGGTGCAAACATCACCGAAGTGTGATATTGTGTGATGACGAACGATGCTCCAATCACACCGATGGCCAATCTGAAAAGTAAAAACGTTTCGTAGCTGTTGCTCAAGCCAATGAACATGACTGGTAACGAACCGATGATTAATAATATAGAGTAGGATATTCTCGGACCGATCTTATCACACAGCCATCCAAAAAAGAGACGAGCAAAAACAGTGATGGCAACTGAGGCGATTATAATATTTCCAATCTGTGATTTAGTGAGTCCAAGATCTTCCCGAATGATGGGCATGAGTGGAGCGATTCCAAACCAGCCGAAGAAACAGACGAAGAAGGTCATCCAGGTAACGTGGAAAGCCCGCATAGGCGCAGACTTGAAATCCAGCAGGTTGATTTTAGTGGCTTTTGAAGAGTTCATACTTTCTTACGTATTAATTACGTAATAAAAGTAAGTAACTCATTCAATAATTACGTAATTATACGTAAATAAATTATCGAAACGGATTTAGATACGTAGAAAATCGTTTGCGGTTGGCTTGTTTCGTTGGTCGTTGCTGGTTATTAGTTGACCGTGGCGAGTACTAATTTCGAAAATACGAGTTCAAATAAGGAAAGGTGCATTAATTCCGAACAACCGACAACGATCAACGAACAACGATGCTCTATCGAATTTCCTGACCAGGTTTTGTCTTCCACCGCTCATGCATCCACACCCATTGCTCAGGATGTTTCAGGATTTGCTCTTCAATAAAATTCGAGTAACGCTGCGTGTTTGCAATCAAATCTTCTTCCTCGTTGCCGGTAAGTATCGTTTCAATTTCGGGGAGGTAATGCATATGTTGAAGATTGTCCTCGCCTAAATAGACATAAGTAGGCACAACTTTAGCGCCTGTTTTCATAGCAAAAATAGCGGCGCCAACGGGTGTTGCCGCTGGCCTTCCTAGAAAATTAACAAAGCGACTTTTCACTTTTGTGTCCTGATCAATTAAGATAGCCAGCGATCCTCCAGCTTTCAATGCCTTGATTAATTTGAACGTTTCTTTTCCACGTTCAACAGCTATTGCTCCCAATGCGTTACGTTGTTGCCAAAGCAAATCATTAAGCCTTTCATTTTTTAAGGGTGTACCGATTATGAAAGGACGCATTCCCCGAAGCGCCATATCGGTTACTTGTAGATCGAATGGACCTAAGTGACACGTTAATATGATTACACCTTTTCCCTTTGCATGTGCCGCTTCAAAGTTTTCGAAACCATATGTTACCATGATTTTTCTTAGCTCATGAAGTGTTTTAATTTCTGTAGCACGTAAAATTTCGCCTGCGTTTTTTCCGAGCATGGCGAAAACATTTTTTGCAAAGCGCCTTATTTCATCTTCTGATTTATTTGAATAGACCATAGACAAATGGCGCAAAGTAAGTTCACGTGTATTTGGGATGAGATAAAAAGTAAACCTGCCTAATTTTCCACAACACCACAACCAACTTTTTCGCGACATGCAATGCGAAATAAAAATCAAGGATCTAACCAAAGCATAAATTGCTCTGTATTGAATGCTTCTCCTTAACACTTTAGCTGTTGCCACAGGACGAAAATACGTTATTCCTTCATTTTAATCAGAGATTCAACTGGAGGCTCTTCATAAAAGTTCATCAGCTCATTACCTAACAAGATTTTGATTGTCTATTTTAGCGGAGATGATTTGACTTACAATTTAATCTTTATGAATTCCTTCGCGACTTAGTGCCATTGTTGCGAAAATAAACTTCAAAACTTTGTCCAATGAAAACACTTTACATCATACGCCACGCCAAATCAAGTTGGGCCGATCTCGATCAATCTGATTTTGACAGACCACTGAATGAACGAGGCAAACGTGATGCGCCTCGCATGGGGAAGCGTTTAAAGGAAAAAGAAATTCATCCTGATCTGATTATTTGCAGTCCTGCCAAACGTGCCTGGTCCACGAGTAAACGGATTGCCGAAATTCTGAAGTATCAGAAAAAAAACATTAAAACGGTAAAGAGTTTATATCATGCTGATGAAGAAGCTATTTTAGAAACACTTCAGAAAGTAAATGATAATGTCGGTGTTGTAATGCTGGTAGGGCACAATCCGGGGTTAACCGATTTTGTAAATACATTAAGTGAAGATGAAACCGACATCGACAATATCCCTACCTGTGGTATTGTTGCTTTCGAATTGAAGGAGGAGTCGTGGAAGACAATAACATGGGGAAAAGGAAAGGTGCTATTTTTTGATTATCCAAAAAATAAAGAAGATTAGTTCAAGCACGCTTTGACACAAAGTCTTTAAGATGCTACTAAGAATCCTGTTCGAGGTTTGTATTAGTCAAACAATTCTTTTGGTAAATCCACCAATCGTTTTTTCAAAATTCCAAATTCCCGGAAGCGGTATCCGATTAAGATTTTAAATGTAGAGGTTGTGCTACTGAACTGAATCGTTTCAAATTTGGCCGTGCGACCTTGGTTAACAAAACTCAATCCGCCAAAGAAGTGATCACCGTTGAAGCCCAGTCCAATGCGTGCGGCCACAAATGTGCTAAACTTAATATCGTTTTTTGTATCCCCATCTTCTGATTGATAATACAACCAGTTGTGCGCCGGGCCTACCGCTAACATCCCGTTCAAAAAGAATCCTTTGTAAATTAAACTATAGGAATAACCAGGAGCAATGCCTAAGGTAGTAGCCTTAATTTTCCGGATACTTGAATTGCTTCCAAAGTCAGCGGCATGAACGTCATCTATAATAGCCGAATCTCCCAGCACTTTAAAACCGCTGAGTGAACCAAAGATAATAAAAGAACCGCTGCTATGAAGCTGACGCTCTGCATAGGTATAGGCCGAACGAAAAGAAAATTTCTTGTGATTAAAAATATAGTTTCCCGTTAAACCAATATTATGTGTCTGGATGTCCGGGCGCTGTGGATAAGGTTCTCCCGACTGAACTTTTTCATTTGGATCAACAATATAAAAACCCTTATACTTTTGAATGTAAGCATCTACGCCAAATTTTTTTCCAATGGCATTTACTTGCAGATCACGTGCTGTTGATTCGCCATAGATAGTCTTACTCTTCTCTGCCAAAGGCATCGGGAATGTTATTTCTAAGCTAACATCAAAAAGATACATGCCAATACCTAAACCATATGGCTTATTTGATTTGTAGTTTAGTTTATCCTTTGGATCCGCCAGGCTTCTCATTTCAAAATCCTGACTACGTTGCTTCAACACCGGCCAAAGAAAGAAATGATCCGGATAAGATTTGACATAATGTTCTCTTAAGGAATCATAATCCGATGTAGATGATGACGTAACTTCAACATCATCTTGTGCTGAAACAAGGACGATTAAACCCGAGAAAAATAAGGTGAGCAAAAACTTCATTACAAAATGTATTCACTTAAATCTTTATTCTTCACTATACCACTCAAGGTTGTTTTCACCATTTCGGCATTGATGGTGATTTGTGCGTTGGCATTAATCTTATCGGGCACATCAAACAAAAAGTCGTTTAATAATTTACTCATCACCGTCTGCAGTCTGCGTGCGCCAATATTCTCTACTTCTGCATTAATTTCAAAAGCTGTGTTTGCAATTTCATCGATGGCATCATCCGTAAAGGTTATCTTAACATCTTCTGCTTCGAACAATGCCTGATATTGTTTGGTTAACGCATTCTTGGGTTCTTTGAGTATGCGAACAAAATCGGCTTTCGTCAAATTATCCAACTCCACACGAATTGGGAAACGTCCTTGCAATTCCGGAATTAAATCAGATGGTTTGGAAACATGAAACGCACCAGCCGCTACAAACAATACGTGATCAGTTTTAATCACACCATACTTTGTGTTGACGGTGCTGCCTTCAACAATTGGAAGTAAATCACGCTGCACACCTTCACGGCTTACATCAGGACCCCCTCCACCCTTCTTACTACCCGATGCAATTTTATCAATCTCATCAATAAAAATAATTCCTGCTTCTTCCGCTCGTCTGATCGCTTCTTCTTTCACTTCATCCATATCGATCAACTTCGCAGCTTCTTCTTCCAACAAAATAACGCGTGCTTCTGCCACCGTTACTTTTCTCTTCTTACTTTTCTTTGGCATCATGCCATTGATCATATCCTGTATGTTCATCATGGACGTCTCATCCATCATACCTGCACCAATCATTCCTACATTCGAACCTGCACTACCTTTTATATTGATATCAATCTTCCGATCTTCCATCTCCCCTTTTCTGATCTTCTCACGAAAGTGATTGCGTGTACGTTCATTTAACTCAACATCATTACTGGGCATTTCACTATTCGATTCGATTTGAGGCGAGAAACCAGTATTGCGCGTTGGCTCTGGACGCATCGGGGGAATCAATGCATCGAGAATAATATCTTCAACGGCTTGTGCCGCTTTCTCACGCACCTCTTCTTTCTTCTTTGCCTTCACCATGTTAACTGATTGCTCTACTAAGTCGCGCACCATACTCTCCACATCACGGCCTACATACCCCACTTCTGTAAACTTCGAAGCTTCTACTTTCACAAAAGGTGCATCGGCTATCTTGGCCAGCCTGCGAGCGATTTCTGTTTTACCTACACCGGTAGCACCAATCATTAAAATATTGTTGGGAACAATTTCACCTTGTATATCCGACTTTACATTCATCCTTCGCCAGCGGTTCCGAAGGGCGATGGCCACATTGCGTTTGGCTTCGTTTTGGCCGATAATGTATTTATCAAGTTCGGCCACAATTTGCTGTGGTGTTAGAAAGCTGGAATCGATCATGTTTTTCTGTTAGAGGAGTAAAATTAAGAGGCTTGTCTTCTTAAACAAAAATTGCGCCTTAATGACGATACGCCATATTGACTAAGTTATGATTTAAGTTCTCAATGAAGACAATCGTGTCCTATACTTTGGGGTAAGAACTATTGTATTGTGAAAACGATCAACGCATAAACTTTAAAAAAAGCACCATTCGAAACCGGACTACGATGCTTATTCGCCAGCAAATATTCTTTCTCATAGCGGCTGCAATTCCCTCAACACTAAATAGAATTTTATTTAACTTCACCGCGCGTTGGGGTTAGGAGAAATTCCCGACTTGGGTCATTTCATTTACAACTGGTTTGAATTTAAGCCATTTTAAAACTGCGGTTAATGTTATCATCAGTGAAGGGATACGCAAACAGTTAGTGCTGCTGCTAATATAGGCACAACTTGAACTCACAACTTCGCGCCAGTTCGGGCTGTAATCGCTATGATAAATTTGGTGTTTGATTAAGGATTTGAAGCGAAAAAGGGAATCATCACGAAACATTCTAATCCATTTTAGCCATTTGTATAGGATAAGGAATTTAGTACCTTTCCAGAAGAACCCATCGAATTTATAGTCCTATGAAGGATTGTAAAGAGATGAGTTTTTTTTTGTAATCAACCCCTAAAATTTAAAAGACCATGAAAAAGATCTTGTTAGCCTACGCACTACTAATTATTACTTACCTGGCAAATGTAAGTAGCATTGCTTATGGAGGAATAGCTCCTCCACCGGAAGACGCTGTATGGACAGCCGTGAATAAGAATAGTCGTGGAACGGTGACAAATCCGATGGGCTTCCAACAGTGGTTGCCCAATGATTACTCCGCCTCTGGCAACACAACATACAAATTGATAATTTTCCTTCATGGAAGCGGACAACGTGGTAATGGCAGTACAGATTTGTACAAAGTCCTGGAGGAGGGCTTGCCAAGACAGATAACTTCTTTAGGTTGGAATGGACAAACTGGTTCCACAAAATGGATTATACTTTGCCCTCAGCAATCAACAAGCTTTAACGGTTGGGTTGGTAACCCAAACGATCAAACTCCAAATGACGGCATCGAATTTATTAATTGGGTCAAAAATCATTCCGGACTTCGCATAGACTGGAATAATGGAATTTACATTACTGGTTTGAGTATGGGTGCACCTTGGTCAGTTGTTGGTTACACGGGTGCAAATTATCCCGCTAATTATTTTGCTGCGATGAGCGCTTATGCTGGTGGGGCAAACTATGCAGTTGGACAAACTATCGGAAATAGAGATATTCCGGTTTGGGCTCTTATGGGTGGTAATGACAACACAACTTCGAATGGATCCTCAATTAAAACTTTAATGGGGCAAACTATAAATGGTATCAATTCTGTAACTCCATCAACTCCCCCTATCTACAACTTAAATGTTGGTACCTACGGGCATACCAGAGCATTTTGGGATTACTGTTACAATTGGACCAACGCAAACTACACACCAAATTTATATGAATGGTTTTTAACAAAATCACTTTCTCCACCTAGCAATCAAGCTCCCACGGTCAATGCTGGGCTTGATAAAATTTTAACGCTACCGAATAATTCAACAACCCTGAATGGAATTGCTTCTGATAGCGATGGTACAATTTCAACTTACGCCTGGTCTCAAACTTCAGGTAGTGCTGCTACATTAACGAATATTGCAACTGCAAATCTTACTGCCAGTGGACTTGTTGTCGGAACTTATGTATTCAAATTAACTGTAACCGACAATGGTGGTGCTACGAATTTTGATGAAGTAACTGTAGTTGTAAATCCTGCACCAAATGTGGCTCCAACGGCCAATGCTGGTGCAGATAAAACTATTACTCTTCCGACAAATACAATTACGCTTAACGGATCAGGTACGGACAGCGATGGAACAATTGCAGCATATTTATGGGCGAAAGTTAGTGGACCAACTTATACACAATCGGGAGAGACAACGGCAAACTTAACCTTGAGTGGTTTAGTGTTGGGAGTGTATGAATTCCAATTGACCGTTACGGATAATCAAGGCGGCACAGGAATAGATAATGTTACGGTCACAGTATTGGCTGACCCAATTCCAAAGGCACCATCAAATCTTTCAGCTACGGCAGTCTCAGCAAGTCAAATCAATTTGAGTTGGACTGATGGATCAAACAATGAAACAGAATTTAATGTTGAACGGTCAACTGATGCATTGAACTTTGCTACAATTCATTCCAGCCTTGCGAATGAGACTTCTTATATCGATACTTATCAGCTAATTCCTGCAACAACCTATTATTACAGAATCAGTGCTGTAAATACTTCAGGTAGTTCTGCATATTCTTCTGTTGCAAGCGCAATAACATTTAAACTAACACCAACATGGATTAACAAGCTTAATGTTACTGAAGATGCTGCTGGCACATTGACAAAATCAAACTCAGCCGTTCTTGCGGGTGCTTCTTCTCAAGAGGTATTGGCCGCTAATGCAGATGGATGGGTGGAAACTGAAGTTGACCAACTTGCTAAAAGTCGCACAATAGGCTTATCCGATGTTGATGTGGACAAAACAAAATCAACGATCGATTATGGGATAGAACTCGGAGCAAATAATAATGTGTACACTTGGGAGTCAGGTGTAAGATCTAACAATACTGTTGATGGTTCAACTTTAAACTGCAGTATTGGAGAAGTTTACAGAATCGAAAGACAAAACAATGCAATTCTATTCAAGCGAAACGGGGTTACATTTCGCACAGCAGTAGCCTCTTCTACTTCAAGTTTAGTAGTTGATGTAAATATGGAAACAATAAATGGAAGGCTTTACAATAACAAGATTTCATTTGGTTCTTCCGGTAGTGCTCCAGGTGGAAGAGTTGCGTCTTCACACGCAATAATCGAAAGTAATAAAAATACTACAATTGAACCTGGTAACTCACTTGCGGTATATCCTAATCCTGTAAGCTCTATACTATTTATATCGCTTCCAGAAAAAACAGAAGAAGCTTTAAAAATAAGGATACTGGATAATACTGGTAAAGTAGAATGGGAAGGCGTTGCAAAAAGTGGCTCAGAGGTTATTAGTATTGACCTTGCTTCTACTAGAGTATCCTCAGGGATTAAGATTATAAGCATTGTTAAGTCGAATGGAGAAGTCGTTCATAAACGATTACAAAAGATCGACTAGAATTAAATTATCACTCTTGCGCTCGTTGGCATTTCCGCCAGCGAGCGTTTATATTTAATAGGGCGCGAATTAGCGAAGCAAAAACAAAAACTACTTTCTTTTAAAAAATCGATTTACATCCGTTGAAAGTGTAAAGTTATAACCAGCATTACCCACAACATACGCACTTCGGCTAAAAACAAACTCAATGGATTTGATGCGCGCAGAAAATCCAAATGATAAACCTGCAGCACCTCCGGCATTTTCGAGTTTCAATTCCTGATGCACTAAATAGTTATAGCCCACCAGTACGTTCACATTTTTGTGGAGCAATATTTCAGCACCGAAATTAATGCGTCTGAAAATTTTGTCGAGCACTCCGGGTTCCTCATCACCTGCAGCCGTGTTATAATAGGTAACATCGGATTTCACCAGATTATATCCGGTAAACGAAAATCGTAGCGGCATGTGCTCTGGTTTGAAGGTAACACCAAGTTGTACATCAAACGGAAGTTTTGCATCGCTTGTGTTTGAATAATCGGATAATACCACTCCGAGATTTTTAATAACTAAACCAACATGCAAATCTTTTTTAGGATGAACAAATACTCCACCAATATCCAACATCATTGCGCTTGCGCGATATCCGGCAAAATTTGAAAATGCCATTTTGAAATTTGCACCGATTCTAAAATTTGAAATTTGATGACTCTTGCTTATTACTAATGCTGTCTCTCCAGATTTATAATCGCCAATCGAGGCACCGGTGGCATCATAGCCTTCCAACGTTCCATAATTCAAATGCTGAACACCAAATGTTAACGTTCCAACTTTTTTAAAATCATGTGCGTATGAAAAAGTAGCTTGCCCTACATCGGCAACATAAAACTGATAACCCGCAGAAGCAAAGCCTTTCAATGTGTCGCCCACTAAGGCAGGATTGGAATAAAAGAAATTGAGATCGCGATCAGCGAGGGAAGTATTTACACCACCCAATGCAGCAAGTCGCGCATTGTTGGGTACATTCAAAAATTCAAATGATTTTTTACCACCGATTTGGGCGTGCGATTGAAGAACAGAAAAGAGCAGAAGAAAATAAAAGAGGGTTCTCTTCACATACTGTAGTTTATGTAGTCCATGGTCAATGGACGATAGTCGATAGATGACTCTTGAACGTTTGTAGAGATTGCTATCGACCATGGACTATCGACTGTAAATGTGCTTTTAACTATTAACCTTGGCCTCTGCAAAAGAGAATATCATTGGCTTAGCCACTTTATCTTTCAGCAATGCAGCCTTCATCACTTCATCCACAGTATCTACATAATGAAATTTAAGCCCTTTGATGTAATGCTTTTCAATTTCATCAATGTCGCGCTTGTTTTTTGCGCTCATGATGATCTCTTTAATGCCACTTCGTTTGGCTGCCAATATTTTTTCCTTGATCCCTCCTACCGGTAATACTTTTCCGCGAAGTGTAATCTCACCCGTCATGGCTAAGTCTGCTTTTACTTTGCGTTGGGTGTACATCGAAGCAAGAGATGTAAACATCGTAATACCCGCTGATGGTCCATCTTTTGGAACCGCTCCGGCAGGAACGTGAATGTGTAAATCATATTGTTGAAAAATACGGTGATCAATTCCTATTGATTCTGCATTTGATTTCAGATACGACAACGCAGCCATAGCAGATTCTTTCATTACATCCCCCAACTGGCCTGAAATAGTTAATGCTCCCTTACCTCTACTCAAGCTGGATTCGACAAAAAGAATTTCACCACCTACCTGTGTCCAGGCTAAACCGGTAACCACACCGGCAATTTCATTTCCCTGATATAATTCTTCGTCAAATATTTCAGCACCTAATACTTTGCGAACCGTTTCTTCTGTTACGTTTTTATCAAACTCCTCTTCCATCGCAATGGACTTGGCAACGCTTCGCACGAGTGTTCCAATTTTGCGTTAGAGATTACGCACACCTGATTCGCGTGTGTAGCTATCAATCACTTTCGTAATTGCATCTTTCGAAATTTTTACCTGTGAAGATTTTACTCCATGCTCTTTCAATTGCTTTGGCACTAAGTGCTTCACTGCAATCTCCACTTTCTCTTCAAGTGTATACCCGGTGATCTCAATGATTTCCATACGATCGCGCAATGCAGGATGTATGCTATCAAGAGAATTGGCTGTAGCAACAAAAAGCACTTTCGATAAATCGTAATCTACTTCAAGGTAATTATCACCAAATGTATTGTTCTGTTCAGGATCGAGAACTTCCAACATTGCAGAAGATGGATCACCACGGAAATCTGCTTTTATTTTATCAATCTCATCCAAAATAAAAACCGGATTAGACGATTGTGCCTTCTTGATGTTCAATAATATTTTTCCAGGCATTGCGCCAACATACGTCTTGCGATGTCCGCGAATTTCTGCTTCATCATGCACACCACCGAGCGACATACGAATGTATTTCCGGCTCAATGCTTTTGCAATTGATCTACCCAATGAAGTTTTACCAACACCGGGGGGACCATAGAGACAAAGAATAGGGCCTTTCATGTCTTTCTTTAACTTTAGCACGGCAAGGTATTCAAGAATACGAGTCTTCACCTTTGTTAAACCAAAGTGATCGTGATCAAGAATTTTCTTCGCACGCTTTAAATCAAAATCATCGGCCGTATATTCCTCCCATGGTAAGTCGAGCATGAACTCGATATAATTCATGGCCACCGGATATTCTGCAGCCATTGGGTTCATACGCAAAACTTTATCGAGCTCTTTGTTGAAGTGAGCCAAGACCGTCTTTGACCATTTTTTTCCTTCAGCACGTTTCCTGAACTTCTCTACTTCTTTATCCGGACCGTCAAAGCCAAGTTCATCTTGCAATACTTTTATCTGCTGGCGCAAAAAATAATCGCGTTGTTGCTGATCAATATCGGTATGTACCTTCTTTTGAATCTCATGTTTCATCTCCAGCATCTGGATGTCTTTCAACATGTATTGCAAAAGCAAGGTGCTGCGGTCAATAATATTCTGAGTCTCTAAAATCTTTTGTTTATCCGCTACATCCACATTCAAATTCGAAGAAAGAAAATGAACGAGGAACGACATCGATGAAATATTATCCAGTGCCGTTTGAGCTTCTTGTGGAATTTCAGGGTTCAGACGAAGGATTTTTGTTGCTGCGTCTTTTAAAGAGGACACCAATACCTTTGCCTCTTTATTGTTGGCATTTAATATTGGCTCGGGTTGCAATTCAATTCTTGCAGTGAGGTATGGCTCCTCCTGTACAAACTCCTTTACCGTAAACCGGTTCTTCCCTTGAATGATGATAGTTGTATTTCCATCAGGCAACACCAACATCTTGATGATGCGCGCTACCGTTCCGGTCATGTACAGATCATCGGTAGTCGGTTCTTCAGCTTGTGAATTTTTTTGAGCAATCACACCGATAATGCGATTGCCTTGATACGCCTTCTTCACCAACTTAATCGACTTCTGTCTTCCGACTGTAATAGGTATAACTACACCCGGAAACAGCACGGTATTTTTAATGGGTAGGATGGAAAGTTCAGCAGGTAAATCTTCCGGTTTAATATCAGAATCTTGTTCCGGATTGATCAATTGAATCAAGTCATCTGAATCTTCCTGAACGAGTTGTATGGGCAGCGATTTAAACATGTTTCTGGTTGTGTCAAACTGGCACGGAAAACGCACCAGGGATTAATGTGTTAACAGGCGTCCGTAAAAGACAATAGTAGTGCCAAGAGAGTTGTAAAAGAAGCAAAATTGTGTCAACTTTAACGGGTTCGTGTAATTTTTTACCAAACAAAGGTTCAGTGAAAACCTATTTTTTAATCTTTCTTGCAGCATTTTGGCTGCTTGTTCACACTCCGCTTAAAGCCCAACGGCAAAAGAATAAGTTCAAAAAAGGCGGAGTGGTGCAGCTTAACGATAGCCTGACAAGCTACGGCCAATCTGACATTTTTAATTTCCCCAACATCAATACTACCAAGTATTATAAAGATGCTACGAAGCTCTCCAGGATAAAATCGCTGGAAGCTGCGGGTGCTTATGAAGAACATTACGCTCTCTTAAAAGAATATGTATCCTATTTCGGCATCGCCAATTTTTCTACTGATATCAAGTTGATTTGGGACCTGGCGAAAGTATCTGAAAAGGTAGGTCCGCCAGGTGAAGCGGTATTACTCTACAAACTTTTGCTGAAGCATTATGCGTTGCCCTCAGCCACACAAAAAATAAAAAGCGAATACGATACACTCACCAAAAACGAGAAAGACCTCTACGTTCCGCTGCAACAATATTATGAGTTAGTAGCCTACCGAAAAGAAATTGATACACTCCAACCTCCGCAAGGTGTGTTGCTGAATATGGGGGAAGGTATTAATTCTGATAAAGCAGACTATGGCCCAACCATAGGTAATGTTGATTACATGCTTCTCTATACTTCGAAGCGAAACAAACATGCAGACCCGATGAACAAGGCATATAATGAAGATTTATTCTACACCTTAAAGGTTGATGGTAACTGGGGATGGCCGGAAGAATTTAAAAATATTAACACGCCATATAACGAAGGCTCTGCTTGCCTTAGTAAAGATGGTAGGTATTTGTACTTTGCGCGCTGCAACTCACCCGACTCGCACGGTAACTGTGATATTTTTTCTGCAGTAAAAAAAGATGATAGCCTCTGGACTGATATTAAAAATCTAGGGCCAAACATCAATACTAATTCGTGGGATTCGCAGCCATCCTTATCTCATTCGGGGGATACCTTGTTCTTTGCTTCTGATCGCATTGGTGGCTTTGGATATTCTGACATTTATTATTCTGTGAAAGATAAAGAGGGAAAGTGGCAGAAGGCATTAAACCTCGGACCGATTGTGAATACACGAGGCTTTGAAGTAAGTCCGTTTTTTCATCACCGGTTTAATGTACTCTACTTTAGTTCGAATGGACAGCCATTGAACTTTGGTGATTTTGATATTTATAAATCATACAAAATTGGAAAAGGTTGGGGCGAACCTAAAAACATTGGACCCCTCGTAAACGGGCCAGGAAGTGAAAATTATTTCACCATCGATTCGGAATCTGGGCATTTGTATTACGCACGCTCCATGGAAGATGATATTAATAATCTCGACTTACATTCCTTTCCTGTTCCGATGGAAGCACAGCCTGAAGCAATTGTTCGACTAAAAGGCTCGCTAATTAATTCAGAAACTAAGAAACCATTCAAAGGAATTGTATCGATTATCGATCTCGACAAAGGGGTAGAGGTAGCTCCGAAATTTTTGCGAGAAGATGGATCGTTTGATTTTAATTTAATTAACAAGAGAAATTACCTGCTCATTATTCAGGGAGATGATTACTTCAGAATTGAAGAATTGTTCTTCATGGATGGTGATATGGAGATAAACCGAGAGACCGAACCGCTTGAAAGTAAAATTGCCTTTAAGTCTTTGGAGTTTGAAAATGGCAAAGCAGATATTTTAACTTCCATGCATGAAGATTTAGATAAGCTCGCAAACTTCCTGATCGATCATCCACATTTGAAATTAGATATTTCCGGGCATACGGATTCGCAAGGAAAAGAAGAAGCCAACCTACGGCTTTCACAAGCGCGTGCGGATGCTATCAAAGCCTATCTGATTTATCAATTTAAAATTGAAGCAGACCGCATCAATGCCCATGGGTATGGAAGTGCAAAGCCCATTGTGCGTGAAGAAACAGATGATCACCGGAAACTGAATCGAAGAGTGGAGTTTGAGATTTCGAAACAGGAATAACTTAATTGCAATTTAATAATCTTCAGTAAAAAGGTCTGTCACAAATGTAACAGACCTTTTTCTCTCGCTAAGAATTTGGCTTTTACTAATTCCTAGTCTACAAAAATCTTAACGATATCATTTCCAAAAGCAAAGACCATCAAAACCAAAAGCAGAACCATACCTACCTTCTGCGCATTCTCTAAAAATTTATCAGAAGGTTTTCTGCGCGAAATCATTTCGTAAGAAAGAAATACAACGTGCCCACCATCCAACGCAGGGATAGGTAATAAATTCATAAAGGCCAATACCATGGAAAGAAATCCGGTAATACTCCAGAACCGATACCAGTCCCATGTGCCACCGTACGCTCTTGCTATTCCAATTGGACTCGAAATTGATTTACGGAGCGATAACTCTCCTTTAAAAATTTTCTTAAACGCTTTTATCTGAACAAAAACAACACCGAATGCGCGTTTTGTTCCTACTTGTAAAGACTCTCCAAGTCCATAGTTAATAGAAGCAAATCTGCTCTTATCCCATGCCTTCTGTCTAAAGCCAATGATGCTATCATTTTTAAAATATTCCTTAAACAAAAGAATCTGACTACCTCTTTTAACTTGAAATGAAATGGAGTCATTTTTCCTACCAGCTTTAACGACTTGTATTACTTCATCCTGATACTTTACAGGCACTCCATTTATCTGAATAACCTCGTCATCTACTTTCAGACCCACTCTTTCTGCAATACTCTTCTCGCTTATTTCTCCAACAACTGCCAGAAAGCGTGGTGAAACAAAATTTGCAGAAGCTTCTTTACTATTGAATATCTCAATCATATTGGTAGGGATCTGAATAGTGATCTCTTTACCATCACGCAGAACAGTGTAATATGCATTGCTTGTTAACAAAGCATCAGGCTTCATTACTTGTTGAAAGTCTTCAAAACTTTCTCCATTAACTTTAATAATTTGATCACCTGTCTTTAAGCCAATTTTTTCTGCTTCCTCCATGGCATAAATACCGCCATTGTTATTCACCTCTTTTGCAGGAATGTATTCATCACCAACAATGAATGTCAGCAAAACAAAAATCAAAATACCCACAACAACATTTACGATTATTCCCCCCAGCATAACGATCATGCGCTGCCAGGCTGGTTTAGACCGGAACTCCCAGGGTTGAGGCTCTTGCTTCATGGCCTCAGTATCCATTGATTCGTCAATCATTCCTGAAATCTTCACATAACCTCCTAACGGAATTGCACTGATGGCATATTCTGTTTCACCTTTTTTGAAAGACCATATTTTTGGAGGAAATCCAATAGAGAATTGTTCCACACGCATGCCAAAATATTTGGCTGCTAATAAATGTCCCATTTCATGTACTGCAACTAAAAACGAGAGGCTCAGCAAAATCTGAGCGGTCATAATAAATCCTTCCATTATCCTATTAGTTCTAAAGCTATAATTCTTGTCTTCTTATCTGTATTAACATAGTCCTCGTACGATGGACTCCTTATAAAATCAATTTTCCCCAGACATCGTTCCACTATCTCTGACATTTCCAGAAAACCCACTCTATCCTTCAAAAACTCAGCCACCGCTACCTCATTAGCTGCATTGAGCACGCAGGGCATGTTTCCCCCTCGTTTCAGCGCCTCGAAAGAGAGCGCAAGATTACGAAAAGTTTCCGTATCTGGCTTTTCGAAAGTCAGGGCGGGGTAATTGAAGAAATCAAAGCGGGGAAAATCTGATTTAAATCGCTCAGGATAGGACATCGCGAACTGAATAGGCAATTTCATATCCGGAAGCCCCATTTGAGCTTTCATAGAACCGTCCTCAAACTGAACCAAAGAATGTATGATAGACTGTGGATGAACTACCACATCAATTTGCTCAGTGGTTAAGCCGAACAACCATTTTGCTTCAATTACCTCAAGACCTTTGTTCATCAACGATGCCGAATCGATCGTTACTTTTGCACCCATTGTCCAGTTCGGATGTTTGAGTGCCTGCGCTTTTGTAACGGATTTTAATTCATCCTTTTTCTTTCCACGAAAAGGTCCACCCGATGCGGTCAAAATTATTTTTTCAATCTTGTTATGAAACTCTCCTACAAGGCATTGAAAAATTGCTGAATGTTCTGAATCAACTGGATAAATATTGACGCCTTTTTCCTTCGCCAATTTCGTAACGAGTTCTCCAGCAACAACCAATGTCTCCTTATTTGCTAACGCGATGTTCTTACCAGCTTCAATTGCTTTAAGCGTTGGTTTCAATCCTGAATATCCAACCAAAGCAGTAAGAACCAAGTCAATAGTATCCATTTGCACCACAGATGCCAATGCATTTTCGCCTGCATATACTTTTATATCTTCTGATGCGAGTTGATCTTTTACAAATTGATAATGCTCATCGTTTACGATAACAACAGCATTGGGTTTGAATTTCTTGGCCTGTTCTACTAAAAGTGGCGCGTTGTTTTGAGCAGTTAAAACCTCTACTTCAAATTTTTCCTGGTGAGAAGCAATAACTTCGAGAGCCTGAGTTCCGATAGAGCCGGTGGAGCCGAGAATGGCGATGCGTTTCTTCAATTGATTGTGACGAGTAGGTTCGATTATTATTTCAAAAATATGATTCCTTCTAGATTAGTCTTCCCAAATCATCGGCAATCTTCCGATCATTCGAAAGACGAGGCACTTTATTTTGTCCGCCAAGTTTTCCCTGGGATTTCATGTATTCGATAAATGCATTCTTCTTTAGCGATGTAATTTTCAATGTGCGCAAAATGTTTCCCGTAATTAAATCATCATAATAAACATTGCATTGGCGCATTTGGTTATCGAGTTCCAACGAAAAAGCCTGCATATCGTTCGGCAATTTTGAAAACTCCACTAACCACTCGTGATGAGGCATACCTTCGGATGGAGCAACGTTAGGTGCCACCGTAAATTCAACGAGCTCAACTTCTGGAAATCTCTGCATAGTAAGTTTCATGGCTTTCTCCACTTCTTCACCAATAACATGTTCTCCAAAAGCCGATATAAAATGTTTGATTCTTCCGGTGACCAATAACCGATATGGATTCTTTGAAACAAATTTTACAGTATCCCCAATCGAGTATCCCCACAAACCAGCATTGCTATTGATGACGAGTGCGTAATTTTTTCCAAGTTCTACCTCTTCAATATTCAATCGACTTGGATTTTCATTGAAGTATTCATCGGTCGGAATAAATTCGAAAAAGATCCCACTATTCAACAGTAACAATAATCCAGGTTCAACTTGTGAATCCTGATACGCAATAAAACCTTCCGATGCCGGATAAGTTTCAACGGAATCAATCTTCTTACCGATCGATTCAAAAAGCTTGGCGCGATAGGGTTCAAAGTTTACACCACCATAAACGAACATGGAGAAATTAGGAAATACGTCTTTGATCTTTTTACCGGTTCGAGCTTGTATCCGATCAAAATACATTTGTGCCCACGGCGGTATGCCCGAGATCAAAGTCATGTCTGATTGGATCGTCTCATCAATAATCTTGTCCAGTTTCTGTTCCCAATCTTCAATGCAATTGGTCTCGTAACTTGGCTTTTGATTTGTGCGCAAATAACCCGGCACGTGGTGGTTTACAATTCCAGATAACCGACCGGTTTTTATTCCCGCTTTTAAATCAAGCTCCGGGCTGCCCGAAAGAAAAATTAAACCACCATCTAAAAAAGATGCGTTACCTGTTTCGTGTACATAACTCAGTAAAGCATTTCGCGCGCTGTTGATATGATTCGGAACAGATTCAGAAGTAATGGGAATGTATTTCGTGCCCGATGTAGTACCCGATGTTTTTGCGAAATACGCTGGCTTACCTTTCCATAAAATATTTTCTTCACCATGAACCACGCGTTCGATGTAGGGCTTCAGTGCTTCGTAATCACGGATCGGAACTTGCTTTTTAAAGTCTGAGTAATTTCGAATTGAGGAAAAATTATGATCACGACCAAAGGCAGTATCCTTTGCCTGATCAATAAGATTTTTAAAAATTTCGTGTTGTGTGCGAAAAGGTTCCATCGACCATTTCTTCGTTTCGGAAGCAATGTAGGCCGCAAAAGGCTTCGCTAAAAAAGACCGGATTCCCATGGCCGAAAGATAAGCATTAGACGATTAGAAGATTGAGGGACATAAAAAAAACTGATCGTCATTGTATACTATGAAGGTTACCGGTTTCCAGTTACCGGTAACTGGAAACCGGTAACTCAACAATAAATCCATTTCAATTTTATCCCCGTCATTTTAATGTCCGCCTTTAAAAATCAATCTTCTAAAACCACAAGTTTCTTCTACCTTTAAATCGGAAAGAAATATTGAACCATGTGTGGCATCACCGGCATCTTCGCTTTTAATCTCGTAGGCAAATTCAATAAGATCAATGTTACCAATGCCACCATGGCGCTGGAAAAACGCGGACCTGATTTTCAGGATATCTACATTGATGAATGGGTAGGTCTTGGACATCGAAGACTCTCTATTATAGATACAAGTGAGGGTGGCAACCAGCCGATGTGGGATGATAGCAAACGCTATTGCATTATTTTTAATGGTGAGATTTTCAATTATCTGGAATTAAAAGCAGACCTGGAAAAGAAAGGTGTACTATTTCATTCCCATTCCGACACAGAAGTTCTGCTCAAGCTTTACATCCACGAAAAAGAAAACTGCCTGAATAAACTCAACGGGTTTTTCGCTTTTTGTATTTACGACAGACAAGAACAAAGTTTTTTCGTTGCCCGAGATCGATATGGTATAAAACCTTTGCTCTATCTTTTTGACGAAGATAAATTCATTTTTGCTTCTGAGATGAAATCTATCATTCAATACGGCATCGAACGCAATATTGATTACACCAGTCTTTATACTTATTTCCAACTTAATTACATTCCTGCACCACATACCATTTTCACATCTGTCAAAAAATTAATGCCTGGGCATTACCTGAAGATAGAAAAACAAAAATTAAGAATAGAGAAATATTATTCGATACCGTATTCACCTGCTGAAAAGAATAGTCTTCCATATGATGAGGCCAAAGAAAAATTAAAAGACTTATTAGAAGCTGCTGTAAAGCGCAGGTTAGTTTCAGATGTTCCACTCGGTTCATTTTTAAGTGGTGGTGTTGATTCCTCTGTTGTTACAGCTTTAGCCAGCAAACACAAACCTGATCTTCATACCTTTTCTATTGGCTTTCGTGATGAGAAATTTTTTGATGAAACCGAATACGCCAAGTTAGTAGCGAATCATTTGAAAACAGAACACACCGTTTTTTCACTTACCAATGATGATTTATACAAACATGTGCATTCCATTTTAGATTACATCGATGAACCCTTCGCTGATTCATCTGCCATCAATGTTTACATACTAAGTAAAGAAACGCGCAAGCATGCAACAGTTGCCCTTTCGGGAGATGGTGCTGATGAAATGTTGGCAGGATATAATAAGCACACTGCCTTTAATCGCATTATTAACAAAGGATGGAAGGAGAATTTAGTTGGGGCACTTCATCCGATATGGAATGCACTACCTCAATCGAGAAGTAATCCATTCGCGAATAAAGCAAGACAGTTAGTACGCTTTAGTGAAGGCACGAAACTTTCATCAAAAGAAAGGTATTGGAAATGGGCCGGGTTTGCTTCGGAAAATGAGTCACTGAAATTATTTTCAGAGAAATCGAAAGAACAAGTATCTCAACAAGATTATCAGAATTTAAAATCCGAAATATTAAAATCCATTCCCGAGACGGAAAGTATAAGCGACATTCTCCTAACCGACACTCAACTCGTTCTACCCAACGACATGTTGACCAAAGTCGATTTGATGAGTATGGCAAACGGATTGGAAGTGCGTGTTCCGTTTTTAGATGTCGAGGTTGTTAATTTTATTTTCAGTCTACCATCCGATTACAAAATCACACCCGATCTGCGAAAGCGAATCTTACAAGATGCTTTCAAAGACATCCTACCTATCCAACTCTATAACCGACCGAAAAAAGGATTTGAAGTTCCTTTATTGAAATGGTTTCGAAAAGAAATGAAGTCGTTGATCATGGATGATTTGCTCTCACAGAAATTCATTCAGGAACAAGGTATTTTTAATTACGCTGAAATTTCAGAATTGAAGAATCAACTTTTCTCATCCAATCCAGGTGATATTCATGCGCGCATCTGGGCTCTGGTTGTGTTTCAGTGGTGGTGGAGGAAATACGGAAAATAAAAGTGTTTTAGTTTCAGCTATTTAAGTGTTTTAGAAATGCCTAGAGAATTGTAATATGATACACATCTCTCTCGTTGCGGCTAATGTCGGTAAAGAAGAATCCACCAGGCTGAGAAATCTCTTCAACAAAATCAAATTGTGTACAGGATTTTGGAAGTGAAGAGAAGATTAGCAGAAATCGAAAAGGACTTCCTCCCGGAATCATCGTCCATAATGGGGCGATGGTAATATTTTCAGCGTGTATCAATCCAGCTTTTGCACCGGATGCCCGATCAATCAAAAAAGTAGTCTTCCAAATCCGGATCAGCATCTCATCTTCCGGGTCATCCACGTAACAATGCACATAGACGTGTGAATCTTCCAACGTTTTCGGATCGATTGAAGTCAACACATCCGTCTCTATTGCGGGTTTAACGACAGGCCGCTCAACTGTTTTCACAGTCCGGCCAAGTGTTGGAAATAAATTTGGGTTCAATTCCATGTCCCAAAGTTCGATGGTAAAAACCATTCAACCAAAGTCCCGGGATTTTAAACAGATGTTTTTTATCTTGGCGCCAAAGAAAAACTATGAGTAAATTAATTATCAGCAGCTTCGATGAGTTTGCCAGCTATTCAGGCAAAGAACTTGGTGTTTCGGGATATATCAGGATCACACAGGAGCAAATCAATTTGTTTGCCGATGCTACAATTGATCACCAATGGATCCATACTGATCCGGTTCGCGCAGCTGATAGTCCATTCAAAAGTACGATTGCTCACGGTTATTTGACCCTTTCGATTATTCCACATTTATGGGAACAGATTGCTGAATTTCATAACACGAAAATGATGATCAACTATGGGATTGAAAAATTGAAATTCAATCAAGCGGTTGTTGTGAATAGTGAAGTACGACTTAGAGCTAAGTTACATTCCATTATAAACCTTCGTGGTGTCACTAAGTTTGAAATAGAAGTTACGCTTGAAATAAAAGACAATCCGAAACCTGCGTTTACGGGATTGCTTGTGTTTTTATATCACTTTGAATAAAGTTTTTGCCACGAAGACTCTACGTCACAAAGCTCCACTAAACTTTCTTACATTCCACCAACCAATCCCACGGATAAGGGCCTTTCATCCAGGATGGTGGTTCACTAAACTCGGTGTTCCAATCATACTCTACTTTATCCAGTGCAGTTATTTTTAATCCCGCTTCGGCAAACAATACTTCCAGTTCGTTTGCTGAATAATGTTTTGTGGGAACCTTGTCGATGTGAATAATACCCTGAATGATATCGCGTTTGCTTCCGCTGAAATAATCCAATTCGTCTTGATCAATTTCAGAAGCTTTCGTTCCTTCACGTTTATACCAATCGATTAATCGCCACGAAGAAAACATAACCGATTCAAGTGCGGGCAAAACCAACACGGCTTTTCCTTTTGGTTTCAATGCCCTACTGATATTCTGCAACATGAATTTATTCTTCTCAATTGCTGGCAACATCACTACGTTGCAGCAGAAGATAAAATCAACCGGACCGAGTTTGAGATTTTTTTTAGAGAGATCTTTTTGTTGAAATTTGATATTGGTAAACGGTCTTGTCTTTGCCTGATTAATCAATTCTTGAGAAATATCAATGGCGATAATATCCTTAAACAAAGGTGCTATATGCGAAAATGATTTTCCGTTTCCACATCCAAAATCCATAGCGGTGTGCTTTTTGTTGGCATGTTTTTTAAAATAGAGCGGTAGCCTTTTCTTCTTGTCGCTTTTAAAAACATCAAATATTTCGTTGTTATAGTTATTTCCGATTTTGTTCCAATGAGATTCTTCGTTCATTTCTCTAGTATTCATTTTGTAAATGTACACGTTCAAATTCACTTCACGCAAAGACGCAAAGGTTTAAATACAAAGAACGCAAAGTGGAATGTATAATAATCACACTATGATTCTATCATATTGTCTTTGCGACCTTCGCGTGATTCCTGTGGATGTGTTTTCAAATCTATTATTTAGAAATGTATTCAAAGTCGCGCGCGAAATCGAATTGCAAATCTTCATTTAGTTTAGCTAATGCTGCATTGATTTTCTTGAGTTGTTGATTATACAGATTAGAGATAACAGCACTGGATTGAAGATGAATTCCTGATTTCTTCACCTTCATACAAAAATAAATTCTCAGCGTTACTTCGGATTCGCTGATTCCAGAATATCGGATTTGCTTATTTACAATACGTAGTATCTTTCGTAGTACCTTCTTGATCAGATAAACATTACTCTTAGGAACGGTGATGAATAACTCGTCCATTTCAGCTTTCACATTCTCCACATAAGCACTTTCATCTTGTGCTTCAAAAAGTAAATAGGTAAGCAGTTCTTTATTCTCTTTTTTAAACTTTGCCAATCGCAAGCAAAAGTCCTGGACTTCTTTTTCATCCAATGCCTGAATGGCTTTCTTTATTTCATTTACAGAAGCAGCTTTCATGACTATTTTAATTTCGAAAAATCCAAGAAAAGACTTACTGAATGGAATATCGCCAGATAATTATTCCCTTTCTTGTGGCGTTTCTGGTTTACTCTCAATGATAATTTTCGTGGCACCAGCCCTTTGTATTATGACTTGCTTTCCGACTTCTTGTAAAGATTTACTCTCATAGATTTTCATTGCCGTGGACACATCAATTGCTTGTCGTGTTTGTTCGTCTAAATCAAAGGTTAAGGTTATGAAATTCAAATGAACACCTAATGGTTCTAATACCTTATTGCTTTCGGCAAGTAGTTTTGTTTCAATATCAGCTTGATCTAATTCTACAATATCTTCGGTAATAAATAATCCTTTTGAAACATCTTTTATCCTCTTATCAATTACCATATTCTCTGCACCTTCAAATGCAGAATTGTTCAACGCACCCTCACTATCCGCATCGGCATTTGCCTTTCCTAAATACTTTGCCTGCTTAATGAATTCCAACGGTTCAATAATTGAATAATCATAGTCAATATGTACTGATGCTCGAACTCTATCTTTCAAATTTGATATAAATTTACTTTCGCCCTGCATAGGATAATTCGGAATTACAACTTTCATGTAACAAGCATTTAATCCGCCTTTCGGAACTGCATCACCAGCTTCAATTTTCTTCCAACTCATTCCACAATCATCCGAGATAACTACTTGTTGATTTGATTTTGCGTAGTTACAACTTTGAATAGTAAACAAAACGCAAGCGAAAGACACAATCACGAATTTTAGATTTCTTTTCATTTTATTTGATGTTTTAATGTCTGTTCAATTGCCACAATCAATGACTGCCTCTTGCTGCATCATACTCCTTTGTGAGTGTGCGAATAATATTCGCCATCGGTTGAATACTTTTCACATGTTCAATAGCAGGACCTGCGCACCAAACTGTTTTATAGGTAGCGCCAAAAGCTGCCTTCTCAACGGCTTTCATTCCGCGCAATGCAATTAACATTTTAGCGTATTTCTTCAATGTTTTGTTATTATTTAAAATCCACTCTAAGAAATTGGCCTTCGTTCCGAGTTGTTGAACATAAGGTGTGTTGATAACAGTAAGTGGTGAACCTGATAATTTATTCGTTCGAACAATATCTTTCGCACCGTAATGCACCATGGCTTGTTTGTATTCTGGAGAAATATCAGCTTCATCACAGGCAATAAAAATTGTACCGACTGACGCCCCGGAAGCTCCCCAATCCATTACTTGTTTTAAATCTTTTCCCTTTGCTATTCCTCCTGCGGAAATAATGGGGATGTTGCAATTCTCTTTTAGTAATGTAATCAGGTCTTTTGGTTCGATGTTACCAGCATGACCACCTGCTTTTGCATTTACAGCAATAACAGCATCCGCTCCAAGTTCTTCTACTTTCTTTGCGTATTCTAAATCCACAACATCACAAAAAACTTTTATTCCCAATGGCTTACATTTTTCTATTACTTCCCTAGGGCTTCCTAGTGATGTAATAATGTAATCGACCTTTAACTCAAGCAAAGTTTCGAGATGCGCCTTGTACTTGGGATTGGATTTATTTACAATCAAATTCACACCGAACGGCTTTGATGAAAATGCTTTTATCTCTTTGATCGCTGCACGCAATTCCTCATCGGTTCGATAATTCATGGCAGGAAATGCAGCAGTAACACCATTCGACAATGCAGCCTTGATCATTTTTGTGTTGGAAATCAAAAACATCGGGGCTACAATAATGGGATAGTCAATGCCCAATAGTTTATCGAGTGTCATTTTGTTCGGGTTGGTATGTACGTTTATAAAAGGTTGATGTAATAATTCTATTCTAACTCTTGAGATTCTTCCAATTTCTGAATAGCAATACTGTCTCGCTTCTGTTGCCACAACTCTTTCTTTAATTTTCTTTTATAAAGTTGCTCAAGGAAAGAGTCATCTCGCAGTTTGGCTGTTGTGTCGGCTCGCATAAGGGAATCACGTTGAAGAAGTGTTAGCTGCGCTTTAAATCGCAAATCATCACTCAATTCATAAAGATCACAAGCCAATCGCTCCTGAAGATCATTTGGTAGTCGCGGAAACTCGGCTTTCGATAGTTCCTTAAAATTATCATCTTCATTTACTTGCTTCATAAAGTAAGCATACATTGGCAAAGCTGTGCTTGAACCTTGTCCGAGTTCAGTACTTCTAAAATGAATCCTCGGATCATCCGCTCCAACCCACGTACCGACCACAAGCCCAGGAGTTAGGGCCATAAACCAACCATCAGCATTAGCCTGGGTGGTTCCCGTTTTTCCAGCAACATCATTGTATACACCATATTTCCAACGCAAGCGGGAGGCTGTTCCTTCATGCACCACGGTTTTCATCATCTGCACAACAAGCTTCGCTGATTCTTCTGAAATGACACGCTTCGGTTTTTCTTCAGGTTTGAAATTTGTAAACACCTTTCCATCCAGATCATGAATGGCGCTTATAAAATAAGGCTTCGTGGTCACTCCATAATTTGCAAGACATGAATACGCTGTCGTCATCTCCATAAGTGAAATGGAAGTAGAGCCCAACGCAACAGAAGGAACATTTTTGAATTCACTGACTATTCCCATTTTACGAGCAAGATCAACAGTGTTATTCACACCCGCATTTATTATCAGCTTAACTGCAACTGTATTGACAGAATAAGCAAGCGCACCGGGCATGGTATACTCTACTTCATAATCATTTTGTGAATTTCGAGGCGTCCACTTTTCACCTTCGTCATCAATGTAGGTTTCACGACCAGCTGAAATCAATTCACAGGGATCAATGCCTTTCTCCACAGCCATTGCATAAACAATGGGCTTAAAAATTGAACCTACCTGTCGCTTCGTGCTGGTCTTCACGTGATCGAACTGAAAAAAATCGTGCTCAATTCCCCCTACCCATGCCCGTATTCTTCCGCTGTTCGGCTCCATCGCCAAGAAACCTGCACTTAAATACTTTAAGGTATGCTTAATGGAATCAAGTGGACTCATCTTCGTATCAAGCTCACCTTCCCAAGTGAACAAACGCATCGGAACTTTCTTATTAAAGACTTCCATGATTTGTTCTTCTGTTAAACCTTGTTCTTTTAATTTTTCATAACGCGGCGAATGGCGAACAGCATCATGAACTACTTCGTCTTTTCCTCTCCATGGTTCTTCCTTTCCCCAATGATCAGAGAACGATTTTTGCACGAACGTCATTTGCTGAGCCACTGCTTTTTCAGCATACGCTTGCAGTCGCGAATCGATAGTGGTATAAATTTTTAATCCATCGGAATAGATGTTGTAAGGATCACCATTGGATTTAAAATTTGCTTTGCACCACTCAATCAACTCAGCTTTTACAAATTCACGGAAGTAAGGTGCTAACCCCTGGTGGTACGAAACACTATTATACTTAAGATCAACAGGAAGCAGTTTTATTGAATCAGCAACTTCCTTCGTTAAGAAATTGTACTTTGCCATCTGCGACAACACAACATTTCTTCTTGTCCGGGCACGATCGGGATACAATCGAGGATTGTAAGACGTTGTTGCTTTCAACATCCCAACCAGAATAGCGGCTTGATTGGCATTAAGTTCTTTTGCTGTAGTGGAATAAAAACGTTTTGCAGCAGCTTCGATACCAAAGGTAAGATCAGCGAATGGAATCGTATTCAAATACATGGTGATCAAATCCTCTTTTGAATAAATGTCTTCTAATCGGAAAGCCGTTATCACTTCACGTGTCTTATTCATCGGCATAGAGAAAATCCAATATTTCTTACGCGGATATAAATTTTTGGCAAGCTGTTGTGTGATTGTACTTCCACCTCCTGAAGATTCATCTTGCATGAAAATGGATTTGATGAGCACACGTCCTAAACTTTCATAATCTACACCACCATGATCATAGAACCGGATATCTTCTGTAGCAATCAACGCATTGATTACCACAGGAGCAATCTCATTGTATTTAATTTCAGTTCGGTCTTGAATATAATATCGCCCAAGCAAAACACTATCCGCACTGTACACTTCCGATGCCACCTGATTCTGAATATTTCGCAACTCGCGTTTACTGGGAATCTGTATCCAGGCGATGATAAATAGAAGTAATGGTGGTCCTAAAACTACTGAGGCAATAATGGACCGCTTCTTTGCTCCCGGATGTGTTCTGTAATATTCGCGAATGCGCTGATAATACGATTCGATAACACGCAAAAGAGGCTGTACTTTCTGATAGGCAACCAGGAGTAAGTATCGGATTTGCCCTATTAATTTCTTCATGAATACTCTTGTCTGTGAATTAGGAAATGGCCTGTCTCAAAAACTCGTTCAACCTAGCAATAATACAGTTTGGCCATTCCATCTAAACCTAATATTAAAT
This sequence comes from Chryseolinea sp., assembly GCA_031388805.1. Taxonomy (GTDB): domain Bacteria; phylum Bacteroidota; class Bacteroidia; order Cytophagales; family Cyclobacteriaceae; genus Chryseolinea. The sequence continues at coordinate 38,597 of JANMRZ010000206.1, forward strand.
TATTAAGAGATGAAATATAATTAGTCCGCTAGTAATGAACAACGCCAACGTAAGAATTGCCCCATTATAGTGGAATTATACAAAGGATTTTCGATAAAATGTAAACCATGAATCTGTCAAATCCGTACATTTGCTCAACATGAAGGTAATCCACTCTATATTATCTATGCTACTCGCCCTGCTAGTGCTCGTGTCGTCAACGAGTTTCAGCGTGAATATGCATGTATGTGGTGGTCATGTATCCAGTATTGCACTGGTTCAAAAAGCTGCCCCATGTCCAATGGAGGTTATGCCTCCATGTCATGGTGGAATGCATCAGGAAAAAAAATCGAACGGATGCTGTGAAGATAAGAGCGTAGACTTCGAAGGAAAAGATTTTAGCTCAAAAGTTGAACACCTTTCCCTTGAAATTCAAAGCGCATCCTGGATTGCTGAACTGCCTTACGTTATTTCAATTGCTCCATCATCTTCAGCAAAAACTCATCAAAGCTTTGCACTTTACAAGCCACCCCTGCTTTCGCATGATATTTCCGTGCTTGTTCATTCCTTTCAAATCTGATTTTATAATTCTCTGATTTCATCTGCTTACCCAGTACGATGAAAGATTTGTATTCCATTGTGAATGCAAATCAATGTCATGTATTCTAACCATGACATAATCAACTACTCAAGACTTATAACCCACGACTCACTACTGGTTTAGTATGATTCAAAATTTAATTTCTTTTTCCCTGCGGAACCAATTGCTGGTCTTACTGATCGCAGCTGGATTATTTGGTTGGGGAATTTATTCGATAAAGACCAATAAGATTGATGCTATCCCCGATCTATCGGAAAATCAAGTCATTGTTTTTACGGAATGGATGGGGCGCAGTCCGCAGATCATTGAAGATCAGGTTACCTATCCATTGGTAACAAACCTTCAGGGATTACCAAAAGTAAAATATGTACGAGGTGCTTCCATGTTTGGAATGAGTTTCGTGTATGTAATCTTCAATGATGACGTGGATGTGTATTGGGCGCGCGAACGTGTGCTCGAAAGATTAAACTATGCCTCTACATTATTGCCGGAAGGAATTGTACCAACACTAGGCCCCGATGGAACGGGTGTCGGACATATTTTATGGTACACTTTGGATGCACCTGAAATGAGTTTGGGTGAACAACGTGCCATTCAGGATTGGTATGTAAAATTCGGATTACAAACTGTACCTGGTGTAAGTGAAGTGGCGTCATTCGGAGGTTTTGAAAAACAATATCAGGTAACGGTTGATCCAACTAAGCTTACCTATTTCAATCTTTCTGTTCCGGAAGTAATTCAATCCATTCGCTCCAATAATAATGAAGCCGGGGGCCGAAAATTTGAGATGAGTGACATTGGCTACATTATCAAAACTACGGGCTACCTCCAATCGATTACAGACATTGAAAAGATTCCGATAAAAACGGTAAACACTATACCCATTCAGATAAAAGATATTGCTACAGTACAAATGACAGGCGAAACTCGTCTGGGCATTTTCGATAAAGATGGCGAAGGTGAAGTGGTGGGTGGAATCATTGTGATGCGTTATGGTGAAAATGCCGATGAGGTAATTCACAAGGTGAAAGCCAAGATGGAAGAAGTAGCAAGGGGCTTACCAAAAGGAATGACCTTCAATATCATGTACGACCGAAGTGGTTTGATTGAAGAATCGGTTTCATCCATTAAGACAACATTGATAGAAGAAATTTTAGTTGTATCACTTATTGTAATTCTGTTTCTGTTTCATTGGGGCAGCGCCATTACCATCATTATTCAATTACCGATCACCATTGCCTCCAGTTTTATTTTGTTGAATGCGTTTGATATTACTTCCAATATCATGTCGTTAACCGGAATTGCGTTGGCGATTGGTGTGATTATCGACAATGGAATTATCATGACGGAGAATGCGTATAAAAATTTAGCGCATCGTTTTAACGAATCGAGTGCTCCAATTGAAAATGATGAACGCCTTTCCATCATTGAGAAATCAAGCAAGCAAGTGTCACGTGGTGTGTTTTATTCCACCATTATAATCATTGCTTCATTTCTTCCTGTATTTATGCTGACCGGGCAAGAAGGGAAATTATTTCACCCACTTGCTTTCACTAAAACATTCATTCTTGTGGTGGATGCTTTTCTTGTCCTCACCCTCGCTCCTGTATTGATTTCCATTTTCATGCGTGGAAAGTTTAGAGATGAGAAACAAAATCCCATCACTCGCACATTAGAAAAAATGTATGAGCCCATCATTCGTACCTGCATGAAATGGCGCAAAACAACGATCGGCATCAACATTGTTGCATTGATTATTAGCGTACCTCTCTTGCTGAGTTTAGGCAGCGAGTTTATGCCACCACTCGATGAGCAATCCATTTTATTTATGCCCGTTACGCTCCCGGATATTTCAAACTCGGAGGCAAAACGAATTCTACAGGTGCAAGATAAAATCATTAAGTCAGTGCCCGAGGTTGATAAGGTATTGGGGAAAGCAGGTCGTGCCAGTACAGCAACTGACAATGTACCGATCAGCATGATTGAAACCATTATCGTGCTGAAACCAAAATCAGAATGGAGACCAGGCATTACTAAAAAAGATATCATCAACGAACTTGATGCTAAACTTCAAATCCCTGGTGTAGTAAATGGATGGACACAACCGATTATCAATCGCATTAATATGCTTGCCACAGGGATACGAACTGATGTAGGCGTGAAAGTGCACGGACAAAATTTAGATACAATTTATGCCGTATCACAACGCGTAAAAGCATTGTTGAAAAATATTGATGGTGTGAAAGATTTATATGTCGAGCCCATTACGGGAGGAAAATACTTAGTGATTGATATTAACCGCGATCAGATTGGACGATTCGGTTTGAGTATTGATGATATCAATATGATGGTAGAGACCACCATAGGCGGCACACCATTGGCCACTACTATTGAAGGTCGCCAGCGCTTTTCAATTAATGTACGCTTGCCACAAGATTATCGCAACAGCATTGACCGCATCAAACGCATTCCCATCAAAACACCTTCGTTTGGAACAATACCCCTTTCATCCGTTGCTGAAATTAAATTTGAAAATGGCCCACCTATGATTTCTTCTGATAATGCTTTGCTTCGCGGAGCCGTATTGTTCAATGTGCGCGATCGTGACTTAGGGAGCACCGTAACAGAAGCTCTTGAAAAAGTAAATAGTGAATTGACGAATCTACCGAGTGGATACTTCATTGAATGGAGCGGGCAGTATGAAAACCTGATTCGAGGCAAACAGACCTTGTTGATCATTTTGCCTATTGTTCTGCTCATCATTTTCGTTGCGCTCTATCTCGCTTTCAAATCAATTCGCGAAGCTTTTCTAAGCTTGATCACCATACCATTTGCATTGATTGGTGGGGCTTATCTGATTTATTTTTACGATGTCAATCTATCCGTGGCGGTTGCTGTTGGCTTCATCGCGTTGTTTGGTATTGCCGTAGAGACGGGAGTGGTGATGGTAATTTATCTCAATGATGCCATGCAACAACTCGTGAAGTTGAAGGGTAATTCACGAGAGACCATCACAAAAGAGGACTTGCGCGAATATGTAATTAATGGAGCCGCAAAACGTCTTCGACCAAAATTGATGACCGTATGCGTTTCATTATTTGGTTTAATACCCGTGTTATGGTCAACGGGTGTAGGTAGTGACGTGATGCTACCGATTGTACTCCCTATGATTGGTGGTGTGCTTACATCATCCACGCACATTCTATTAGTAACGCCTTTAATTTTCTTAATGTCGAAAGAATATGAGTTACGAAAATTCGGAAAAATTGAAATTCATGAAAGCAATCATTAGACGGGAGACTTTAGACACTAGACAAAAGTCTTTAGACTTTAGACGGGAGACTTTAGGCGGTATTCGCAAACTGTCTATTGTCTTTTGTCTAATATCCATTGTTTCTTTCTGTCATGCGCAGGTTCTTCGTTTGGATAGTGCTTTATCTGTAATCAAAGAACATAATCCCATGCTTCAGGATTTTCGTCAACGAGCGAATGCTATGAACGCTTATTCAGCAGGAGCAACAAGTTGGATGGCGCCGGAAGTGGGTGGCGGGCTTTGGATGCTACCGTACAAAAAAGTAGAAGACCCTCGCGATAAAGGACAGATCATGCTTTCGGTGCAGCAGAAGTTTACACATCCTGCAAAGCTAAAAGCCAGCAAAGGATACATGGAATCCAAAGCAGCGGTTGAATTGGAAAGCGAATCAGCTACCTATAATGAACTGCGCGCTCAAGCTAAGACCGCTTACTACCAATGGTTGGTGCTAGAGAAAAAGAAAATAGTTTTGAAAGAGAATGAAGAGATTATCAACCTGATGATCAAAATCGCCAAAATTCGATATCCATACAATCAGAGCAAACTTGGCAACATTTATAAAGCAGAAGGCAGATTGTACGAAGTGAAGAACATGATGCTGATGAACGAAAATGAAATTCATCACAAAATGACATTGCTCAACCAACTGATGAATATTTCTTCGGAGACGCACTACGAAATCGACACGCTTCACTCCTCTCCTTCCTTTGTACCCGAATCCATTGACACTTCTCTCTTTGTTTCAAACAGAAGTGACATTCGGAAGATTGATAAACAAATTCAATCGATGAGGTTAAACCAGGCTCTGGAGCGAAATCAATCCAAACCCGATTTCAATCTTAGCTTTAATCACATGATTCCGAGAGACGCGATGATGCCAAGTCAGTTTATGTTGTTGGGGATGGTTTCCATACCCATTGCACCATGGTCATCAAAAATGTATAAGTCGAACATCAAGGGTATGGAGTTTGAAATCGAAGCCATGAAGAGCGAACGTGCTTCGATCTTAAATGAACTTCAGGGAATGACCATCGCTATGGTGAATGAAATTCAAACGTTCAACAACCAAATTGCAAATTACGATAAACATATCCTGCCAGCACTCCGCAGAAATTATGAAACTACCATGTTGGCATATGAAGAAAATAAAGAAGAGTTACCCATGGTAATAGATGCATGGGAAACCTTGAACATGACTCAGATGCAATATCTAGATACACTTCAGAAATATTATGAAATGATTGTTACCTATGAGAAACAAGTTGAAAAATAAAATAGGAGCAGCAGGCATAAGGAAATGTAGAGCCTTTTTTCTATGGTCCATAGTAGTATTGCAACTAGTTTTAAGTAGCTGCTCGAAAAAAGATGATCATTCCCATACACAAGAATACATATGTCCGATGCATCCTACTGTTATTCAGGATAGACCTGGCACATGTCCAGTATGCGGGATGGATCTTGTGCTGAAAGGGAAACCCGGTGACGAAGTGAAGATAACGGCTGAACTTAACTATCTCCTAAAGCCAACAAATGTTTCAGTTGTCGGATCCATCAAGATGATCACGCCAGTTTTCAAATCCGCAAGTACCAACTCAGAAATAAATGGCGTGATTACCTATGATACCCGAAGAATAACAAGTATTCCGATTCGCACGGGTGGTCGAATTGAAAAGTTGATGATCAAATATAATTTTCAACCGATTCGCAAAGGCGAAAAGATTTTAGAAATCTATAGTTCTGAACTATTAACTGCGCAACGTGATCTTCTTTTCTTACAAAAGTCAGATGCTGAGAATACTCAGTTAATTGAATCTGCAAAAGAAAAATTAAGGCTTCTGGGTGTCTCCAATCAACAGATTACACATATAGTTTCATCGAAAAAAGAAATATACTCCTTTCCGGTTTACAGTTCAGTGAATGGATACATTATGGAAGAAAGTATTCTGCAGGCATCGACACCTTCCACCAACTCATCATCAGCTTCTTCTGATATGAAGGGAAGCTCGGCTATGAAAGGCTCGTCATCCAGTACTGCAGTACCAAATGAAATACAAATACGCGAAGGTATGTATGTGGTCACGGGCCAAACAATTTTTAATGTAGTCAACACAGAGCAGGTTTGGGCTGAGTTCAATGTTCGGCAAAAAGCAAATCAAATTAAACTGAAAGACTCCGTTATTCTTTCTTTCGATTCATCACAAAAAGAAATAAAATCAACTATCAGTTTTATCCAACCCTTTTATGTGGATGGAGAAAACTTTGCAAAAGCGAGAGTGTATTTAGTCAATCCAAAAAATACGTATCCAATTGGTCAGCTTGTAAAAGGTCAATTAAAAACAGAATCTAACAAGTCCTTGTGGATTCCAATAACGGCTAGTTTGGATTTGGGCATTCAGAATATTGTTTTTGCCAAACGAAACGGAACATTCAGGCCGAAGTCAATTACTATCGGACAAACTTCCGGTGATTGGATTGAAGTTATTACAGGTGTTGAAGCTCAGGATAGCATTGCATATGACGCACAATTCCTGATGGATAGTGAGGGGTTTATAAAAGTGAAGAACTAGATTATAGTTAATAGTTAATCGAGAAAGAATAAACCGAATATGAAAAACAGAATACTAATTTTTAGTTTGTTCAGCGTCTTACTTATTAGTTCATGCAATAAGAAAGACGAACATGCGCATCATGAAGCTTCAAAAGAGCAATACACCTGCCCGATGCATCCACAGATTATTCAAGACAGGCCGGGTACTTGTCCTATTTGTGGAATGGATTTAGTGAAGGTAAATCTTATTGCTGCTCAGAGCGCCATCATGTTGAGCCAAACACAAATGAAATTGGCGAACATTACCACAACGTTGGTGCGAATGCAAGAAATTGGCAGCAATACCATCCTCACTGGAAAACTAATAGCCGATGAAACACAGACAGAAGTGATTAGCAGTCGTGTGCAAGGAAGAATTGAAGTGCTTTATGTAAAAGAAATCGGGCAGCAAGTTGAACAAGGACAAGCATTATATCAGCTATACAGTGAACAATTACTTACCCTTCAACAAGAATATGTATTGGCATTGGAGCAAGCAGAAGCGATTAAAGAAGATCGTTATCTGTCGTTCGTAACTTCAGCGGAAAAGAAATTGGTATTGTTTGGAATGACAAAAAGTCAAATTAAAAATCTGGCAAAGAAAAAAGTAGTTGATTCGCGTATAACATTTTTTGCACCTGGATCAGGAGTAGTGAAAAGTATTGAGGCAAATGAGGGGCAATATATTTCAGAAGGAACCCTGCTTTATCGTATCGAAAAACTTGACAAGCTCTGGATGGAAGCCGAACTTTATCCAGGCGAAGCTCACTATATTAAACTCGGTGACGAAGTAAATATATCCATCACCAATTCAGATCAAACTTTGATAAAAGGAATAGTAACGTTTATGAGTCCGGAATATCGGAAAGGTAGTCAGGTAACACTTGCACGAGTGGCTATACCTAATCTGAAACATGATTTATTACCGGGAATGCAAGGCAATATTATTCTTACTCATTCTGATAAAAAAGCAATTGCTTTACCGGTTGACGCTGTCATCCGCGATGCCAGTGGAAATCACATTTGGATCTTGCAAAAAGACGGATCGTTTACATCACGTAAAGTAAAAACAGGAATAGAAAATTCAGAAATGGTAGAGATCACCGAGGGGCTTTCAGAAAATGAAAATGTAGTAATTACCGGAGCATATCTTCTTTATAGCGAAAGTGTATTAAAGAAAGGAGCTTAAAAAAATATCAATATTCGACAATGATCAAAGAAAAAATTAAAACAAAACAATAAATCAAATGAAAACAAAAAATGTATTCCCATTGGCAATGAGCTTTGCTCTTGTTGTGTTGATCGCTTCGTGTGGAGGAAAGAAAACTGAAACGGCAGAACATGATGATCACGAACATGCGGCAGCAGCGGAAACTCCAGCAGCTTCAGAAATAAAAGTATTTGAAAATGTTGACGCTTCAGTGAAAACACAAATCAATGGATTGTTGGCAAATTACTTTGCCGTGAACAAATCATTAATTGAAGACAATAATGAAGTCGCAAAAACGGAATCAAAGACGTTTGCTGATAACCTCTCAAAGTTTGACATGTCGAAGCTGGCAGGTGAGCAAATGGATTTTTACCATGTTCAGCTCGCTAAAATTTCAACGGGCTTAAAGCACATTGGCGAAAGTGTTGACATTGAAGAAAGCAGAACAGAGCTTTCGAATGTAAGTGATGGAATGTATGCCTTAGTAAAAGCATATCATCCAAACGAAACGGAATTGTACTATCAATTTTGTCCGATGGCTAAAAATAATGAAGGCGCTTATTGGATCAGCGACACGAAGGAAATTGTGAATCCATACATGGGTCAACGCATGTTAACTTGCGGCATGACAAAAGAAAAATTATAATTAGATAAAACGTTTTACTCTAAAGTCTTAAGAAATGAAAAACACGTTATTCATCTTCACACTTTGTTTGGTTACCTCTATTGTTTCAATGGCTCAGCACGATCATAGCAAACATGCGGAGCAAGCAACTCCAACTTCGGCACCTGCATTTAAAGATCCTAGCATTGACAAGGCTTATAGACTTTACATTGAGTTGAAAGACGCACTTGTTGCTTCCAAAGAAGATGAAGCAAAACAAGTTTCTGGCGAACTACAAAAATCATTGTTGATTATCAGCACAGGTAAAGCTGCTGCTACTGAAGCGGCCAATATTGCTTATGCCGTGACACTCGCAGATCAGCGCAAGGCATTTTCAGTACTTAGCGCTGAAATGTCAACGCTTATAAAAGCCAACTCACTTACTTCAGGTCAACTCTATCTTGAATATTGTCCAATGGCAAATAATAATGAGGGAGCATATTGGCTTTCAAATGAAAAAGAAATAAAGAATCCATACTTTGGAAAGGCGATGCTGCATTGTGGAGTGGTGAAAGAAACCATCCACTAGATTTTTATCGGCACACCAGGAGATAAGAATTCAAAAAAACAGCTCTCGTCATAGTCAGAATAATCTGATTGAATTAAACCCACTAAAGCGAAATGCTAAAGAACCGTAACTATTACCTTCGAAAGACCCATCGCTACCTCGGAGTAATTATAGGTATTCAATTTTTACTCTGGACCATTGGCGGATTATACTTTAGCTGGAATGATCTTGATAATGTACACGGCGATCATTTACGAAAATCCGTTTCCTACCTATCAACCGATTTTAACTCAATATCACCAAGCGAGGCTGTAAAGAATTTGAGACAAGATCGAGCAGTTGATTCGATTCAGTCGGTTAACCTGATCAATATTCTTGGTAAACCTATCTATCAGATCAATTATTTTTCCGGACATTCCGGAGAAGGAATGCATCTTCATACCTATGCCGCGCTGGCCGATGCCCAGACTGGTGAAATTCGATCGCCTCTCACAAAAGAAGAAGCCATTCATGTTGCGAAAGCAAATATTATTGCAAGTGCCGAATTAACGCAAGTTGAATATCTGGAGAAGACAAACGGACACCATGAGTATCGTGGCAGACCTCTTCCTGTTTGGGCAGTAACATTTGAAAAACCTGCTTGTACGCTGTATGTCAGTGGAGAGCTTGGAACATTCCAAACCATTCGTCATAATCAATGGAGAGCATTTGACTTCCTCTATATGATGCACACAATGGATTATCAGGGCAGGGATAATTTTAACAACATACTGCTCAGGGCATTTTCATTTTTTGGAATCCTTACAGTTTGTTCGGGCTTCATTCTGTTTTTTATTTCTTCTCCGACTTTTTCTAAAATAAAACTTAAACCGCAAGCTTAAATAATCATGAAAAATCTTCTTACCATTTTATGCGTAGCCGGTGTAGGGTTTTCGAGTTGCACAGAAAAAAAATCACAACTTGAACAAGTACAAAATGGGAAATCGGCGCCTGCGAATAAAGAAATCAGCAACGCTGTTATCATTCAATCCCACTCCGAGCCTGACACATTAAAAGGAAGTCTGAATGCAGAAGCAATGGGTAAGGTTGGAAATACAGAAATAAAAATCACTTATCATTCACCTTCGGTTAGAGGTAGAATTATTTGGGGTGGACTTGTTCCTTTTGATAAAGTGTGGGTAACAGGAGCACACATGGCCACGAACATTGAGTTTGATCACGATATCGAAATCGGAGGTAAAGCTATTCCTGCAGGCAAGTATGCATTCTTCACCATTCCCGGAAAGGATGAATGGACAGTAATCATCAACACCAACTGGCAACAACATTTAACCGATAAATATGATGAAGCACAAGATTTAGTACGCTTAAAAGTTAAGCCAGAGCAAGAAGAAAAGAATCAGGAAAGGCTTCGATATGTAATTCAAGCAGATGAAAACAATTTAGGCAAGATTGTTCTGTATTGGGAGAAGGTAAAAGTTTCGGTTCCGCTTAAGGTGAACGAGTGATTTGAATTTAATTCGAATGTTATTTTAATAGTTTAGTATAAAACAAAAACAATGTATCGATTCAACACCTTACTCTCAATCACTCTTTGCTTTTGTTCTTTTCTTCATGCGCAAGAGAACACAAATAATTTTAAAGTCATTGCCTTTTACACAGCCAAGAATGATGCAGCACACATCAGCTTTGTACATGAAGCTAATAAATGGTTCTCATCTCAGGGTAAGCAAAATCACTTTACCTACGACTCCACTAACAACTGGGATAATCTCAACAAAGAATTTCTATCGCACTATCAGGTTGTTTTGTTTTTAGATACTCGCCCTGAAGCGCCAAAGCAACGTGAGGCATTTCAATATTATATGGAACACGGTGGTGCCTGGATGGGATTTCACTTTGCCGCTTTTGCACTGACACCCTCTGACTTTCCACAAAATTGGGATTGGTACCACAATCAATTTATTGGAGCAGGTTCTTATGCGAGCAATACATGGCGACCTACCTCTGCTGTGTTGCGTGTAGAAAATCCAAATCATCCTGTCACCAAACACCTACCCAGCTTATTTACTTCAGCTCCTTGCGAGTGGTATCGATGGGAAAATGATTTGCGAAAGAATCCGAATATAAAAATTTTAATGTCTGTTGATCCCAGATTATGCATTAGAGAAATAGAATGCTCGATCTTTTTGCCTGACGATATCAAATAAACCGTCTAACCATTTTTGTTTTTCACCTATTGCAGATATGTTAAGGATAGTTTTTCCAGCATGTTTTGTTATCCAACTT
>JANMRZ010000030.1:0-12589 GCA_031388805.1 Chryseolinea sp.
GTTTCAGTCTGGCAATAATTTTTACATTTGCTTCATGCATGGGCTATAGTAAGTTTTAAGATTCGATACCTCAAAACTATTCAATACTATAGCCCTTTGCTTTCCATCCTCCCTTAACTTAATGACATTGCCCTACGGGACTCAATGTCCTTATTAATAATGTTCTGTAGGAACTGAACATAGGTAGATATTCAATTTATAGAAGAGAAGGGTTCAAGTCCCATAGGGACGGTATCCTGTCATGGATAACTACGATTCAATTCAATTTGAAATGAGGTCGATTATCCGATCGCACTGATTTTATGAGGAAATAAGTATTTTTGAGCGTGAACGGAAACTAACCTTTGACAGTCGACCGTGGACTGTTGGACATGATATGAAATTACTTCAAGGAAAAATCGCCCTCGTTACCGGAGCTTCAAAAGGAATCGGAAGATCTATTGCCCTTCAATATGCTGAGCACGGTGCAAGCGTAGCGTTCACTTACCTTTCAAGCGTAGAACAAGGACAGGCACTGGAAGCTGAGCTGGCTTCGAAAGGTGTAAAGGCAAAAGGCTATCGTTCAGATGCTTCTGATTTTACCCAGGCTGATAAATTGATCAATGATGTAATTGCTGATTTCGGAACATTAGATATTTTAATTAACAATGCCGGTATCACACAAGACAATCTCTTACTTCGCATGACTCCCGAAATGTGGGACAATGTTATAAACGTGAATTTGAAATCGTGTTTCAATACAGTAAAAGCTGTTACGAAACAGATGATGAAACAAAAGGGTGGCTCGATTATTAATATGACTTCTGTTGTAGGGTTAAAAGGTAATGCTGGTCAAGCCAATTATGCAGCATCAAAAGCGGGTATTATTGGCTTTACCAAATCGGTTGCTTTAGAGTTAGGCTCACGCGGCATCCGCTCGAATGCCATCGCGCCTGGTTTTATCGAAACTGAAATGACAGGTAAGCTCGATGAGAAAACTGTGCAAGGCTGGCGTGATGCCATACCCATGAAACGCGGAGGTAAACCTCAGGACGTTGCCAATGCTTGTGTATTCTTAGGGTCTGAAATGTCATCCTACATAACCGGACAAGTAATTCAGGTTGATGGCGGAATGCTAACGTAAAAGTTCCATGTTTCAGGTTCAAAGTTAATGCCCTGTTGTCTATGTTTACCTTAATAATGCAAAGCGAAACATGGAACTTTGAACCGGAAACCTTGAACATTACACATGCCTTCTGAAATCCAACATATTCTTTCGCTGTTAAAAAGCACATTCGAAAAAAATGCGTGGTATGGTCCCTCTGTAAAGGAAGTGTTGAACGATATTACTCCTGAGCAAGCCACGCATCAAATCAACAACACCCACAGCATCATTGAGCTTGTAGCACACATGACAGCCTGGAGAATTTTTGTTGTGAAGAAACTGGAAGGCGATACCGAGTATAAAGTAAGTGATGAGGTAAACTTTCCAAAACCATCAAACTGGGAAGTAGCCATACAGAACTTGAATGAAAGTCAGGCGAAGTCGGTTGGAGCTATTCAACAATTTGATTCCTCTCTCCTCCACTATCCGGTGCCCAATAGTTCATACGGATATACTTTCTTCACTTTGCTTCATGGTATCATCCATCACGATGTGTATCATATCGGGCAGATTGCACTCATCAAAAAATCGAATTGACCCTCCTCAATATTCTTCAATACACCCTCTTAAGTCGTTAAACACACACGTTTGTTCCCACGAACACTTGTCAGGAGCCAAGCAGAAAATCATTATTTTTTTTATTCGATGTTTGGAAACCATGCTTTCAGGCTCTACGTTTGTGATATCAAAGTCGAATAAGCGCATCTGCTTGATCGATTTATAAAGAAGCGAGGAGAGACAGGCTCATAGAATCGCTAGCAACCTACAGCAAAATGCAAGGTGCTAACTCCTGATCCGCCCAAAAATGGCGGAAACTATAAACCGATTAAAAATGAAAAAAATCGTTTACATCATCATTGAGACAAGCTTCGAAAGCTTGCATGCTTACCTTCGAAATCTTCAGAATTCTATTTGTTGTATGTTTTACAACAACGCATGCATGTGTTGTTGTAAGTGTTGTTGCTGCTAAGCGAGCATCTTTTCTCTTCAGCAACACAGCCAGGTAGACCTTGCCGCGTGACGGGCAATTCAGGTTCACTGGTTCCGATCATCCTAAAACATAACATTCAACATTAAAATATTATAGCCATGTCTAATCTACGTTTCGAAACCCTTCAATTACATGCCGGTCAGGAAGCCGACCCAACAACCGGATCACGTGCCGTTCCTATTTATCAAACTACTTCATACGTTTTCAAAAACTCAGAGCACGGTGCCAAACTCTTTGCTTTAAAAGAATTTGGGAACATCTACACTCGCATCACGAACCCTACAAATGATGTATTTGAAAAACGAATTGCTGCACTTGAAGGTGGCGTTGCTGCGTTGGCTGTTGGATCAGGCCAGGCAGCACAGTTCATCGCGTTGAACAATATTTTACAAGCAGGCGATAACTTTGTATCCACTTCCTTCCTTTATGGTGGAACATACAATCAATTTAAGGTAGCCTTCAAACGCCTGGGCGTTGAAGTTCGTTTTGCAGAAGGTGACAAAAGTGAATCCTTCGAAAAACTAATCGACCAAAATACCAAAGCCATTTATCTGGAAACGATAGGTAATCCAGGTTTTAACATTCCCGATTTTGAAGCCATCGCTGCATTAGCAAAAAAGCACGATCTGCCTTTGATTGTTGACAATACATTTGGAGCAGGTGGTTATTTATTCCGTCCTTTTGATCATGGTGCTAATGTTGTTGTGGAATCTGCAACAAAATGGATTGGCGGTCATGGCACTTCCATTGGTGGCGTTATTGTTGATGGCGGAAATTACAATTGGGGCAACGGAAAATTCACTCAGTTCATTGAGCCGTCAGAAGGATATCATGGATTAAAATTCTGGGAAGTTTTTGGAGAAGGTAATCCACTCGGACTTCCAAACATTGCCTTCATCATTCGCGCACGTGTAGAAGGGCTCCGTGATTTTGGTGCATCCATTAGTCCATTCAATTCTTTCTTATTGTTGCAAGGATTGGAAACTTTATCCCTTCGTGTTCAACGTTCCGTGGATAATGCATTGGCCATTGCACAATGGTTAGAAAAACACGAATTAGTTGAAAGTGTAAACTATCCGGGACTTGAAAGCAGCACCTATCATAAACTGGCAAAGAAATATCTGCGCAATGGTTTTGGTGCAGTGTTGTCATTTACCTTACGCGGAACAAAACAACATACGTCCAGGTTTGTTGATAACCTTAAACTGGTTAGCCACGTTGCCAACGTAGGCGACTCGAAGACGTTAATTATTCAACCATCGGCAACAACTCATCAGCAGTTGAGTGACGAGGAGCAAATTTCCTCGGGTGTATTGCCGAACTTACTTCGTGTATCAATAGGTATTGAACACATCGATGACATTAAAGGAGATTTTCAACAAGCCTTCGCTAAAGTATTTGAAGGAGAATTGGTAAGCTAAACATCTCCCACTCTAATGAGAGAGGAGATGAAAAGGAAAAATTGATTTATGGAGAAACACGATCAGGTATTTCATTATCAAAAACCATTTGAGTTAGAAGCCGGGGATTCACTTCCTGGCTTTCAGCTCAAATACACTACGTTAGGTAAGCTGAATCAAGAGCGCAACAACGTAGTTTGGATTTGCCATGCCTTGACCGGGAGTTCTGATTTCACCGATTGGTGGAGTGGACTGTTTAATGAAGGAAGATTTTTTGATCCACGCGAGTACTTTATTATATGTGCCAATGTACTAGGAGGATGTTATGGATCGACAGGTCCATTATCTCAAAATTCGGTGACAGGGAAAAACTTTTATCATAGTTTTCCAAAAGTTACAAACCGTGATGTTGTAAAAGCGTTTGACTTGCTGCGCAGAGACCTGAATATTGAAACCGTTCATACCCTGATCGGCGGATCACTTGGCGGTCAGCAAGTATTGGAGTGGGCCATACAACAACCTGAAGTATTTCAACACATCATACCGATTGCTACGAATGCTTTTCATTCACCATGGGGCATTGCGTTCAATGAAGCACAACGCATGGCCATTGAAGCCGATGCAACCTGGAAAGAAAATGATCAACGCGCCGGTTCAGAAGGATTGAAGGCTGCTCGTGCGATTGGCATGTTATCATATCGTCATCACGATACATACGAACAAACGCAGGCTGAAAAGAATAACGAAAAACTAGAAGGTTATCGTGCGGCTACCTACCAACGCTATCAGGGAGAGAAATTAGCGAATCGATTTAATGCTTTTACGTATTGGATTCTTTCGCACATGATGGACAGTCAGAATGTAGGAAGAAATCGTAAGAGCCTTGAGGCAGCATTAAAAACCATCAAAGCAAAAACATTGGTAGTGGGTATTGATTCTGATATTCTATTTCCATTGGCCGAACAAAAATATTTAGCCGAAACGATTCCGAATGCGCGACTTGAAGTGATGACGTCACTTTACGGGCACGATGGTTTTTTAGTAGAGTTTGAACAATTAAGTGAACACATTAGGAAGTTCTTCGCAGAAGAGCTTGTCAGCATTGAAATAAAAAAATAATTAACCATTATAATTCATGTCATTCGAGAGCAGCACCACACAGCATCGTCATCTTAAACTGGGTTTATTTGGATTTGGCTGTGTAGGCCAAGGCTTATACCATGTATTGGAAGAAACACCTGGTATTAAAGCCGAGATCAAAAAGATCTGTGTAAAGAACAAAAACAAAACAAGGCCATTTGCTGAAGATCTTTTCACTTTCAATAAAGAAGAAATTCTAAACGATCCTGATATTGATGTAGTCGTTGAATTGATTGATGACGCCAACGCTGCTTTTGAAATTGTGAAGACTGCTTTGCAAAATGGAAAGGCTGTTGTTACCGCTAACAAAAAGATGCTGGCTGAGCATCTGGAAGAAATCTATCAATTGCAACAGCAATACGGTAAGCCCGTTTTGTATGAAGGATCGGTGTGCGGAAGTATTCCGATCATTCGCAACCTCGAAGAATATTACGACAACGACTTGCTCGCAGGTATTGAAGGTATATTCAATGGATCGACCAATTACATTCTCACTAAAGTTTTTGAAGAAAAGAAAAGTTATGCTGACGCTCTTCAAAAAGCGCAAGAGCTTGGCTTTGCCGAATCAGATCCTAGTTTGGATGTAAAAGGTTTCGATGCGAAGTTCAAGTTAGTGATTGCCATCATGCACACCTTCGGGGTTTTCGTAAAACCCGAAGAGGTAATCAATATCGGCATCGATCGTATTTCTGATCTGGATTTAAAATTTGCCCGCGACAACAACTACGGAATCAAATTGATTGCCCGTGCTTTTAAAATCGGTGGGCAGGTTTTTGGATTCGTGGCTCCTCAGTTTGTTGAAGCTACTCACCCACTTTATGCTGTGCGTAATGAATACAATGCGGTGCAAGTACAAAGTGCTTTCGCAGAACAGCAACTCTTTGTGGGCAAGGGTGCCGGAAGCTATCCAACGGGTTCAGCCGTGCTAAGTGATATTTCTGCGCTAACCTACGATTATCGCTATGAATACAAAAAACTTCATCAGCCCCACGATCTGAAGTTTTCAAATAAAATTTTCGTTGAAGCTTTCGTGAGTTTTGATCTTGGTACGTCTATTAACATCAGCGACTTTGAAGAATTTCAATCGGGATATGCAGCCCATGGCAAGCAATACATGGTAGGCAAAGTGAGTTTAGAAAAACTAAATAACTGGTCAAAAATAGAAGGTGTAGGTATTATCCTTGCGCCAAATGCCACGTTGATTCCACAAAAGGAAACATTGCCTGTTAAGGAACTGGCAGTTGCATAGGTTCTCCAAATTATTTTGATGCTGACCTTGAACAATCAGGGTCAGCATTTTTTTAATCAGAAAACCAAATAAAACTACATTCTCCGCGACTTTGCGGTTAAACTAATTCTCCACTATCTCCAAAATCGGCTGCCCCGTGCAACTATTCGGAAATTTAATGTTCAGCAATATCGACAAGGTAGGTGCAATGTCTGTGATGGTATGATATTGTGATGTTGATCCCTTCTTAATTCCTTTACCATAAAAAAGTATCGGCACATGTGTATCATACTTGTATGGTGAACCATGCGTTGTGCCCTGCACTGATCCAGACTCGATCCAGCCTGGTTGTAAGGTATAAACAATATCGCCCGAGCGTTGCACATTATATCCCCGAATAACATCGCCTTTGTCTCCACCTTCGCTGTAATCTCCCTGACGCAGCAGTGCTTCGGTATAATAATTCGCCACGCCATCAAATGACATCAGAAATTTTCCAATCAATTCGCTGGCGATAAACATATCCACACCTGTTGCTTTCGCATCGTGTTGAAAAGCATCCTGATTCAAAAATATCTGGTGGTTGCTGATATTGGCAATTAATTGTTTGTTGGGAAAGTAGGTTAACAAATACTCGTTGAGTTTTGATTTTACATATTCATCATTAAAATATCCGCCAGGCATTTTATTGTCTTTCAAATATTGAGGCACGTCTGCTACTGCATGGTCGGCTGTTAAAAACACAGTGTAGTTGCCAACACCAACTTGCTGATCGAGTTTTTTAAAAAATTCTTCCAGGCTTCTGTCCAATCGCAAATACATATCTTCCAACTCAACTGAGTTTGGCCCAACGGCATGACCAAGCAAATCGGGACTTGAATACGACAAGCAAAGAAAATCAGTAACATCATCTTTGCCCATCTGCTCACCTGTAACCGTTGCAATGGCCATATCTGTAAGTAATGTGTTGCCAAAAGGTATGCTTGATAAAAGATCATAACTTCCATTCTTCGCTCGCATCTCGCTCAATACATATGGAAAAGTGGATTTCAGCTTACCTGAATATTTTCTTTCATAAGGCGATTCATCGGGGCCACTTTCAGTGTACTGCTCAATCGGCAATAAGGTATTCCATGTCTGTGATAAATATTTATTGGCCAGATTCTGTTCGTTGAACTTTGTTGCCCAATCCGGAAGCTTCGTCATGTAATAGGTACTCGAAATAAATTTACCCGTGAGACCATCGTACCAATAAGCTGCATCCGCCATGTGGCCTGCAGGCAAAACCGCTCCTCGATCTTTAATCGAAACACCAATAACTTTTGCGCGTTTTTGTGTAAATAATTCTAACTCATCTGTAATGGTGGATGAAAGCATGCGCCAGGGTGACACATCACCATTACCTGCTTCTGTGCCAACCGGTTTTTGCAAAGGGTCCTCCACGCAGTTCACCATCTTGCCTAAGCGTTTGTGATAAAAATCATTTCCGATTATTCCATGAAATGCAGGCGTTGTACCTGTGTAGACGGAGGCGTGACCAGGACCTGTTACCGTTGGAGCATAATTATAATGTGCATTCTTTAACATGAAGCCTTCGTTCATCAAGCGCTTAAAGCCTCCTTCACTATACTTTGAATAAAAGCGATACAAATATTCCTGGCGCATTTGATCCACCACGATACCTATTACCAATTTCGGTCGATCATTTGTCGGTGTTACAGATTGGGCAGATGCCTGAAAAGAGATCAGTATAACGAGGAAAGCAATTACTTTTTGCATAGAATAAATTAAAGGATGCAATATATACATTTCAGTTTTTGGGAAAATGAATCTGTTATGAAGGGTGTATTAATTATCTGAGCAATAAATCTTCTCATAGTCATCATGCTCATACACTTCCTTGCGCAGTATTTGTCCTGCATGATCATAGTAGATTACAACAAAGATTGAGGCTTCCTCCACATGCTTCTCTGTGAAATACAGGGGTATTTCGCGGGAACCTACATTCACAATGTCGCTGAAATTGGAAGGAATAACTATCCCTTTGTGATTGTGAATAACGCCATAAGCATTATCCTGATGAATGACTGCAATCTTCTCCTGCTGCGTGTCTTGAATTAAGGTGTAGTCTTTTATTCTATCAATCAGGATTTTACCCGATCGAATATTATATAATCTCCAATGCAAATCGCTTTTCACCATAGCAGAAGTATCGTTCCAGTAACGCACTTCGTCAAACTCAAATTTGCTCTGTGGTTTATTATCCCAGTCAACAAAACCGCTACGACCATCTTTGAAGACTACGAGTTTATCAACCGCGTACGGCATAATATTTTTTAAGTATTCCGGTTTGATGAGTTTCTTTGATTTACAATTGAACAAACCAAACTTCATAGATTTCAGAATCGAAACGATATAGTTCTTTACGCTTCCAATAGCATCATATTCTACTGGCAATAAAAGTCTTCCATCGCTGCCGAGAAGTCCCTTCTTTTCTTTTTTATGAACGATAAAAATTCCTTGCCCTGCATATTGTATTCGATCATAAGGAACAGCGAAAAGTCTTCTACCTTCTCCGTCAAAAAGTATTTTGGTTTGTTCATACTCAACCAAAAGAAAAGCAGTGGAATCCTGCCCTGGAATAAATTCAAGTTTCGTTGGTTGCGCTAAATCAATACTGTAATAAGGATTGAAATGAATGGTAAGACTATCGATTCGACTACCTATTGCAAAAGGTCCAACAAAATGAATCGTGTCATAAACCGGGCTTTGAAATGTAAGATCAACTGCATTGAATAATTTCCACGAAAGCATGTTGACCTTAACCGCTGTCCAGGGCTTGGACATTTGAACCTTTCTAAATACTGATGACTCCTCTCCTTTCATATTGAAGATGGAGGTGCCAAATGGTGAAGTGGCTAATCCACCAAAAAAAGTATTATTCAGTTTATGTTTATCAAAACGAATAAAAATATCCAACTGCTGATTAAGCACGCCCTGATATTCTCCTGACTGAACTTGCAGAAGATGTTGCGGCCAGGGTTTCACATCATCAAAGGCATCGGAGAGTTGAAGGAGTCGGTTATCTGCGACTCGCGCAACGGACTGAACTGTGGCCAGCTTCGTTTTATTTTCCTTCTTAAATAGAAGCACATCTTCCACCGCTGAAATGTCTTCCCAGGAAAAAGGAATTAACATCCTTCCTGTCAGAGTCCAAATCGACCAGGCATTTTCGTTTTTCAAGGCAAGCATTTTGCCGTTCAACATCTTTGCATCTGTTAAACAACTATCGCCCACCATAAAACCCGACTTGTGAATTACCTTAACACAATTGTTCGTTTCAATTTTTAAAAATCCGGAACCAAGATCAGTAATGGCATCGACTACGCCAGAATAAATAATCGATCCGGAACGTGAACTAATTTTGTTGGAAAGAACCAATACATCTTCTGTTATATTACCACAACGGTAGTCATCCGCAATTTCGGGTGATTGAGGTTGAATAATCTCCTCACCGATGTCATTCATAAATCCAACTAATCCTTGATGGAGGATTGGAACCAGGTAATGTTTCTCCAATGCTTGTATGTGCTTCAAAGAATCGGCTTGAAGGAATGAATTCACCAACAGATTAGTATCAGGTGAAATATGGTATAAAATATTCAATGCCAGCTTCGCTTTGAAACTTTGTGGATAATCACCCAAAAAATTCTGGTAGCTTTCGGGAGTACCTATCGCAGTGCTGATCTCAAAAATGTTTTGCTCGGCATCGTCCCGATAAGGTGATTCAGGATAAGTATCCAAAAATATTTTGTAGCTCGATAAATGCAGATCGGATGTCTTGTCTTTGTAAAGCAGTTTTTCATAAAGTGCCTTTGCCTCTTCAGCCCGTATCGATGAAGGATACTTTTTAAAATAATCTTCAAAGGCAGTATAGGTATTCTCATTAAGCGCATCCAGATACGCAGCCTCATTGCGCAACCCGATTGCATGCTCACGCTGATGGGCCAATGGAAAGTCCGAGAGAAAATCAAGGTAGGCGCGCTCGGTATTGATTTCTTTTGCCCGTTCGAATGCAGCGCTGTCAATTTGTTCACGGAAGCCAATAAGAATTAAACTGTCGATTGGGAAGCGTCTCAATCGTTCGCGTTGTCGTGGTGATACCTGAGTGAAGCTTGTGCTCGCCATCGCATTGTATCGGTATGCTGAATCGATTTGATATGATGGATTTTGTCTCTCAAAGAAGTAGAGGGTCATCACGTGCTGAGCCAATACATTAAGGGAGTCTTTGTGCAAAGCTTTCTTCAACAAATCATGTGCATGTTCCCACTTCTTCTTTTGGATGTTTCTCTCTGCAAGGTGCTCACGCGAAATCTGGCACAATGCCATTGTGGGTAGAAAAAGAAGAAAGAGAAGTAAACGATAGGTACGAAACACGCGCTAATGATTTTGTCTCAATGGACAAAACTACAAACTTCACTCTAAGATTTTTGCCCAGTCGCGTAAAGAGCTGTTGCTTACTGTGATAAATTTTGTAAATTTTGAGATTGATTAAATCCATTCATGGCAAAGCTTAAGAACATCATCAAGCAGCTCTCCGAAAAAGACTTCAAAGCAATTTATGATTCGCTTATTGAAAGTAACGCTGAGAAATCAGCTTACTTGCTAAAAGGCTTACGCGAGCGGCAACTTTCAGATACTAAACTGATGACCGAGTTGGACGTGAACGCCAACGCATATTATACTCTTCGGTCAAGATTAAATTTGAAGATTGAAGAGTATCTCATGGGGCAATTAGAAAGTCCGCGAACAGATGTGCTTCGTAAAGTAGCTAACGTCACTGAAATATTGTTCACCAAAAAGAAAGCGATTTCTGTTGCCACCCTTAAGAAGCTTGAGAAAGAATTGCTGGACTACGATTTGGCTAACGAGCTAACCGTTATCTACAAATCACTCAAGAAACTGAACATCAACTCTCCCGATTATTTTCAATACTCCCAGCTTTATAACCGCCATGTGGCCTACATGCTCGCTGTAGACAAAGCCGAGGATATGTTGGCGGATTACTTTAAGAAGTATGCCGACTTTCTTTTGAATGGTGGAGAAGTAGAGAAGCTCGGTCTGAGTTTGTTGATGAAGGAAATGCAGAATGTGGCCAAGCTCTATGAGTCACACCGGTTATATGTTTACCATAGCTGCATGTACATCTTCCATCGTCTATTTGTGGAAGTGGATGACAACATGCAACAGGATGGTGAGTCCATTGAAGACATCTTTGCCAAAGTGCAGAAGATATTTGAAAGCTATCATCTCGATTCTATATACTATCACTTAAACCTTGTATTCGAGTTTCTGAAACTTGAATACTACAATCATTACAAGGTTTACCGCCAGGCTGAAAAGTATTTCGAAGAAGTAAACGATGCCTGCGGAAACTTGCTGGTTAACTACTCGACCTTTACGTTCCCTTCACAATTTTTAATTTCAAAGATTGAACGCCACATCCGCACCGGCAACGAAGCCGACTTGTATGCAGAAAACGAAACGATCTTCTTAGATTATGAAGTCGATATGCTGGACATTCCACGCCACATTATATATGTGGTTTACAAAGCCATATCAGCTTACTACGTTGGTAAATTTGATGAAGCTGCCAAGCTGATCAATGGATTGTTAAATGACGTGAGCCTTAAGAAATACCCATATGCTCAACTGGAGATAAAATCCTTGCTTGCGTTGCAGTACACATTATTGAAAGATTTCGAGTTGTTCAACCAACTATCAAATAGCATTCAACGGCAAATCAGGATGTTTGGAAAAGACGATTGTGAAAACATTCAACTTTTTCTTAAGATCTTAAAGATCGCAACCAGTGAAGCAAAGAAAGAAAAAGTGAAGAAGATAAACACAGTCTTACCACGTCTTGCCGCAACTACAGTTGGATACTTTGCCCCAACGAAACTCATCAAACTAGATGAGCGTTTTGTTGATCTGCTGACTGAATTCTAAAGGATGGGTAAGCTTGAGTAGTCTAAAGTTCAAGCTTTATAATGCTCTCGTGTGATAACGGCTTGTTCAGATAAAGCTTAACGTTTTCATATTTCTTTGAGCGGTTAAAATCCTGTGGGTTGATTGAAGAGGTAAGCATTACGATTTTACATTTCTTCTTCGCAATGTTGGTAAGCTTCTCAAACTCATCCAGGAATTGAAAACCATCCATCAACGGCATATCAATATCCAGGAAGATAACATCCGGCAGAACGGATTCTGCGACATCCAATTTTTCCATGTTTTTCAAAAACTCGATGGCACTTTTCGCCCCTGTATGAGTGTAAATGTTCTCCGTGATCGAAGCAGCTTCAATCATTTTCTGATTAATAAGATTATCAATCTCATTATCATCGATAAGCATTACGGTGCGATATTTTTTCTCTGCCATAGTTTTGGTGAATGGTTTATAAAAATAGGTTTTTGATCCTTATTTCCAAACAAGTCTACAGATCAAATTTTATACCTTGGGCCAACGGGAGACTATTTCCGAAGTTAATCGTATTAGTTTGTCTCCGCATATACACTTTCCAAGCATCTGAACCCGATTCGCGACCGCCTCCGGTTTCCTTTTCACCCCCAAAAGCTCCACCAATCTCCGCGCCTGATGTTCCAATGTTTACGTTGGCAATGCCACA
>JANMRZ010000031.1:0-21296 GCA_031388805.1 Chryseolinea sp.
GTTTCAGTCTGGCAATAATTTTTACATTTGCTTCATGCATGGGCTATAGTAAGTTTTAAGATTCGATACCTCAAAACTATTCAATACTATAGCCCTTTGCTTTCCATCCTCCCTTAACTTAATGACATTGCCCTACGGGACGGGTTAATGTATTTCTATGAGAAGTGGTTTTTCAGTTTTCTAAAACGATTGTATGATTTTAATTAATCTATTTTATAGTTCTCACAACACATTCATTTCTTCCTGGCGATCATTCGATCAAAGAATGACATTAATAACTAAAACTCACTATAACAGATTATAAATTTACTCTACTTATTTCATTTCGTGAAATCGAAATTCTTTTCTGTGATTCCAGTTTTTTCAACAGGCGCGACATTACTTCGCGAGAAGAATTCAAATCGTCTGCAATCTCCTGGTGGGTAATGATGATTTTGTTTGTTGCTAATAATTCAAACTGACGTTTCAAATAAAACTCCAGTTTCTGATCCATCGAATGGAATGCAACCTGATCAATTACCTCCAGTAATTCTTCAAAGCGCGCACGATACGTCTCCAATACAAAATAATACCATTGACGGTGATCTCTCATCAATGCATCCATATATTGAATGGGAATAGCCAATGCCTTTACATCCGTCATTGCTTTTGCTTTGATAGCACTGCTTTCATTCCTCGTTGCACAGATCATGGAGAGTGCGCAGGCATTTCCTTTTTCGAGGTAATACAAAAAGAATTCTTCTCCATTTTCACCTTCGCGATACAACTTCACACGTCCGTCTAATATGAGCAATGAATTTTTAAAATACTGACCAGGGCGCATCAACACTGAGCCCTCCTCAAATTCTACTACCTGACCAATCATTTCAAGATGCTGGACAAGTTCGGTATCGAATTGCGGAAATAGGTGATGGAGTTGCATATGGAAAGATAAACATAAAAAAATCACACAAGTTCAATTGAACTTGTGTGATTTTTTTATTGACTACGCTACCCTAATAAAATTTCTATTTCACAGGAATAATCTTGAGCAGCATTCCAGGCGTTTCAGTTGCTACATAGAGGTATCCGTCAGGACTTTGCTCAATGGTTCGCACACGACCAATCTTATCCAGCAGCATTTCCTGCTTAACAAATTTTCCATTTGCATCCAATTCTACGCGCGCAATATGTTGCTTGACAAGTGCACCCACTAAAAAATTTCCTTTCCAACCTGGGTATTTATCGCTGGTAACCTGCGTCATTCCGCATGTGGCTATAGAAGGAACCCAATACCATACCGGTTGCTCCATACCTTCCTTCGCTGTAATTGAAGTAATGGGTGTTCCATCATAATTTTTTCCGTAAGTAATTACTGGCCAGCCATAATTTTTTCCTTTCTCCACTAAATTCAATTCATCACCACCCATAGGTCCGTGTTCTACAGCCCAAAGTTTTTTGGCAACAGCATCATACACTACACCTTGTGGATTACGATGTCCATAACTCCAGATTTCAGGCTTCGCATTGGGCGTATTTACAAATGGATTATCCGCAGGCACACGACCATCTTCATGCAAGCGGATAATTTTACCCAAATGATTATTCAGGTTTTGAGAATTCTCTTTTGTGCCGCGCTCTCCGCAAGAAAAATAAATATATCCATTGCCATCAAAAACGATACGGGAACCAAAGTGCTGACCTGCACTGGTGTAGGGTAATGCAGTAAATAGTTCTTCCAAACTCGTAAGACTGTTCCCCTCTAGTTTAGCACGAACTACTGTTGTTCCTCCACCACCTTCGCCTGGCTTAGCATAGGTAAGGTATATCCAACCATTCGTGTTATAATCCGGATGAAGTTTAATATCCAGCAAGCCACCCTGACCTTCAGCATATACTGCAGGAACATTGGCAATCTTTTCATCTTGCAGTTCTCCATCCTTCACAATGCGTATTTCACCTTTGCGTTCGGTTACTAAAATTCTTCCATCGGGCAAAAAGGCAATGCCCCAGGGATTGGAAAGTTCTGATGTAAGGGTGTCGATTGAGAATTTTTGTTTCTCCGATTCAATGACTTCACCTGTAAAGGGCGTATCCAGCGACTCTGTTTTTGAACATGCGCTGAAAATCAGAATGGAGAGACTAAGTATAAACAATGTATTTTTCATTTGATCTTTGGTGAATGATTTATAATCTCAAAAGAAAGCCATTAAAACGAAACGAACAATCCGGAATACACTGATAATCGTTGTGTTGATTTTAGTGGTGCCGAATCGGTTTGGAGTTTTAAAACAAACGAATTAAAACGAACCTCATACGTCTCGATTCGGAAAACCAACATGTTTTTTATCCATGAGAAAAAATCCGATCCTCTTTTTAGTTATTTTACGAGATTGAATTGAACAGTAGATTGCAGAACGCATGAGCAACATTGCCCTCTTTATTATTTTACTAACGATTGTCACCGCGCTGGCCGAGGTTACGGATAAGATTCGCATTCCGTATCCCATCCTCCTCGTCCTTGCCGGAATGGCAATTGGTTTTATCCCAGGCCTTCCTCGTGTAGAACTCCAG
The DNA here is from genome assembly GCA_031388805.1 of Chryseolinea sp. Classification (GTDB taxonomy): domain Bacteria; phylum Bacteroidota; class Bacteroidia; order Cytophagales; family Cyclobacteriaceae; genus Chryseolinea. Next base: position 2,554 of record JANMRZ010000031.1, read on the forward strand.
CCGGAAATTGTTTTTCTTATTTTCCTTCCTCCTATTTTATATTCCGCCGCCTGGACAACCTCATGGCCTGATTTTAAAAAAGCAAAACGCCCCATTACATTACTTGCTATCGGCTGCGTCATCTTCACTACTTGTGCAGTTGCAGTGGTCGCGCATTATTTCATTCCTGGATTTAGTTGGGCGGAAGCATTTGTACTGGGTGCCATTATCTCACCTCCCGATGCAGTAGCGGCAACGGCTGCAACAAAAGGATTAGGTCTTCCAAAAAGAGTCATTACGATATTAGAAGGCGAAAGCCTGGTGAACGATGCTACAGGCTTAATTGCCTATCGTTACGCTGTTGCTGCTGTAGTTACGGGCGCATTTAGTTTAAAAGACGCAAGCTTGCAATTTCTTTTTGTAGCCATCGGTGGAATTCTTTTTGGCTTACTCTTAGGTTGGATATTCATGTGGGTGCATAAACTTACACCGGATAATCCTACAACAGAAACGGCCTTAACCTTTCTTGTTCCCTTCATTGCTTATCTGGGTGCAGAAGAATTCCATATGTCGGGTGTGCTGGCAGTGGTTACTGCCGGATTATTTCTGAGTTGGAATGCATCGGAAGTATTTTCACAACGCACACGCATGCAGGCGAATGGAACATGGGAGACCGTAATTTTTCTTTTGAATGGAATCATTTTCATTTTGATTGGCTTGCAGTTGCCGGGCATGTTGGAAAACATTCATGGCATCGCGTTAAGCACATTACTTTTCTACGGTGCCATTATTAGCCTGGCGGTTATCATCGGTCGGTTGGTGTGGGTATATCCCGGTGCTTATATTCCGCGACTATCCAAAAGAATTCGCGAGAATGAACCCTATGTAAATATCCGACTCATAACCATTACGGCATGGTCGGGTATGCGCGGTGTTGTGTCATTAGCAGCAGCATTGGCTCTACCATTAACATTGAGCAATGATCAACCTTTTGCAAACAGAAGTCTCATCATTTTTATAACCTTTTGTGTGATCTTCTCTACGTTAGTGATTCAAGGTTTGACTTTACGTCCGTTGATACATTGGTTGGGTATTAAACCCGATGGACAAGAACACATTGATGAACAGGAAGCGCGATTGAAAATTGCTGTTGCTGTTATTAATCGAATTGAGGAAGAATTTTCTCTGAGTTTAAGTGATGATGTATTGAACCAGATTAAAACGAAATACGAGATACGCATTCAGCGTTTACAAAAAGATCAGTCGCTGCGCAGAATAGACGAAGTTCAGATTAATGAATTCCATCGTATACAACACGAATTACTCTCGATGGAAAGAAGACATATCATTACGATGAGAAGAGAAGGAAAGATCAGCGATGAAGCCCTTCGGAAAATTGAGTATGAATTGGATTTGGAAGAGACACGATTGATTCTGGAGAAGAAATAAAGTCGAATAGTTCACAGAGGTTTTACTTTTCATTTTCATCCTCACAAGTTTCTTTGTATTTGAAAAACTAAATGTAATTCCGTTGGGCATAAGCGCACTAGTTGGGTCCGTTTCGTTTATTTGGTTTGAGGGGTTGAAGGGTATGAGAAGAAAGAATTGAGTTATATTAATTGAAAAAGCTAACAACTGCGACTACCTTAGTAATAACTACAATCACAAATAAGTCATAGTAATAATTAATTGTTGGTAGTAATTAGATATGAGAAAAATAGAAGGAAAAATATTCAGTCATTTAAACTTCTTGACTGAAGAGAATAAAGAAAAGGTCACAGAAGTTTCGGCTTCACAACCTATGCTAATTGATACATTTGATGATCTTGTGAGAAAGATAGCTCACCTTTCATTTGAGAATAGGGACCATCTATTATTTTACCGTGGGCAGGATGTTGAGCATTTGAATAGAGATGGAAATAGCAGTTTATATCCAAGTATTTACAGAACAAAAGACGGAGAAAATCTATCTGGTGAAATACTCACGCAAAGATTCAAGGTCTTAGAACAAGCTTCAAAATTACTTGTTAAAAAGTTTAGTGAACTGGACCTAAGTAGTAGTGCAAATGAATTAAAGAAGAGAAAGTATATACAGTGGAGTATACTACAACACTATGAAGTTTGCGACACTCCTCTATTGGACTTAACTCAATCTATAAGAGTAGCTTGCTCATTTGCGCTAAGCAAGGGTTCAGAAAGTGGAATTGTTTATGTCTTGGGACTTCCTTATACCACAAATCGAATTTCAATAAACTCAGAATATGACCTAGTTAATGTTAGGCTAATCAATATTTGTCCACCTCAAGCATTGAGACCATATTTTCAAGAAGGATACCTTGTCGGTACAGATGATGTAACTATTGACTATGATGACAGAACTGAATTCGATTTTAAAAGAAGGCTTATAGCCAAATTCAGAATCCCTAATTCTCCTGCCTTCTGGGACGGGCAGACTTCGCTTGAGAATTATTTGAAACCAGCGAATGATGACATTGAAAGTATATGCAAACAAATCATAGTCGAATTACAAGAAGAAAATAATATTGAATCAATGTTTCCTGGAGTATGGAAAAACGAATACTATTTCAAGAATGGGAGAATCGGATCTGAATTATTTCAAATCAAAAATGGTAATGAGTATTTTATTCAGCAGAGGGGCCAATATAATCACGTATTTAATTTAGATTCAGTGGTTATAGATAAAATATCTAGTGCGTTAAAATTCAGAAAGAAGGGTGTCGGAGCCGACAAGAGAAAAGCGTTCAATAACTTAAAAATAATTAACGAAAATAGATATGAAGGAATCGAAACAAATGGAACGAGAATCATTTACACAAAGTGGGAATAGTTATTTCTGTGGCAGTAACGTCTCCCACCTCTGGTACATTGCGTAACTCCATCAAACAATCTATATTCTTCGTAATTAACAAAGTTGTATTTTAGCAATTCAATTGAGTAGGTATAAACCTGGCGCAGTAGAAGCAAGACACAGCACCCCAGAAGCCTGAGACACCCGCTGTTAGCTGAAGGCTTAAAATTATTTATGGATACCTTTAATACAATCATAAGTTTATTTAATCAACATCTTATAAGAGGAATCTTCATAAGTGTCTTGCTGATTGTGATCGTTCGAAAATTTTATAAGAAAATTGACACTCAAAATTCAATTCGTATTGTTAAATGGTTGTTAATTACGTACTCCACTGGAGTTGTTCTTAATTTTCTATTGTTTCTTATTTTTTCGGAGGATTCAGGTAATTACTTAGATTTTTGGGATCGGGCCAAAGGACCCTACTTTGTCGCTTATTGGGCAATGTTCATAGCAAGCTGCTCATCATTACTTTTATTTTCAAAGAAATTAAGTGGTAGCATTTATTTTATACTTTTCCTAAGCATTCTTATGAACTTTGGATGGCTGTTTGAATCATATGTCATTCATATTACGAGCATCCACAGAGATTATGTTCCGATCAATAGTTATAGGGCTTACCTCCCTTTTGATCACGAATTACTAATCGTTTTTAAAGGAATGATTTTGGGAATTGCTTCTCTAGCCGTTGGGAATCTAGTCCACTTAACCAAGAAGAAAAAGGAGACTATTTCATCAAGGTCTTAATCATAGTACAGCGAAATGCCAGACAATAATATCTTACCTAATCAGCAAGTCGAATAAATATCTAAAACACCATACATGCTAAATCAAAACAAATTACACATCACTATATTCTCTCTTCTAGTTTTAATAGTTACCTCGGCACATGCCCAATCCATTCTTCCCCCTGTTATAGAATGGAAAGGCAAAAGCGAATCATTAGTTGCTAAACCCAACAATCTCTGGATAACACCAACCGAAAAATCAGGTTTCATCACTACACCCGATTATAACGAAACCATGAGCTGGCTTAAAAAACTTTCGGACGCATCGCCTTTCATCAGCATGACTTCCATTGGTAAAAGTCCTGAGGGGCGTGATATTTTTATGATCATTGCTTCTTCAGAAAAAGTAACTACACCAACAGCATTAAAAAATTCTGCTAAACCTCTGCTGTTCGTGCAAGCCGGTATTCACTCCGGAGAAATCGATGGCAAGGATGCCGGCATGATGTTGCTACGCGATATTGCTTTCGGAGATAAAAAACATTTGTTGGATGCAGTTAATTTTTTATTTATTCCGATTCTGAATGTCGATGGTCATGAACGCAGTTCTCCTTATAACAGACCCAACCAACGCGGACCACAAAACATGGGATGGAGAACAAATGCAGAAAATTTAAACTTGAATAGAGATTACGCCAAACAGGACACGAAAGAAATTCAGGCAGTAGTAAATGTTATGAATGAATATGATCCACTCATGTATATGGACATCCACGTTACCGATGGTGCCGACTATCAATACGACATCACCTTCGGAGGTCACGGACTACAAGGTTACTCGCAATCCATCGCAACTTGGTTAGGCACAAAATTTAAACCGTATGCTGACAAAGACTTAAAGGCCAACGGTCACATACCTGGGCAATTATTATTTGCCGTGAACGATCGGGATTTTTCACAAGGAAACATTCTCGCGCTGGGTGAACCCCGATTTTCTGATGCGTATGGAGACGCACGACACATGGCCAGTGTGCTGGTAGAGAATCATTCGTTAAAACCATTCAAGCAAAGAGTGTTGGGCACCTATGTGTTGTTGGAAAGTACAATGACATTATTAGCAACAGAAGGACAATCGCTTAAAGAAAGTACGAAAGCAGACAGGGCAAAAAGAGCTGCGCAAATTCCATTGAAGTGGAAAGTTCCACAAATGAAAAACGCAGTAAACTTTGAAAATCAATCTGATGTACAAAAATCAGACAAGCCTGTAGCCGCCCCTGACAGTTTGAATCTGTTAGGTATCGAATCAAAGATTGTTAAATCACCCATCACCAATTCTGATTATGTTGAGTGGACAGGAAAACCAATGACCGCAAAGATTGTGAATTACAAAGCAACAGAAGGTAGTGAATGGATTTCGCGCCCGAAAGCTTATTATGTACCTGCTTCTTGTTATGAAGTGATTGAGCGATTAAAGAGACACGGCATCCAAATGGAAATTTTAAAACAACCGCGTGAAGTAATGGTAGCGATGTATCGAATTAGCGATGTTAAATTCCAAAGTGCTGAAGGCAGACCACAACCTTTTGAAGGACACATACAGGTGACCGGAAATACAACAGTTGAAATGCGCAAGCAGCTTTTCACAGAAGGCTCTGCTTACATTTCAACAGATCAACCCTTGGGAGATCTTGCCATGCTGCTCCTGGAACCCAAATCACCGGATTCGTATTTCAGCTGGGGATTCTTCTATCAGATTTTTCAACGAACTGAATACATCGAAGCATACGTGATGGAACCAATGATTAAAAAAATGCTGGAAGAATCTCCTGATCTGAAAAAAGAATTTGAAAAGAAAAAAACTGAAGATGTAAAATTTGCAAACAACTCCAACGCAATCTTTACCTGGTTCTATAGCAAGACGAAATATTATGACGAGCGATATTTATTGTATCCGGTTGGGAGAGAATAAGTGTTAGAAAGGAATTCGATCTATCCCGATCAGAGTCACCGGCCTCCAGGACTATGGTCATCGGAACTGAAACTAATTGTTTAAAAGAGATAAATAAAAATACCTATGCCCACACAAGATGTTAAACGAGCAAGAATCACCGCATTGGTCTTAGGGTCAGCCGCGATTGTCTCAATAGTTTTTTTCTTGTATGCAAATGAGCAGAAATCGCGAGCGAATCAGTTACAAAGTGAAGTTGATTCTTTAAAACAAAAGATGAAAACGATGAAATCAGCTGGAGATAGTATTAGCATAAAATGAAGCTGTCGGATAGCTTCGATAAAAGTCACTTACATCTGAGCGTCTGGAATTAAAGCAAGCTTCCCGGAAAAAAAACAACTCCTGGTATCCGTGGTTAAGTCATCCTCGAAAACGTTGTCAGAAGCAAATCTGCGTAATCTCCAGATTAAGTTAAAAAGATACCTATGCTATTTCACGCACTATGGCTATCTTGAATTAAACTAACTCCCCCTCCATGAGAAAAATAGTGTATTTCATTTTGCTTGTCGTTTCAATCATAAGTTGTAAAGATGAAAAGCCAAGAGGCTGGATTGATCAGGAACGTTTATCAAACCGCGATGCGAAAGATTGGTTGTCGCTGGGTGGCAATGAAATGATGCAACATTATTCTCCGCTCAATCAGATTACCATTGAAAATGTTAAAGACCTAGGGTATGCCTGGGAATATGATGCCAGCACAATGATTGGCAATGTGCCGAGAGGGTTAGAAGCAACACCCATTGTAGTAGATGGTATCCTGTACACATCCGGTGCGTGGGGAGTTGTGTATGCACTCGATGCCAAAACAGGAAAAGAGATTTGGAAATACAAACCTGCGGTTGATCCTTCGTATGGACGAAGAGCGTGTTGTGATGCAGTGAATCGTGGTCTGACAGTTTGGGAAGGTAAAGTTTATGTAGGAACGTTGGATGGTTATTTGATTTGTCTGAAAGCTGAGGATGGTACTGTATTGTGGAACAAAGATACGTTCACCGATCGCACAAAAGGGTATACCATAACGAGTCCACCACAAGTAGCGGGTAGTATTGTCATGATTGGTAATTCCGGTGGTGAGTATGGTGTGAGGGGTTATATTACGGCTTATGATTTGAAAACCGGAGAACAAAAGTGGCGCTTCTTCATTGTGCCAGGCGATCCGTCCAAGCCCTATGAAAGTCCGGAGATGGAAATGGCGGCTAAGACATGGGATCCAAAATCACATTGGCAATCGGGTCTAGGCGGAACAGCCTGGGGCGAATCGGCATACGATGCTGAACTGAACTTACTTTATGTTGGAACCGGCAACTCATCGCCTTACCCGATTTGGTTTAGAAGTCCATCGGGTGGTGATAATTTATTTCTCTCTTCGATTCTCGCCATCAATCCCGACAATGGAAAGTTAGTGTGGCATTATCAAACTACTCCTGCTGAAATCTGGGATTATACGGCCACCCAAAATATGATCATGGCTGACATGGAAATAAACGGCAAGCTCAGAAAGACAATCATGCAGGCGCCCAAAAACGGATTCTTCTATGTATTAGATAGAGCAACGGGTGAACTGATCTCTGCTGAGAAATATACAAAAGTCAATTGGGCCAGTCATATTGATTTAAAAACCGGGCGACCTGTGTTAACAGAAAATGGAAAATGGTATAATGATAAACCAAGACTGGTAGTTCCGTATCTCGGTGGTGGACATGTATGGCAGCCGATGTCGTACAATCCAGTAACAGGTTTGGTCTACATTCCGGAGCGCGCTGTACCGCAAGTGTTCAAAAGTTTTGAAACCTATCAATGGTTGCCCGATGTTGACAATACCAATCTCGACTACGCGAATATGTACAAATTTAGAAAGAATGTTCTGGATCAGGTGAAAGAAGCTGCAGATACCATTCGATCAGAAAGTTTACTAGCGTGGGATCCGGTGAATCAAAAAGTAGCCTGGAAATTTCCGGACGGTGGACCAGATGGCGGAACCATGTCAACACCTGATTTAGTTTTTCAGGGAACGCGCACCGGATACTTTAATGTACATGATGCGAGAACGGGTAAAAAACTGAAGTCGATCTTTACCGGCACTGGAATTATGGCAGGGCCAACAACGTACAGCGTAGATGGAGAACAATACGTTGTTGTGATGGCCGGCTATGGTGGAGCAGAAACGAGTGGCTACTTAACGGATGCTGCATTTTTTCAATATGAAAATAAGGGCCGAATTATCGCATTCAAACTTGGTGGAGGCGAAACACCATTACCTCCCAAACAAAAACACATTGATGCCCCTGCACCTCCGGATATAAAAATCAAAGAAGACTTAATCAAGAAAGGAGCCGCGCTCTATGAATTCTACTGTGAAATTTGTCATGGAAAATTTGGCGATCGACATACTTCACAGCATCCGGATCTCTCGAAGCTACCGGAGGCCAAGCACATGCTGTTCAATGATATTGTATTGAAAGGAATACTGGCAGAAAACGGAATGGCCAACTTTAGCAATTCACTTAGCGAAGAAGATGTAGAAGCTATTCATCATTTTCTTTTGAAGAAACAAAGTGTGGTGTATGCTGAGCAGGAGAAGAAAAAGGGTACAGAAGCAAAACAGAAGTAGTATTCATTCGATCAGTTTATCAGTCGATCAGCTTTATCAGTGTATAGAATGTTGGCCAACCTTCAATTCTTGTTGCACTATTTTCAGAAAAGAATACAGCTTTCAATCAAAAGAGTGATATTCAATATAAAGTATTCTGATGCGTTTGATTGCTTGTTAAATCTGATCGGCACAATTTTATCTTTTGGATTGCTTGCTTAAGCGCCTCTTCTTTTGCAATAGTTCAATCCGGTAAAATCTTAATCATTACTTCTTTATAATACACTTTACTTTTCGGATCATGTCCTTGCAACGCTATGGTGCCACTGGATAATCTTCCGTTTTCACCCTCGGTATATTCATTGATGATCTTATCGTTTATTTTTACTGTAATCTTTTTGCCTTGAACAATAATATGTTCAATGAACCATTCATTGTCTTTTACGAACACCTCTTTAACATCCTGCACAGCATAGATGCTTCCGGTCTTTCGCCAATCCGTGTGTGTATTGTTTACCTGTATTTCATATCCTTTTGAAGGCCATCCTGTTTCCTGGTAGGCAGTATGAATGAAAAGTCCGGAATTAGCTCCCGGTTTCGTCATCACTTTTACTTTGAATTCAAAATTTTTGAAATTATGATTGTTCACTGCACCTTCGTAAAACAAATGCGCACGATCGCCAAAAACGACAATTCCGCTATCGCCTACACTAAAGGTCGATGGATGTTCACTGGCTTTCCAACCGTCTAATGACTTGCCATTAAACAAAGCAATCCAATCGCGAGTCTGAGCCTGTGTTGTTGTGAAGAAAAAAGATAGAAATAAAGTTAAGACAATTAATACTTGTTTTGATTTCATAATTGTTTGCGTTTTATTAAACATACATTAAAGTTGTTTCAGGTTCAAGGTCAAAAGTGATAAACGGTGCTTGCTTACGTTATACTGATTATTTTCAGCATCACGCTGATGACCATTTTGTAGTCAAATGCTGCTATCGAGCTAAAAACCAACGTTGCGAGACTTATTCTACAATAAAGTGTTAAACATGGGATTTTGATTAGTGTAAATGATGTAAATCTTTTCCAAAGTTGCGTAACACTTAAGCGTTTAAAGTTACCTACATTGATTTATTACAATTTCATCAATGGCAATGTGCTCAACTTGTCAAAATAGAATGAGCTTAAAGAAAAAAAAAGAATGAGTTTAATCGTTACAAAAAAAGAAATTGATCTTCAAAACGAAGAAAAGGAAAAGCGTGCAGAAGAGTTAATTGTTGCCAACAAAGAGCTGGCCTTTCAACATGATGAGAAAGAAAAACGGGCAGCGGAATTGATCATTGTCAACAACGAAGTTGCCTTTCAAAACGATGAGAAAGAAAAGCGCGCAGCAGAGTTGATCATTGCTAACAAAGAACTGGCCTTTCAGAACAAAGAGAAGGAAAAACGAGCAGCCGAGTTAGGCATTGCCAATATCGAACTCGCTTTTCAAAATGATGAGAAAGAAAAAAGGGCTGAAGAATTGATCATTGCAAATAAAGAGCTCGCGTTTCAAAACGAAGAGAAAGAAAAATTGGTAGAAGAAAAAGGAAAACGAGCAGAAGAGTTAATTATCGCTAATAAAGAACTGGCCTTCCAAAACAAAGAAAAAGAAAAACGAGCTGCCGAATTAGGTATTAAGAACATCGAACTGGCTTTTCAAAATAAAGAAAAGGGAAATCGGGCACAAGAGTTAATCATTGCCAACAAAGAACTGGCCTTTCAAAACAAGGAGAAGGAAAAACGCGCCGCAGAGTTACACATTGCCAACATCGAGCTGGCTTTTCAAAATGACGAAAAAGAAAAACGCGCAGAAGAGTTGATCGTTGCCAATAAGGAGCTGGCCTTTCAAAACAATGAGAAAGAAAAAAGAGCAGAAGAGTTAATCGTTGCGAATAAAGAGCTGGCCTTTCAGAACAAAGAGAAGGAAAAAAGAGCAGAAGAGTTAGGCGTTGCCAACAAAGAACTGGCCTTTCAGAATAAAGAGAAGGAAAAACGCGCAGCAGAATTAGGTATTGCCAACCTGGAACTTGCTTTTCAGAACAAAGAAAAAGAAAAACGCGAAGACGAATTGATCATTGCCAATAAAGAACTTGTCTTTCAAAACAAAGAGAAGGAAAAACGCGCAGCAGAGTTAGGTATTGCCAACATCGAACTGGCATTTCAAAACAATGAGAAAGAAAAACGGGCGGAAGAGTTAATCGTTGCCAACAAGGAGCTTGCCTTTCAAAACAAAGAGAAAGAAAAATTGGTAGAAGAGAAAGGAAAGCGAGCAGAAGAGTTAATCATTGCCAACAAAGAACTTGTCTTTCAAAACAAGGAAAAAGAGAAGCGGGCAGCAGAACTGGGGATTGCCAACATCGAACTGGCCTTTCAAAATGACGAAAAAGAAAAACGGGCCGAGGAGTTAATTATTGCCAACAAAGAACTTGTCTTTCAAAACGAAGAGAAAGGGAAACGGGCAGCAGAGTTAATCATTACGAATAAAGAACTTGCCTTCGCAAAAGAAATTGAAATGGCTAAATTAGAATTGGAGATACTTGCCAATCATCTTCAAAAACAAAATAGTAAACTATTAAACTTCTCACACATTGCATCTCATAATCTAAGGTCGCCAGTGGGCAATCTTAACTCCTTGTTAAATTTCTATAAACAAAGTTCAGATAGTGAAGACAAAGAAATTCTTTTTGGAAAATTTGAAACCGTTATATATCATCTTACCACAACATTAAACGATCTGACAGATGCACTTAAAATTCAGGAAGATATAAGTAAGGAAAGTGAAGTATTAATTTTTGACGAAATTCTGAACAAAACGATAGAGGTATTAGCAGGTCATGTAATGGAAACCAATACAATTGTTACCCGTGATTTTTCCAAGGTAATGAATATTGAATATCCCAAATCTTATCTTGAAAGTATTATGCTCAATCTTCTATCCAATGCAATTAAGTACAGATCGCCCAACCGTACTCCGGAAATTCATTTTCAAACTGAAAATATCAATAATCAAATAATATTGACTGTGCGTGATAACGGACTTGGAATAGATTTAGAGAAGTATGGAAATAAGCTGTTTGGATTAAATAATACATTTCACAAACATGCCGAATCCAAAGGTGTTGGTCTCTTTATTACAAAAACTCAGGTAGAGGCGATGGGCGGTTCCATATCAGCTGAAAGTGAAGTTGATATCGGGGCTACGTTTATAGTTACGTTAAAAAAATGAGACAAAATTACGATGTGCGTTCTGAATCATGCCGATTAGAGTCACCGAAATTCTGATCCTGAAAGCAAGCAACTTAAGTTCTGTAATTAAAATATATAATTTTAGTTACAGTTACATTTTAACCCGTTAGTGGCCGGAGAAAAGTCTGCTACAGTACAAACAACCTAAAAGACAAAATATGCAAACCATACAATTCACAATTCTAATCGATGCCGACAAACATAAAGTTTGGAATATTATGTTGGAAGACAAAACGTATCGCGAGTGGACAAAAGAGTTTAACGCGGACTCATACTATGAAGGTAGTTGGAGCAAGGGAAGTGAAATTCGTTTTATAGGAGCAAATGCCGAGGGCAAATTGGAAGGAATGTTTAGCAGAATAAAGGAGAATGATCCTTATCGCTTTATTTCCATTGAGCATTTGGGAATGATCAGCAACGGAATTGTTGATACCACAAGCGAGGAAGTAAAAAAATGGACACCTTCTTTTGAAAATTATACCTTCACCGAAAAGGGAGACAAGACAGAATTAAAAGTTGAAATGCAAGTTGGAGAAGAATACAAAAAGATTTTTGAGGAGATGTGGCCACGAGCATTGAAAGCGCTCAAAGCTTTGTGTGAACATTAAGAATTCATCTCTTTCTAAATAACCATATTAGAATTCTGCTTTTTAAGGCCTGAAAACTCAATGCCACCGTTAGCTTCCGCAATATGTCTTGCATTGGAGACTTTGTGAGTCGACGATTTCAGTCAAAATAAAATTTCATGGGGTATTTAATCTACAAAGTCCAAGAATGTAGACCTAAATAATCATACGCATAGGCCACAAACAGACTTAGGGTGATAGAAACCACTATAAATGTACTGGTGCTTGTTTTGCAGAATAGCTTTTGCAGAACATACTTTAACACCATTATCATGAAAGTCAGAATCGCCTCCGCCCTCATCCTGTTTTCCTTAGTAACAGGCTGTGATGAAAAAATATTAATTGATGAGATTCCTGACGAGATTATTCCAACAAAGCCATGTACTACGCTTTACTCCCGTTTTAATAGCCTATTTCCAGAATTCGTAAATAATGAAGCGAGGCAGCATGTGCTGTTTTCAGATTCTGTTCAAAAAAATGTTATACTAACACGTGACACCGATGTATATCTAACCTTTATATCGGAAGGCGCTACTCTTCAAAATACATTTGGTTGGTACACCTATAATAGTTTAGAGACACCACTGAATTCAAATGACGTTGAATGGAATATTCTGTTCCCAAATGTATCCAATAAAATTCTTGCTGCAGGAGATCGATTGAAGTTGAGTGATCAGCAATTTAAAAAAGGTACTGTAATCGGATTTTTCCTAATAACCGATGGCTGGCAAAATGGAACTATTGATTATAGTAAAGTCACTCTCTTTTCTACTTCGTCGATGAATGTGGATCAACTTCAGCAGCACATGCTATTTGTAGAGAAATCTTGTGGCGATCTGGTTTTAGCTTTTGAAGATGTTCCCGTCAATCAATCAGACTGTGATCATGATTTCAATGATATTATTTTTACCATTTCGGATAACAATACAAATTTAGAAAACACTTCTTTTGAGCAGAGTCATATTGCTAAATTGTAAGAGATTTATGCAAGCACACCTCTCACATATTCATTTGAATTAAGCTCCAGACTTTAATCAGTCATTTCTAAAATGAAAGAGAATAAAAAGAGTTTTCGATGTGGTGTGAAAACTAGTTTTGAGGGGCTCCATCATCAACCCAGCATGCAATTAATTTGATTTGCTCAGCACTCAATGCTCCACCTGGAGCTCCCGAACCTCCCTTCGGCATTGAGAGATTACCTGTTTTTGTTTTGATTAAGCTTGCCTTTGCTTTTGCAGTAGAATAAGTAAACCAATCCCCATTGTCAGGATGGCAACCAGAAAAATTACATTTTGATTCTAATAAGGGTTTAATATTACCTTCATAGGTAATACCAGTAGAACCTCTCGTTACCACTTTATTCACTGCTATGCTACAGTTCTCTGCGTCTTTCACAGTGATAGAGTAAGTTCCACTTTCCAAATTTGAAAATATAAAGTCAGCACCAAACGAGCCTGCCCCTAATTTGTATTGATATGGCCCTGTACCTCCACTTGCTGTTACAGTTATCACACCATTACCGCCACTGCATTCGGTATCCGTTTCAGCTGAAGCATCTGCATCCAATGTTGAAGACAGGTTGGCCACTTCAACATTCTCAGAAACAGCTTCACAACCTTTGCTGTCTTTTGTTGAAATCAAGTATGTACCTGCACTAAGATTGGAAAATACTGCTGACGACTGATATGCGCCAGAACCTAACTTAAACTGATAGGGCTCAACACCTCCTGATGCTACAGCCGTTATTTGCCCGTCATTCGTGCTACAACTTGTAGGGGTTGTGATGTTAGTTAGCGGAACAGTAACTGCCAACGTTGTACAATCCGGAGCAGACGGCTCTTCACTGCTCGAACAACTCATATCAACAAGAAGTAGATTGCTCAGCATGATGCCTGAGAATAAAAGAGAAAGAGGCTTCATTTTCATTTTTGCAGGGTTAAAAAATTATAACGAACAGAGAAGAAGCCACCAAAGCTTGCCAGCGAAATATTACCTTCGCCAACACCGGCAAGAGGCACTTTCACAAAAGGTTCGACTTGTATTGCTAATCGAGAACTGATTTGCTTTTGTAAACCAACACTTACATTCACTGTCTTAAACCATTCCTTATTTTCTTTAATGACTTGACTGGTGTAGGTATTTGTTCCATATGCAGTATCAACTTCATAGTCGTAGTTCTCTTCATTCATGAGGTACGAAGACAACCCTGCGCTGGCGAAAAAGGAAAAGCGCTTCGATGGTGTGAAGTAATAATTTACATTCAATGGAATATCCCACATGCGGCAATCACCATAGGCGCGATCGGCATGATATCCATTGTAATCAACATCTATTGCCGAATAATACTTTCTTGACCAGATGGCTCCGGTAGCAACTGAAAAATTTTTATTTAGAAAGTATTCAACAACTAAACCATAGTTGAATCCCATTTTTTCCATTGACTTAAATTGATCGGAAGAAAAATCCGGAGCCACAGTAGCTTTAACTGCGAATCGTGAGAACGTGGATTTTTTTGAAACAGAATCGTATGAATCCAATGCCACATTCTTTTTATCCATTTTCTCTTCCTCTTCCATTACTTTCTCCACTGAATCAACAACATCTACCGGTGTTGTCTGTACGTTGTGAAGGGATTGTTGCTCTTTAACAGCATGCGTGGATATCACATTTGTCTCTAAGTTCGTTTGTGATTTAACCAGAACTGATTCCTCATTCGAAATTACAGACGTACTTTCCGCGATCACCATCGAAGTAGCATTCGATTGGCTTTCATTTAAATTCAAATTTGAATTTAAATCTGCATTTGATTTGTTGTTCTGATCTTTTGCGAGGTCATTTTTACGTCTTACAGAAAATTGGTTAGCCAATTCATTTTGATTGTACTGGCTTGAGGAAATAGATGATGTTAACGTCTTTGACGAATTGCTTGTTCCCGCATCAGTAATAGAAGATAATTTTTCAGTTGGTGATTTCGATTGACTATTACTATTTCCTTCAGCGCTACGCAGGACTTTATCAATTACTTTTTTTGCTGACTGATTCGCAGAATTGTTCTCATCTGAAGCAGATTGATTTTCAATTACATCCTCCTCTTTTACGATTGAAGTACTAAGCGTGTTTGCAACGGATGACGATGCAGTCAAATCATCAACAGGTTTAGATTTATTCGAAGTCGATGTCGCTTCCTTTTGCAAAGAAGTTGAAACATTTTCAGTCGCAGGCATTGTGGTTGGTTTATTGATTAACCAACCGAGCCAAATCACTACACCCAATAACACAATACTCCCCGTCCATATGTAGTAATTCAGCCACGGTCTTTTGTTTGCATCAAGTCGATTGGCCATGTTGTCCCAATCAGCAGGATCAAACTGGGCTTGCTGCTGTTCCGCTGCTCGTTTGAAGAGCTTATCAATATCTTCGTCAGACAGATTTTGCATAAACAACGTTTTGTATTTTTTGAAGCTTACCTTTTAATACCTCACGAGCCTTCGATAGATTAGACTTGGAGGTTCCTTCCGAAATGCCCAGGATCTGACTAATCTCTTTATGATTATAACCATCGATGGCATACAAATTAAATACAGCACGGTAGGCCGGAGTTAACTGTTGCACCATCGACATTAATTCCTGATAACCCAGATCATCCAATGCCGATGTGGTGGTGACAAAAGGTTGCTCACTTTCGATGGATACCTGGTGATAATGTTTTACTTCCTTGCGATAATGATCAATGGCTGTGTTAATCATAATTCTTCGCAGCCATCCTAAAAAAGACGTTTCCGGATTATACTGCTCTATTTTTGAAAACACTTTCATAAATCCGTCATTTAAAATTTCCCGCGCCTCTTCTTTTGTCTTGGAGTAACGCAAACAAATGCTCATGGCATAGGCATAATGGTGCTTGTACAGCATACGCTGACTTTCACGATTGCGCTGTTTGCATCCCTCTAGGAACAGGAGCATTGCATAAGGGTTTTAAATATTCTATTCACCACTCGAGGCACAGGACGGAAGGAATTAAGAAAGGGTTGCTATCCTCAATGCAAATTTCTTCAAAAAAAAGGAAGATTGAATTAACAAAGGTCAACAAAACGTAAAACATCGTTTATCTGGATCAATTACCCCTTTTTGGATTATCAGATTCCAATCATTGGATTGGAATTAGGCGTTTACCTATACACTGCAGTTTCAATGAATCCCCCAAAAAAGAGTGTTGATTTCATCTTTTGCAAACCCATTTTCGCAAGAATCTGATTCCAATCTGGTAACTCAGTTGCTTCTATATGGCACATTATTCGAAAGAAGCGATACATCATTCTTAACAAAGTAAATTGCCACCATTTTCTTCCGACAATAAAATCCGTTGCCAACCACAATGCATTAGGTTTAATTTCTTTCTTGATTTTTATCAAAACTGAATCAAGCGATTCGTAAGTAAACAGATCGAGATAAAAATTGGTAATCACCACATCAAACTGAATTCCCGATGGAATCGAATTTTCAGTCCCATGAATAAAATGAACACGATCAGAGTCTTGTATTTTTATTTTCGAAAGCTCAAGCATTTTTTCTGAAGCTTCTATATACCAAACTTCGCATTGCGGTTTCAATTCCAAAAGCTGAGTTAACAACCATCCCGTTCCTCCACCCAGTATTAGAACTTTCGATTGCGTAGGAACATCCCCTAAAAAAACCTTTTGGGCCTGTCTGATTGATTTTCCAAAAACCAACTGAGCAAGCCCATCATATACATTTGCAATTTTGTCAAATTCCCCAAGTTGCATTTTACCTTTCTCCGATGTTATAAGTCCATGCAATTAAGACATCTGCAGATTAAGCGCCAATTATTTTCAGTGTACAGTTATGTACTGTTAGAAGATAACTAAGCATAACACCAACACCCTATCAACGCAGCGAAATCTTCTGAATACAGACAAAAAAAATGCTGTCAGGTTCTCTCCCGACAGCATCAATTGATTTTTTACGAATTCTTATAAGTGAATCACTTCACCATATGCTGCAGCGGCAGCTTCCATGATGGCTTCACTCATCGTAGGATGTGGGTGAACGGTTTTAATGATTTCCATTCCGGTTGTTTCCAATTTGCGTGCAGAAACAATCTCGGCAATCATCTCGGTAACATTCGCGCCAATCATGTGGGCGCCAAGGCACTCACCATACTTTGCATCGAAAATTAATTTCACGAAACCATCAGCAGCGCCAGCAGCTTTTGCTTTGCCTGAAGCCGTGAATGGGAACTTGCCAACCTTAATTTCATAGCCTGCTTTCTTTGCTGCTTCTTCGGTATAACCAACAGAAGCAATTTCAGGAGAGCAATAAGTACAACCCGGAAGATTATTGTAATTCAAAGGTTGCGGATGATGACCTGCGATTTTTTCTACGCAAATAATTCCTTCAGCAGATGCCACGTGTGCAAGTGCAGGACCTTTCACGATATCACCAATTGCATACACACCCGCTATATTGGTTTTATAGAAATCATCTACTAATACTTTTCCTTTATCCGTCTTCACACCAACTTCTTCAAGACCAATGCCTTCAAGATTGGTTGACACACCAACGGCAGAAAGAACAATGTCCGCCTCGATTTTAATTTCTCCATCTGGAGTTTTAACGGTTGCCACGCAGCCTGCACCAGCAGTATCTACCTTCGTTACTTCAGAGTTCACATAGATTTTCATTCCTGCTTTCTTGAATGATTTATCTAATGCTTTCGAAACTTCTTCATCCTCCACAGGTACAATGCGCGGAAGGAATTCAACGATCGTTACCTCTGTTCCAAGTGTGCTGTAAAAATATGCGAACTCAACACCAATGGCACCTGAACCTACTACTAGTAATTTCTTTGGCTGTTGGGGCAACACCATTGCTTCGCGATAGCCAATTACTTTCTTGCCATCAATTTTTAAATTCGGTAATTCGCGTGAGCGACCACCTGTTGCTACAATTATATTCTTCGCTTCGTAATCCGTTTTCTTTCCTTCGACATCGGTCACTTCAACTTTGCCGCCTTTTTTTAATTTACCTAAACCGGCAAGCTGATCAATCTTATTTTTCTTAAACAAAAACTGAACGCCTTTGCTCATTCCGGCTGCTACATCACGACTGCGCTTTACAATGCCAGCAAAATCCGCTGAAGCATCTTTTACTTCAATGCCATAATCCTTCGCGTGTTTGATGTATTCGAAAACATTGGCACTCTTTAATAATGCTTTGGTAGGGATACAACCCCAGTTTAAACAAATACCACCCAGCTCTGCCTTCTCCACTACTCCCACTTTCATACCCAATTGGGAAGCACGGATTGCGGCTACATATCCTCCGGGGCCACTGCCGATCACGATCAAATCATATTTTGACATTGTATTGGATTTTAATTTCGAGGCCAAAGATAAACGCAGATTGCGCATTTGCGAAACGTTTATGAACCGATTCTTTTACAACATCATGAACGTATTCATTCCAAATCGGCTGAGAAACGAATGTTTCGTCTCTACGGGCAATGTCATTAAGTTAAGGGGTCATTTTAATAAGCTGGTTTGAAATTAGTAAAGGTTTTATACTTGCTTTTTGATTGGACATTTTTTTTGACTCGTTTAAATGATCTTCCCTTTCTGACGGGCAGAATATCTTTTAT
>JANMRZ010000111.1:0-2622 GCA_031388805.1 Chryseolinea sp.
CTGAAGGCCGTTGTTGATCAAACTTTCTTCTCTACGTTTTCCATGATGGAACTGTGCTGCATTGTAGCCCACGTCAAGTAGATAATGATCCAATGTTCTGCCAACAAGGTATTCTTTGGCGGGTGGACTGTTGTATATAGCGTTCTTAAAATACATGAACATTTTAGTGAGGAAAGCTTCGCGATTTTGTTCTTCTGCTTTGGCTTCTCCGCTGATCATGGACTGGGCTTTCTTGATGGCTTCATGCTTGTCTGTCTTTTCCCTGTGCATGATAAAATCAATCACGTCTATGCTCTTACCATTGGTGGGACAGTTGCTTGAGAAGCAGTAACAGGTATGTGTTTTCCAATACACCTGGAAGCTCGGTGTCTTGTCTTCATGGAAGGGGCAATTCATTTTCCCGTGCTTATCGGGTTTCAATCCGTAGTGGTCGAGGACCTGGGCTAAACTCAGTTGGGCTTTGATCTCAGCTATCTCCATGCTCTGACTTTTTTATGCTCCAAAAAATATCGCGCAGTTCGCCAAGCAGATAATGATCTTCCTTTATGGTCTGTCTGTAATCTTCCTGGTGATGCACCAACTCTACTAACCTGTCCCTGATCTGGTCTAAATGATTGCCGATTTCTTTCGGGTCATAATCCTTTTGCAAAAACACATCTAAGCGGTGGTGGTTGTAGTGGTAGGGTTCGTCTTTGGCTGCCATAGAAAAATATTTTAATAGACCGTATACGGGTCAAAGTTACTCTATCGGGATTTATTTACAAGTCCTATACAACTTTTTTAGCCCATATACGGTTCTTATATTTGTTCATTACTCGTAAAAAACGGGTTTACTAACTCCTTTAAGGGCTTTTTTTATGGCAACTTTTGGTAAAAAAATGGTCGCGCTGCGCAAGGACAAGAAGATGTCACAAGGTGATCTGGCCAAACAACTCAATACTTCTATTTCAGTGATTGGTCGTTATGAACGTGATGAGATGACTCCTTCTATTGAGGTAGCTAAAAATATTGCAACTCTGCTTGGTTCAACTGTGGGGTATCTCATGGGTGAGACTGAACAGGTAAACATTCTTAAAGACCCGCTGATGCTTAATCGTCTTAACGACATTGATCATCTCTCAGAGAAGGAGCGCGAAGCGCTCTTGATGAGTGTCGATGCTTTTCTAAGGGATGCTAAAACTCGTAAAGCCTACGCAAAGTAAGCAGCATAAAAAAAGCCGGATCACTCCGACTTCTTTTGTTTTGTTATTTGTTCTACTCCTTGACAAAATATCGGTATCTATCAATCGATTCCTTTTCCTTTATAATATTGAAGGAGGTTTCATTTCGGTTAAATAGCTTATTGGAAGCAATCGATGAAAAATCAACTTCTCCTCGCAATATTTCAAAATATTTTATAATTTTTTCATCCTCAATAAATACAAGAATACATTTTTGATCATTGGTCTCAATACCCGTATCTTCTAATTGATTAAAATTGACTCCAAACTTATTTTCAAGATTTTCCAACCTTGAATAAGGAGGGATAACAAGTAAATGATCCCAATTGAATTTAGTCATTGAATCAATGTTAATAGTTACAGAATCTTTAGTGTTCAAATATTCCTTTGCTTCGTTGACTTTGGCTAGAAATAGTGATTCATCATTCTGCTCGCAAGCGAGACAAAGAATCATCAAAAGAAAAATAGTATATTTTTTCATTTCATTTAAAATTTTAGAATCCTGTTGGTCCTAGTGAACCATTGTTGATTCTTAACAACTGTCCAGTTTTCACACTCATATAAATTAAAGTAGCTATCTGATCAATGGAGGCATTAGGATTTGCAATTGCAGTAGCATGACCAAATTTGTTGTTATTCATATCCATTCTCATTTCGATCTGAGGGTTGCCAGGCCAGTTCTCGTGTGCCATTCCTAGCTCATTCGCTAATTTTGCTCCAAAATATCTTGCGTTGAGTGCATTAAAAAATGCATGCCTAAATGCATCAGCATTGTCGTTATGTCCAGTACCAGGGTTTGGAAAGAGTTCTCTAGTCTTCTTAAACGCTAGATCATGATTGCTAATAAGCATCTGTCCTATACTTGGTGCACGGAAAAGTATTGCCTTCTCATCAGGTGTTAAATTTTGCCAATGCTGCCACTCATGATTTGGCTCATTTCCGTTTGTTTGTTGATTAACTACTCCTAAAAATCCGTATTCTTTTTCTTCCCTGACTTCCCCGTTCACATAACTGATCCGAAGCGGGCTTGCTTCCGGCAAACAACTCTCTGTTTGGTAGTATGATAATTTCAGGCAACCCATTCTGAGCGTCAAGATACTTTTTTCTTTTCATTTGAAAAGAAAAAGCAAGGCCTGACCAATACCAAGTCAACTTTTTTCCTGCGTAGCCAACGTCAAGTCATTTGTAGCCGACCCAATTCTAACTCTAATCTTACGTGTTTCTTACGCTAATCTTATAGGTCAGCTCCGGCTATTCTTGCAAAAAAGGTTCGATCTGTCCCCTTGGGTATACCGGAGGGGAATCAAACTCGAACCCACTAACCAAAATTTTATTCCGTGTGGCAATCTGGTGGCAACGTTGCAAGGAAACAGCGGGAAGAAGTACACTCAACTCGTGAAGA
>JANMRZ010000127.1:0-41451 GCA_031388805.1 Chryseolinea sp.
TCATGGCGGCTTCGTTAGTATTTTTTGGTTGGCAGGAAAACAAGAAACTGGCAAGAGTTGCGCAGCCTAATATGGGTATCAGTTTTAAATGCATACTTTCGCGTTTTATGAATATTTATATAATGTTATTTATTTAAATAACATAGGGAGGCAAACTACTAAATTTTATCATGATTGTTTACGGAATTAAGAGCTGTGACTCGGTGAAGAAGGCTGCAACCTGGTTAAAAGAAAAGGACATCAAATTTGAATTTCACGATTACAAGGCAGAAGGCATAAGCGAGGCAAAGTTAAAAAGCTGGAGCAAGCAAGTAGGGTGGGAGCGTCTCTTGAATAAAAAAAGTACTACGTGGAGAGATTTAGGCGAAGCCGCTCAGCAGAAAGTAACGAATGAAAAAGCAGCCATTGCTGTGATGAAAGAAAAAACAAGCATTATCAAACGACCTTTGATTGAAATGAATGATCAGGTGATGACGGTTGGATTTAATGAAGAGGAGTATAAGAAGGTATTTAAGAAGTAAAGAATATAAGTGAAACTCAAGGCGTATGATTGTTGAAAGCATGAACGATCGGGAGTTTGTCTTGGAAGTTACCAGGGACTACTTTGATGATATACGGCATTATATCGTTAAGACAATGACAAATGAACAGATCAAAAACAGGCATTCGAACGATTATACTTCAACGAGAGGAAATAAATGGCATTTCATTTATCGTCCAGAGTACGATGGCCAGTTTAGTCTTCATGTTAGGCGGCCTCAACCAAAGAATTGGTTTACCTGGTATAGTTTAATTTTTCAACAAGAATCTATTACACTTTTTGGTTTTAATAAGCATGTAGCAGAACGAATTTCAGAAAGGTATCATCCTGAATTGAGTCCAACTGAGGCTTTAAAAGAAATGCTGATGAAGACGCCAGCTATTGTTCAAATTGATACTGGTAAAGAATTTTATACGCGCGTAAATGGAGGTGTTTGTATTGGTGATCCTTACGGAAGAAGATATTCAATTAATATCGGAATTGGGGAAATCCATATTGACCTTAGAGATACTAATACCTTTGTATCTGATGATCTTTTATTTAATGATCAGAAAATGATTACTGAGGAAAGTATTGTTAAAGCTATAAAAGCACTTGGTAATAACTATTTACCAGACAATGATCGAAAGGATCACTAAGAAAATACCTCCTCGAGTGAAATTGTTAATCCAGGCAGTGTAAGTGATGAGATGCGATCGGTGTCGGGCGGAGTGAAGCAATCCCCTCTTGTAAAAGTCTCTCTCGAGGCGTAGTCGAGTTAATGGATGTATTAACTTCCTTTATTCCCCCTCATAGTCACCAGCCTCCGGGACTCTGAGGGGCTTCATCTGCGTGATGATGTGTGAGTGTGTGATTAGTGCATGAGTCCTCCGAGGCCGGACGGGCCACGCATATTGTTACAAGACTGAATTTTATCCGCACATTCCCCTACCAGCCCGAAGATAAAATTATGTCTTGTGACAACATGCTGAAGATAGTTAACGCGTTTGCGAACTGAAGCGAGGGCAGGAGGGTGGAGTGAAGCAATCCCCTTACTACAGAGTGCGCTAGTAAAGCAGCACCTTCGAATAGAGTCTGGAAATTCAGGCCTGTTCAATTGCATTTCATGGGGATTGCTTCGTCAGCATTTTTCAGCGAAACGCTTCCTCGCAATGACGGTTCTATGATTGTATTTTTATTAGTGTTGAATTTCCCGTACTTCCCGTGTAACCTCACGCATAAATTCTTCTGCACGTTTGTTGATCATTGGTATTTTCTCCATGGAAGTAACTTCAATCATGGCAATGCCAAAGTCTTCCACAACTTTACCTTTAATGGAATAAAATCCTCTTCCCCGAAAAGGAAATTTACGTGCAACATCCGGAAAGTGAACAGTGTCAAATACTTCACCATGTTGATCGTAGAATGTTCCGAAGTACATAAATTCACCTTTCTTGGTGCTGGTGTTTTTTGTCGTTACTACATATCCTAAAATAGATATGTATTTACCGATCTTATTCATAAGCTCAAGTGCCAACGCACTACCAAAATCTTGCGTAGCCACTAATTTGAACGGATCGCAAAGCGGAAAGCCCAGCAACTCAATTTCATCAAACGCATCTTCCAATTCACTTCGCTGCAATACAGGCAATGGAAATTCTTTTGATTCTGTATCGAAAAGCTGGGCAGTCGTTTTGTTGCGCGATTTGGTATCGCTTAAAAATAACATCGCTTCCCAGAGCAGTCGTTGTTTACTTTTCCCTGTAAAGCGAAATGATCCCATGCGAATGAGAATGCGCACTTGTTCCAGGCCCAGTGTTACTCTTCGTAAAAAATTATCGAGACTTTTGAAGTCTCCGTTTTGAGTGCGCTCGATCGCAATTTGTTTTGCCACTTTGGTTTCTAAACTCTTTAGGTGGATAAAGCCAATGTAGATACGATCACCATAAATCGTTGTAAGGTATTCGCTGTGATTAATGCAGGGTGGTTCAATGGATGCACCGTTCATTCGCGCTTCGTGAAAATAGAATTCCGTTCTGTAAAATCCGCCAAAGTTATTAATCACACCCACCATGAACTCTAATGGATAATGTGCTTTCAAAAACAGACTCTGATAACTCTCAACCGCGTAACTGGCTGAATGTCCTTTGGCAAATGAATAACCCGAAAAACTTTCGATTTCAAACCATACACGTTCGTTGATAAGCTGGGAATACTTTCGTTCGCGACAGCCTTCGAAGAATCGCTCGCGTACACGATCAAACTCAGCACGCGATCGATACTTACCCGACATTCCTCTGCGTAAGACATCGGCTTCGGTTAAGGTAAGCCCGGCAAATTCATGCGCCACACGAATAACATCCTCCTGATATACCATCACACCGTATGTTTCTTTCATCAGCTTATCCATCAGCGGATGTATAGCTTCATATGTACCTCCATTTTTTACAGCATGAAAACGTTCAATGTACGTCTTCATCATTCCAGAACTCGCCACACCTGGACGAATGATGGAACTTGCTGCTACTAATGTGAGATAATCGTCACAACGTAATTTCCCCAAAAGCATACGCATGGCAGGCGATTCTACATAGAAGCACCCCATTGCTTTGCTGTGGCGCATGAGGTCTTTTATTTTTTCATCTTTCTTGAAATCCTGGAAACGATTTACATCAACATCGATTCCTTTATTTCGCTTTACATGTTTAACAGTTTCTTTGATATGACCCAGTCCACGTTGACTAAGGATATCGAATTTATAAATACCGAAATCTTCAGCAGCGTGCATTTCAAAATGTGAAACGGGTAATCCCTTTGGTGGAAGATCAGTTGCCGTATAAGCGTAAATACTTTTTTCAGTGATGAGCACACCCCCGGCATGAATGGAAATATTGGCGGGTAATTCTTTTGATACAATGTAGGCTGCGTAAGCATGAATCATCCTACCGATGTGATCGCGTTCAATATTGATCTTTCGATTCTCAACCAGTTCGTCAATTTCTTCTTTCGGCAAACCGAAAACTTTTCCAAGTTCACGTATAATCGATTTGCCCTGGTAGGTAACATGTGTGCCCAGTAGGCACACACGTTCAGCGCCATGTTTTTCAAATAGATAAGCATAAATGGCATCACGGTTGTCCCACGAAAAGTCAATATCAAAATCAGGAGGAGAGGTGCGCTCTTCGTTGAGGAAGCGTTCGAAGTATAAATCGAGTTCGATGGGATCGACATTGGTAATACCCAAGCAGTAAGCAACAGTACTGTTCGCACCACTTCCGCGCCCTACAAACTCATAGCCTTTTGATTTAGCGTACTTGATGAGGTCATAGGTAATGAGGTAGTAGGATATAAACCCTTTCATTTCAATGATTCTTAATTCTTTTTCAACCCTATCATTCCATATTATTTCATCTTCCTTCGTTTTTCTTTCTATTTTTTCAAGGCCTTTCATTGTCTCCTCTCTGAGGTAAGTAATGTCTTCCTCCATACTTCCACTGAAAGACTTTTTTGTTTTATCTTCTCTCTGTTTGCAGATAATGGAGCATTGATCAATCAGTTTTTTTGTGTTGGATATTAATTCAGTATAGAGTTCAAAGTATTTATAAAGTTCATCTCCAGGCATCATGAATTCATCCTTGTGTGCTTGCTGATGTTCCGGGAGTTTACTCAACAAGGTGTTGTTGGCAATGCAGCGTAACAATCGATGTGCGTTATGATCTCTGTAAATTAACTTGTTTTCTTTTTTTTCAGGAGGAAGAAACGTTACGGGTTGAAGGATAACTGATTTTTGCAGATACTCTTCCTTTTCAGGATGAATTGAAAGGTGATGAAGATTTTGCTTGCCTATGCCAATGTATTCAAACGATCTGAGCAAATCGATTTGCATCTTCCCAAAAGGATAAATGACAAAAACATCTTCAAGTTCAGGTGCACGTTTGGAGAGTGGTTCTGATTCCCGATTATGATAGGATAAGAACCGATTGAGTTGCTCGAACCCTATGTTGTTTTTCGCGATAGCAATGTAAAGTAGTTCATTATCATCGGCCTCTCCTTTATGTGGTTTTCGAAATTCGATGCCTACTGCGATGTCGAGTGCATAGGCTTCCTTGCCGAATTCGGTCAGACCATTTTCACAAGGTCTGTTCTCATCACAAATTCTTAGCATTTCTAAATAAGATGCAGTGTTGTTTATTTCTGTCAGTATAAGTTTATGCACACCACATCGCTTCGCTTCTTCAAAAAGCGTTTTGATGGGTAGTGTTCCATATTTAAAACTAAAGCCGGTGTGACAGTTGAGGTACATGCTTGAATTTAAAAATAAGTCCGATGTATTGAAGTCGAGAGTGATCGATACGTTGAAACGAGATTAAATCCTCCGGCCAGAGGCCGGAGGATTTTTTTCAGCGCGGCCTACAAATTGCTTTCAAAGCACTTATGATGTATCTACGCACTCGTTATTTTCTGGCGATACTCCGATCGAGAGCTTACTTCGATCTACGTTCATCGGAGACGCGCGAAACGATAATCGTATTTCATAGAAAGCTGGCAGGCGCGCGTTTAAGGTATCAACTCTCAACCCCGCTACGAGCGGGGTTGAGAGTTGAAACGAGATCAGTTCAGCAGTGGCTCCTGCGCTTCGCTGGAGCCACTGCTGAACTTTCTAAGCGCGACCTACGCGCTGATTTTAAAGCATGCTTGTTCTATCCGCGCACTCGTACTCGATATGTGTTGTGCAATACTCCGATCGAGTACTGCTATTTATATTTCATGCTCAGCATGTACCAGACAGAAACTTCATTTCTTCACTCGTTCCAAATACGCCATCACCATCCGTATCTCGCCAAAGCTGTAAGCATCACCCAACTTTTCTTTTATAGGCGATAATGCTTTTCCTCCAATTTGTTCGATGGTTTTTTGAATGGTTGGAATTTTTGAGGAATCCATCATCTGTTCAATTTCAAGCGCACCTTGTTGAATGTAAAATGCAAGGTGTCCTTCGATTGTCACCGGACTAAGTTCACGTTGTTCAGCAATCTTTTCAATTGAATTTCCCAGCTTGAACATTTCGAAACTTTGCTGCTTGGTGTCAGTTTCACGCTCGGGTCTTTCTTTGCGGATACGCTTTGGACTTTTGAGATTGATGCGCGATTGTAAATTATTTGCTTTGCAATAATCAGCTACAATATCCCAGAATAGTTTACCATACTTCTCAATCTTCACTTCACCAAAGCCCGATATTTTTTTGAACTCTTCTTTATTGTGAGGAAGATAGGTTGCCAATTCCATCAGTGTAGCATCGGAAAGTACGATGTAAGCTGGCACATTTTCTTCCGTTGCGATAAGCAGTCTTTTCTCCTTCAGTTGCTTAAAGAGTTCTATTTCGTAATCTGCTTTTGGTATGGCTACCAGAACTCTTTCTTTTGGCTTGGCAAGCATCACTTTCTCTTTACCTTTTAGCACTGCTTCACTTTTTGAGGTAAGCTGCAGAACGGGATACATACCTTCTGACTTGGAGAGGTAATCTTGAGTGAGAAGTTCGCGGATGATGGTGGTCCATTCTTCTTTACTGATGTCAGCACCAATGCCGAATGTTTTTAGTTGTTTATGTTCTTCCTGAATTTTTGCTGAGTTTGATCCTCTCAAAAGATCGATGATATATCCTGCACCAAAACGTTCATTCACTCGTGCTACAGCAGAGAGAGCTTTTTGCGCGGCAACCGTTCCATCAACAAGTTCAATACGTGTGAGACACACATCGCAATGACCACAATAATCTGTGGTAGTCTCATCAAAATAATTTAACAGATATTTTCTACGACAGGTTGACAGATCGCCATAGGTAGCCATCTGATCTAACTTTCGTAAATAGATTCTGGTCTGCTCTGGATTGTCGTCAATCGTGACAAACTTTTTCATCTTACTTACATCGGCATACGAGTAGAACAATAAAGCTTCGCTCTCCAACCCATCACGACCAGCACGGCCCGTTTCCTGATAGTAGCTTTCTATATTCTTAGGCAAATCCATGTGCACTACATAGCGCACATTCGATTTGTCAATGCCCATACCAAAGGCAATGGTAGCTACCATAATTTTTGTTTCATCACGCAAAAACATTTCCTGATGCTTGGCCCGAATTTCTTTGGTTAATCCTGCATGATAGGGCAGTGCATCAAAACCTTCTTCCTTCAAATCGTTGGCAATCCTTTCTGTTGATGTGCGCGACAAACAATAGATGATACCCGATTCATCTTTCCGACTTTCTAAAAACGTAAGCAGTTTTTCAAAACTGTTTCGTTTGGGTTCTACCGTATAACATATATTGGGGCGATTAAAACTCGATAGAAATGTGATGGGGTTGTTGAGTTCTAATTTTTCGAGAATATCTTTTTGTGTCAGTCGATCAGCAGTGGCCGTTAACGCAATGACAGGCACGTGCGGCATCGATCGCTTTAACTGCGACAATACAAGGTATTCCGGACGGAAGTCGTGACCCCAATGTGAAATGCAATGTGCTTCATCAATGGCAATCAGGCTTACATTGAAAGAAGATAGTTGTTTAAAGAAATTACTTTCGGGTGCGAGGTAAAGTAGTTTTAATTTTTTGGATCGTACTTTTTCCAAAATCTCTCCCTGCTCGTGATGGCTTTGTGTTGAGTTTAAATACGCAGCCTCAATTCCATTCACCCGCAGGGCATCTACCTGATCTTTCATTAACGCAATGAGCGGGGAGATCACCACAGTTAGTCCATCAAAAATCAAGGCTGGTATTTGGTAGCACAATGATTTTCCACCACCGGTGGGCATTAGTACAAAAGTGTCCTTCTTTTGAAGAACAGCATCAATAATCGCTTCTTGCTCCAACCGGAAAGAAGCATACCCAAATTGATCACGAAGGATTTCGAGCGGTGTCATAGTAACCTGTAACGTTAAAATCATATTCAACTTAGTTTATTGTTTTTTACTTACCAAACAGAATGTCGGTATAATGCATCCACCGGTTTTCGTTACGGGCCAGCACAGTAATCCGATCGCATAGAAAATGTTGGCTGTAAGGTAGGTCTTTTAAATACGGCCAGGTTTTTAAAAAGTCTTCAGTTGAAAGATTCCGACTGATGGTAATATGAGGTACGAAGTTGGAGTCTGTCTTCACCAGCTTTTCAAAGATGTCGCGTACCGGATATTTGTTTACAATGTCAAGGTAAAGGGTGCGTTTTGATCCGTGATGAAATACATTAACATCTTTTACGAATACATTAAATGCACTGAAGTGATCTGCTTTTGATTGAACATGATGAAGCATGTCTTCGATATGTTCATCGTTATATTTAAAAAGCGAGATGTGTGCTTTGGAATACCGGTCTTCAAATTCGTGACCAATCAAATAATGCACGTCATCTTTTAATACTGATACATCGCTCTTGATGTGTGGCGGTGGCGCGATCATGAAAAATAATTCTTGTACTGGGCTGGCAACTTTTACTGGTGTTGGTTTCATATTTTTTTTTTTTGTTCTCATGGTTGATTAGACATTTCCTTTAAACATATTCATCTCCATTCTCACACGCTTATTTACATTTAATGTGGTGGCGCGAATTACTTTCTCTACCCCATGTCTATGTTTAATTCGATCGATGGCTTCGTAGAGATTAATGGTTTCGGCCGTATCATCAAACAAACTGATTTGATGATTGCCATGCACAAGACTGCTGAGGCGAACGCCTACCAATCGAATTAGCATTCTTCTATTATAGAGCTTGTCGAAGAGTTGGGTCACAATTCGCAGCAATACATGATCAGATGAAGTATAGGGAACATGAATTTGTTTGGTTTCGGTGTCGAAGTTGGAGTAGCGGATTTTCACCGTGATACACGATGTTAATTTCTTTTGATCGCGCAATTGAAACGCGACCTTCTCTACCATGGCGATGAGAATGGATTTCAATCGCTTCACGTCAATGGTGTCTTGTTCGAATGTACATTCAGTAGAGATTGATTTCTGTTCAGCATAGGGAAGCACAGGAGTGTCATCAATTCCCTGGGCTTTGTTCCATAAGCTGATACCATTTTTTCCGAAAGCGCTTACCAAAAAATTCAGGGGCATGTCGCGAAGAGTAGCGACTGTGCGAACACCCATATCATGTAAGAAAGAAGAAGTTTGTTTTCCAATCATCGGAATTTTATCAACCGATAGGGGAGCGAGAAAATCTTTTTCATCTCCGGCTAAAATATGTTTGTTCGCGTTCGGCTTAAATTCACCCGTTGCTACTTTCGATATCAGTTTATTAACCGACATCCCCAGCGAGATTGTCAGCTTACTTTCTTTAATGATCTTCTCACGTAGTTCTGTTGCCCATTGAAATGCGCCAAAGTATTTGTCCATGCCACTGGCATCAATATAGAATTCATCGATCGATGCTTTTTCAAAAGAGGGTGCTGCTTCTGCTATCATCTCGGTAATCTCATGCGAAGCTTTGCTGTACGCTTCCATGTCTCCTGAAATCACTTTAGCATCCGGACAAAGTTGAAGGGCCAAATACATAGGCATTGCGGAATGAACGCCAAATCTGCGGGCCTCATAACTACAAGCGGCCACCACACCTCTGCGACTGCTTCCGCCTACTATTAAGGGTCGTTTCTTGAGTCTTGAGTCTTTTCTACACTCTACCGCTACGAAGAAAGCATCCAGGTCCAAGTGTATGATGTTCCGTTCCATGACGCTAATTAACTAAAATAATTAGTTAATAGTTTTTATTTTAAACTAATTATTTTAGTTTTGTCTCACTGTCTGCCATAGCAGTAGAATTTGAAGGAAGACCGGGATTTGTTCTGGTCTACTTCGAATTCTTATATAGATCGTCTGTAGTTGGCGATTACTTTCGTGATGCGTCCTGCAGGTTTTAACCTGTGGGAACATCTGCGGAAAGTGTTGAAGTACCGTGTTGGCTTAGAAAGGGTTTTAGTGTTTATGTGTGTAAGTATTTATGTTTGTTGAAAATAACTTGCTGGCTGTCGACTTTTAACCCGAAACTTTGGACTTTTCAAATCATGAGGTTGATTTGTGATGAGTGATTTGCGATGATTGATTTTAGATTTAAGGAACAGGTACAAGATTTAAAATGTGTACACAACTTTGAACCTCGAACTTACCTATGGCACTGATAAATAAAAACTTAAAATTTCTTCGCACAGAACTTGGCCTTACTCAAAAACAGTTGGCCGAGAAACTGGGGTTGAAGCAAGCAGCAATTGGTGCATACGAAGAGGAGCGTTCTACTCCACCCTTAGTTTCGTTACTTGACATCGCGAAGATTTTTAAGGTAAACCTCGATATGTTGGTGAGCCATGATTTAAGTCGCATGTCAGAGAAGGATAGAAAAGGAACTTCGTCTTCGCGTGGAAAAGAAGTGCTGGCCATTACCGTTGATAGTAATAATAAAGAGAACGTAGAGTTAGTTACACAAAAAGCATCAGCGGGTTATCTATCCGGATATCAGGATGTGGAGTTTGTGAAAGATCTTCCGAAGATCAGCATGCCGGTGTTACCAAAGAATAGAACCTATCGTGCATTTGAGATTCAAGGAGATTCGATGTTACCAATTCAACCCGGCAGTATTATTTTTGGCGAATATCTCGAAGCAATTTCATCGGTTAAAAATGGAAAGCTTTACATCTTAGTAACCAAGCAGGATGGTATTGTGTTCAAACGAATTTTTAATTTTGCTGATGATGAAAGTAAAGTATTGTTGGTTTCCGATAATCGTCTTTATGAACCGTATTCGATCAACGCAGATGATGTATTGGAGATTTGGGTTGCGAAAGCTTTTTTCTCAAACCAGTTTCCGGAGACAATCGCAGATTCATCAGTTGCCGATCAATTGGCAATTCAAGTTGTGAAGTTGCAGGCTGCATTGAGTGCGAAGAAGAAATAAATTGCAGATGGCAGTTGAGACAAGATTAGTCGTCTTGATTAGAAGAGGAAATAAAAATTGAAAATGTTGTTCCTGAATCCAATTTACTGTCTACTTCGGCTCGTCCGCCAAGGGTTTCTGCCTGAAGTTTAACCAGAAATAGTCCTAGCCCTTTTCCCTCTGTGTGGGTATGGAAGCGTTTATACAATCCGAAAACTTTATCCTTGAATTTATCAAGATCGATACCCATTCCATTATCGGTTATGTCTAATCGAACAAGATCATTCTCTTGTGTTGTGCGAATAGTAATTCTTGGTTTTCGCTTGGGTGAATGATATTTGATTGCGTTACTGATCAGGTTATACAAAATACTGGTCACCATCGGCTTAATGGAATACGCTACAGGTGCTTTGCTAAAATCAGATTCGATTTCAACCTGCTGGTCTTCAATTTCCTTTTTTAGCAATATGGTTATGTGTTCGAGTTCATCACTCCATTTTACAAACTGCTTTGTTTTGGAAACGGAGTTGCGCATGTCAATAATACTTCCCAGATCTTTTATGGTGGTATCCAACCGGTCAGAACTTATCTCCAGATGTTGTAAAATAATTTGATGATCTTTTTTCAGTTCTTTTCTGTCGAATAAGTTAACAAGTCCAATCAAACTCGCCACAGGTCCACGCAGGTTGTGCGAAACGGTATACGAGAATTGTAACAGGTCGTTATTGTGCTTGATTAATTCTTCATTGGTTTGAGATAGTTGTGCATTTTTCTCAACTACTTCACGGTTTAGTGAAATGTTTTCGGTTGCTAATTGTTCTTGCTGCTGTTGAATGAGGGCTTTGGCATGGCTGAGGTTTTCAATCAAAATTTCATTTTGTCGCTCGTACGTTTCAAAACTATATTTTAAAAAAAAGCTACTTCCGGTAATAATTAAAAAGGTAGCACCTACCATGTAGTTGGTAAAATAATAGTTAGGTGCAGAGAAACCTACATCATAGTAACCCACACCGAACAGGTGATGAATGGGATCATACAATACCAGACAAAGAAAACTAATAAGTAGTCCGGAGATCAGGCGTTTTTTTTCTTCCAGCTTAAAAAGTATAAATGGAAATAAACTGCCTGCCAATATCAGCAACCGAAACTGAAAGTATTGAAATTCTTCTAACATGCCGGGCACGTCAAACTTATCAGCAACAGAAGCAATAAGAGAAATCAAGTTCAGTGACATCAACAGTAATATTCGACTGGTGCTTATATACCTGTAGTAATTAAGAATAATGGGTATAAAGAAAAAGAAGGTAGCACCCAACGCCATTTTAACGGTAACAATCCACCCAAAATAGAAGAGAGCAACAATAAAAAGTAGAAAGGTAAAACCTGAAAGAATGAGACTAATTCGGTTACAGATTGCGATGTGACGAATTTCTTTTCGGTCACTGTTCGGGTGGGCCCCGATAAAGCTTATGGCGCGCCAGATTTTTATCAACACAACGAAACATAGTAAAAAATCACAAGTGAATCATTATTATGTCAGTATATGTAAGGTTTAAACCCAATTAATATTTTTTTTCAGGAGTGATAACGTCTTCGCTTCGTTCGATTCGGGCTTTGGCTTTTGATTGTATTCCCAGTTGGCTTGGGGAGGAAGGCTCATTAAAATGGACTCCGTTCGTCCATCGGTATCCAATCCGAATTTTGTGCCACGGTCCCACACCAGGTTAAATTCAACATACCTGCCTCTACGCAAATATTGCCATTGTTTTTCATTCTCTGAAAATGCAAGGGTATTATTCTTTTTCATGAAGTGAGAATACAGTGGTGCAAATGAAGCACCTACATCTTTCACAAATTCAAATCGCGATTCTTTTGTAAAACCGTTGTCGGCTTTGAGGTAATCGAAAAAAATTCCACCAATACCTCGTGTTTCATTTCGGTGCTTGATGAAAAAGTAATCATCGGCCCATTTTTTAAAATCAGGATAGTAGGCGGGATGATGTTTATCACAAACCGATTTTAATTGCTGATGAAAATAATGTGCATCGTCTTCATTTACATAATGTGGCGTAAGGTCTATGCCACCACCAAACCACCACATGCCATTGCTCATCTCGAAGTATCGGGTGTTCATATGTATGATCGGAACCATCGGATTTAATGGATGGATGACAATGGAAATACCGGTAGCAAAAAAATCAATCTGCTCGTTTGCATTCAGGTTTAGCGACTTGAGAACGGGTTCAGGCGCTTTTCCCCAGACGGCAGAAAAGTTCACACCACCTTTCTCAATGATGTTTCCTCCAGTCAATACACTTGCCACACCACCTCCTCCTCCGGGACGATCCCATTCATCCCGAATGAATTTCCCCTGGCCATCCGTTTCTTCGAGTTGATTGCAGATATCCTTTTGAAGGTAGGTAAACCATTCGCGTATCGATTCCTTTGTTGGCATTAATCTTCTTCGTTTAATTCGCTGCTTCCTTCTGCTGAAGGAATGTTCATAATTGTTCCGAAAAATAATGCATTTAAGAATAGCTTGTT
This sequence comes from Chryseolinea sp., assembly GCA_031388805.1. GTDB lineage: Bacteria > Bacteroidota > Bacteroidia > Cytophagales > Cyclobacteriaceae > Chryseolinea. The sequence goes on from JANMRZ010000127.1 coordinate 12,976, forward strand.
TGTACCGTACCAATATGCTCTGAAATTTGGATTGTCGGTAAATAGAATAACCTTGCCTGAACCCAATGAACTCACCACGATAGCAGCCGAGTTGGCAATTTTTGGTAATTGTGATTTGTGTAGGTAGCCTCCTATTAAAGGTTTGGAAGTGTACTGGGCCACAGTGGAGTAAGGATTTTTACTGGGTTGCAAATAGGTTCGCCCATTTCTATATATTGAAACTTTGCGATTGCTAAAGCCAAAACCAATGGGGTGTGTAATGTCCAGATCAACTTGAAAAATTGACCCACCGAGTTGTCGTGCACCTTCTAAATCCTGGGCATTAACAAAATCGAAGCGCCTGGCGGTTTTAGTAGTGTCTTGATTGATTAGTTTTTCCTTAATCAGATTTTGTTTGATGGCCCACTCGGTTGCCGTTTTAAAGGTAATCAGTGTGCCCCCTGCTTGTATCCAGTTTTTAATTTTATCCGTGTTTGTTTTATCGAAGTTGTACATACCACTAACCATCACAAGGGTGTTATACTCGTTTAGATCAGTACGTCCAAGAGTATTGATGTCAACTTTGGTAATCGGCATGTTTATTCGTTGATCGAGCAGGTGCCAGATTTCTCCAGCTTCATAGCCCGAAACTCCCTGACCGATTACCATAATCGCTTTTGGTTTTTGGGTTGTTTGAAAGTTACCAGAACCCAAATCAACACCGCCACTATTGTAGCCTGTGTTCAGTGCGTGCACATCAATTTTACAAGCTTGTACTACTTCTTTTAATACAGAGAAAATTTCATCAGACGATAGCTTTTGATTTTGAACCGATATGAGCAATGTTCCATAACTGAAATTTCGTACGAGTCCGTCAACAGCTGCTGAAAATGGTTTGAAGGCTGTCTTTACAAAAACACTTTTTTCCTGAAGCATCCACAATGCTTTATGTGCATTATAATCTCCAAGATCGATGGTGTAGGCATAGTCACTTTTAGTCAGGGCTTTTGGAGTGTATGAAACCGCACCTTTCACTCTTTCACCTTTTGTAATGGGTGTTTTACTTTCTTCATACGGGAGATTAAAACCGAGGATGACAGACCAGGTGGATGCATCATAAAATAAACTGTCGGTATAGGTAATTTGTTTTTCAAAAAGCGAACGCACCATCAGGTAGTTTGGCTGTTCGGTAGGAACGATAAAGGCTTTACCCTTTTCAAATTTATTTGCTCCCAGACTTACATTACCTGCCACTTCATAGACTTCGATCTCGTGTAGCAGTGCGAAGTTTACAAATTCCAACGTGCGGTTTACATCGCGTGAATCACCAAATACATACGCTTTTACCGGATTGGCTTTGGCTTGTGCTGTCATGCTTTTGTAAAAATCTCTCCGGAGTTTAAGCAACATATCTCGCTCACCTAAAGAGGCCCGAACGGTCGCCAGCGAAGCTGTAAACTGATTTCGAATCGTAAATCCAAACGTGATTGGAATAGTGGTGGTTGTTTGTGCATGACCTCTTGAACTGGCTTGTTCAAAAAGAAAACCTGCTCCTCCATAAAAATTCACATAACTGGAACCATAACCCGGATAGAGTTTATCAAAGGCTTCTTTTGTGAAATATAAGGACCCAATGTTATTCATTGCTTTCGAAAAGTATTCTCCAAATTTTGGATAGAGCACATCGTATAAATAATTAGGTACAATCGGGTTGTTGCTGCTGCTTTTTCCCGGATCGAAATAGAAGGTAGAGTTCGTTCCCATTTCATGATGATCCGTCATAACATAAGGTCTCCATTTGTGAAAGAAGGCAAGTCTGTTTCTGCTTTCAGGATGGATACCCAAAAACCAATCGCGGTTAAGATCAAACCAATAATGATTGGTACGTCCTCCAGGCCATACTTCATTGTGTTCACGATCATTCGGATCATCGACTACCACGGGCGAAGCTTTGTGCATATTTGCCCAATGTGTATGACGATCGCGCCCGTCCGGATTGTAGACCGGGTCGATTAGAATCACCATTTCGTTCAGCCATTTTTTTGTCTCGTCATCTTCACTGGCCACCAGGTAATATGCCGTTAACAGAGCTGCTTCCGTACTGGAAGGTTCGTTGCCATGTACATTATATCCAAGTTGAATAACAAGAGGTGTGCTGGTATCACCATCTGCAAAAGCGCGCGCCAGATTCTTTTGACGTATGTCCTCCAGTCGATTGTGATTCTCGGGTGATGTAACCTTCGCTGTTATCTGTAAGCGATGTTCATAGGTATAACCAATTTCTTCTACCAATATGCGGTCGGAGAGGCGATCGAGTTCTTTAAAATATTCGATTACCTTATCGTGCCGGGTATGATGTGAACCGATGGGATACCCTAAAAATTTTTCGGGAGTAGGAATTGAAGTATTAAAAATTTTAGCTGCCGGATAATAATAATCGGATTGAGCAGAGCATACCGATGACACGAAAAGGAAGATGATAAAAAGACGCATTGATGATGGTTTAGGTATCAACGAAAATACTCAGCAACATAGCGGGTTGTATTACCGCTCATCACTTGTTGCACTTCTCAATCGATTGAGATTGTCGTTTTGCGTATCTTTAGCTGTTAAAAAAAACCGGGTGAGATGGAAACTTCCGAATCGAAAGCAAAATCGCGCATTATTAAATCACCTATTGATAGAGGCACTCTTTTAAAAGCATACGAACTGATGCATACAGCCAAGCGAATGGCTGAAACTTACGATGAAAACAGAGATGTGTGCAGCAAATATGTACACAGTACTTCTCGTGGGCATGAGGCGATTCAACTCGCAACGGGTTTACAATTACAATCTTTTGATTTTGCTTCACCATATTATCGTGATGAATCGATGTTGCTCGGCATCGGTATTGAACCGTATGAACTCATGCTTCAATTGATGGCCAAGCGTGATGATCCCTTTTCAGGTGGACGAACGTATTATGCTCATCCGTCTTTGAGACGGGAAGGGTTTCCAATTATTCCTCATCAAAGTTCTGCCACGGGTATGCAAGCTATTCCGGCTACCGGTATGGCACATGGAATTGCTTACCTCGAATCGCAAGGTTTGTTATCGACTGATGATAAGCCCATTGTTTTATGTTCGTTGGGTGATGGATCTGTAACAGAAGGAGAGGTAGCAGAAGCTTTTCAAATGGCGGTGTTGAAAAAATTACCAATCATTTATTTGGTTCAGGATAATGAATGGGGAATTTCAGCTACCGGAAAAGAAATGCGCACCATGGATGCTTATGAATATGCGGCTGGCTTCAAGGGTATGGAGCGCATGGCGGTTGATGGTTCTGATTTTGAAGATTCATTTTTGGGATTAAGAAAAGCCATCGACTACGTTCGCAAGAAACGTTCACCTATACTCATTCATGCGATGTGCCCACTCTTAGGTCATCATACTTCTGGTGTGCGAAAAGAATGGTACCGCGAAGATCTGGAAGAGCACCAAAAATCCGATCCGCTCGAAAAACTACATACCTATTTGCTGGAGAAAGGTGAGACAGAAGAAACATTAGCACAGTTGAAACAGCAAGCATTCGATCGTGTTGCTGATGATTATCAAAAAGCAATTGCTTCTACCGATCCCGATCCCAACGATTTTAATACACATGAATTTGCATCAACCTCCATTGTAGACGAGAAGGGAAATCGTTCACCGAAAGGTGGAGAGAAAGTAACGATGGTAGATGCTGCACTTCATGCTGTTGATGAAATTTTAAAGAAACATCCAGAGGCCTTGTTCTATGGGCAAGATGTAGGCAGGCGATTGGGTGGCGTGTTTCGTGAAGCGGCTACACTTGCACAAAAGTATGGTGATGATCGCGTGTTCAACACACCGATTCAGGAAGCTTACATTATCGGGTCTACTGCGGGCATGTCGGCAGTAGGAGCAAAACCCATTGTTGAAATTCAATTTGCGGATTACATTTGGCCGGGCATCAATCAATTGGTGGAAGAGCTTTCGAAGAGCTGCTATTTATCGAAAGGAAAATTTCCAATTCAATCATTAATACGAGTACCCATTGGTGCCTATGGTGGTGGTGGCCCCTATCATTCAGGCAGCATTGAATCAACCTTATTAAATATTCGTGGCATTAAAGTGGTGTACCCTTCTAATGCTGCTGACATGAAAGGATTAATGAAGGCTTCTTTCTATGATTCGAATCCTGTGGTGATGTTAGAGCATAAAGGATTGTACTGGTCTAAAGTGCCTGGAACAAGCGATGCGAAAACAATCGAGCCTGATGAAGACTATATCATCCCATTAGGTGAAGCATCTATTGTTCAACAGGCATCTGAAGAAAAGATTGCTACAGGCGAATCATGCGTGGTGATTACTTATGGCATGGGTGTGTATTGGGCAAAAGAAGCATCGCTTTCATTTGCAGGTCGTGTCGAGATTATGGATTTGCGTACACTCAACCCAATTGATTGGAATAGTATTGTACGTTCTGTCCGAAAACACAATCGTGTATTTATCTTGACTGAAGAACCTTTGCTAAATTCTTTTGCTGAATCGTTGGCAGGAAGAATTTCAAAAGAGTGTTTTAAAGAACTCGATGCTCCAGTATGGATGCTTGGTGCTGCTAACCTTCCGGCTGTTCCGCTAAATGTCGATCTTGAAAAGATGATGTTGCCAAATGCGAATAAAGTTAGGGAGGCGTTAGAGAGTTTGTTGTGTTACTAATGTTCCAGGTTCCAAGTTCAGATTAATCGGGAACTTGGAACCTGGAACTTAGAACATTTGAACTAGAACGGATACCCGATCCCCACATTATAAATAACAGGCTCTCTATAATTACTATAGGTGATCTTATTATTATCCGAAGGATCTACTGTTTTTGTTGCGTATGGATTCCAGAAACGTGCATCGCGTAAAACAAATCGTTCACCTTTCTCACGTGCCGGGTCATACATTTTCAGACCTACATCCAGACGGAGGATAAGAAACGAAAAATCGAACCGAAGTCCGAAGCCAGTGCCCACCGCAATTTCTTTGTAGAACTCTTTGATCTTAAATTGTGAATTTCCATTAGGCACTTCAACACCATTAACTACTTTTTTTCGCGGTTGGAATGTCCACACGTTGCCGGCATCAATAAATACCGCACCATCTACAAAACCAAAAATCTTTCTTCTAAACTCTACACTAGCCTCCAATAATATTTCAGAGGGCTGTTCATAGCTGTAATCGAAATAACCATCCTTTACAGGATCTTTCCCTACGGCTTCGGTGGTTTGTGGTTTATAAGAACCCTGCCCTAATCTTCGGGGGCGCCATGCGCGGATGCTGTTACTTCCTCCACTGAAGAAGAATTTTTCATACGGCAGACTTTTATCTTTAGCATATGAATATGCTATTCCTCCATCAACGCGATATGCAATGGAAGTAATTTTATCAATTACATGGTTTCTTCTATAGTCAAGGTTTAGTCGTAAATATTTAAAATACTGCAATCCATATTTTTCCTTAATGAAGGACGGGTCGATAAAATTCCAAATCGTTCCACCACTTTCAAGTTGAGCACGCAGATAGCTGGATGTTTTTTCTTTGTTGCCATAGTTGTTAAAATTCCAGGTCGATCCAAAAATCATACTGCTTACAAATGATGGATTGAAACTGTTTACCAAACTATAATTACCAAGACTGTCTTGCACCTTTAGTTCTTCTTCGAAAGTAGGATCGAGCTTTGAATTGATAATACTTAAACTGACAGGCGTGAAAAAGTATTGTTGCTTGCGTTGGTTCGACCAGGTATAGGTTGTTGCAACGGTTACGTTGGTTCGAATGTATTCGGGTCGGCTGGTATAAGAATATCCACCCGTAAATTTTGTTTTCGGATTGTACCGGGCTATTTTAAATCGCCTGCTTTCTTTTAAAAACCAGATAAACTGTGGAAAGGTAATCGTAGCATTTACTCCGGCAGTAGTGCTTTTGTAAATATCATCGTCACTGCTTACTGGAGCCACACCTTCAAAACCGAAACGGCCGCTAATATCAAGCATCTCCATTCCACGAAAGAGATTTCGTTTTCGGAAGGTAAGGTTGTAGAACGGACCGGGGTATCCCTGCGTAACATTCACACCGGCTTCGTTTGTCCATTCGTAAAGATCTAACGCACTTGTGAAAATATTGGCAATGAACTTTCCATTTGATGTATCGTAATTGATGTTTACAAATTTAAAGGCATCTACATTGCCAAGTTGACGCTGCGTGTTGAAGGTATTTGTGCGACTGTACAAATCTCCTTTCTTTAAAAATACGCGCTGACTTAAAATACGCAGATTGTAATTGTCTTTGTAATATTGGTATTGAATGTCGCGATAGTTTCTTTTTTGTCTCTCCGTTCCGGTAGAAAGAGTTCCTGCGTCAGTAGTAAATGTAATATCGTCAATCGTAAATTTTTTGTGGTACCCGCGTTTTGCCGGATCTTTTATCGTAATCTTCAGGGCAATGCGATGATTCTTCATCATGCTGGTATCCATATTAATCTCGATGTACTGCCTGCTGAAATCGTAGTAGCCATTATCTTTCAGAAGCAAATCAATTCGCTCACGTTCGTTTACTAAATTGTCCTGATCGTAGGGAGCGCCACGCTTTATAAAATTGGCCTGATCATTTTCATGAATCACGCGCGCTACAGCTGTATCCTGAATCTGATATATTAAAGAGTCAATTGTATAACCAGGACCGGGTTTTACGGAATAGATAATAGTAGCGTACTTCCCATTTATCCTTACTCGTGTGTCAACTTCGTTTCTAAAGTATCCTTTCGAAAATAGATATTGTTTGAATCGGTCTGCGGTAAGCTGAACGTTCACACTGTCGTAAATCGATATGGGTTCGCCCCATTGCATCAATAGATTTCCGTTCTCAATTCGATTGGCAAACTTGTCGGCCTTTTTCTGTTTTCGAAAGTTAAGGTTGTCAATTTTCTTTTTGGATTTGGTAGCAGCAATTTTATCGGTAAACTTTTTGTCAGATGCTTCTTTTTTCCGGATAAACTTTTCTTGGCTGTAGTTCTTCTCGCCCCAATAGTAAAGTAATACAAGATGATAGATAGTTAACCCCAGAAATCTTCGGTTGGCCCGCTGGATATAGAGGTCTTTGAGTTCTTCGGTATTAATCGCTTTTGGAGCCTGAACTCGTTGCCTGAACAACATTTTCTGGTCGCCTTTTAAGTGCTTGGTGCCCAAGCAACCAGACATCATTACTCCTATACAGAGTATTGTTGGAAGAAAATATTTACTTTTCGGAGTACTCAAGCGCTGCAAATGCTATCGAAAGCCAAGATTAAGTTTATTAAATCTCTGCAAATAAAGAAATACCGCAAACAGGAACAATGTTTTCTTGTGGAAGGAGCAAAGAGTGTTCACGAATTGTTGGCTTCTGATTTCGAACTAGTGACATTATTGGGAACGACCGAGTTTCTATCAACGATTACCTATCCATTAAAATGTGAGGTTATTGAAGTTTCACCAAAAGAATTGGATGGATTGGGAGAATTTCAAACGAATGATGCTTCGTTGGCTGTGGCGAGACAAAAACCAAATACTAAAATTGAAATTTTGGTAGATGAGTTTGCTTTAGTGTTGGATGATATTCGCGATCCTGGCAATCTTGGAACCATCGTTCGCACAGCTGACTGGTTTGGTATTAATAAAATTATTGCTTCTACCGAAACAGCCGACTTCTATAATTCGAAAGTGATCACTTCAACAATGGGTTCGTTTACCCGATCGGAAATTTTTTACACGGATTTAGAGACCTACCTTTCTAAAGTGAATCGTAAAATTTTTGGAGCTTATCTGGATGGCGAGAATGTGCACGAAGTTGATTTTCAAAGCGGAGGCCTTATCGTTATAGGAAATGAATCGAAAGGTATAGCGCCCTCTTTAGAGAAATTCATTACTGATAAAATCACCATACCACGCTACGGAAAGGCTGAATCATTAAATGCCGCCATTGCCACTGCTGTTATTTGTGACAACGTGAGACGATAAAATTTCCGATTACAAATCCGGAAATGTATTATTGAATAGTGAATTGAAGATAGAACCAAAAGTTTTATTTTAGCCCTATCATATTGTGTGGTTATTCATGCCAGCAAATGCTCGGCACTACATACTAACCAACGTTAAAAACGACTTCGAACCAGATTGAACATATGAGAATAATTTGCATTACACTAATTTGTTTTTCTACTCTCACACTGTGGGCGCAGAAAGACATTCAAAAGAAAATTCAAACTCAATTAATAGAAGCCACTGACGGTTCTACAGTTGAATTGCCAGAAGGTATTTTTCAATTTGATGCCAGCCTATCATTGGATGGAAAGCGAAACGTTACCATCAAAGGTGCAGGTGAGAATAAAACAATTCTGAATTTTAAGAGACAGATTTCCGGAGCGGAGGGAATTAAAATCACAAACGCTTTTAATATCACGGTTCAAGATCTAACGGTTCAGGACACAAAAGGCGATGGAATAAAAACACAATTGGTGGAAGGCATTACCTTTAAGAATGTTAAAGCAGAGTGGACCAATGGCGGACAAAAAGATAACGGGGGTTATGGTTTATATCCTGTTCAATGTACAAATGTATTGATTGATGGTTGCTCGGCCGTTGGAGCCAGTGATGCTGGTATATATGTAGGACAATCAAAACATATTATCGTTCGTAACTCAAAAGCATATAACAATGTAGCGGGAATTGAAATTGAAAATTCATGGTATGCTGATGTATACGATAATGAAGCATATGATAACACTGGAGGTATTTTGGTTTTCGACTTACCTGACCTTATTCAAAAAGAAGGTGGTTATGTACGCGTTTTTAAAAATAACATTCACGACAATAACCACATCAATTTTGCTCCAAAAGGAAATACAGTTGGTAAGGTTCCCCAAGGGACAGGGGTTATGATTCTTGCTACGCGTCACGTGGAGGTATTTGAAAACAAGATTGTGAATAATATTTCAATAGGTACTGCTATCGCCAGCTATTTCATTACTGAGAATCCAATTAATGATACTTCATATCATCCTTATCCTTCTGATATTTTCATTCATAACAATTATTATGAGCGTCCACATGTAAAGACAACAAGCAAAGGGAGAATGGGGAAGATGTTCCGGTTTAAATTGCATATGGGCAAAAATGTTCCGCACATTTTGTTTGATGGTATTGAAAATCCCAACATGAAGGATCGAAACATCTGCATAAAAAATAATCAAAATCAATCTTTCATTAATATTGATGCCGGTAACAAATTTAAGAACAGATCAAACGATCTTAAGGCGTTTGATTGTGAGCAACAACCTATAAAGGCGGTGGAGTTAAGCGCGAGTGAATAAGGTCTTTCTTATGAAGAAACGTATTGTTATTCTTTGTATTGGTTTACTTATTGTTTCATTCTTTTCCTTTCGTTCGAATGGTTCTGTTGAGAGGAAGGATACACTATCCGCTTACGGTTTTTTTAATGGCGTTCTTGCAAAACTAGAACCGGCAGAAGGTGTTGTTCTGTATAATTTGAATACGCCGCTATTTAGTAATTACACGGAGAAACTTCGTTTCATCAAATTGCCGGAAGGCATGCAAGCTGTTTATAATGATTCCTCGGTCTTCACTTTCCCGATAGGAACGGTATTGATAAAAAACTTTTATTACCCGAATGATTTTCGCAAGCCAGAGAAGGGTAGGAGAATTTTAGAAACCCGATTGCTTGTCAACACAGAGGGAGGTTGGGAAGCCTGGCCTTACTTATGGAATGATGAACAGACAGAAGCATTCTATGATCCGGCAGGCGAGACAAAAACAATTACCTATATCGACAAAGCCGGAAAAAGAATTACAACTCCATATGCTATTCCCAACAAAAATCAATGCAAGGGTTGTCATATAAAAGATAAAATAATGGTCCCAATAGGTCCATCGGCAAGACAATTGAATGGCGACCTTCAGTCTGCATCAGGCAAACAAAACCAATTGACGTATTGGAAAGAGAAAGGAATGTTAACGGCATTGAATGATATTCACACTTCTCCAAAGATGGCCGTTTGGGATGATGCAGCCACTGGTAATGTAAACGATCGGGCACGTGCCTACCTCGATTCAAACTGCGGACATTGTCATTCAAAATTAGGTCCGGCCAATACTTCCGGACTCTTCCTTGATATTCATGAAAAGGATCCGGCACATTTAGGCATCAACAAATCTCCAGTTGCAGCAGGTAGAGGTGCAGGGGATTTGCAATTCGATATTGTGCCCGGTCAGCCTCAACATTCTATTCTTGTATTTCGGATGAAGGCCCTTGATCCGGCCATTGCTATGCCCGAAATTGGTCGCGAACAAGTACATAAAGAAGGAGTTGCCTTAATTGAAGAGTGGATTCGGAAGAATACATTTTAAATTTGCACTAAAAGAAAGCAATAATCTATGACGAATCAGGAGCAGTTGGTATTACAGCATTTATCACGCTTTGTTTCTGATCATAAAAAAGAATTCGCTGAGAAAGTATTGAACGCACGAACACGTCACGTTACGGTTGTCCTTGAAAATATTTATCAATCACAAAATTCAAGTGCTGTTATTCGCACATGCGAATGTATGGGCTTACAAGATGTTCATGTAATAGAAGATAAAAGTAAATACAGCGTGAATCGAAGGATTCTGAAAGGGGCACACAAATGGACGAATATCATCCATCATCAATCCAAACAAGGTGACACAACAATTGAATGCTTTAACAGACTAAAAGAACAAGGTTATAAAATTTTGGTAGCCGATCCTGCTGAAATAGGCGTTTCAATTCACGATGTACCTGTTGATGAAAGTAAAATTGCCCTTGTTTTTGGTAACGAACTGCATGGTGTATCGGAGGTGGCTCAACTTCATGCCGACCAGAAAATAAAAATTCCTATGTTTGGCTTTACTGAAAGTTTAAATATATCAGCAAGTGTCTCAATATGCCTGAGCAGTTTAATCACCCGATTGCATGCATCCTCAAACGACTATACGTTGAATGAAGCCGAGAAAGAGACAATACGATTGGAGTGGTATCGAAAAATAGTAAAGCGATCAGATTTGATCGAACGCGAATTTGTCCGCACAATTCGGTAGTTTTACGTTGGCTTTAATTTATCTTACTTTCGATGCGCCTGCTGAAGAAAATCCTTCTGTTTACAGTATTAATAATCGTTGCTTTCTTTTTTTTGAGCAATATTTGGGTTGTTCAAAGCACAAAAGAAAATGTTTTCTATGACAGCACGGCATTGCCCAATCATCGCGTGGGATTAGTGCTCGGCACCAGCCATCGTTTAATTAGCGGAAAACCCAATCCTTTTTTTGAGAAACGAATTGAAATGGCTGCCTCACTTTACAATTCGGGTAAAGTGGATAATTTCATTCTAAGTGGCGACAATCGGTCTATTTATTATAATGAACCAATAGAAATGCAAAAGGCGCTGATCAAATTAGGGGTACCGGCTACAGCCATTACGCTTGATTATGCCGGCCTGCGCACCTTGGATTCAATTGTGAGAAGCAAGGAAATTTTTGGTCAGAATAAACTCATCATTATTACTCAACCCTTTCATAGCTACCGCGCTTTGTTTATTGGAAATTATTATGGCATTGATGCCGTAGCGATGGTAGCCGATGAACCAGGGTTAGAATCTTCTTTGAAAGTGCTCATCCGCGAATATTTTGCCCGAAGCAAAGCCGTGTTGGATTTATACATTTTAAATACATCTCCTCGGTTTTTGGGTCAAAAGGAAGACCTGAACAGTTAAAAGAGTGAAACCATCTAACGGTTATAGTGGTTAAATGCTTAATTTTGAAACTTAAATTTCTGTTTGTGCCGATTGTATTTGTTGCCGAGAAAATGATTCTGCGCTTTATCACGCTTTCTCTCCTCCTGTTTTCTTCCGTTCTTCTTTTTGCTCAGGAAACAACTATAAAGGGAAAAGTTACGGATGCTAATTCAGGTGATCCGATACCCTTTGTAAATGTTGTGTTCAAAGGAACATCCATCGGAACAGTAACTGATTTTGATGGAAATTATTTAGTTAAAACATCAACACCAACCGATTCACTTTTTGCGTCCTACATTGGTTACAGATCAAAACATAAGAGTGTTGTAAAAGGTGTTGTCCAAACCATTGATTTTCAGATCGAGGAAGACATCCAACAACTTGGAGAAGTGGTGATTCGCTCAGGCGAAAACCCCGCCTTTGAAATTTTAAGACGCGTAAATAAAAACAAAAATAAAAACGATAAACGAAAGCTCACGGCATACGAATATGATACCTACACGAAAATTGAAATTGATGTAGATAATATTTCTGAAAAGTTCAGAGAAAAGAAGATTATGAAAAAAATCGCCAATGTGCTCGACAGTATCGATCGCATTGCAGGGGAAGATGGTAAACCCATACTGCCGTTGTTGATTACAGAAAGTGTTTCTAAGATTTATTACCGCGATAACCCCAGTTTAAAATTTGAAAATATTTTGCAATCTAAAATTACGGGTGTAGGTGTTGAAGACGGAACATTGGTCACTCAATTGGTTGGTTCATCTTTTCAGGAGTATAACTTTTATCAAAACTGGTTGAATATTGTTTCGAAAGAATTCATTTCTCCCATTGCCGATGGCGGAAGATTATATTATGAATATGATTTGATGGATAGTCTATATGTAGGTGAGCATTATTGTTATCGCCTCGACTTTTATCCGCGAAGCCCGCAAGATCTTGCCTTTACGGGCACCATGTGGATAACAAAAGAAGGATACGCTCTTAAGCAAATTGATGCTACTATTGGTAAGCAAGCCAATTTAAACTTTGTGGAAAAAATTAAGATACAACAAGAGCTTGAACCAACAGAAGATGGAGGAGCTTGGTTATCAACAAAGAACCGCGTGTTGATTGACATCAGCGAAGTCAATAATGGACAGGCCGGTATGCTGGCGAAGTTCTATACATCGAATAAGAAATTTTTGATCAACAAACCATACGAAACTAAATTTTACGAGCAACCTATACTCATGGCAGAAGATGCTCGCTTAAATGAAAGCGAAGCGTATTGGGACACCTTACGACATGAACCATTAAGCACCACAGAGAAGAACGTCTATAAAATGATTGACACGCTTCAAACCATCCCGGTAATCAGAACCTATACCGATATTATCAAGATCGCAATTGGTGGTTATCTCACGCAGGGAAAAATTGATATTGGGCCATATGTATCTTTATTAGCGGTGAATAATATTGAAGGTGTTCGCATACAACCTGGCTTTAAAACCAATATTAAGTTCAGTAATAAGTGGGTAATTGGGGGGCAGGTAGGATATGGTTTTAAGGATGAAAAGGTAAAGTACCTCGGTTACGTTCAAAACATTCTTTCCCGAAAACGATGGACAACATTAACGTTTAAAGCACGCAGTGATCTGGGTAGAGTAGGGTTGGAGGATGAGAATATTGGAGACAACTTTCTTTTACAGGCCTCCCAGCGCTTTGGTACTTTTAGAAGTGGATATTATTTTAATGAGGGTAGAGTCGACTTTAAAAGAGAATTTTTCAAAGGCTTTTCACAGCGAGTTGGATTCAGATACTTTACATTTTCTCCAGCGTTCGACTTTGGATATTATGCAGAACCCGATAACATTGCAACGAGTGAAATACTCCAAAACTTTGAAACATCTGAATTGATTTTTGAATCACGCTACGCGCGTGATGAATTGTTTGTGCAAGATGATAACGATCGCATCAGTTTGGGTACTACAAGCTGGCCCGTTATTACCTTCCGATATGTAAAGGGAATGAGCGGAGTGATAGACAGTGATTTTGATTACCAGAAGTTTCGCTTGAGTCTTAATAAGCGCATGCGCATGGGACCGTTGGGGGTTGGTTATTTAAATCTTGATGGAGATTATGTAAAGGGCACAATTCCTTACCCGCTCTTAACGTTGCACATTGGAAATCAAACCATAATTTATTCCTCTGCAGTGTATAACCTTATGCGATATGGGGAGTTTGTGAGTGACCGGTCTGTGGCGCTGCGATATCAACATCATTTTGAAGGACTTTTTCTAAATCGAATTCCACTTATGCGGAAATTGAAATGGAGATTAACTGGTTCGGCTAATGTTGTTTATGGTGCATTAAGTGATGCGAATTTGAAGTTAAATGCTCCAACATTGTCCGATGGAGCCCCTACAGTTCCAATCGGAACATTCAAATCAAACAAACCCTATGTAGAGTTAGGGTATGGTGTAGAAAACATCTTTAAATTTCTACGAGTTGAGTTTGTTCATCGCATGACGTATCTCGATAATCTAATGGATGGAGATAAACCAAAGAAATTTGGCGTACGGATTGGCTTCCAGTTTACACTTTAATCATTGAAGTGTGCTTTAGTGGTTTGAATATTGCATATTTGCGACCTGAATTAATTTTGTAGTTTAGTTCAACCAGCAGTATGAATGTAAAAATATCTCTTCCAGATGGAAGTGTTCGGGAGTATCCCCAAGGCGTTAAAGGTTCTGAAATTGCATCAAGCATAAGCGAAGGATTAGCGCGAGTTTCATTGGCAATCGAAGTGAATGGAGAAGTGTGGGATTTATCCCGCCCCATCAATGCCGATTCATCAATCAAAATTTTAACGTGGAATGATAAAGCAGGTAAGACAACGTTCTGGCATTCGTCAGCGCACTTGCTGGCAGAAGCTCTTGAAGCCCTTCACCCAAGTGTAAAGTTTGGAATCGGTCCACCCATCGAGAATGGTTTCTATTATGATATCGACCTTGAAGGGAGAACCTTGAGTGAAGCAGACCTGGCTGCCATTGAAGCTAAGATGAAAGAGCTTGCCAAGAAAGACAATGCTTATATCCGCAAAGATGTAACGAAGGCAGAAGCACTTGATTATTTTTCCAAGAAAGGTGATCCATATAAGCTTGAGCTGATCAAAGATCTGGAAGATGGAAAGATTACCTTCTATCAACAAGGCGATTTCACCGACTTATGTAAAGGTCCACATATTCCGCATACTGGATTTATAAAAGCGGCTAAGGTTTTGAATGTTGCCGGTGCGTATTGGCGCGGCAATGAGAAGAATAAAATGCTCACCCGGCTTTATGCCATTACCTTTCCGAAGCAAAAGGAATTGGAGGAATACCTTCAGCTTTTAGAAGAGGCAAAGAAGCGCGATCATAGAAAGCTTGGAAAAGAACTTGAATTGTTTGCCTTCTCTGAAAAGGTAGGTATGGGTTTGCCTCTATGGTTGCCGAAAGGAACAATCCTTCGCGAACGCTTGGAGCAATTTATGCGCAAAGCGCAAATCAAAGCAGGCTACGATCCTGTCGTAACACCGCATATTGGCAGTAAGCAATTGTATATCACATCGGGTCATTACGAAAAGTATGGTAAGGATTCTTTCCAACCCATTCGTACTCCTGATGAAGGTGAGGAGTTTTTGTTAAAGCCAATGAACTGTCCGCATCACTGCGAGATTTATAAAACAAAGCCAAGATCCTACCGGGATCTGCCAATTCGTTTGGCAGAGTTTGGAACAGTATACCGTTATGAACAAAGCGGCGAGCTCCACGGATTAACTCGTGTTAGAGGCTTTACTCAGGATGACGCCCATATCTTTTGCAGGCCTGACCAGGTAAAGGATGAGTTTATTAAAGTGATAGACCTCGTTCTTCATGTTTTCAATTCTTTAGGATTTGAAAATTACACGGCCCAGGTTTCATTAAGGGATCCTGAAAACAAGGCAAAGTATATCGGAGAGGATCATCTTTGGGAACGAGCCGAGCGCGAGATTCAGGAAGCCGCTGACGATAGGGGACTAAAGACGGTTGCCGTTAAGGGAGAAGCTGCTTTTTATGGACCTAAGCTCGATTTCATGGTTCGTGATGCCTTGGGCAGAAGCTGGCAGTTAGGTACAATCCAGGTCGACTATCAGCTACCTCAGCGCTTCGAATTGGAATATGTAGGCTCAGATAATCAAAAACATTCTCCGGTAATGATTCACCGTGCACCATTCGGTTCACTTGAGCGATTTATTGCTGTTTTGATTGAGCATTGTGCCGGAAATTTCCCGCTTTGGCTTGCTCCAGATCAGATTGCTGTCCTTCCAATATCAGAGCGATTTAATGACTACGCGAAATTGGTCTATGATAAACTTAAAGAACAGGATATCAGAGGTTTATTGGATGAGCGCGATGAGAAGATCGGACGAAAAATTCGCGATGCGGAGACTAAGAAAATACCGTATATGTTGATTGTCGGAGAACGGGAAGCATCAGAGGGATTAGTGGCGGTTCGGAAGCATGGACAAGGTGATCAGGGCAGTCTAAACCTTGATGAGTTTGTGAATCAATTCAGAATTGAGTGTGCTGCGCCCAATTGATATTTTGAAAAAATGAAAATATAACGATCTTTGCACCCTGTTTTTTAAACTTAAACATTTTAGAGTATCGCAATTCCATTAAATAGACCCAGTTTTAATAGGCCGGGAGGTGGGGGAAGAAGAGGCCCACAGCGACCAGAAGAGCCCTATCGGATTAACGAAAGGATTACGGCTTCAAAAGTCAGAGTCGTAGGAGAGAACATCGCAGTTGATGTCTATCCTATTCAGCAGGCTATTAAAATGGCCCAAGAGCAAGGTTTAGACTTGGTTGAAATTTCACCTAGTGCTGATCCGCCAGTATGTAAGATTACGGATTATTCGAAGTTTAAATACGAGCAGAAGAAGAAGCAAAAGGAAATTAAGGCAAAGGCGCTTAAGGTTGTAATTAAAGAACTTCGTTTTGGTCCAAATACGGATGAACACGATTTTAACTTTAAGATAAAGCACGCCATCAATTTCTTACAAACAGGATCGAAGGTAAAGGCGACTGTTTTCTTTGCCGGAAGGTCAATTGTTTACAAAGAAAGAGGTGAAATTCTGCTTTTGAAATTTGCCCAGGCGCTTGAAGAACATGGTAAAGTAGAACAGTTACCAAAGCTTGAAGGAAAAAGGATGAGCATGTTCATCATCCCTAAAGGAGTTAAAAAATAGAAGTTTAATTTTTTATACAATGCCCAAGTTAAAAACGAAATCCGGAGCCAAAAAGCGCTTTAAAGTGACTGGTACCGGTAAAATCAAGTTCAAGAGTGCCTTTAAAAATCATATCCTGACTAAAAAGGAAACCAAGCAGAAAAGAAGACTTGGCAACAAGTCCTTAGTAAGCAAGGGGGATATGCAAAATGTAAAGGACATGCTTGTTCTTTAGTGGTTCTTATGTTTAACCCGGTTTCTGGCAGATAAGTGCTTTGCAATAAAAAGCCGCCAACAGCCAAAAAATGAAGTAAAATGCCAAGATCAGTAAACAGTGTAGCCTCCAGAGCTAAGCGGAAACGCATCTTAAAACTGGCCAAAGGATTCTTTGGAAGAAAGAAAAATGTTTGGACTGTAGCGAAGAACGCAGTCGAAAAAGGTATGGTGTATGCCTACCGCGACAGAAAGCAGAAGAAAAGAGAGTTCAGAGGTATATGGATTCAGCGTATTAACGCTGGAGCTCGCTTACACGGAATGTCTTACTCTGAGCTGATGGGTAAATTGAAAAAAGGAAGTATTGATTTGAACCGCAAAGTACTGGCTGATTTAGCAATGAATCATCCGGCAGCATTTGAAGCGGTTATCAAGAAAGTAAAATAGTACGAAGTAGTTACTAGTGAAAAGGGGGCGTGTAGCCCCCTTTTTTGTTTTTAATTAATTTCGATTAACTTGTCAATCATTTTTTCTACTGGAGTATACATTACCATTTTTTAACCTTAATTTAAGCAGTGAATAGTAATACATTGGTATTCATGCAGCGATCGACATCTCAGGTTCATAAAGGGTTTTCATGCTAAATCAGCCCTTACATAACGGCGATCCCGAGTTGTATTCTTCTGATGTTGGTTCAGACATTCAGATTGGTACTGAAAATCCATTCCCAGGACTTCGTTCATTTTCTATCGATGAGTGCCACCTCTTCTTCGGCCGTGAAGGACAGGTTGATGATATATTACTGAAAATCTCCCAGAATCGCTTTGTAACGGTTATGGGCTATTCAGGAAGTGGTAAATCATCATTGATGTTCTGCGGAATGATTCCAGTTCTCTACGGTGGTTTCATGACGCATTCGGGTCCATACTGGAATGTAATCACGGCAAGACCTGGGGTATCACCAATTCAGGGATTAGTTGAGTCAATTATCGAATTCATGATCAATAACAACCGTATTGATTATGCAGACATTGATATTCATAAAGCCATTATCAATTCTGTTCTGAGAAGTGGCTCTGATGGACTAATTGAAGTATCGCGGTACCTACAGACTGAAAAGGCGGAGAATATATTTTTCCTGATCGATCAGTTTGAGGAAATATTCAAATACAGAGATCATGCTTATAGTGAAGAGGCACAAAATGAGGCCCAGTTATATGTTAATATGATCTTGACTGCTGTTCAGCAGAAAAAGATACCAACCTATGTAGCATTGACCATGCGCTCTGATTTTATCGGAGAATGTTCAGCGTTTCCAGGTCTGACACAACTAATCAATAATAGCAATTACCTCGTTCCGCAAATGACGCGTGAACAAAAGAAGATGGCCGTTGAAGGTCCTATTGCTGTTGCCGGAGGAAGAGTTTCGCAACGTTTGGTGAAGCGGTTGTTGAGTGATATGGGTAACGATCAGGATCAGCTTCCGATTCTGCAACACGCATTAATGCGTTCATGGGATAACTGGATAGAAAGCCATGAACCAGGAGAACCAATTGATCTTCGTCATTACAATGCCATAGGCAAAGTAGCACAAGCTCTAGCTCTTCATGCGAACGAAGCGTTCGATGAATTACCAACAAGGCAGAAAGAGATTGCAGAGATTCTTTTTAAAAGCATTACTGAAAAGAATCAGGATAATAAGGGTATGCGTAGGCCAGCTCGGTTAGGTCTTGTAGCAGAACTCGCTGAAGCTAGTGAATCAGAAGTTAGTGAAGTAGTTGAGAAATTCAGAAGACCGGGACGATCATTCCTAATGCCTGCAGCTCACATACCTCTGAACAGTGACTCTATGATTGAGCTTTCGCATGAGAGTTTGATGCGGATATGGAATCGATTGGAAGTGTGGGTTGATGATGAAGCAGAATCGGCTTCCATGTATAAGCGATTATCTGAAGCTGCATCTATGTACCAGATTGGTAAGACTGGACTTTGGCGACCACCCGATCTTCAACTCGCTCTTAACTGGCAACGCAAACAAAAACCAACTCGTGAGTGGGCACAACGTTATGATGAAGCTTTCGAACGGGCAGTAGTCTTTCTTGACACCAGTCGCATTACCTATGAGGCTGAGTTAAAGAATCAGGAAATGATGCAGAAGCGCACACTGCGAAGGGCGCGTGCCACTGCTATCATTTTAGGTATTGCCTTCGTTGTGGCCATTATGTTCTTCCTGTTTTCCTATACTCAAAAATTGGAAGCAGATGAACAACGGATTGCGGCAACTAAACAAAAAAACTTAGCAGACGAACAAACGAAAAAAGCTTTGGCAAATGAAAAGGTTGCTAAAGAGCAAACAAAGAAAACACAAGATGCCGTTGATCAATTGGATGTAACAAATAAAGAGTTGCAAAATTTTATAAAACAATTGGCCTACGAAAAGGAACGAGCGGAACAAGCCGTGGTGGAGGCAAAAGAACAACAAAGCATAGCCGTTGCTGCTGGTGAAAAAGAAAAAGTGGCAAATGCAGAAGCCCAGATACAAACAAAGAAGGCCGAGAAAAACTTAAATACTGCAGACAGCCTTCTCATGCTTACTGTAGCCCAAAACCTTGCTGCAAAATCTTTTCAGGAAGATGATGACAATAACTTAGCAGGACTTCAGGCCATGCAAGGCTACATATATCATCGCAGATATCAGGGTAAAAAATACGATACTTACATCTACCGCGGGTTATATAGTGCACTTACTAAACTTTCTGGTAATGCGTATAACGCTATTAAGGTTCAAGGCCCACCAAGAAATCACATCAAGTCGTTGGCCGTTTCTTCTAAGGGCAAAGATTTCTATTCCGCTGGTGCAGATGGAAGAATTTTTCAAGGTAATTATGAAACACTCAGTAATCTGGCAACGGATTATGCCAATCCATATCCATCGAAAGTTATTGAATTGAGCAGAGATGAAAATTACCTTGTGAATGGTAGCGATTCAAGTGTGGTTCAGATTTATAATCTCAGAGAAAAGTCAAGGCCAAGAATTGTAAAAGGTTTTAAGGGAGGCACGAACGATCTTGAATTCCTTCCTGACAATTCTGGATTTATAGTATCTTCTTCAGGCAGAACATTGTCTCTGGTTAATCCAAAGACAGGAGATATGAAGATATTGAAAGACCTTCCCTATGAATTAAAATCAATCAGCATTCGCCCTGATGGAAAAGTACTTGCAGGTGGATCATGGTCTGGACGGGTGGTCTTGATTAACCTTTCTGATTATTCTATCACTACGTTGGTTGACGACAACAGTAACCGAATACTTACTGTTCGCTTTAGTCCTGATGGAAATCAGTTGGCGTATGGCATTGACAAGATTGATGATCCCTTTAATAAGAGAGGAATTGTAAAACTCTATAATTTTCAAACAAAAGAAACCAGGCAATTCACCGGCCATAAAGCTGGAGTTTATGATGTGGAATTTAGTCCGGACGGAAAATTATTAGCTAGTGCGGGTTCAGACAAAAAGATTCAGCTTTATGTCTTAGACAACCCAAATGATTTGCCAATTGAAATGGATAATAATGCCAGCTACGTTTGGGATATTGAATTTGCCAGTGGTTCTGACTATTTAATTTCGGCAGGCAGCGAATCTGAGATTCGCGTTTGGCCAACGGATCCTTCATTATTGGCTGATAAGATTTGCCCCAAACTTGGTCGTAACATGACGCAGGAAGAATGGAAGAAGTACGTTGGAGAGCAAATTGAATTTGAGACTACTTGTGTACGCGTATTAATAAAAGATTACTAATGACGTGGCGCAATCTAATCCTCGGATGTTTTATTTTCTACAATTCGGTTCTATCCGTTGTAGCCCAGGACGCATGCGAAGTTACATTGAACATGGCGACAGAAGAGTTTAATACAGGGCACTTTTACGGAGTTCCATCCCTATTAGGTCCATGCCTTGATAAAGGTCAAAATAGAGAATGGCGTCAACGTGCTTATTTATTGTTGACAGAAACATACCTGTTATTGGATGATCCTATCGGGGCAAAAAATAGTTACCTAAAAGTGTTGGAAGCAAACCCTGAATATATTCCAGATGCTAGTCGTGATCCAATAGATTTAGTGTATTTCAGTTCCAAGTTTACAGCTGCTCCATTATTCTCACTGTTCGCTTATACAGGACCCAATATTTCGCAGGAAAAGATTTTAGTTGATGCAGATGCGGAAACAGTTAATCCACTATCAGCAAATCAAATAAATAAGAAGTATACTATTCGTCCCGGTTTTCAATTTGGAGCAGGGGTAGAGTGGCATTACGATGAAAATTTAAGTGCGACAGTGGAGATAAATTACCTTCATTCTGCCTATAAGAAAACAACCTCGTATATTTTTGATCGCGATGAAATTGAGATAATCGATCGCCAAAACTGGTTTCGTTTACCTATCACTATTAAATTCTCCGACCATATCGGTAAGTACAGACCTTATGGATACGTAGGATTTTCATTGGATTATTTGATAAGTGATAAAGCCACGATAACAAACATTAATAATGATTTAAAAATTGACGGAAGCCCAGCATCTCAACCACCATCTGAGAGCCCGATTCAGAACTTCACAAACAAAAGAAATCGATTTAATCAGTCAATTTTTGTTGGTGGCGGTGTCAAATATAAATTGGGATTGAATTATGCTTTTGTTGATGTTCGGTATTCATTGGGGATGAAAAACATTGTAGATGTTAATAAGATGTATCTTCAATATACTGGTGACGATAAAACTTCAGACTCATTTTTGAACAGTGGAGAATCAACATTTGAACGTGGTCATGTTGATGATTTGTTTCGAATGAATAATTTAATTATTTCTATTGGATATGTACATCCACTTTATAAACCTCGCGAGTTAAAGCGTGCCAGGACAAAGTCAATTCTTAGAAGGATAAAAAAACAAGATGATAAAGATTAGAATAATACATGTTCTTGTTTTGATTTTTGTTCTAGCTGTTTCCGGTTGTGATACAAAAGATAATTTCGAAGGTGTCTTTAGAGATTACTTTGTTAAATATTATGGTCAGGATGGTAATCAGCAAGGTGTAGACTTAATTGTAAATGAAGATGGTACGATGCTATTGTTAGGTAACACCATTTCTCCAGAAGGAGTTAGTCAGGTTTTTTTAGTGAAAGTAGATGAGAAGGGGACTATACTTTGGCAAAAGACATTGGGAGGGATTAATGAAACGGCAGTGGATATTGAACCTGCATTAAATGAAGGTGAGTTTGTAATTCTTTCAAATGTTTTTCAAAGAGAAAATATCTCTACGAGTTTGAATGAGTATGACACAAAATTATTAATTATTAATGGTGAAGGAGAACCTCAGGATAGTACAACCAAATCGGCATTCTGGAATGATCAGGTGGGCTATACGGTAACGCCTATCTCAAGTCAATTTACGTCTGGTGGTTATATGATTTCGGGAAGCAGATCTGACACGAAGAGCATTCCAACGACACTTCCACCACCCGATTTGAAAGATATTATTGTTATGTTTTATAATGCTACTTTAGATGATACAATATGGACATACTCTGCAGTAAATCAACATATTGGATCTGGGATAAAAGTCTTTGAAAGCAAAACCTATGACAAGTCAAGAGAAACTGACGTGAGTTATAAAGACAGACCGTTTTACTTATTTGGTTATTCAGATGAGTTAAATCAAAATGAGGATGATTTGAGTTATGAGAACAATTTCTGGATAGTTTCCCTGACTAAAAGCCGGGGTGCCTCAGCAGATGATTTTAATGGTGATCCGGCAAAAGATGAAACAATGAGCGAAACGATTGAAGCAATTGGCTCAGGGTTTATTTCGATTGGAACCCAAACCAGTTCAACGGGTCAGAATAGTGTAATACTTGCCACAAGCCAGGCGGATGGGTCAGGGTTAAAATTCACTTCTCAAACAGTACGGGTGGCTGAGTCGAGAAACCTCAGCGCTGTTTCTATCGCGCCATCTATTGCCGGTGGTCGCTACTTAATTCTTTCAAACGAGACGAGTTCTGCTGGAACTACCAATTTATGGCTTTCCAAGGTGGATATTGAAGGAAACGTGATTTGGTCGGTTAGTTTTGGATCGGTAACCAAGAATGATTTTGCTGGAACGGTTTGGGAATTATCAGATGGAAAAATAGTGATCCTTGGAACAACAGGGCTGGAGCCTCAAAACAGTAAAATGACACTTATTAAAGTAAATTCAGAAGGAGAATTACTGAACTAGCCTCAAGGATGAATTATTTAGGTTACAAAGTTTTAGTATTATTGATAAAGTAGGGAGTTGATGATCTAAAATCTATTGAATGGCTTATTTCTACAGGGTTTATATTTTTTTTGCATCATCTTCCTGGGTGTTTAGTTCATTAACAGTTTCTAAACAATCTATTTTCTCCATTCTGGTAGTATTAATAAGCTCATCCTTCAGTCGGAATAAGCTCGTTTCAAAGCTCCACAGCGCCAGTTTAAATTCTGATTTCCACGCATCTATGATATTCGCATGAGAACAGCCTTTACACATGTGCGCCCAGCAAAGAATTTATTGAAACTAGTAATAGTTTTGTTGGTCTTGATAAGTGGGTTAGTCTCTGAATTAAGCGCCCAAACTCGTTTCTCTATTGCGAATGGGAACTGGAGTGATCCAAATGTTTGGTCTACTACCTCGGGAGGTGCTGGACCTGCTACACCGCCAGTTGCCGGTGATGTTGTTCTAATAGAAGGTGATGATGCTATAACAGTAGATATTGCAACGGCTGCTTGCAGCAGCATACAACTTGGTAGCCCCGTTGGGGGTGGTGGTGCAGGAACGCTAGTTTTTAATGCAGGTACACAATTGACGGTTTCGGGGGCTGTAACATTAGGTATTGTAAGTTCAACTTTTAGATTCGGAACTTTAACAATGACAGCTGGTGGAACACTAATATGTCAGTCATTAGCATCAAATAGTACAACCGATGTTTTCACTGAAGGAGCTGGCACAATTCAACTTACAACCAATAATACATTACCTGTTAATGATGTTGGAAATCAATTTGGAGCATTCAACAACCTAACCATAAACGGAGGAACCACAACCCTTGGCAAGTCCATTTCAATTGCGAATACACTAGATGTGAATGCTGGTACTTTTGCACTGGGTGCAAATAATGTCACTTCAGTTGGAGCTGTTAGTATGAATGGCACTTCAATTACAGGTTCAGGGACCATGACGCTGTCCGGAAATGTAACCACACTCGCGAGTGCAACATTAGCAACAATTAGTGCTCCGGTAAATTTGGGTGGCTCCAATCGTACCTTTAATGTGAACGATAGTGCAGTTGTACCCGACCTGTTGGTGAATGGAGTAATAAGTGGTTCAGGGGGATTAATCAAAACTGGTAATGGTTCAATGAACCTAGGTGCATTATGCACCTATACAGGAAGCACTACAATAAGCACCGGAATACTCAGAGAAGCATTAATTGGTGGCGCTATTCCAAATGCAAGCGCATTAACAGTTACCAGTACCTTAGATTTGAATGGTAACAATGAAACTGTAGGATCAATAGTAGGCTCAGGTACAATTACGAGCGGAGCAGCTGGCACATTAACATTGACAACTGGTGGAGACAATACGAGTACTACATTTTCAGGCTTAATTCAGAATGGCACGGCTACTTCGGTTGCTTTGGTTAAGAATGGTTCCGGAGCATTGACTCTGACAGGAGCAAATACTCATTCTGGTGGTGTGACATTAAATGCGGGTACTTTAAATATTAATAATTCAAACGCATTGGGCGTTTCAACTGGTACTTTTAGAATTAATGGGGGCATCATTGATAATACAACAGGTGGTGCTTTAACAACTGTTAACTATCCTCAAGCATGGAATGGTGATTTTGTATTTACCGGCACACAGAACTTAAACTTAGGTACTGGCGCAGTTACATTAAATGCCAATCGGCAGGTAACGGTTTCCGCCAATACACTTACGGTTGGAGGTATTCTTTCTTCAGGCACATTTAATCTAACAAAATTGGGTGCTGGTACGCTTAGCTTCGGAAGTAATGCAGTAACCTTAAATAGTCTGAATGTCAATACGGGAACTTTGGTTTCAACTTCTGGCACATTGAATATTGCTGGAGATTTGTCAGTAGCCGGTTCCTTCACTCATAATAGTGGAACTGTAAACTTTAATGGAGCATCTACTCAGTCGGTTGCCGCTCTTACATATAATAATTTAACACTATCAGGTGCCGGTCAGAAGAATTCGGCTGGTGCTGTTGCGACTGTTAATCTTAATAACGCTTCCGTATTCGACATGGGATTGAATACCTTATCTGTTTCAGGCACAACTACAAATACAGGTACGATTCGTTTTTCGGGTCCTTCAAATGGGCTTGCGTTTTCAGCGGGTACTATTGAATATTATGGAGCTTCTCAAAATATCACATCCGGTACCTACAATAATTTAACAATCAACCAATCGAGTGGCGAAGCTGTTTTGAGTGGAGATGTGGTTGTTAATGGAACCCTTACACTTGCTGCCCGGAACCTTAACCTTAATGGTTTCAATCTTACTCTTGGACCATCGGCAACAGCCATTTCTGGAGGACCATTCTCTTCTTCTAAAATGATTATTGCCACAGGTATCAGTGAGGTTAGAAAAATATTTACTGCTCCCGGTCTTTTTAGTTTTCCAATTGGTGACAACACTGGCTCATTAGAATATTCACCTATTGATGTAAATGTTAACGCTGGTACTTTTGGAAGTCCTTATGTTGGAGTTTCTGTTGTTGATGCCAAGCATCCAAACAATGCGAGTTCAACACATTTTTTAAGTCGCTATTGGAACGTTACCAATTCTGGCATTACTAATGCCACCGTCACAACAACGTATTTACCTGCCGATATTAATGGAACGGAGGGTAGCACGAGTGCCGCTCAATTAACAGGTACTTTTAATCAATCCACGAATGGTTGGGTGAAGTATTCGGCGTTGGCAGGAAATACCTTAACTGCTTCAAATGCCCCAATCACTTCTGGACAGCTCTCCTCTTTTACGGGTATCACAGGTGTAAGTCCTTCCGTAAGTATTGTAGGTGGAGGTGTTACGATTTGTATTGGAGGTTCAGTTCCATTGACAGCTTCAGTAGTAGGGGGTGATCCATCTATTCTTTATAATTGGGCTCCTGCAGCAGGTCTTAGTGGAACCACAGTTTCTAATCCGACTGCTACACCTGCAATAACAACAGCATATACAGTTTCAATAAGAGATGGTAACGGAATTCTTGCAACTTCTGCGGCATCAACTATTACGGTAGATCAGATCCCAACGGCTTCTGCTGCAGGTGGAGATCAAAATTTTTGTGGAACAGCAGTTACATTAGCTGCAAATACTCCTGGTACAGGTACAGGAGCATGGAGCTTTGCACCATTGGGTAATCCTGACGGACTTCCAATTAGCGCATTCAGTAACACAGGTCTATCGAACAGCACTTTTACGGGAACTTCTGGTCAGACCTACCTCTTACGTTGGACGATCAGCAATGGAGCGTGTGCTGCCAGTATTGATGAGGTTCAAATCGTGTTCGAACCCACCCCGAGTGTAGCGGATGCAGGGTTGGCGAGTATTACCCAATGTAATACGGGCACGTTCACGATGAATGCTACCGTCCCGGTTATAGGGAATGGCATCTGGACAGTGTTTTCCGGGACCGCCACGATTACGAATACGACTTCGGCCACCACTACGATTACGGGTATAGTTTCAGGGACAAGTGCTACGTTGAGATGGACCGTAGGTAATGGCACATGTGCCACGACTTTTGATGATATAGTATTGACGAACTCAGCTTCGGCCCCGGTAGCGAGTGCAGGTTTGGATCAGACGTTATGTAACACGAGCAGCTTCACGATGACGGGCAATGCTGCCGCTCCGGGTACAGGTACGTGGAGTTATGTGAGCGGCTTTGCGGGCATCACGATCACCACTCCGGGTTCGAATGTGAGTACCGTAACGGGATTGACTGCAGGTAACAGTGTTACGTTACGCTGGACGATCAGCAATGGTGCATGTGGTAGTTTTGATGAGGTAACTCTTGTTAACAATGTAGATCCTTTTGTAACAGTACCATCTGACCAGATTTTATGCGCTAACGTAACAACTAGTGCTGTTACTTTTTCAGGAAATGCATCACAATACAATTGGACAAATGATCAGCCATCGATCGGTCTACCTGCGAGCGGTGTTGGAAATATTGGTGCTTTTACTGCACTTAATTCTACCGGATCTCCAAGTGTAGCTACGATTGTAATTACACCAACAAGTGGTATTTGTACCGGAGCACAACAGAGCTTTACATATACAGTTAATCCAGTACCTGTAATCAATTCAATTTCTAACATAGCAACGGGTACAGGTGTGGTGGTAGGACCTATATCACTTACAACAAACACTCTTGGTGGTGAAACTTTTATCTGGAGTGGTGGAGCAGCGGTAGGTTTATCAGATGGTTCAGGTTTATCACCAATCCCATCCTTTACGACAACAAATTCTGGGGTAACACCAATTTCATCCTTAATAAGTGTTGTTGCTGTTAAGGATGGTTGCACAGGACCTGTCGCAAATTTTAACATTACTGTATATCCAGTACCTGGAGCCATGGCAGGGGATCAAAATATTTGCACAGGAGAATATTCCAGTGTACTGATCACCGGCACCGTTGTGGGGACAACATTTACCTGGACAATTGGAACCGTTACAGGTACAGTAACCGGGCAAGCTCCTGGAAGTGGATCAGTAATCGCTCAGCAACTTACCAGCGTGGCAGGTGGGGTTGTTGAATACATTATAACACCAACGGCCAATGGAGTTGCAGGACCTACAACATCTGTATTTGTTGGTGTTTTACCTACACCACTTGGAAATTCAGTTTCTGCAGGTACTCATATTTATTGCTCTGGAACTACATTGAACATTACACCAACATCAAGTGTGGTTGGAAGCACGTTTGCCTGGACAGGCGATAATGGCAGTGGCGGAAGCGGGAATATTACAGATTCACCAATCAATAACACCGACAATCCAATTGATGTTACCTATACCGTAATACCGACAGGTTCAGGTCCTACTTTTTGTATAGGTTCTCCATTCACAATTGTTGTAACGGTAAAT
>JANMRZ010000131.1:0-24359 GCA_031388805.1 Chryseolinea sp.
GAAACCAAATAACTGCTTCGGCTCAAATGAAGAAACTGTTCTCGCTTTACAATCTTTCGGTCGCGGAAAATTTCCTCAGCACTCATGGTAAGCCCGAAGAATAAAGCCACCACTACACTCATAAAAAAGTAAACCGGAATGTTGTGGTTGTTATAAAAGCTATAGGTTTCTTGTCCGCCTAATACATTGTAATACTTCACCATAAACGCGATGAAGAATGCAAGCACAGGAGCCTCAAGCATATTGATGTAGAGGTATTGTCTGTTTGCCAGCTTTGATAAAAAATCGCGCGTAGTAAAAACACTCCATTGCTTAAACCAATTGGGAATTTCCTGAGCCACCTCAAGCACATCATCCGAATGTGTGAGCTTCGGAACTTTAATTTTTTGCTTGAAATATTGATACCATTGACCCGGGGAAATTTTGCGGGTATTAGTTAGCCTTCCATATTCATTAACAACTTTCGTTTCAATAATGCTGAAGATTTGCTCGGGATTAATATTACCACATTCCGGGCAGGCACCTTGCAATTTATTGGCTGCGTTCACCATGTCACGAAAATAGAGTACGGCATCGGTTGGGTTGCCATAATAAATTTGAAAGCCACCAACATCTAAAATGATCAAAGTATCAAACAACTTATAAATATCAGACGATGGCTGATGGATCACCACAAAAACCATCTTGCCTCTCAGTGCAAGTTCTTTCAGCAAATCCATTATGTTTTCCGAATCGCGTGATGAAAGACCGGATGTCGGTTCATCCACAAACAGAATGGTTGGCTCTCTCAGAAGTTCAAGACCAACATTCAATCTTTTGCGTTGACCACCGCTAATGGTTTTGTCCATTGCCGATCCTACCTTCAGGTCGCGAATCTCAGTCATCCCCAAACTGAGCAGCACGCGTTCAACTAACGCAGTTGTTTCTTCTTTGGAGTAATGATCGAAGCACAATCGGGCTGCATAATATAGATTCTGGAAAACGGTAAGATCCTCAATCAGTAAATCATCCTGAGGAATGTATCCAATAACACCTTCTAACTTTTCAGGATGTTGATGAATATCGATACCATTTGCCGTAACACGTCCGCTTGATGGTTTCTCACTTCCATTCAATACACTCAATAATGTTGATTTGCCCGAACCACTGGCACCCATCAACCCAACTAACTTACCGCCATGCTCTGCGATGTTTATATTTTGCAAACCAGCCCTTCCACTTTTAAAATGATAAAAGATGTGATCCGCAGTAAATGTTATTTCCGCCTGGCTCTTATCCGTTAAAAATTTCCCAACGATGTCACTGAAATAAATCGAATCAACTTTATCACCCCTAATGGTGCTCCCTGTAGGCAACACGTCAATCTTCCGACTGCGGAGTAGAATACTATTTAGATAGAGCGTAGTGATGCCCAGGTATTTGATGAAGTACATCTCAGCATCGGGCAGCCAAAGAACAGCAATAAGACCTGTTAAATTTTTCTCCGTCATGCGAGGTCCTGGATAATCTTCTTCACCAGAACCTTCATCAATGATCAGCACATGCTTGGAAGAAAGCTCTTCCATATCCTGACCCGTAACGAAATTTTTCAGTTCATGAATATCTTCCTGTGGAATCTTAAGCGCCTGCCCGACATAAAAAATAAGATTGGCCTGGCGCTCTGAAATTTCAAAATCAGCATAGAGAAGCTCAATCATTTTCACAACGAGTACCAGCTTCTGTTGCATCGTAAGCGCCTGATTTACCTTCTTGGCAATTTGCATGATCTTCGCCCAATCATTCACAAATTGTTGCGTGTCCTCATCAAGACTTCCTAAGTCCTGGGAGGTTTCCCCTTTTTGTGAATTACTTAGCTCATCAAATAACTTAAGGTAAGAGGGAACGGCTTCACGGTTTAAATGGAGGCCAAGAAACTCTTTGATCTTTGCTCGTTCATCATCGGTAATGCGCTCACGCGCCACGATGGCAAAAAGTTGTATAACGGCACGAAGAAGTTCTTCACTCATGGTATTAGTCGAGGTCGATAAAAATAAGAATTAAATCATTGATTAAAGAAATAATCAAAGCAACATCTTAACTTTTTAATGAGTAAATGAAGGATGATTTTTTGACGCTATAAACCTCTATACAGACTTAAATTTTCTTCTGATCAGGTATCAAACTTTGAAAGATCAGGGAAATCCCAATTACGGCTGCACACCCAATGATGTTATAGAGGAGGAACGCAATTGAAGTAAATTTAAAACAATAGAGAACAAGCAATTCTGCGATAATCGCTGCCCAAAACACAGCAGTACCTTGTACACGCTTGATGTAAAATGCCACTAGAAAAATACCCAATATAGTTCCATAAAATAAGGAACCTACAATATTGACAAATTGAATCAGGTTTTCGGCAAAACTGGCAAGCGTGGCAAAGAGCATTGCCAACATTGCCCACAAAGCAGTGAAGATTTTCGAAGCCCTTACATAATGCTCTGGTGTTGCAGATGGTTTCATTGCACGTTTATAAATATCCACAGTAGTAGTCGAAGCCAAGGCATTGAGTTCACCCGCCATCGATGACATGGCAGCAGAAAACATAACCGCTAATAACAAACCAATTATGCCGTGTGGTAAATAGCTCAATACAAAATTGAGGAAGATGTAATCGCGATCTTGTGTCTTCGCTCCTGAGATGGCCTTAGCAATCGTTGATTTCACGGAATCTCGAATGGCAGTTTCATTCTTCTGAAAGCTTTTAACATTATCGCGCTCCCTTTTTATTGCCGCTTCATCGTTGATATGAATGGCCTGCACCAGGTTATCGACAGCGACTCGTTTTTGCCGGTATAATTTATTGTATTGATCATCCAACAATAAGAGTGTATCGGCTTGTGCGGTTTGCATTGCTCTCTCCTTCAATACCTGATTGTGAAAAACAGGAGACTGATTAAACAGGTAGAATACAAATACCAATACACCTATAAATAGAATGATGAACTGCATGGGTATTTTAAGCAAGCCATTGAAAATTAGTCCCAGGCGGCTTTCGGTTACGGAAGTTCCACCAAGATATCGTGCCACCTGAGATTGATCGGTACCAAAATATGAAAGGAATAAAAACGTTCCTGCAATTAGCCCCGACCAAATATTGTAACGATCGCTCAAGTTGAATTCAAAACTCACTAAATTAAGCTTACCAAGTTCACCTGCCAGTTGAACGCTATCACCAAATGAAATTTCTTTCGGCAACATCGTAAAAGCTAAAATACCGGCAAGGATCATTCCGCCCATAATGATGGTAAGCTGATATCGTTGTGTAAGACTAACAGCTTTCGTTCCACCGGAAATCACATAGATAATAACAAGTAATCCAATGAGTATAGTAGTAACTGAAATTGGCCAACCTAAAATAGTTGATAGTACAAGTGATGGAGCGAATAAGGTAATGCCGGCTGAAAGTCCGCGGAGTATTAAGAACAAAATTGCAGCAAGCGAACGTGTCTTTACATCAAATCGTGTTTCGAGATATTCGTATGCTGTATAAACTTTTAGGCGATAATAAATCGGTACCATCGTAACCGATATGATGACCATGGCAATGGGCAATCCAAAATAAAATTGAAGAAAGCGCATCCCATCCTCAATCGCCTGACCTGGCGTTGAAAGAAAAGTAACAGCACTTGCTTGTGTTGCCATAATTGAAACACCAATCATCCACCACTTCATGGAGTTGTCACCTTTCAAATACGACTCCATGGTTTTATTGCCACGCGTCTTCCACACTCCGTATGCTACGATAAAAAGTATGGTACCTGCCAATACAGACCAATCGAGATAATTCATGCAAATGATTGGGTTAACCAAAAATACAGTACTACCTGAACGACCAGTGCTCCCAGCACAAGCCAATACCATTTCTTCCAGGAATTAAATATTGGAGGTAATTGGTCGTCAGGCATTCTAAAAGTGTTTAAAGTTTCGAGTTTAAAGTTTCCAATGTTTCCAGTCCAAAGTTGGAGTTAGCAAGCTCACACAACTCGAAACTTTAAACCCGGAACTTATTTTCCAATGGAAACAATATTGGCAAAAAGTTTATACGAACCGGCAACACCTTCTGGCAATTCCCGAAAGAATGAGAGCCCCGTATAAATGTAGTGGCCTTTTCCATACTTCGCTACAAGCAAACTTCCATCCTTTGGAGTTTCTCCTTTATCATTCATAGAAAGTATGGCTTCAAAATTTGAATCCCATTTCGATGGAAAATACAAACCACGCTCTTGCACCCATCCTTCAAAATCTTTTGATGATATTTTATTCGGAACATTCAGGAGAGAATGATTGGGCTTGAGTAGTCGAACTTCTGCATCTTCTTCTGTAACGCGATCACGACCCAATGTCAATTCATAAGGAGCAAATGCTTTAGTCTCCAAATCATTATTGGTGTTGTATTGCACGACAACCGTTCCACCATTCTTGGCATAATTAAGTAATTCACTCATGATAAAGCCCATGCGAACATTGGTGTTGACGGCACGAATACCTAACACTACGGCATCGACACGCAATAAGTTCGCAGCATTCACTTCTTCATCTTTCATTTCCCAAACTTCGTAACCCATATTGCGCAGGGCTGTTGGCACTTCATCTCCAGCGCCTTTAATGTACCCAATCATCTTACCGGCTTTCTTTAAATTAAGACGCACCAGCTTTGCTTCTGATTTAGGTAACAATGTTTGAGGTGGAATGTGATCATAGGCAATGGTCAGTAGGGATTGATCGTAACTCTGTCCATTTATTTCAGCAATTGCTTTTATACTCGCAGTAATCTCTGACTTCGCAGGAAAAACGGTAAAAGTTTTCAGTTGTTCTTCGCCCTTTATTTTTAGATCAAACGGTATAAAGGCAGGTTGTACGCTCCAGCCTTCAGGCACTTGCAGTTTTAATGTTCCGGTTACGCTCGCCTGGCTTGCTATAATTTTCACATCAACATTTCGGGACTTATCATCGCTGAAAATAAAAACTGATTTAGACAAGTTCAGAAATACAGGAGGAACAATTTCAAAAGGTCGTGAGAGTTCGCCTTTCACAGGGTCAGTGGTTTTATAAATCACAGGTCGGTTAACCATAAGCTTATCATTACCTATCTTAATATAAAACGTAAATGAAACGGCAGGATCATTCTCCGGTTTTCCGATTAACTCAGGATTATTCACTGTGAACAATCCTGCGTTGTGTTTTTCTCTTAGCCAATACGGATCAGAATAGGGAAGAGATGGATCAATTTTCTTTTTTGTCTTGAGAAGAACAGGAACATTGTTTTTCAAAACAAGGGATGATGTTGAATCCATACCTAAACCTTTTGATTCAATGCGTTCAATCAATACATCAATGGCGGAACGATTCACCAGCTCAAGACTTGCTGATATTTGTCGATCAGGTGTTCCATAATAATTATCGGCTGTTACCTCAAAAAATAATCCAAGGCAATCGACAATGAGCCCTTCAACTTCTTTCAATTTTCTTTTTTTCCAAATGCCATCATCGAGTTTTACTATTTCATTTCTGATTTGAAACAAGATCGGAACGCTCAACGCTGGAGATTCCATTAAATATCCTTCAATCGCTTTATTTACTAACGGTTGAATTTTCTCGCCTCCTTTCACTCTGCTCCAAGTCGTATTAATTCCCTCGAAAATATCTTTCTTTGCACTGTCCCCTTTCATATATTCAAGAAACTGCAATTGATCGCCCCGCACTCCACGGGATCCAAAACCCTGACTCTTATGCTGACTGCGACTGATTGCCGAGATCTCAGTATAGGATTGGCCTAATGCCGCACTGTAGCTACCCATATTAAGCGTAACAATGCCTGGTGTATTTTCATTAATGGTATTATTCCACCACCTACCTGTATTAGTATAGAGTCGCTTTACTTGCCAAGTACCAAACTGTTTTACTTGGGCCGGAAAAACATCTGATTTTGCTGCAGCATCAAATGCTTCTTGTGCGAGTATGGCTGAGGCTGTGTGATGACCATGACCAGCCCGTTCATCAGGAGGAAAGCGTGTGATGATAACATCGGGTTGATATTGTCTGAAAACTTGTACGACATCCGATAAAATTTCTTCTTTGTTCCAAATCGTAAAGGTTTCATCAGCAGATTTTGAAAAACCAAAATCGTTGGCACGCGTAAAAAATTGTTTTCCGCCATCAATCCTTCTAGCTGCAAGCAGTTCCTGAGTACGAATCAATCCAAGTAAGTCACGAAGCTCCGGACCAATTAAATTTTGTCCTCCGTCACCACGTGTCATTGATAGGTATGCTGTCTCTACCAATCGGCCATTGGCCAGGTAAGTAATGATCCCGGTATTCTCGTCATCCGGATGCGCAGCAACATACAATGCAGAGCCCAATACATTTAACTTCTTAAGCTTTAATTGTATTTGTGCCGCGTTAGGCTGTTGATTCTGTGCAAATGATAAAAAGGGAATAAGTAAAAAGAAGGAAAGGATGCGCCTCATGCAAATACAGTTTGTCGCTAATTAACGGAGAAAAACCGAATTTGGACAAGTGTTTTTTTAAGAGGTGAAAATGTGCTGGCGTTTATATGTTTTGGTGCTTTGGTTTGCCGGGCATACTTCGGAATATAATCTCCGAAAGTTTTCAGCCGATGGCAAACCAAAATACATCAATGCTTTATATCCGGAACATTCAGCAGAATTTCCCTGACGTTATGTCGAATCCGGATAGCCAATTCATCGGTAGGCAAATCGTTTACATCGCGCCCAAATGGATCTTCAATTTCTTCAGCAATGAGTTCAACACTCAGTAAGATAAAGGAAATCAACAACACGATAGGTACGGTTATATAACCGAAAGTGGTAATGAAACCAAAGGGAAGTGTAATGAGATATATAAAAATAAACTTTTTAATGAACATTGAATAGGAATATGGGATTGGAGTGTTTTTAATACGCTCACAAGCACCCATTATATCTACAAAATCCTTAAGCTCTTTATCAATGTTAATCAGTTGGTCCCCAGTTAAAGTTTTATTTTGATAAAGTTGATTTACCCGTATGTACAGGAAAGAGGCTAGTTTGTTTGGCTTGTGTTTCGCACGATTCAATTCTACTAAAAATTCTTTATTTGGAATGTCAAGGTCAGAAATCAACACTTCTGTTCGCAAATGTTCTTTCATAGCAAAAACAAAATTCGGAATCATCATGGCAAACCATTCCCTTTCTGCCATTTGCTTATCGTCAAGGTATGCATTGATTTTAAGTGCCAGGTTCCGGCTGCTGTTTACCATGCTTCCCCACATCTTTCTTCCCTCCCACCATCTTTCATATGCTGAATTAGTGCGGAACACCAAAAACAGACCAAGAACGATACCTAACAACGAATGAACAGAAGTGCTACCCTGAAATTCATGGGGTTGTAAATCAAAATAGTCAAGTATCAAATAACACATCAAAGCTGCAAAGCCCACCATAAAACCCAAAACGGGTAATAATGTTCTTACCACATATTTGCTGTAGGAATGAAATATAAGTCCGATCCAGGCTTTAGGGTTATACCTTACCATATCTAGTTTTTAGGATCACAAATATATACCTCTATTACAAAGAATTTCAGATTGCGAGAATTGATTGATGAAGATTCTTCGATATTAAGTTAAGGGTATTCAGAATTTAGAATATAGAAGTTAGAATTTGAGAACGGATTTAAAGTAGATTAGCGGTTCAATTATTTATTGCATGAAAAAATATACAGCCGCCCTCACTCTTTTATTTTTTGCATTCTTATTGGCATCCACAGGTTTACAGGCACAAGATTATCTTGTTACCCTAAAAGGCGATACTTTAAAAGGTTCTGTTAAACCGCAAACCTACGGTCCTAACTCAAAAGTACAAGTAACAAGCAGCGATAAAACAAAAACCAGCCTTACGCTCTTTCAGGTAAAATCATTTTCATTCAAAAACGAAATATACCGACCTGTAAAAGGTCCAAACGGTTATTGCTTTATGAAACTCAAAAAAGCGGGCTACCTTTCTCTCTATCAATTTCAACTTGCCAATCAGACTACCTTCGATGGATTCTATCTTACTAAGATGGATGGTACCGGAATAGAAGTGCCGAATCTTGGATTCAAAAAAGTGATGGCAAAATTCTTAGAAGAGTGTCCCACCGTTACAGACAAAATTGAAAAAGGAGATTTAGGGAAACGAAATATGGATGTCATTATTGATGAGTTCAACGTATGTGTAAATAATAAAACGGTTGATCATACAAAGTTGATTACCCAACGCGAAGATCAAACCAAAAAAATAAGTGCATGGGATTCTCTCGAAGAAAAAATAAAAAGCAAGACTGAATTTGAAGGTAAGGCAAATGCGCTCGAAATGATCACCGATATAAAAGGGAAAATATCAAGGGGCGAAAAAGTACCTAACTTCTTAACAGAAGGTCTAAAGAGCATTATTAACCCTACCGAATTGAAAAGTGATTTAGAAAATGCACTGAAAGAATTGAATTAAAACAGTCCACAAATTTCTATCGCGGCTTTAAATATGAAAACATGCCGAATACTTTGTCTTTGTTTTTAAATAAAATAAAAGCGCTACATACAGAAACAATAACACACAAGGTAAAGAGATAACCACCATCTTCTCCTACTTCAATTCCTAGTAAGGTGAGGTGCATACCAATTGCACCCAGCATTAGTCCGAGGGCAAGACCCGCACCAAGCCAGGCCGTGGCGTTGATCAAAATTAAAATAGAAGCAATTAACTCAAGCACACCGATACCAATCCTTCCCCACGGCTCCATACCTACAGTGGTGAATATGTAAATTGATTCATCAGCACCTGTAAATTTAAAATACAAGGTTTGAAACATAATGATTGCCGCCAAAATGCGGGCTGCCCAGTAAACAAGCATTGAGTTTTTCATACTCAAAAGTAGCATGTTGAACCTGCCTGAAATGTCTGACACTTGACAATACTGGTATGAAAGTTAATTATTAAATGTCAATCGTGACGAATCGCAAATTCAAAGATTGTTGCATTTAATCAATCTAACCAACTCATAATCTGAGAATCTGTGGCAAAAGAACCGGTTAAAATGCTTTGTATATAATCGGAATTTAAATCACAAGGAGAAATAAAACTATATTGTATTCAAATTATAGCAGATGCTTACTGTACATCCGGATATTGCCAAAGCCCAAACAATCTCGACTGACTTTTATTTGAAGTCTGAATTTCTGGAACTTTCCAAGGAGAAGATATTTGCCAATACCTGGCAGTTTATCGGGGATACGGATCAGGTCAAAGATCCGGGCTGGGTTACACCTGTTAACTTATTGGAGAATTACATTAACGAACCGCTCCTTCTTTCGCGCGATAAACAAGGTAACGTTCATTGCTTATCTAATGTATGTACTCATCGTGGTAACCTGTTAGTAGAACGTCCTTGCAAGCTCAACGATATTCGTTGCAAATATCACGGACGCAGATTTCAACTGGACGGAAAGTTTGCTTTTATGCCGGAGTTCAAGGAGGTGGAAAATTTTCCATCAGAAAATGACAACCTCACTAAGCTTCCTATTTTCCAATTTGGTAAATGGCTCTTTACTTCATTGAACCCCATCCATCCGGCAGAGGATTTATTTAGAGACATGATCAATCGGATAAGCTGGATGCCGTTCGAGAATTTTAATTTTCGACCAGAACTTTCACAAGAATATAAAGTAAAAGCACACTGGGCATTGTATTGTGAAAACTACTTAGAAGGATTTCATATTCCATTTGTTCACACTGGTCTTAATTCTATTATCGACTACGGGAATTATACAACTGAATTATCTCGATATTCCAATTTACAATTGGGGTTGGCTAAAGAAAACGAAATGTGTTTTGATTTACCTGCCACATCACCCGACTACGGAAAACGCGTGGCAGGATATTATTTCTGGGTATTCCCCAATATGATGTTCAACTTTTATCCGTGGGGACTTTCCATCAACATTGTGAAACCAACAGGACAGTCTACCTGTACGGTTTCTTTTTTATCCTACGTATGGGATGAGAACAAACTGCGCCAAGGTGCCGGTGCCAATCTTCATCAGGTGGAAATGGAAGATGAAGATGTAGTGCAGCATGTTCAAAAAGGCATTCGCTCACGCTTCTATCAACACGGACGATATTCTGTAAAAATGGAAAAAGGAACACATCATTTTCATCGGTTGCTTGCTGAGTTTTTAAGCTAACATGAATCCTGGATTTATACATTATCTGTGGTGAAACTTTATTCATGAACGGCAATCCCCCCAAATTAATACGGACGCTCGGACTTAATACCAGCATCTCCATGGTCATTGGAGGTATTATAGGTTCTGGGATTTTTATGAAGCCTGCGCTGATGGCTTCGGAATTGGGCTCCCCCATTTTATTGGTGGGTGTTTGGATTATAGCGGGCATCATTACATTGTTCGGCGCACTGAGCAATGCTGAAGTGGCCGCGATGATTCCAGAAACCGGAGGTCAGTATATCTTCTTCCAAAAAATGTATGGCGATTTCATTGCGTTCTTATATGGTTGGGCTGCGTTTGCGGTTTTTAACACAGCTGGTGTGGCTTCGATTGCTTATGTATTAGGAACCTATACTGAATTCTTTGTAACACTTCCTCGCTTCTCTCCTGCTGTTGAGCACAACTTTGAATTATACATTCCCTTCATTGGCTCCATATATCCACTTGAAAATATTGGAGTAAAATCGGTAACAATATTTATTGTCTTAGGCCTGACTTGGGTGAATTATAGAAGCACGCGCTCTGGAGGAAATATTCAAGTTGTTTTTACAGCACTGAAGATAATTGCGATGGTTGTGTTAGTGTTCGGACTTTTCTTTTTAGGAGAAGGAAATACATCGAACTTCTTTACATCCTCCTCTTCAATTCATCCTGAAGGTTGGGCGCTTATCGGTGCGTTGGTAGCAGCAACATCAGGAGCGTTTTGGGGATATGATGGCTGGAACAACATCACCTTCGTTGCAGGCGAAATAAAAGATCCACAGCGAAATATTCCGAAAAGTCTTTTCATTGGATTAATCGTCTGCATTGTTGCTTATACTCTCATAACACTTGCCTACCTATACGTCTTGCCCATTGATAGTGTAGCAGGTTCATCCATGGTAGCATCTGACGCAGCGACAGTGGTTATGGGAACACTCGGTGGCGGACTTATTGCAATGATGGTGATTATCTCAACCTTCGGCACAACGAATGGAAATGTATTGGCCACAGCACGCGTGTCGTTTGCTATGGCGCAAGAAAAAAGATTTTTTGCCTGGACAGGTGTTGTACATCCTAGATTTCAAACACCCGGAAATGCCTTATGGCTTCACTTCATTTGGACAGCGTTGTTAGTACTCAGTGGATCGTTTGATATGCTAACCGATATGTTAGTTTTTATTTCCTGGTTATTCTATGCACTCAGTGCATTCGGGATTTTTATTCTAAGAAAGAAAATGGCTACAGCAGAAAGACCATACAAAGTATGGGGCTACCCATTCGTACCAGCTGCATTTTGTATTTTCGCATTTTTCTTTTTGATCGCCACGTTATGGAATGATATTCACAATTACATTACTGGTCAATCGCATCTCATTAATTCGTTGCTTGGCCTTGCCCTTACGGGATTGGGCATTCCGCTGTACTGGTATTTCAAGAAGAAATAAATTTATTTTTCTTCCGATTTCATTAATTCCATAATCTCAGGATTAGTCATGACATAAATTGATCCAATTAAAATTACAAGCAAGATAAAACTAAAGAACCCCAGAAGATACACAACTAGTCCTTTGAAAAATGCTTTTGTTTTAGAATTATAAGTATAAAAACCAGAGCAGGCGAAAGCAAAAAAAAGAATTGTGAAACCAAACTGAAATGTCAATCGCGCGCTTACTCCAAAAAATTTAAACAGAAGAAGATTTAAGATTGCCAACCAATACATATGCCCTAATACATAAAAAGGTATAACAGCATGTTCCAGAAAATTGTATCCGGATCTTCTAAAAAACAACCAGGCCATTGTTGCTATAAATGGAATTGACAAAAATGGAATTAAACGAGTGTTATTCGTTGCAAAATCTAATATTCTTTGTTGTGTCAACTTTGCTGCATAATCTTTAGGTGTATCAACTATTGCCTCACTTGATGCCTGATAGAACTCACTAAAATCAATTTCCAGCATTGACATCATCAAAACGAAGACCGTAATCATAAGAAAAAAATACCCTACCGGACCATAGTGCTTTACCCTGTTCCCTTGAATGTACTCCTTAGCAGCAATGCCAGGTCTGATTGTTAAATCACGAAGAGTACGAGGAAACATTCCATCAAATCCGTAGACACGGGATTGAAAATCGTACCACATATTACCAAAGCTTAGCTTCCGGGGTGGATTGGGTTGACCACAATGTCCGCAAAAAGAGGTGGATACTTCCTTATTACAATTGATACAGCTTACCATACATTCAATTAACCAATTCTGTTTTATAAATCACTTACATCTTTCCACTCCAATGCTGTATCCAAATAAATCATTCCTTTCTCAACACGCAAAGGCGATTCAATATTGTTTAAATAAATCATTCCGGTGCCAAGACCCTGATGAAGTTTTATATCATACTGACTGGCAAACTGACAAATCGCATTCAACCCAATATTGGATTCAAGTGCTGAAGTAATCCACCAATCAATATTCAATGACGTTGAAATATCAATCCACTCTGTACAACCTTTAAAACCGCCATGTAGTGATGGTTTTAAAATAATGTATTTCGGTTTCAGACGAGTCAAAAGTTCTCTCTTCTCTTCAACCGTTTCGATCCCAATTAATTCTTCATCAAAAACAATCGGTATGGTTGACTTACGACAAAGTTCTTCCATCTCGGGAAGTCCTGGTTTAATAGGTTGTTCAATAGATTCAATATTGTACTTGGCCAGTTCGCTTAACTTATACAATACATCATCAATTTTGAATGCACCGTTGGCATCCAGGCGAATGATAATATCATTTTTAAAATACCGCTTTCGGATGTATTGAAGAACATCGCATTCGCGATCGAAATCCAAACCACCTACCTTTAATTTAATGCAGTTAAAGCCTTGTGCTATTTTTTGATTAATCTGGTTCATCATGAAATCCAGATCACCCATCCAAATTAAACCGTTGATCGGTATTTGTTTTCCGGATGAAAATTCATTTTTATAAATCAATCGCTTACCTCCATGTTGCAGATCAAGAAATGCAGTTTCCAATCCAAATGTGATGGAGGGCAAATTAGGTGGGATAATATTATAGAGGTGTTCAAGTGTTTGAGTATTTAAGTGTTTAAGCTGGTTTAGTTTACCGATTACATCTCCTAATATCTCTTCAAAATCTGGCCGAGCATCAGGGCTAAGTCCGGGTAAAGGACCACACTCCCCAATTCCTATTATTTCAGGATGAGCATCATCCCAAAGTTTGATAAACCAGGATGTTTTATCTTTCATCAGCCCACGAGAAGTCCGGGCTTTAAATGCAAACTGAAATACTTTTTTAGAATAAGAAGCCTGAAGCATAAAAATCAAAAAACGAAAATAGGGTTTTCAGTTTAACTTTGGACTTTTACAGCGCATGAATCTAAACCTGAAAGATTTTACCTACACCCTTCCTCAAGAACGGATCGCATTATATCCATTAGCCAAAAGGGACTCGTCAAAACTATTGGTTTATGATCAAGGTGAAATAAAAGACGAACAATTCAGTTCGTTGGATAAGTTCATTCCTTCAGGATCGCTGCTCTTCTTTAATGACACCAGGGTTATACCTGCACGACTTCATTTCTTAAAAGACACAGGCGCTGAAATTGAAATCTTTTTACTGAGTCCCGTTCAACCTTCTGTGCTTGTGGTGGAGGCCATGCAAACCACCAGAACTTGTTCATGGAAATGCACTATCGGAAATCTTAAGAAATGGAATGAAGGAAAAACGTTAGTAAAGAAGGTGAGCGATTTCTCACTGGAGGCAACCCTGCAAAATCGGGAAGAAGGAATTGTAACGTTTATATGGTCTGGAAACCACAGCTTTGCAGAGGTAGTGAATCTTTCTGGTGAAACACCTTTGCCACCCTACTTAAAAAGAAATGCAGAAGAATCGGATCGTGAGCGCTATCAAACTATTTATTCACATTACGATGGAGCAGTAGCCGCGCCAACAGCAGGTTTACATTTTACTGAGGAGGTTTTTAGAAAACTGAAAGAGAAAGATATTCAAACTGATTTTGTTACACTGCATGTCAGTGCCGGAACGTTTCAACCTATCAAAACTGATGACGTTGATAAACACATCATGCATCATGAGCAGATTATTATTACGCGCAAAAATCTGGTCAACCTGTTGCAAAACAAGTTTACAATCCCGGTAGGTACAACCTCCATGCGCACATTGGAAAGTTTATATTGGTTTGGTGTAAAGCTCGCTCACGATCCAAAAGCAGAATTCCATATTACCCAACACGATCCTTACGGAAATCAATTCAAAAAACTTTCAAGACAAGATTCATTTGAAAAAATCAAAGCGTACATGGACAAAAATGAACTCGATGTCCTTCAAGGTGAGACTTCAATTTACATTCTGCCCGGGTATGAATTTAATGTATGCGATGCCTTGATCACCAACTTCCATCAACCTGGTTCAACCTTAATTGTATTAGTATCTGCCTTTATTGGCGAGGATTGGAAAAAAGTTTATGCTACAGCCCTCGATAAAGGTTATCGTTTTTTAAGTTATGGTGACAGTTCCATACTCACACCAAGACACAGTAAGTAAAAACTAAACCGCTAATTTATGCGGCTCGTGTTTGTACTTAAATACGAATGGGAAAACGATTCCTAAAATCAACGCGTAAGCT
Source organism: Chryseolinea sp. (assembly GCA_031388805.1). Classification (GTDB taxonomy): domain Bacteria; phylum Bacteroidota; class Bacteroidia; order Cytophagales; family Cyclobacteriaceae; genus Chryseolinea. The sequence continues at coordinate 14,947 of JANMRZ010000131.1, forward strand.
GCAAACGTAAGCCAGATGCTTCGCCAATCTTTTATTCCATCAGAGGTAAAATAATCTACTACCCAACCACTGATCATACCTCCCAGAAACGCACCGATTCCGTTTGTCATAAACATAAATAACCCTTGTGCACTGGCGATAATGGAATTATCGGTTTCATTTTTAACAAACAATGATCCTGATATGTTGAAAAAATCGAATGCCATGCCATAGATAATCATCGAAAGAATCAATAATGAAAATCCACCTTCCGGATTACCAAATCCAAAAAATGCAAAGCGTAATACCCAGGCAAAAATGCTGATGATCATTACTTTCTTAATTCCGAATCGGTGCAGGAAGAAAGGGATTGTCAAAATAAACAACGTCTCAGAAATCTGGGAAACCGACATCAATATACTGGGATGTTCTACAGCAAATGATCCAGGATATAACACTGAAAAATCATGCAAGAAAGCCTCACCAAATGTATTTGTAATCTGCAAGGCTGCTCCAAGGAACATGGCAAAAATCAGGAAGACAGCCATCCTCTTTTGTTTAAACAATACAAAAGCATCTAAACCAAGATTTGACAATAACGATCCATCCGATTTAACTTTTGTGGGTGGACAGGCTGGTAAAGTGAAAGCATAAATTCCCAATAATAATCCTACGCCAGCACTTACATAGAGTTGTATTGGGCTAACAGTCCACTTCCCAAAGTCGATGGCCCACATGGCAACGATAAATCCAACCGTTCCCCAAACCCGGATGGGAGGAAATACTTTCACGATATCAATTCCCTCTTTTTGCAACAGTGCATACGATACCGAATTATTGAGCGCGATGGTTGGCATATAGAACATGGAGTTCAATAGCATAACAAAATACATAAGAGTATAATCCGTGAGCTGTGCCGCGTAGATCAACAAGAGTGCACCAGCAATATGACAAAGACCCAATACACGCTCTGCATTTATCCAGCGATCCGCTACAATACCCATTAACGATGGCATGAACAACGATGCAATACCCATCGTGGCATAAATACTTCCTACCTGCGATCCGGAAAATTTTAATGTAACAATCAAATAACCACCCAGTGAGATCAACCATGATCCCCAAACAAAGAACTGCATAAAGTTCATGACGATAAGCCGGCTTTTAATATTCATTCATGTGTGGTTCAAGGTGAAGGCTTTATGCTGTGATTTCAAAATAAATGGAAGCACAGCATTGTCCGATAATTGTATTTAATTTGCTAGATAACCCAAAAAACTTTTGAATTCAATACATGATTTTCTTTCGCGTGCTGCAAGCTTCATTTGGTGGCCCGTTTTATTTCTGATTATTGGTGGCGGACTTTACTTTCTTTTCTATTCAAAGTTTGTTCAGTATAAATATTTTCTTCACGCAATCAATGTCTTACGTGGCAAATATGACGACCCAAATGCACCCGGACAAATCAGCTCTTATAAGGCCTTGTCGACTGCGTTGGCTTCAACAGTAGGTATGGGTAACCTTGCAGGAGTTGCAGCGGCCATCGCCATGGGTGGTCCTGGTGCTCTTTTTTGGATGTGGATTACTTCTTTTATAGGTATGTCTACCAATTTCTTCACCAGTGCTCTTGCCAGTATGTATCGTGGCAAAGATAGCAATGGAGAATTGCAGGGAGGTCCCATGTATGTTATCCGCGAAGCACTCGGGAAAAAATATCAACCGCTTGCCACTCTTTTTTGCGTCTGCTGTCTTTTTGGTGCGTTACCTATATTCCAGGCCAATCAACTTACTCAGGCATTAGTGGATATTGGTTTAAAACCATTGGGTTTGCAAGAATCCTTTTTATCCCTGGGTGGTCTATCCATTAGCACAACAAAACTGATCATTGGTATTTTCATTGCAATATTTTGTTCAATGGTGATCGTTGGTGGAATAAAACGGATTGGAAGTTGGGCAGGCAAACTGGTTCCGCTTATGATCGTCATTCATTTCGTATCGGTGATGGTAATCTTAGTTGTGTTTGCAGATCAGATTCCACATTATGTAAAACTAATTTTTACAGATGCTTTTACCGCTGATAATTTCCATGGAGATCCTTTTCTGGGAGGTGTATTGGGTGGAATCATTATGTTAGGTGTGAGAAGAGCAACCTTCTCAAATGAAGCAGGTATTGGAACTGCACCGATGGCCATGGGGGCTTCTAAAAGTACTGAGCCCATCCGTGAAGGATTGATCTCCATGTTGAGTCCAATTATCGATACCATTATTTCATGCACACTCACAGCATTGGCTATTCTTGTTACAGGTGCTTGGCTGACTCCTGGCGCAAGCGGCATCACGCTTACATCCCTCGCTTATAGAGCTGCGATGCCATTCGGTGGCGATTACATTTTACTGCTGTGTACTTTTGTCTTTGCCATCAGCGCACTGTTTTCTTACAGCTATTATGGAAGAAAGGCACTTTCATTTCTGGTTGGTGAGAAGAGAAGTGTATGGTACGATTACTTCTACCTCGTCACTATTATTATAGGCGCCCTGGTTTCGATGGATCTCGTATTAAACTTAATTGATGTTGCTTTCGCCTTAATGGCAATACCTACAATGATCTCGGGTTTAATCCTGGCACCTAAAGTAATGGTAGAAGCGAAAGAATATTTTAAGAAAATCAATACTTAAATATTACGAGTGATTCAATTTGAGAAAACGGAATTATCAATAGACAATTCCGTTTTCTTAATATCTCAAGTACTTTTTCGATGATTACTTTAATCCTTATTGACCAGCGTGTTCATTTAAATCAACAACCCTTACCTCTACCCTTCTTCCTTCTTCTTTTGTTGATGTCTGGTCTTTTGTAGCACCATATCCTTTTGCCACAATTCTTCTGCGCACAATACCTTTGTGATTAATATAATCCAAAACAGCAATGGCGCGTTTGTTGGAAAGTTCACGATTCAATTCTTCCGACCCTTCTGCAGAAGCAAAACCGGAGATTTCAATTCCAAGATCCGGCGACTTATTCAACTCAGCTAATATCACATCAAGCTGTGCATTGTATTGGGTTTTTAAATCGCTCTTACCAGCATCAAAATATATTTTTACAAACTTGGCGAGCGCTGCTTTGTCATAAGAAGATTTCTTCGGTTGTTCCTTTTGCTTCTTCGCTTCTTCTGTTACTTTGAAGGTAGGTAGTGAGAAGATATTCTTGTCTTCAAACTTCTTTTGCTCAAACTTACTTTCATCACTCTCATCGTAATAATACGTACGAACGGCAAATTCTAATTTGGAATTTTCATTCTCATTGAAGTTCACGTTTTCAATAGGATCTTCCATTTCAATAAGATCAACTAAATAACTAATCCCTTCTTTATCAGGCGCAGCCATTAAATCCAACATCATATCGTATACATCTACATTGCCGCTTTTCACCAACTGCGATTCGTGTGTTTTGCGCAAGTCTGTCTTTACATCTGCATCGGTATCATAAAAAGCATTCTTTACTTGTACCTCTTGCCCCACCACTACATCAAATTGTTTGATGGTGCGCAAATAAATTTGCTGATACAATTCATAGAAGTACGACTGGTTCGGTACATTAATGTTAAGAGTGTAAGGTAAAAATCCTTCTGACTCAATTACCATATCATAATCCTTTGCCGGAGGAAGAATGATCAGATAGTTTCCGGTTTCCGGATCTGGATCGTAAACAAAATCAAGTTTCTTGTTCGTATCGTTATCGATCAGATAAATTTTAGTCGGCATTGGCTTACCTGTTTCTCCATTTAGAATTTTTCCTTTGATCATCGTCAATGGAATGTTGGCTGATTCAGGAGGCATATTAAGGTAATAAATATCTTGTCCCCCCTTACCCCCTTTTCGATCGGATGAGAAGTATGCACGCGTTCCATCAGCAATCAGTGTAAAGTAGTTATCATTGGCAGTGGTGTTTACAGGATATCCCATGTTTTCAGGAGATGTCCATTTATCATTCACCAAACGTGACACAAAAATATCGCGACCGCCCATGGAGTTATGTCCATCGGATGTGAAAAAAAGTGTTTTTTGGTCGGGATGAATAAAGGGAGCATCTTCATTTGCTTTTGAGTTAACAGATGGTCCCATGTTTACAGGTTGACTCCACGCTCCTCCTGCGGACATCTGTGTTTTGTAAATGTCCAATCCACCGAGGCCACCCAGGCGATCACTGGCAAAGTAAATAGTCTTTCCATCAGGTGTAATACTCGCTGTAGACTCCAGATACTTAGGAGTGTTGATAGAAGGTGTAATCAAACTGGGCTTCGACCATGCTTCGCCAGCCTTGTTAATTTGAAACAAACTTCCTGGATCAGTCGCTCCACCCATGAAGATCAGCATCTTCAATCCATCCGGTGAAATACCAGCGGTGCCCACATTATAATCATGGGCAATAACTACTTCCTTCGCTTCAGACCAGGTTCCCTTGTTATACGAGATAAAAACCTGCTCAATAAACTTATCTCCAGTTCTGGTTTTACCTGTATTGGGGCGCAAAGCTGTAAATGCCATTACACTCTCATCAGCAGACACAACCGGGTTGTACTCCGTATACTTAGTATTGATAATCTCACCAAAATTATGAACAGTAAAATTGCGAGGCACCGACATCAGTACTTGCGCGTTATGACAAGTCTTAATCGCTTCATCAGCCATCAGTATTGCTTTCTTATCTGCCTTATTACTTAACTCCTTGAACTTCACAAAACTTGCCTCTGCCTTTGGAATATTCTCATCTTTTAAATAAAGAGATCCAAGATCGTAGTGAAGTGCAGTGGGTATATCCTTTCCATTTTGAAGGGCGTACTCAAAGTAAGGAATGGCCTTTACCTGATCGCTTAAATCAAACATTTTCTCATAGCAAATACCGACTTTGTAATGGATCAATGGATTTTTATCTCCCCCCTGAATTACCTCCAGGAATTTTGGCAATGCCTGATCATAACTCTTAACACTAAAATAATATTCAGCATCAGTAAGCGACTTGCTGCCCTGCGCAAAGAGTATGGAAACTGAAAACAGTAATCCAACGCTGAGTAAGTAGGTCTTTTTAATCATATCACGTTTATTTTAAATTCAATACTACAAATAATCTTTGCGAAGTAATTATGCGTTATCACATTGAACATCACAAGTGATTTTCAACCTCTTAACCTTTATGCAAAGCACTTCACAAAGTGTGCTTTTAACAGTCGAAAAATTGTACCACAAAATTTACCTAACCAAAATTACATCACTTTATAGGATTTAAATTGATTTCTATCGAATTTTAGGGTATCAGGATAAATCTATGAAGAAATTCTTACTAAAGATACTCGGTACTCAACCAGGAGAGGGCGGTCGCGTGGCTCTGCTTTTAGTTATGAGTTTTTTTATGGGGGTATTCCTAGCTACTATAAGCGTTGCTTCTCAATCCTTGTTCTTACAACATTTTAAAGATGAGTTAGCCCTGCCAAAAGCCCTGCTGTATTCGGGTGTATTTGGGGTAATGGCGACAGCTCTTTATAACTTTTTACAAAATAGAATTCCATTCCCCGTCTTAGCCATTACAAGTTTGACGGTAATTACCGGCTTAACTGCTTTTATCGAATTTGGTGAAGGCTTCTTCAGTGATCCTGATGCCATATTCTTCCTTGGTTTTACATTAATTATCCCCTTCACCTTTATTATTTATCTCGTGTTTTGGGGTGCTTTTGGTCGGTTGTTCAACTTAAAACAATCCAAGCGATTAGTAGGTGCGGTAGATCAGGGTGCCATGATTGCGTCTTTCATTGCCTTCTTCTCGATACCTGCTTTTCTGGCGCTAAAGGGAGTTGATACCGAAAGACTCTATACTATAAGTCTGGTGAGCATCACCATCTTTACAGGTCTCTTCATCTTTCTGGCAGCCTCCTATCTTTCAAAGGCACGGACCTTCGCACAAGAAAAAATTCAATATAAAAAGCTGACGGTTAAAGAGTTTTTTCAAAGCCGCTACATCTTGTTCATGTCGTTGTTCGTCATCTTCTCTACTATTGCCGTTAGCTTTGTGAACTATTCATTCCTAAACGTTGCCCCTCTTGTCTATACTGACCCCGAGGCGTTAACCCGATTCATCAGTTATTTCGAATTAACCATTGTTCTCTTTGGGTTTTTATTCGATGTCTTCGCTACCGATAGAATTCTGAAAGAATATGGAATGCGCGTGGCATTGTTAGTGAGTCCTGTTCTCCTGGCTTTCTTTACGATAACCGCCCTTATACTGGGTTCTGTTTTTGGATACTCTCCTGGCGATAATCTTTTTATATTCTTCTTTATCATCATTGCGGTAACCCGATTATTTGCCAGCTCTTTGAAGGACGCCCTCGACAATCCTACATTCAAGTTCTACCTTCTTCCAATTGAAGGAAGCATACGCATTGACGTACAAACAAAAATTGAAGGTTTGGTAACTGCCTTTGCGAGTGTATTAGCCGGTGGTCTTATCATTCTCATCATGAAAGTTGATTTCTTCGATTTGATATACATCACACTCTTTACAGTTCCATTAATTATTCTCTGGTTTATAGTCGCAAGACGCATGCACGGTAGTTATCAGAAAACGCTACAGGAAACACTTGCTCTCAATAAGACCAAGATGAGCCGTAAGGTAGAGAAAGAGTATACCATCAAAACGGTTTTAGAAAAAGAGGTTGAAAGCACAGCAGAAGAAAAGGCAATCTATGGATTGAAGCTGATGGAAAAATTAGAGCCTGCATTGTTTGAAAACTCCATCATCCGTTTAGCCGATAGCAATTTACCTGCAATCAAAGCTTTTGCAGAAGAGAAAATTAAAACGCTGGAACTTCAGGGTGATGGAAAAAAATCAGATATCCGATCACTCGCTGAAAAAGCCAGTTCCGAAGCAGAAGACAGTGATTTACTTTCGATCTCCCCTGAAAAATTATTAAAACTCAGTAAATCAGTTAAGCAAAGCGACCGCATTTTAGCCGCTAAGCTTTTGCGGAAACTGATCAGTGCCCGAACCATTTTCGTTTTACTCGAATTGCTTCGCGATGTTGATCCAAAAGTTCGGTTTGAAGCGCTTTTCACTGCGCGCAAAGTAAAACGTCAGGAAACATGGTCGGTGTTGATCGAGCTTTTAGGTTCTCCATCGTATAGTCATCAGGCTGCCTCAGCCCTAAGAGAGGCTGGTGAAGCGGTTCTGCCAGCACTTGAGTTAGCGTTTCATAAGTCCGGCCAAAGCGATATGGTAATGCTGCGCATCGTCCAAATCATGGGACGGATTGGTGGCCGATATGCGTTGCAATTGTTATGGAAAAAAGCAGACTACCCCGACAAGCGAATTGTAAAGCAAATTCTTTACTCCCTGCGCTACATTCATTATCGGGCAGAAGGCCGCGAAGCCAGACATGTGATTGATTTGCTTGAATCTGAAATGGGTAAAACCATCTGGAATCTTGCTGCGCTGGACGAATTACCTACGACAGAAGAGTTTGTTCATTTGCGGGAAGCTTTACAAGAAGAAGTAGTCGAAAACTACGATCAGATAACATTACTCCTGTCCATATTATATGATCCTGAATCAGTTCAATTGGTTCGGGAAAATATAGAAACAGGGGATCCGGATAATATAGCCTTTGCTATGGAGCTTCTGGATCTTTTCATCAACCCGGAGCTAAAGCCAAAGTTAGTGCCACTACTGGACGATATGCCTGTACCGGAGAAGCTGGATCTTTTACAGGTTTACTTTCCGCGCGAAAACTATAATCCAATTCAGGTTATCAACTACATTCTCAATCGCGATTTTAATCAGAACAACCGCTGGACAAAAGCATGCGCTATCCATGCGTCAGCATTCATTCCTGATTTTAGAATAAGCCGAGGATTGATTGCGCAGGTTTTTAATACCGATAAGGTATTGCAAGAAACAGCAGCGTGGGTTATTTACAACAAAGATGAAAAAGCCTACGAGGCCATTGGCGAGCGTTTACCTAAACGTGATAAAAAATTCATGGATTCATCCATAGAAAAAAACCAACTACTCGATGGATTGGATGATGGATTTTTTCTTGGTATTGAAATGGTGATGTTTATTAAACAATCTCCTCTCTTTAAAAATATTCATGGCTCGCTACTGAGTGATCTTGCCGATAAAATCACACCGCTTGATCTTAACCAAGGTGAACATACCAAGTTCAATCCAGACGATCATAACACACCTATTTTTATTATTGCACATGGTGAAGTGATTTTAAAGAATGATCAGACCATTATCGCTACTCTAAAACCCGGCAATGTCTTTGGAGATTTGTTTCAAAATGGTCCGACCGTTCGGGCAAATTCAATTGAAGCAACTGAACGCTCAATTGTATTCAAGATCAACCTGATGGATTTCTATTTTGTAATGGCTAACCACCATGAACTCGTTCAAGGGTTAATCACAAATATTACGGAAGAAAATAAACACTATTCATAACTAACTATAAAAACCTCATGGTATTTGAAATTGATGTATTGATTGCTTTTGCCGACCGTGATAATGAAACGACTTTGAAGAATGAGCCGGGCTGGGTTTCGCAATTCAAAAAATTTCTGGAGTTGATGCTTACGCAAGTGTTAGGAGAAAAACCGAATGTGTTAATCAAAGCCGACTATGATAATTTAGTTTCACCCAAGCTCGATAATGTAGGTGTTTTTGTAGCCATACTATCAAAAGACTTTATTGAGTCGGGCAAATGCCTTGATCATGTAGAATCATTTTACAAGGCAGTAGAATCTACATCGAAAAAGAGGAAACGTGCATTTAAAGTTTTTAAAACTCCATTGAGTGTTCAGGAGCAACCTCCTCGCTTACGCGATTCCATTGGTTATGATATGTATCAACTCGATCCGGAATCGGGCGAAACAAAAGAATACACAGACTATTTCAGCACAGAAGCAGAACGGCAATACTGGATGAAGATGGTTGATCTTGCCTACGACATTTACGAAACCCTGCTGTATCTAAAAGATGAAACAGTCAATGCAGAAGTAAAAAATATCTACAAACGCAAAACCATTTACCTGGCCGAAACAGGACATGACATTTCTGTGCAACGTAATATTATTAAGCGCGAATTACAGCGCCATGGATATCAGGTATTACCAAATCAAACCCTACCGGGAAATGTAAATGAGTTAGAACGTCAGGTTCGAAAAGAACTAGATGAATCAGCACTCTCTATACACTTGATTGGTAGCGCCTATGGAGAAATACCTGAAGGTACCGATCGTTCTGTAGTCGACATTCAAAACCGACTTGCCGCAGAAAAAAGTTTGCAGGCAAAAGAGAAGCGCGATGAGTTTAGTCGTTTGGTGTGGATCTCCCCTAACCTGACGCACGCCAGCGAAAAACAAAAAGCCTTTATTGAAAATATTAA
>JANMRZ010000149.1:0-15552 GCA_031388805.1 Chryseolinea sp.
GAACTTGCTCCCTTCCTTTTCTTGGCCATTAAGCTATCTTCGTTTTTGGTTCAACTACAAAACTAATCAAAATACCTTGTATAAAATTCCGGCCAATACGGTTTTCATGGGCAAGAATCTGGTTTTTGTGCCGGAATGTCACTCTACTAACGACCTTGCCTTGCAACTCTGCCAACAACGAACAACATCCGAAGGTACTGTCATCATCACAGACAACCAGACTGCCGGCCGAGGACAGCGTGGAAATACGTGGCATGTAGAGCCTGGGAAGAACCTTACCTTCTCCAGTATTCTAAAGCCTACCTTCTTGACGGTGAAGGATCAATTTTACCTCAACATTATTACAGCACTCGCCATCCACGATTACCTGATTGAAAAAACAGATGCTGATATTCGAATTAAATGGCCTAATGATATTATGGTGAACAATAAAAAAATCGCAGGCATACTGATCGAAAATCAATTACAAGGAAATTCTTTCTCTAGTGTCGTGGTGGGGATTGGTCTGAACATGAACCAGGAGACCTTCGACATTAGCACAGCAACCTCATTACATCAAATATCTGATCAGGTTTATAATTTGGATGTTGAGTTAGAACAAATCCTCCACAAACTTGAAGTTCGGTATCTGCAACTAAAAAGTGGAAAGCAAAATACATTACTGATCGATTACTTAAACGTGATGTATTGGCGGCACGAACTTCATACTTTTGTGGCCAATGATCAGTCCTTTGACGGAACCATTGTTGGGTTGGATGATCTTGGGAGATTAAAGGTTAATACACAACAAGGCGACCGGGTTTTTGGAATGAAAGAAATACAATATCAGGCGACTGCACATTAAAAACTGAAGAGCGTACACTATGAATATTTTTACTGAATCCAGCCGCATTGTTATTACGTGTAACAAACGTCTTGCACCTTATCTGGAAAAAGAAGTAGAGGCGCTTGGGTTCGAATTGACACGTGTGTTTGGAACAGGTGTAGAGCTGAAAGGTACTGTGAACGATTGCATCAAACTCAATCTAAACCTTCGGTGCGCAAGTCAGATACATTATTCATTAATGGAATTTGAAGCGAATGATCCGGATGAATTGTATCGTGGTTTGAATGACTATGCATGGGAAAACATTTTAGCATCAGACGGTTATTTTTCTGTGACTTGTAACGTAGACAATTCCACAATCAACAATACGATGTTTGTAAACGTGAAAGTGAAAGACGCTATTGTCGATCGTTTGCGCATGCTCACCAAACAACGCCCTGACTCCGGACCTGATTTAGATAAAGCTGTTATTCACTTGTATTGGAAAGATAACAATGCTGAAATTTTTGTCGACACCTCTGGACATACTTTAGCAAAACACGGCTATCGAAAAATTCCTGGCAAAGCTCCTATGTTAGAGGCATTAGCTGCAGCAACCATCATGGCCACGAAGTGGGATTATCAATCACCCTTTGTGAATCCGATGTGTGGATCTTCTACCCTCGCGATTGAGGCTGCGTTACTCGCCACCAACAGAAGACCGGGTCTATATCGAGATAATTATTCTTTCATGCACATGGTGAATTATAATGCCAGTGTGTATCAAAAAGAAAAAGAAAATCTTCAGTCCCTCATCAAAGAAGTTCCTGGCTTAAAAATAATTGCTACCGATATAAGTGATGACGCTATTTCCATTTCGAAGGTAAACGCTGAAATGGCGGGTGTCGAAAACCTAATTCAATTTGGGATTTGCGATTTTGAAGACACAGAAGTTCCGGAAACAACGGGTGTCGTCTTCTTTAACCCGGAATATGGTGAACGTCTCGGAGAAGTTTCAGAATTGGAGATTACCTACAAACGCGTGGGTGATTTCATGAAGAAAAAGTGCAAAGGCTACAGCGGCTACATCTTTACCGGCAACCTCGACCTGGCAAAAAAAATAGGATTAAAAGCCAGCAGAAGAATTGAATTCTACACCGCTAAGCTTGATTGCAGGTTGCTGGAATATGAATTGTATTCGGGAAGTAAGGTTGTGAAGGAAGAAGTTAAAAGTTAATCGTTGTTGGTTGTTGGTTGTTGGTTGTAAGCTCGGTTTAACTGGTTACAACTTTAAACTCGAAACTTTAAACTATGTAACGAACATCGACCAACGATTCCTGTGACTTTAGAGAGAATTCGCATTATAGCACTGTAATTGAGAACGCATGTCGGAAGCTGAACTACAGCAGGAGTATGAAATACTCGAACGATCAAAGAAAGACCCCAGGGCTTTTGGCGAACTCTATGAGAAATATTACGATCGCATTTTCCGGTTTGTGTACCGCCAAACCGATGACGAAGACTTAACCGCTGACCTCTGCTCACAAACTTTTTTAGGTGCATTGAAAAATGTGCAACGCTATCAGTTTCGAGGTGTTCCTTTTTCAGCCTGGCTGTATAAGATCGCCAGCAACGAAGTGAACAAACATTATCGCAAGCAGAAAAAGGTAAAGGTATTTAGCATCGAAGAAATTCGTGTACGCGAATTGATGGAACAGGCCAATGAAGATTGGGATGAAGAATTGATCGAACGCATGTTGACGTTTTTAAAAGGACTTCCAACAGAAATGTTGCAGGTATTGGAACTTCGGTTCTTTGAAGATAAAGATTTTAAGGAAATTGCTTTCATTCTCGACATTACCGAAAGTGGAGCAAAAATGCGCACCTATCGAGCAATTGACCGCCTGCGCAAATATTTTAATTTACGTATCAAGTACGATGGGAAGGAATGAGATACGCCTCAAGCGACAAAAATTAAGTTCCGGACGAATTGCCAAACACCGGAACTACGATGAGCTTATGGCCCGTCATGAACGCGAGAAAAAAATAAAGCGTGCTACCTATGCACTGGTCTACTTCGCGATTTTTGCAATTTTGATGATCCTGCTACTGGCTGTTCTCACAATACGCAAGTTGGAAAATCAAAAAGCAAAAGAGAAGAAAGCAGTCTATGCGGAGAGCATCATTCAGTATAAAATTTAGTCTTTCTCAAAATCATTCACACAAGGCCGCAACGTTTTAAATACAAAGAGCGCAAGACATTAAATTTCTCTGCGCTCTCCGTGTCTCTGCGGTTAATTTTTCCTTTGTATCAAATGCTCTTAACTTAAATCTTAATCGTCTTCCACTTCCCTCTTCGAAATAGTAAAATGCCTGCAACGGCCATTGCCGATTCAGCTAACACGATAGCAATGTAAACACCATTCGGTCCTACCTCTAAAGTCTTTGCCACAACATAAGCCAACGGAATTTGAAATAACCAGAAGCCAACAAAACTCAATATCGTTGGTGTGCGCGTATCTCCAGCGCCATTAAATGATTGACTGATCACCATGCCGTATGCATAAAAAGTATAGCCGATGCTCACAATCTGCAAGCATCGTGTTCCATTGAGTAATACAGTTTCATCTTCCGTAAACAATCCGACAATGGGTCTTGCCAAGGTTAAAAATAAAATTGTAATGCCGCCCAGAAATAACATGTTGATAAAACTTGTGCGCCACACTGATTTCTCTGCACGATCAGGTTTACCTGCACCTAAATTTTGTCCGACCAATGTAGCAGCTGCATTCGCCATTCCCCATGCAGGTAATATGGCAAATACAATCACGCGGATTCCAATAGAATATCCCGCCAAAGCAACACTTCCAAAGGAAGACATGATGCGAACCAAAAAAATCCAACTGGCAGAACCAATTAAAAACTGACCTGTACCTCCGGCAGATACTTTGAGCAGGTTCGTAATGATGTTCCAGTTTACTAGAAAATTATCTGCATGAATTTTAATCAAACCTTTACCCTTAACTAAATGATAGACTTGGTATAGCACACCTATTCCCCTCCCAATATTGGTGGCAATCGCAGCACCCTCAACACCCATTGCAGGTATAGGACCAAAACCAAAAATAAAAACAGGATCGAGAACGATGTTCAACCCATTCGAGATGATGAGTGCACGCATGGCCAACGAAGCGTCACCCGCTCCACGAAATATACCATTGATCAGGAACAACATCACGATTGTAATATTCCCGGTCAGCATCCATGAAGTATAACCAGAACAATTATCAATGATGTTTTCGTTGGCACCCATCAGGCGCAATAAATCTTTAGAAAAGAATAATCCAACGAAAGTGATCAGAACAGAAACCGCCAAACCAATATAAAGTGCCTGAACTGCAGCAACGCCAGCAGCTTTCTGATCCTTCTCGCCAATTCTGCGCGCAACCATAGCCGTTGCTCCCATGCTTAACCCCATAGCAAGAGAGTACACCAAAGTGAGTACCGATTCAGTTAAGGTAACAGTTGCCAATGCATCGTTGTCATGTAAACGGCTTACATAAAATACATCAACCACAGCAAAGAGTGCTTCCATGGCCATTTCAAGAACCATGGGTACTGATAGCAAAAAAATGGCACGGTCAATACTGCCTTCCGTAAAGTCTTGCTGATCGCGACGTAGTGCCTGTTTAAATAAAGAGAATATAGAAGATAACTTCGATTGAGATTTCATTTGAAAGAATGAGGGTTAATAAATTAATAATACAATGAACCCAAAGGATTGGGTTTAGGAATAGAATTGGTACGTAACCAATATCAGAGGATGGAAATCATAGGCGTAATGGTGATAGCCTGTAAACAAGCTATGACAAAGATGTAAAAAAGTATTGAATGAGAAAGAGGTAGGGATGAATTTTCAGTAGACGAAGTTGAGAGGGTTGCAGTCTTTAATTTAACCGCAGAGGACGCAGAGTTACGCAAAGACTATTCAATGAATTCCTCTGCGATCTTCGCGTCCTCTGCGGTTAAAGACTATTATTTAAGCAGCACCACTCCACCCCGCTTCTCCTGAATTCCTTGTTCTGGTCTATATGAACTCTTATACCGAACGACATATGAGTACGTTCCTGCAGGAAGCATCTTGCCATAGTCATTGTTATAACCACCGTTCCATCTGAAGTCGCGTTGATCTGTTTCGTAAATCATTTCACCCCAGCGATTGAAAATAAAGACCTGGAAGTCTTCATCATCGATAAAGAAAGTAAAAAGTTTAAAGGCTTGGTTCACCATTTCTCCACCTTGTTGTAAAGTGCTGGTCGGTCTAAAGGCTGTCGGTCCAACAATAACCGGATCACATTCTTCTACTACAAGTGTTTGATCAGTACTTGTACACTGAAATATATTGACGAGTTCAACTGAATACAGACCAACTTCAAACACGGTTAATGTTGGTGTGGTTTCTCCAATCGGTATTTGCTCCTTAAACCAATTGTAGCTTATGAAGTCAGGGCCTGGATCAAGTGTAACACGATTCACATCGTCTGTACCTTCAGGACAAATAAATGCTTCTTCGTTTAACAAACCTGGCGTGAGTGGTGATACCACAATATCAAGATCTGCGGTTGCCTTACATGTTGCTATGTTACTCGATGTTATTGTAACGGCATAGTGTCCTCCCGCAGTACCCACCACATCCAAATCTGTATCAGGTAAATTCGTTGCTGGAGGATTCGATGCTGTATAAGTCCATTGTGTTGTGAATCCAGCAGGGCGACTTGGAGTAGCAGTAATAGTGAACGGAGATCCTTCACATGGCGGTGTAGTAGTAAGGAGTACATCCAATAGTCCATCCACTTTAACTTGCAATGGTGGTGATACAAATGGGCAACCTGTTACGGTACTGGTCGCTGTAAAAGCGTATGTGGCATTATTATCGGCAAGTGTCGCTATAACCTGTTGGCCACCCAGAAAGGCTGTTGGAGGATTTGGACCCGCTCCATCACTATCCCTAGTCCATTGATACGTAAACGCACCAGTAGGTGTAGCATCTAAAGTTACCTGATCCTGACAAGGATCATTTTGTGTTAAGGCTGCAGTGAAATTTTCGTAGGTAACATTAGTTGTAGCTGTGCCTGGACATCCCGCTGAAACACCATTACCTACTACAGTAATATTCCAGGTTCCTGGATTCAATGCTACCGTTGCTGTTGTTGCTCCAGGGTTAACTAAAGCTCCTGCGGGTACACTTGTCCAACTAAAGGATGTTGCTGCCGGTGAAGATATGGCTGTTAAGTTTCCGCTACAGATATTGCTCAAATCAAAACTTACTGTTGCAACAGGATCAGATGAAATAGGTGTCTGTGCTGATGAGATCACACAACCTGCTGATGTCACCTCTGCTATGTAAGTACCAGCTGGTACACCTGTTAATACATCAAAGGTGCCTGGACTAATAAACGGCGTACTGTTCGATGCTACTACCAAACCCGTGGCAACATCAATAATTCTATAAGTTAATGGTGCCCCTCCAGCAGTATGAGTAACGGTAAGTTGGATCGGCGCACAATTCGTTTTCCTAGCAAGGGTCACTGTAAATACAGGAGGTGGATTAATCGTTGCCACATCAATATCAAAACAAAATGAAACCTGATCTTGCAATGTAATTCCATAATTTCCTGCGGGTAGATTTGGAGGTCCTGTGGCTGGGAAACTTATCGGTCCTAAAACCTGATCTGTGGCTGATGTTGAGAGAGGCCCTGAAATAAAGTAGGTGTAAAGTGCATTCGTTGGACCTGTAATATCAAAGCTCAAACTTCCATCATCAAGAGCACAAGATGATGTATTAACTGGAAGTAGATTCGCAATAACAGGTGCTTGCTTCACTGTATAAATTGTAGAGTCCTTGGCACTACAACTTGGTACTCCTGCTCCTGTTACCGTAACTTCATATTCAAATACTCCCGGAACAGATGTGTCAACGGATTGCTGCGGTATACTGCTCGCTGGAGCACCATTAATAGTCCATACCCACGATACGGCGGCAGGATTTTGTGCATCTAAAAGCGGAAGAACAATATTCTGACAAACATCGGTGTTCACTGGTAGATTTACTTGTGGTCTGTTATCAGCAATAAGCAATGCTCCACTGGAAAAACATCCAAGATTATCGGTAATGGTTACGCTGTAAATGGCTTGTTGGTTAATGGTAATGGTGCGTGTTGTATCACCGGTTGACCAGGCAAAATCAAGATTCGAAAGATTCGGATTGGTTGAAGGTGTAGCTTCCAAAAGTTTTGATCCTGTACACAACACAGGTGTATCACCTGCTTGCAAAAATGTTGGCGGTGCAGGTGGTGCTGAGATCGTAACATCTCTGGTAAACACAGCAACAGGATCTTCACACTTATTGTAGACTCGTAATGTAACTGTGTATGTTCCCGCCAGTGCATAGGTATGTGATTCCTGGGCTTGTCCATCTATTATTGTAATGCCGTCTCCAAAGTTCCAATCGTACTGATCGATATTCGAATCTTTGCCACTACCTGAAAAGTCCGTCGGGTTTCCTAAACAAACTCCTGTAAAAGTGATGCCTGGTGTTTGTGCTGGGTTGGCAAGCGTTTGTACAAAGTTGGGCAATCCTAAATGACTGGTTGTTCCGGCTAACAATGGAAAACCTGCTAATGTAAACGTTGACGCAAGCAATGTGTCTGCATTAACTTGTATGGTTCCTAATGCACTTGCCCCTTCAACAGCAACATACACTTGTCCATCAGTACCAGTTTGTATTGCACCAAGTTGTTGACCGGGAACATCTATTGGTGCTTGTCTTACACGATACACTGTATCACCGGGGGTAAAGAAAAATTCAACAATCTTCGAACCACCAGCGTCTTTTAATGTTGTAAACAATTTCGATCCGCTAAATTCAAGTCCGTAAACTTGTCCGGCAGGAATGTCTAAATCCGCAACACGATAATTCGAGATCACACCGGAAGAATCAGTGAAATCAAAAATCTCGACCACATTCGATACACCCGGTGTTGATAATGCCACAGCAAGATTACCTGTCGGACTAAGTTCCATATATCCTTGTCCGTTTTGCACTGGCGTAAATACATGATCAGAACCAATGCTCGATATTACAGGATTGCCAATACCTTGTGCGGTAATAGGATAAGCACGGAACGAATTATTTCCAAATTCATGAGCAATGAGCCAATTGCCATTGCTGGTAATACGCTCTGTACTTTTTGTAAATAGCAATGTGCCTAAGAAGGTTGTTGGATTTGCATCGGTATCAACCATACCTCCTGTTCCGCCATTCAGTTTCAAATCAAAAACAGAATACCGCAATTCATACGTGGTTGGTATTCCATCAACAGCAGTAGTAGTAAAGATGTAATACATTGTTTCATCTCCCGGAAAGGGCACAATCAAAGCGGATTGGGTTGAGGTGTTGTTGCCGCCAATGCCGCTCGCAATTTCCACATTCGTTCGGTTCCAGACTTTATCGCCATCGGTGAAGAAAATTACTTGTCCATTTCGATCGCTGATAGTAGATGTTCCTTCAGGAGTATCCATAACTGGATTCTGTATGGCTACTGCTGGATCATCCGGCAATGGATTAAAGTCGATGCCGGCATTTTGTCCGAAGTACCAAATGTTTGCACGCTGATCGAGCGAGTCGTATGTTTTAATGTTAACTCCTGCGGTTGCAGAACAAAGTCCTTCTGTTGCCACAACATAATAATAGCCTGCAGAATCAGGAATAAGTGTGGCAGTATTTTGTCCAGCCAATAATCCACTCGGTCCAAACCATTGAAAGGTGGGTGAACCATTCTGAGCATCAACTGTAACTTGAAAAGGTCCACCATTACACGATGAACCTACTGGTGGTTTATATTCACACACGCATGCTGTTGTATCTTGAACCAATGAAAGCTGAAGATCAAACTGAGAGATGGTTGCCGTTTGTGGTGCACTTGTAACGGATTGACCATTTAAAAATGCTGTTGCCGTAACCTGATAAGAACCTTGAGCAGTGTAAGTATAGACCGGACTCCATCCACTTCCTCCTGAACCATCACCAAAATCCCACACGATACTATCCGCTCCAGGCGAAACAGTAGGGTAGAACGTAACCGGAGTATTGGCACATGTCGTAATGGGTTGAATTGTAATTGTAATCCCTGTAGTATCTGATGGTGCAAAAGAAGGGAACTGTGTACCCCCAAAGTCTACAGTGCCGGCAAAAGCCTGAGGGGTGTAAATCACTTCTGTTGGAATGGTATCGGTGTTTGTCAATTTCCCTAAGAAGAAAGGACCACCTGCTGTTTGTTGATAAAGATGATAGATGGCACTATCAGGAGCCATTTGTAAACCATAACTTCTGGAGATGGTATTAGGCTGTGGTAGCACAGAAGTAAGTGAGGCATTTATTCCGAGTAAATCATACTGAAGAACATCCGCTTGTATTGCAGGTAAACCTGGATCTCCATGAACCGATACATATAAGTACTGACCACTGTTACTCCACTCTGTATCGTAGATAGCCTGACCTAATGTTGTATTCAATCCGGAATTTAAAACGCGCTGGTTCAAACTCAGAATACCTGTAGCATTGTCGAAATTAAAAATCTCAATGTCGCGCGTTTCTTCTTGAGGCGACACAGCAATACTTCCGGAATTTTCATGGTATGAAAAATTTGCAGCGACCTCAATAAAACCGGCTCCCGTAAAGGTAGTCGTTGTTGTAAGTCCTGTAGAAGTAAAAAGAAGAACAGCAAAGTCGTTTGTTCCATTGGCATGTGTAATGAGCCAGAAGTCTTCGCCGTTGAAATGGGGTACCGTGATCATCGCCTCTGATCTTCCAGCGACAGCCAGGGTAGGCGCAGGACTAAGTATTGCTCCTGAAGGAGGTGCTGGTGCAGTCGAGTTTCCAGGAAGGGACATGTCAACAATACTGAATTCAATATTACCTGCAGCAGTATTGTTGGCAGAGTTAGTAAAAATATAATATTGACTTACTTGTCCGGGAACTTTGGCAATAGCAACAGGTTGGTTTGCGCTGGCATTTCCTGTTAAAGGTGCAGAATTAATTTGTTGATTGGTAACGTCAAAAACATTTACACCATCTGTATAAAAAAGAAGATCACCATTTAGTTTACTGGATGCAACTGCGCTTCCGCCTGTTCCTAATGGCGGAGCTTGAACAAAATTAATCAGGTTTGCAGAATTGTCAGAGCGGCCAAATCGAATGGCCTGGTTGGAACTTCCGAAATACCAATTGTATCTCGAAAAGTTTTGGGCTTGCACAACGGAAGGTAATGCCATCATCAACAGGAAGGCAATCTTTAATAAAACTCTATCATTCAGCATCTTCATCATCAAATCAATTTTCAACTTAACCATAGGCCACATTCTGAACAAACCTAAAACGCCTAAGTTCATATAAAGTATACAATTTGCCTAAAATTTACGTTACTGCGAAGTGGTTGGTCGTTGTTTGGTTGACCAGTCGTCTTTGCCAGTAACCCAATATGTGAACTAGGCACATTCGCGACCAACAAACAACGAGTATCGAACAACTATTCACAAAACTTTCATTTACTTTGCTTTATATGTCGCATTCAAAATTACTTAGGTTGATGTATAAGATCGTATTTCTTTCGAGTGTATTAATGCTGTTGGCAGAAGGTACGGTAACTGCACAAGACCCTCAATTCTCCCAGTTTTATGCTGCCCCGCTCTATTTAAATCCGGCATTAACCGGAGCCACAGGGCAGGCACGGGCGGGCTTGAACTACCGTAATCAATGGCCTGCCATTGATGCCAACTTCACTTCGATGTCGGTGTATGCCGATGTTTTTATCGAAGACAAGCGTAGTGGTGTAGGCATGATCTTAACACGCGATGTAGAAGGGTTAGCGGGTTTGCGTTCCTTAAGTGTAGGCTTACAATATTCATACGAATTAGAGATCACAAAAAATATAGGTTTCCGTCCGGGTATCCAGGTGGCGCTCTTCAACCGCGATATCAATTTCGATAAACTTACTTTTGGTGATCAGTACAATCCTGCAACAGGGCAGTTTCTTGATCAACCGACTGCTGAAACTTTCAACACCTTTTCAAGCAAAACATTTCTTGATCTTTCATTTGGTGGTGTGTTTTTTACAAAGAATGCATGGCTTGGCGTATCGGCCTGGCATCTAACTCAACCCAATCAAAGTATCATTGGAGAGAGCAGTCCGTTGCCAAGAAAATTTTCAGTACATGGTGGATTCAAATTCAGGATGAAGCCAGGCGTTGTTGGCAGTGGAGTATATTCCCGTAAATCAGAACGTAGCATTTCACCTGCCATTCAGTATCGCCATCAGGGGAAATTTGATCAGTTGGATGTGGGGATGTATTTCACATTCGAGCCCATTGTTCTTGGAACCTGGTATCGGGGTATTCCTTTTAAAAACGTAGGTGGCTTTGTTAATAACGAATCAATTGTTCTGATGCTCGGCTTTGTAAAGCTCGGTGCTAAGGACGCATTGAATATTGGATACAGCTATGATTATACAGTCTCCAAACTCGGCATAGGTAGCGGTGGAGCACACGAAATTAGTTTGGTATATACCTGGCCAATTCGCGATCCACGCAAACCCCCGAGAGATAAACTAATTATTCCTTGCCCTGATTTTTGAAATCTATTAATGGCTGAATGCTAATAGTAGTGTGAGTTAGAGGCTTTTTCTCTAGACCTTAGCCCTTTATATCTCAACCACGAGTGATTTTAGTTGACCAAAGTGGTTTTGCTTCGTCCGAGAATAATTTAATCCTTCCAGTTAAAAGAAAAAACCACAGATTTCCTGATTATCAGTGAATCTGTGGCTCCTTGAAATAAAATGTCATGGGATTAGCCCGCTGTTAGTTTTTAAATTTAAACGAACGGGTAACACCAAAAGTATAATGTAATCCGAGCTGAATGCCCACGAGTAAGTTTGCACGTTGGCCAAAAATATCGCCAGCATTACCGCTTTTTATAAGTTCAATTACATCTTCGTTGCGCATGTCCGTTAAGCTGTAGTTCGCCCGTATCTGAGTTGTTAAATACAAATGTCGTGCAATGTCAATATCCAATCCGAATGCAGCGGCAATTTGAAATTCAGTGTTTTTAAAATCATTTGCCTTTTTTGTAAATATGTCGTTAGTCTGCATACCTGCTGGTATGGCATATGTTCCGTTGGCAAGCTGTTCAGAATTTTGTGTTGCTGTTGGAAAGTCTTGCTGAACCGCCTCAATATCTAATCCTTCAGGCATTTCATAAATGCCCTGATCTGTCTGAACACTTTCAACTCCCTGTGTAAGGAAAGACAATTGCGGTCCGATATTAAAATTAGCGCGAGCACCTCCATTTCCACCACTCATAAAACGTAACAATAAAGGAACCTGAATGTATGTTAAATCTATTTTCCGCTCTCCCTTAATCTGATTTGCAATATCAATTATTTCATAAACTTGTCCTTGGAATGATTGAATAGACTCTAATGACAAGCCAAATTTATTCGTGAAGTCAATCCCAAAATTAAAACCAATCGGAGCTGTATTGTACGTCATTTTCGAATTGTAACGAGGATCTTCAGAAAGACCTTTATCTAACACAAAAGTAGCATTCACAGCGGTTGTAGCTCCGAGGTGTATCTGCACCTGTGCTGATCCTTCTACGACTGAAAGAAGTACAAATACAGCAGAAAACGCATAAAAATAAATTCGCTTCATATAGAATTAATTAATTTAGGTTTAATACCACGTCATTTTAAAAGTAACCTTTTTAGAGTGGCTGAATCGTGACACTTCGCTCCAAAAAGGTACATACGCTTACTTTTTCATTTTCTCCCCGCCTTACAAAAATCGCATGGCTTTCCAATGGAATTGTCGACAAGGATTTTCCTTGCGCCGAGTACACAAATGATAAATCCTGAACGAGATCCGTTAGCGTAACGTAAGCCCTGCCCCCTCCAAAATCAGAATAAGAAATAGACACGCTATTGTTGCCGATGAAATCGTTCGTGATCTTTTCTTTCAGATCATCATCAAACAATGTAAGTTGTTTTGTTTCCTGCCGGGCAATCAAATAGGATTTTCCATTGTTCTCCGCTACTAGACTAAAATGAGCATCCGGATTATTTTTCAATAAGGTTTCTCTGCTTTGTATTTTTCCGTCCAGCCCAAACTTAATTCGGAATCCATCACGCGAAACAACAACGAAGTAAGTATCGGAAGTGCTTTTTCCGGTTTCTAAAAAGTAATCACCTTCGGGTCTGGCATTTAAGTCAAGAGGAAAGTTTTTCAGTTTCTCACCTCTTCGATTCATGAGGTTGACCTTCCCGTCACTTTGTATAAGTACGATGTAATCCTTTCCGCGAATGCGATGATGCTGAGGCGCCGTACACAATTCTCCTTTTATTATGTTCGGGTTCCATCCTTCAAGGTTCTTACCTTCTTTATCATACATCCACAGCTTGCCCGATTTACCAGTAATAAGAAAACGATATTTTTTACTGTGATCATAATCTACAACGCTGAGGTATTCAACATTACGTTCGGCAATCTTAATTGGAAATGGCTCTACATATTTTCCGAGGCGATCAATAACATGAAGCTGTCCAGGTGTGGCGAATAAATATTGAAGTTTCCCATTGTTAAAGTAATCCACTTGCAACACATCACCCTGAATAAGATTATCTAAAGGCATTGTCCACTGCACATTTCCATCAGCAGAAATTAATCGCACATCTTTTGATTCATCTTGAACCAGTATTTCAATAGCTTTAGTTTGATGATTTTTTACAGGAAAGAATCTGGAAATTGACTGACCAAGATTAGTTACAATTTTATTAGAAGACGACTCAGCAATGTTTTTCTTTCCAGGCTTTACGAGATCAGAAGACCATGAGATATTGGTGTAATAGCTATCATTAAGGTGACTGAATTGCACAGAGCCCATATTCAATGTACCCAGCAATGAATGATTTTGCTGAATAAACTCTTTCCATCTCGGTTGAAGAATACCTGACAGAACATTTAGTGCAAGATTCGTATTGATATAAATACTAATGTTTGATTCCAGCAATGTCGTCTCAAAGAATTTATTTTGCGCTACTGATTTTCCCCAGGTATCCTCCTTGTCGATATCATCCAGATATAATTTCAATTCATCTAAATCTTCTGCTAAGAAAATCACATCGCCTACATGCGTGAAGTATGTATTGTCAAAGCCCGAAATTAAGGGTGAGAATACTTTTTCAGGAAACCGGAAAAGTGGCAACTCTTTGATCTCGTATTCAGAATATTTTTCATAGAAAATAGTATCAATACTAAGCTTGGATGATAAAGTGTTTAAAGTGCTAAGCCATTCGTCTACTCCATTTTTAGTATTGATAATAATAATCTCAGATGTCTTTTGTTTTTTTGACTCCACCCAACTGACACCAACTTCACCAGAAAAATTATTCCGAAATTTCCCTAAATCGATACGAAGCGATTTTGCCAATTGCTCTAAGGTGTCTTTTGCAAAATGATTTGCAGCGTTAAACGATTTTAGATCGTTAAAGAAAGATGCTCCATCACTTATCCCATAACTAGTAAACATGATGGTACGATTAGATACCAGTCCTTTCACCGAAAAAGGAACTGGTTTTTGGTTTTTAAAAACTGATAATATTTGATTTGAGTGTAGTGTACTGTCTTGTGTAAATCCATTGAGTATGAAATTTTTATAGTCATCCTGCTTTACATCCAACAAAGCAGACTGTCCAAATTTCTGGATGACTTGTGATGGGGCTTCTTTCATGAAGAGCGAAACAAACTGTCCAAATCCTTTCAGGTTTAAATACACATTGCCCCCATCATTTTTAATCTTTGTCAGCTTTTGAATACCAACTAATCTTGTCGTAAAATTCTCTTCCGAATGATATGTTCGGATAACATCCTCAATCAAAATCGGTGTAAAACTCCCCACCCAGATATTCTCTAAAAAAAACCAGGAGAATAGTTTCTTGTCCTTTGTCATTTCCTGGATTTTCACACCATCATATTCTCTTTCAGAAAACTGAATACCTGGGATGGATTTATTCTTCAACCCATCAATTCTGTTACTTAATTCTTTTTCGATTTGCTGGTTTATTGGAACATAAAATACAAAGTCAAAATCATCACGTTTGGTAATGTGTAACGAAATGAGTCCTCCCGGTTTGGCCGAAGAAATAAATTCAGAGAAATAAGGAAGGGAATCATTATCAGAAGAAAAGGCAGCGGCTTTAATAATATTGGCTACTGAAGAATTCTCAAATCGCTGCAAACACTCTTCACAACCGCTACTTTCATAAACCAATACGGTTTCAGTTGGAACAATATCCCACGCTAAAACAACAGGACGGTTAAAAAAATAGTTATAGGCGAAATACCCGGCAATTGGTATAAGGAACAATCCTAATGTTAGGATAAGAGGTTTTCTTTTCAATGAGTAAAATTATTCATTCCAACTTGAAAGATACTTCTCTGATAGCAAACCCCAAAATGCTTTACCCTCATTGAACAATGATGAGTAGGGAGTATACAATAAAAAAGCCCTGTTCCGATATGTATCGTTACAGGGCTTTGAAGTAAAAAAAAGGCAACGACTTACTCTCCCGGGTTTTACCCTAGTACCATCAGCGCTGGTGGGCTTAACTGCTCTGTTCGGAATGGGAAGAGGTGAT
>JANMRZ010000188.1:0-36605 GCA_031388805.1 Chryseolinea sp.
GGAGTCTATCAAGCATTTGGTGAAAGGTGGTGGATCATTAACGGCCCTTCCAATAATTGAAACGCAGGCAGGTGACGTATCTGCTTACATTCCAACGAACGTAATTTCAATTACTGACGGTCAGATATTCTTAGAGACGAACTTGTTCAACTCAGGTATCCGTCCTGCGATTAACGTAGGTATTTCGGTATCACGCGTAGGAGGTTCTGCACAGATCAAGTCGATGAAGAAAGTTGCTGGTACATTGAAGTTGGATCAGGCACAGTTCCGTGAATTGGAGGCGTTCTCTAAATTCGGTTCTGATCTTGATGCGGCAACGAAATTGACGATCGAACGCGGAAGAAGAAATACAGAGATATTAAAGCAAGCACAGTTTGCTCCAGTTCCAGTTGAAGAGCAAGTAGCAATCATCACTGCTTCAACTCGTGGATTTATGGATGCCGTTCCAGTTCAAAAAGTAAGAGAGTTTGAAAAAGAATATCTCGGACTTCTACGCGCAACAAATCAAAAGGTGTTGGATAATTTGCGTGCAGGTAAATTTGAAGATGCTGATGTTGCCATCTTGAAAGCAACTGCACTTGATCTATCTAAGAAGTACGCAGTTTAGTAGCAGGTGTATTTCCGAATAACGATTAACGAATAACGATCAACTTACATAGCATACCAGTATGCCAAGCTTAAAGGAAGTAAAGAGTAGAATTACATCAGTTGTGAGCACACAGCAAATCACCAAAGCCATGAAGATGGTGGCGGCTGCTAAGTTGCGTAGGTCACAAGAGCGCATCACGCAGATTCGTCCTTTTGCTACTAAGCTGAATGAGATGTTGCAAAACCTTTCGGCTGCGCAGACATCAAGTGATGGAGATAACTGGTACAGCCAGGTTCGTGAAGAGAAAAATGTTTTGATTGTTGTAGTGAGTTCAGATCGTGGACTTTGCGGATCGTTTAACAGTAATGTTTTTAAAGGCGTTGGTAGATTGATAGCAGAGCAATATTCTGAGCAGGAAAAGAAAGGTAACGTTACGGTTCTTCCGATTGGACGCAAAGCTTTTGAAGTTTTTGGAAAGCGTAAATTAAAAATGGCGAATGGGTTCTCCGATCTTTTTGGAAGACTCTCTTTTGAAAATGCTTCTAAAGTTTCAGAATATATTGTTGATGCTTTCCGTGCTGGAAAATATGATAAGGTAGAGATTGTGTACAACGAATTTAAAAACGTTGCTACGCAAATTTTACGCACCGAACAATTCCTTCCGATCCATCCTCCAAAAGCAACAAGCACAAATTCTAATCCAGTGGATTATATCTATCAACCGGATCAGGAAGAAATATTGACTGGACTAATTCCGAAGTCGTTAAAAGTACAATTGTTCAAAGCCTTGTTAGATTCAAATGCTTCTGAAAATGGAGCACGTATGACGGCCATGGATAAGGCAACTGAAAACGCGGGTGAGTTATTAAAAGCGCTTCGTTTAACATACAACAGAACACGTCAGGCGGCCATTACAAAAGAGATTCTCGAGATTGTTGGTGGTGCGGAAGCCTTGAAGTCAGCATAACATATTCTTTTTATAACTTGAAGTCCTCTGAGCAATCGGAGGACTTTTTTGTTTTATGGACATACTGCAAAAGCTAACAAGATTTTATCGACTGCTTAATGTTCTGAGCATTGATGTTGCCTTGGGAGCAGTGTGTTCGGGTATTTTCTTTGCGCACATTCTTCAGGCAGACGTAACATGCTACAGTCTCATTTCGCTTGGCCTTTCGGTTTGGATTATTTACACAACTGACCATTTGTTGGACGCAAAAAAAATAAACACGTTAGCGACAACAAATCGTCATCGGTTTCATCAACAGCATTTTCAATTGCTTTCAGTATTTGTGATCGTGGCGGCTAGCATTAATGCTGCCCTGCTTTTCTTTATTCGGAGGCCAGCGCTGATTACAGGAATCATTTTAGTTGTACTGGTGATTTTGTATTTGCTGATTCAGCACAGTTTAAAATTTCTGAAAGAGATATTTGTGGCGATTGTATATACAGCGGGTGTTCTTCTCCCGGCAATAACAAATACACAAGTGTTTTGGAGGGATTGGAACTGGATGGTGATTATTCAATTCTCTCTAATCGCTTTGTTAAACCTGATTATATTTTCCTGGTTTGATTACGAAAATGATGTGCAAGACAATCGGGTTTCATTTGTTACGATATTTGGAAAGAGTACCAGTCAGGTTTTTATATATCTGCTTTTCATTCTATCGATAATACTTTGGGTCCTTGCTTTTTCATTTCATATTGAAACCGCAATATTTTTAGGAATGAATACTCTGCTGTTTATCATGATCTGTTTTTACCCCTATTTCTCTCATCACGAGCGTTACCGAATTTTAGGCGATGCCATCTTCTTTCTTCCAATATTGATCTTGCTATTTTAAAAACGAAATAGCGATTACTATACCCTCTGTGTTTCTCTGTGCAATACTCTGTGTTCTCTGTGGTAAATGGAATTCACCACCACAGAGGACACTGAGGGAATGCACACAGAGTGTCACAGAGTTTTGTAGGACTAGGCTATATAATCACTTAAGTATTCAAAGTGAGAGGTGAGCTTTCCGTTTGATGTGATGGTTCCACGTTCAATAATCTTTTCAGGATCATCGATAAACAAACAAGGTAAGATGCGATCAATTAAATCGCGGCCAAATTCTTCTGATGCACTTCGTGGTAATTCGCAGGGCAAATTATCAACCGCCATTACGGTGATACATTTTGGATTATCCAATGCTAACTGAACGGAATCTGTTACTGGATCATAATCATAAATCGGATCAGCAATTGAGCTGGCGCGCTTTGTACTTGGAATAGACCCTTCAATATCGCAGGTGATGTCAGCAATGATTTTGATTTTAAAATCAGGGGATTGCATTTCTTCACGTGTAAAAAGAACAGGAGCTTTTGGATTCCAATACGCACCTGCCATAAGGACATCGGCAACTTTTGAAAAGGTATTGAAGATCGAGTAATAGCGTTCTGGATGTTGATGAAATTCTTCGCGATTGAAAGGACCTCCCTCTTTTCGCATGTGGTAATCAGCGCTACTCAGTTGGACATATACAGGCTCATGAAATTGACGTGTAAGGAAATCATGTGGATTTACCTTTCGAACCCCTGCACTGTCCAGTGTTTCCATTGAACCTTTACCAACACGACCCGCGCCTGTCAGAATAATTTTAATTGGAGGAAGATTTACTTTTCGCAATTCGAGTTTTAAGTCGTTTACATCAAAGCACTCATGGGCTCTGCGAAGTGTAAAGTTTTTATAGCGCATGCCATAGGTCCATAAACCATTGTATGCACCTACAATCCCGGCAAAGCGACCGAAGGCTACTAATCTATTGCCATGCACATCGCGCAATACTTCATAATCAATCAAGCGTATTTTTTTACGAATGATCTCCTGAAGCAATTTTTTATTGTAAGGTTGTTTCTTGATGGTGTGGGAGAAGAACAAATAGGTTTTGTTTTCAATCAGGTTAGCGAGCGGAACTTCTTTAATGCCCATAATGATATCGCAATCATTCAATTCTGCGGCAATAGGGATGTCCAGTTCAACATACTCTTCGTCTTTAAAGCAGCGCGTACCACTTTGTTGACAAACCACTGACAGATCTGGAAAGCGTTGAAGAATTTCTTCCGCTTGTTTCGGTGAAAAGGGAACACGTTTATCTGGTGGAGTTTTGCCCTCGCGAATAAGGCCAATTTTTACTGCTTTCATAGAGAGACTTTAACGACTAAAATTACGCAGGATTTGTCAATGTATTTCAAGACAAAAACTTAAGAGTAAGGATTATTTCGATCGATGGTATGATAGTTGTTTCCATTTATTTATGCGGATACTTCTAACGTTCTATAAGAATTTCAGTGTTGTTTCGATTACAGTATCACTAATTTGTTGTGTTCTTGTTCTTGCATCAGGGTCACCGTATTTTACTGTCATGGCTTTCTGGATGAAGTTTTTTTCGAATGCTGGCTTATTGGGTTACGTTCATTTGTTCAGGGATGATCAATTTGCCTTCTTCGCTAATCTTGGCTATTCGCAAAAACAACTTTATCTGCAATTCCTTGCCATCGACTTTCTTATTTGGATTGTTCTCAATGGTATAACATTAATGCTACGATGAGAGAGGTTTTAGAATTAGATGGTATCTATCTGGAGTATGATCTCGCAAAAATACTAACCAGCATTCATGTAAAATGTGAGACCGGACAAATCATTGGTTTGCTGGGTAGAAATGGTTCAGGCAAATCCAGTTTATTGCGAATCGCATTTGGATCGCTTCAGGCACAATCTAAATCAATTCGCATTAATGACGTCCCTCAACTAAAATCCTTTAATCGAAACATCAGTTACCTCCCCCAGCAACCGCTCATACCTTCTTTCATCTCCATTCAAAAAGCGTTACAACTTTTCAGCATCGACCCGCAATGTATACTGGATGTTTTTCCCGAAGCCAAGGATGCTATCAATTTAAAGCCAGATGAAACCTCTGGTGGGATGCGAAAGATTATTGAAGTAATGCTCATTCTCAATACATCTTCCAGGTTTTCGCTTTTAGACGAACCGTTTTCCGGCATCATGCCTGTGCATGTTGAGACTTTAAAAGACTACATGCGCAATAAGAAAAAGGAAAAGGGAATTATTATTACCGACCATTTATACCGACATGTGATGGAGCTTTCCGATAAATTATATGTACTCGCCAATGGCAAGACGTACGTTGTACATGATGAGCATGAATTAGTCTCGCGTGGATATGTAAGGGAGCTGTGATTTTTTTTCTCCTCCTAGACCTAAACAAGGTTTCTGTAGAGGTTCGTCCTTCTTATCCATTCAACACTCGGTCTGTACCATACCACCATTGAAAGTTGAGGAAAAAAGATTGATGCTTATCATTTGCCGATGTGGAACATCCGGACAAACTGTTCCCACTACACATTAGACAAGATTGTAAATTAGGTTTGACTCATTACAATATTTCATTTCAGGCAGAGTTAGCAATAAGACCGTTGTAACGGAACAAGCTACCAATGAACTATTGGATTAAGATCTTTCATTTAACCTTGACTCTTTTTTGTGTTGGGAGTTTAAAACTTTATTCTCAGAACAAAAGTGACCGCAACAATCAGGATGGTGAATATTCAACGGTCATACTATTTCGGACTTTTGACATATTTAGTTTCGATCGAAGTTATAAGTTGTATGCCAGTGACAGCCTGTTAGGAAGGATTAAGACGAAAGATGTGATAATCATTCACACCTATAACAACGGAATTTCTCTCCATGCAACAACCAAGGCCCCATCGTTGAATTCGACCAAGCAGATGAATTACCAAAAAGGAAAAAATATACGGTATCCAATTACGCTAAGCCCTGGACAAGTTTACTTTGTGAAATGTGGATATCTGGCTCAGGATCTTTTTAACCTGCCCCGACAGCCGACTATTAAACTTTTAAAACCGGACGAAATAAAGAAATATTTAAAGAGACGTTTTTTAAGAAGAAAAATTAAAAACTATTTATACGAAGAGTGGTTAACCGAAAAGGACATAAAACGATTGACTCTAAAAAATTAAAAAGTTTTCTGGAACAGATTAAAACCTTTAATTACATTTTAGCAAATTATAAATTTTCATGAAAAAGGTATTCTTAATCACTTCTGTTGCTGTGGCTACTATTCTAAATCTTCAAGCCCAAACAGCTCAGGACACCCTTGATATAAAGCGCGTAGCGTTGGCGTATATCGAGTCCCAGCACAATCCTAATCCTAAGCTCATGCAAGACGCTTTACATCCCCGATTGGTAAAAAGATCTGTTTTCAAAAACAAGGCGACACAAAAAGATTATGTGTCTGAATATTTTACTGAGAACATGGTCATTCTTGCGGAGAGCTACAACATCAAAGGAGACAAGTTTCCAAAGAACCCGAGAAAGGAAGTTAAACTGCTTGACATCTCAGCGCGAACAGCATCTGTTAAGTTAATAGCGGATGAATGGATTGACTATATGCACATTGTCAAAGTAAATGGAGAATGGGAAATAATAAATGTCCTTTGGCAGTATAATGATGTATCACAGCATCAATAGACAGTTATCCGTAATACAAATGTTGGTGATAAACTTGGAAGCTTCTAATGATAAATAAACATAAGCTTTTTGTTGCGCTCACTTTCCTGTTTTTCTGTATAGGTACAACCCAAAAGCAGGAGAAAGATTTAAGGTTCTTAAGTTATGTGACAGATCCATCAAGCATTGCATTTTATTGGAAAGATGACAAGGGAGAGATTTTGAGAAGCATTCAAAATCTTAAATTATTCGTTGAGGCTAAAAAACAAGAATTGAAATTCGCAACGAATGGTGGAATGTATATGAAAGATAATTCACCACAAGGACTTTTCATTGAGAACAGCACGACACTTGCATCATTGGATACACTATCAGGTACGGGAAATTTTTACTTAAAACCCAATGGAGTGTTTTATTTAACAAAGGACAACAAGGCCGTTGTTTGTCAAACAAAGGATTTCATTGATAATGGCAAAATTACTTTTGCAACTCAGTCTGGCCCTATGTTGCTCATTGATGGACAAATCCATCAGGCGTTTAAAAAAGGCTCGGCTAATTTGAATATTAGAAATGGGGTTGGCATTCTTCCCGACAATAGAGTAGTGTTTGCAATGTCTAAACAAGAAGTTAATTTCTACGACTTCGCAGAATTCTTTAAGGGTATGGGCTGTAAGAATGCCCTTTACCTTGACGGATTTGTGTCGCGGACATATTTACCAGAGGAAAACTGGAAACAACTTGATGGAAACTTTGGAGTAATGATCGGTGTGGTAAAATAGATTGATAAAAATTTCCAGAAAATAAAAAACCGCCAGCGAAAACCATGAGGTCTTTCTGACGGTCTGTTGTTGGATAGATCGATCCTAAGAATCGTCTTTTTCTATTTCAATCCAATTGAAAATATTACTTTTTCAACAATTTCAAAATCGCTACCTGGTTCTTCACAATCGTATCCAATGTCTTCTGATTCCTTAGAATGGACTTTTGGTTGGCGATGATGGCTTTTTGATTGCCAAGAATTGAACGCTGATTTTCTTTCAATGCTTTCTGATTCCCAACAATGATACCTTGATTCGATTTAATCACTCCCTGGTTTTTCTTAATCGTTTCCTGGTTGCTCACTACAATTTTATCTGCTGCCATTTTGTTTTTTGATTTAGTTGTTAAGGATTGTTTTTTGTTATTAAAAATCGAAAGTACGCAATTTCGAAACCATTCTCAACTTCTCACGATTGCCTGCACATTGAGCCAAGCATTGCTCTTGCTCCGTTATGATGTTTTATTGTTTTTGTTTTGGCATGTTTGCCAGATCAATGGGAGCCGGTGTTATTACTTCAGGCACGAAGTCGCGATCGATGAGTTCGTTCATCGGGATGCGCTTTGTCAGAAGGCCCATCTGCAATCCCATGTTCTGAATCATCTGTAGATCTTCATCGGTGGGTGTTAGATTGACATAGCTCACGCGCTGAGGATCAGCAGTCAGTACGTAGTTCAACACTTTTTCATCCTGACGATAGTATGGCGCTACTAATTTGGCAGCCTCTTCACGATGCGTTTCTGCCCATGCTCCCGATTCAGCAATGCCTCTTACCAAATCCTGAACGATCTCAGGATTACTTTTTATTAGATCTTCATGCACAACTAATGCACAGGAAATAAAGTTAGGCCATATGTCTCTTGCATAATACAGTACACGACCAATACCATCGAGCTCTGCTTTTGCGCAGAAAGGTTCGCCAACAAAATATCCATCAATGGCACCGGATGCTAATGAGGTAGGCATATCGGGTGGAGGTAATACCACAAAGGTGATATCGTCCTGCTTCATGCCGTGGTCGGTCATGAGTTTGTGCATTACAAAACTCTGATTGCTAAACGGACTTGGTATGGCAACTTTCTTTCCTTTAAGATCAACCAGGCTTCTGATCTTGCTGAACTTGCCCACTACAATTTGAGAACCATCGCGATGACCGAGGTAACAAATCTTAACGGGCACACCTTGTTCACGAAGTTTCATCGCTAACGGAACAATCATAAACGTTGCCTGCACTTGCTTTGCTTCTAAGGCACTTACCACTGTTGGAAAATCAGAGAACACACGTGAATTGAAATTCGTATTGGTCTGTGTTGTCTTCGATGCAAAATCGGTAACCGGACAGGTAAGGTGACAGGTAACAGGAAGAAACCCCACGGTGAGTTCGCGTGACGCTTTTTTGTTTGATCCTTCATGAATAACATCACGAACATTGATCGATCCACCACGACTCCACGGACGATAACGGAGCAATCCCAGAACGGTGATGGTGAGGACAACACCCAGAACAATTCGGCTAAAGGATGATTTCATAGCGTTGATTATAGTCAAAGATAATTTAATTCAGATTGCCTTTGTCCTTATGAAGAGATTGTAAATGAGCAGAAGACAAATAAAATCGGTGAGTGAAGGTAGATTAATTGATAATAAACTTTGTGACTTCTTTGTGCCTTAGAGTCTTGGTGGCAAGAAAGCAAGATAATTTGCCACCAAGACACAAGGTCACTAAGATTCACAAAGAAGATCGAATAGAATGAAAAGTGTAATACCGCTTAATCAGGTGTATTCAATCCCAACTCTTTTAAGATTTCGGTCATAGCTTCGATAACTGCCGGATCAGTTAGTCCTCTTGGGCGCTGTGCTTTGATGTGTAATTCACGGCAGATCGTAGCGGGCCTTTTAGATAACACCAGTACACGATCGGCAAGTTGTGCCGCTTCTTCAATATCGTGTGTAACAAACACAACCGTGCGAGGTCGTTTTTCCAACAAGCGAACCAACTCACGTCTCATGCGAAGTCGTGCCTGGTAATCCAGTGCAGAGAAAGGCTCATCCATTAATAATATATCAGAGTCACCGGCAAGCACGCGTGCAAGTTCAGTGCGCTGACGCATTCCTCCTGATAGCTGATGCGGATAATGATCTGCGAAATCTTCCATGTGAATCAGTTCAAGAAGCTCACGTAATTCGTGTTCACGTTGCGCTGCATCATTTACTGATCGTAATCCCATTGAGATATTTTCAGAGACAGTAAGCCACGGAAAGAGCCCATCGTGTTGATAAACGGTTCGGATGATTCCTTCTCTTTGAATCGATCCTGAAATGGGCTCGATATGACCAGACAATAAATTCAAAATCGTTGTCTTGCCACAACCGGAAGGACCCACCAGCACGACTACCTCACCCTGAATCACAGAGAGGTTAAGATTATTCAGCACCGATACAGAACCGTAGTTGTGTGAAACTTTCTCGACTACAAGGCGGCTCACAGAATGTTTATCTTTCATAGCCCCAGCGTACGCCTGATAGTTTTGTTAATTGAGAAAGCAGGCGATCGATGCCCATACCGAGTAAACCAATAACAATCATATAACAAACAGCAGAATCCAATCGCAGACCATTTCGTGCTTCCCAAATGCCATAGCCTAAGCCATCCTGACAACCCACCATCTCTGCTGCAACAATTACTACCCAGGCAATACCATAACTTACGCGGAGTGCCGTAATTACCTGTGGCAACACAGCAGGGAAAGTTACTTTGGTTAACAACTCAATGCCTTTGTAATTGTAATCCTGGGCAACGCGAAAATAAATACTGGGTATAGAAGCAACGGCAACCATAGTAGCCAATACCAATGGAAAAAACGTAGCCATGAAAATCAGGAAGACGGCAGGCTTGTCTCCAATGTGAAACCACAAGATGGCAAACGGAATCCACGCCAGTGGTGAAAGGAAGCGAAAGAAATTAAGCATGGGTACAAAGGCTTGTCTCGCGAGAAGGCTTTGCCCCATCCACAACCCAATGGGAATCCCCAGCACTGCAGCGACTACAAAGCCTATGGCCACGCGCCATAATGAAGCGATGATGTCGTTGATCAACCGGCCAGCCAGTAGCTCTTCCTGAAAACTATTGAACACTGCTCCGGGTGAAGGGAATGCGTAGGCTGGAAAAAGATTGAGGTAAGAGATTACATACCACAATACGATAGCGCCAAAGAGCACGATGATGGGCAACAGAAACTTGAATGTATTGGACTTGATCATATTCTATTCATTCCGAATGTAAAGATGCAATTTCAGAATTTAAATTGGAAAGTAGGAAGAATAGATTGGATGATAAAGAGTTCCCATACCCGGGAACACTTTTTAAAGACGGTTTTGAATTTTAGAGGAACTACACTCGATTGAAACTATAGCTCGCGCTGGCATCCTGCTTGTGCCACTACTAATGCAGACTGATCACCCGCGTGATCTGCCATTTGCCCTTTTCTCTTTTCCAGAGGTGAACAAATTTTGAATAATGTGGTTTTGAATTTGGCTCCTTGTTGT
This sequence comes from Chryseolinea sp., assembly GCA_031388805.1. Classification (GTDB taxonomy): domain Bacteria; phylum Bacteroidota; class Bacteroidia; order Cytophagales; family Cyclobacteriaceae; genus Chryseolinea. The sequence continues at coordinate 10,483 of JANMRZ010000188.1, forward strand.
TGCGAAATGCATGTAATCCCATTTCAACTGCACCATATCCGTTGATCGGATAAACTTCAAGGCTGCCTTGCTTTAGTTCTCGCGTCACTTTTCCACAGATATTATTTTTTAGTGCTTCATTCAATTTTAGCTTTGACGTCATCAAGCCTCCCTGGTCATGATAAAATTCAAGATCTTCACTGATGATCTCTTCCATAACGTTGAGCTTGCAGTTATTGTAGGCATCCCCCCATATGGCGTCCATCATTACTATACTGTCGTACAACGACATTGGGTCAATATGTTCACTTGCAACAAGCCTTGGCATTAAGCCGGTAAAAGCGAATATAATGACTGCGGAAAGCGAAAGAAAAATGGAAAGCTTCTTCATGATTTATATATTAGTTCACGGGTTGGAGTCATTTTCCATGCCAACACCGATTCAGGATTATTTAGGCAGATCGGGTTAAAGTAATGTTCATGAATGAACGGAGTTGTGTTCGGTTATTGTTTTTTTTAGATGACATGTCGCGTTAGCAATGGCTAAGCATTAGTAATATTTACTCCTGAACAGTTGTCGGTTTTGTTCTATTTTGATTTTGGTATCCACCATACCTTCGATGCATCATTCATTTAAACAATAAAAAAATGACCCATTCAATGTACCCTTGCTTATGGTTTGACGGACAAGCCAAGGCAGCAGCAGACTATTATTGCTCTATTTTTAAAACTTCAAAGATCACCGCAGAAAATCCAATTGTGGTAAACTTTGAGTTGATGGGAAATAAATTTATGGCATTAAATGGTGGACCGAAATACAAATTTACACCCGCCACATCATTTGTAATCGAGTGCCAGACACAAGATGAAATTGATTATTACTGGGAAAAACTAGGAGCGGGAGGGCGATACGATCAATGTGGATGGCTGGATGATAAGTTTGGCGTTTCGTGGCAAGTGGTTCCGGCCATTCTAGGCAAGCTGATGAGTGATCCGGTTAAATCAGGAAGAGTGATTGAAGCCTTTATGAAAATGTCGAAGTTTGATATCAAAACGTTAACAGAGGTGTAGCTAATATTTTTTCTGGTGATAAAAACATCAAACCAGCGCAAGCGTCCGCTTATGTATTTTAATCAGCGAAATCTGCGTGCCTTTTAATCTGCGTCATCTGCGGGAGAGTGTATTTTTTCCCGCAGATGACGCAGATCGAATCCGCGCAGATCACACTGATTAGTATTTTAATTTGAACGTGAGAGGAACTGTATTATGCTACGCCGCTAGTAAACTATGTTGTCGAATAACACCGGCTGCATCCGTGATCATCACGATTACACCTGCATTCAGTTCCGATGGATGAAGCCAGAAGAATGATTCACCTTTCGGAAGCTTACGTATTTCTGTTTCGCCTGCATCCTTGCTCAAAACAATTTCGACCTGTGCCAGGGCAAAGTCTTTCTTGTGAATGGAGAACGTCGTTTTATCTGCATATCGATTCACTTGCGTTACTTTGGCACTGCGCATGTAGTCTGCAATGGCAGCCGTATACGCATTCGGTAGTTTTAGTTTGAATGCTTTCTTTTGATAATACGCTTTCTGATCACGATCCAGCAATACAGTCTTCGCCCACTGCGATGCTTTTCTGAAACGGTCGCGGTTTTCCTTTTGTTGATTACTCTCTGTGCTGGGTCTGGGCGGGCGACTGCACATAATGGTTTTACCCCGCACTTGCTTGAATACATGGTTGCCGATCATGCCACTGATGCCTTCGATCATGTCGTTGCTCTTAATAATAGCCATAACTTTTTCGTTTTTTTTTGAGTGAAATTAGGCATCACACTTAGTGTGCGCAATGATGCAGCTTCGAATTATAATCCTTTTAAGTCGGTTTAATCCAGTATTGCGAATTTTTCAACGCGATATTTACCTCGATTGAATTTTGTCTAATGGGGTGCGAGTTGTCGGTTGCCAGTTACAAGTTGCCGGTTGTCAGTTCCCGGTAACTGGCAACCAGCAACTTGTAACTGATGGTAATGAATATCCCAAAGGACTATCCCTACTGACGTAGCAACCTACTACCAACCCACTAGCCATAACGAGTGGACGATAAATGGACAACAAGTGGAAATAGAGTGGAGAAATCGCTTAGAAAAGGAGAGTTGAGTTCCGATACCTGCCAGACTGTGTCATTCAGACGGCTTATCGGGAAACGAACGAAGGGCATCTGAATGGCCATGCGCTTTCATTCCCGAAGATACCTATTTTTATTAGCGTATTTCGAACGTAAGAGAATAAAAAAACTGACACGGGCACCAGTCTTCCTCGCAATGACGAGCTAGACCGCGTTTGCGAACTGACGCGTGGTATGTGTAATGGAGTGAAGCAATTGTCTCATCCCGCCCGATGGCGGGGCCCCATCCTATGAAATGCGAATGAACGAGACCATATTTCTTTGACTGAAGATAACTATACCAAGGGTTGCCTATTGGAACATACAGATTACTTTTTTACATTGAAAAAGATTCCTTGACCCACCCGATCCAATCTGATCATCAGCCCACGGGGAATCTTGTAACAAATCTTACTATTTTATTATGAGTTGTTTTACCAATGGCCACGCCAGCCTGAATTTATTTAAGGAAAGTAACGGAGTGCCCGCTCTGTACAAAAATCAGGTAGCAGCTGTTGGAGCTGCTATGTCACATTTTAGCACCAAATCTGATCCGGCTTTAATTGCAATGCCTACCGGCACTGGCAAAACTGCGGTCATGATTATTCTCAGCTACGCCTTTAAAGCTAATAAGGTACTCGTTATAACTCCAAGTATGTTAGTAAGGGAACAAATCACAAAACAATTCAAGAATCCAGAGCTGCTTACTCGCAAAGGAATAATTGGAGGAGATAACATTTTACCAAACGTTTATGAACTTACCGGAATAGAAAATGATCCGAATAGATGGACAACGATCATTGCAGAAAATGATGTAGTCGTGGGGATTCCTGGAACTATTGATCAAATTGACAATATCGAAACCACAATTGGTAAAGATACCTTTGACTTAGTATTTGTAGATGAAGCACATCATAGTAGAGCAAAATCTTGGATAAGTATCTTGAGAAAATTTTCAAGTGCTAAACAAATTCTGCTAACAGCAACGCCTTTTAGAAGAGATAAAAAAGATATAAAAGCTAGATTGATTTATAATTATCCTTTGAAACAGGCCTTTGAAGAGAAGTTGTTTAGTAAAATCAATTTGGTTGCAGTTAATACAGCAAATGTAACATCTGAAGATGAGAAGAATATTAGAATTGCCAAAGCCGCAGAAACGGTATACAATGCTCGCCAGCATCAAGATCACAAAATCATTATTAGGACGGATAGAAAATCGAGCGCTGTTCATCTACTTGAACTGTATAGTCAACAAACGAATCTAAAATTAAATGTCATTCATAGTAAGTTGGGTGATAGAACTGTTCGATCACGAATTAAAGGTCTAACTAGTGGTGAGCTAGATGGGATCATATGTGTAGACATGATGGGAGAAGGGTATGATTTTCCAGCACTTAAAATTGCTGCGGTTCACATCCCCCACAAATCTTTAGCTATAACATTGCAATTTGTTGGGCGTATTTCAAGAACAAATACCGAAGAAGGTAATACCGCGACAGTTGTTGCAGGCGAACATGAATTCAAAATTGATTCTCATCAACTTTATAAAACTGACAGTCGCGATTGGTCGATCATTCTTCCCGACCTGCATAAAGCAAAAATTCAAAAGACGAACAGGAGTTCTTTGATTCTTTTGAAGATTTTTCCGAGCCATTAATGAACGCTCTTACTACTGAAGAAGAAACTAGTTCGATTGATGACGATGACTTAAGACCCTTTTTTCATACGAAAGTTTATCAGATAATTGATCAATCAGAAAACGAAGGTGATGAAATTATTGATATCGGAACTAATATTGATTTTAGCGGCACTGATGCATTATCAAATCCAGTGATTACGCATCATCACGTTAGTACGATGCATGATGTTGCTATATATGTCGTTTCAGAGCTAAAGAAACCCAAGTGGTATGTAGGTGATGATGAGATAACGGATGTTCAAAACGAACTGTTTATAATTTACTTTGACCGGGACAATTCAATACTTTTTATTAGTGCTACTCTCAAAGACAATGAATTGTATGAACACTTGGCCTCTCAGTATTTAAAAGAGGGAATAATCCATGACATGATTCCCTTGCCAATTTTGAAGAGAGTTATGGCCGGCTGGGTCGAACCTAAGATGTACAATGTTGGTATGAAGAGCAGAAAAACGAAAGGTAATAGTGAATCATATAAAAATATCCTTGGCTCTCTGGCACAAAAAGGTGTCTTACCATCAGATAAATACAACTATACTCGTGGACATTCTTTTGGTGGTGGATATGATCCACTTGTTCAAAAAGAAGTATTAATAGGGATAAGCACCAGTTCCAAAGTTTGGGCATTAGAAGATAATAAGATTAAGTATTTGGTTGAGTGGTTTAAATATGTCGCGAGGAAAATTGGTGATCCACATATGGACAATCTTGCATCACCATTATCGGAACTGGATTCGGGAAAAGTTGCAATAGAATTTCCTACGCTAATTCACTTTTTTGCTGACTGGGACGCACAACTTTACCATAAGTCAACACGAATTGTTTTTATTGATGCAGATGAAGAAGTAGCAGAATCTGCGCTTGTTTGTTCGTGTACTGTTGAAATAACGGACTACAATAAAGATGAACTATCATTGTTAGTCCGGAAAGGTGAGATTGGAGCTAAAATTAAGTATGTAATTGCCCCTCGAGTGTCATTTAGATATGCAGATGATACCGAGTATCGAATTGCCATTCGCATAGGCGACTCTTTTGGTAATCCTGAGCATTTTCTTTCAATACTAAATGAAAATCCTATCAACATATATTTTGAGAGTTTAGCTAAACTTGTTGGTAAAGTATTCTTTGAATATTCTGGTACACTCAATACAATTACCGATGCACAAATTGTCTCGCACGCATGGCCTGCAACAGTGAATTTGAACAAGGAGTACTACACACCGGATGATATTATTTCCAATCAAGCGAATATGGAAACGAGGCTCTCAATTCATGATTACGTAATTGAACTTGCCAAGCAAGAATTTGATGTCGTGTTTTATGACCACGGATCTTTGGAAATTGCTGATGTAATAGGTTTCAGTAATCAAAAAATTCAATTCTACCATTGTAAAAAGCAAGATGGTAATACTCCTCGGGTTAGTGTTGATGATATTTATGAAGTGGCAGGTCAGGCGGTAAAATCGGTCAACTGGGCACATCGAAAATTATTAATTAAGCAATTGTATGAACGAGCTGACCAAAATGACAGCAGTTCGAAAATTAAAAAAGGAACGTTAGCGGACATAAAGGCCATTTTAGATACGTTTGATAACCCGATCATTCCCGTGATTATAACTATTGTTCAACCTGGTCTAAAAACCGTGAATCTAAGCACTCAACAACAAGCAGCGTTTGAAAGGGTTAAGACATTATTATCTGGATCCGATACTTTTTTGCAAGACGTAAGTCAGTGTAAGCTTCAGGTTTTATGTTCATAAAATACGATTTTAATGAATCGCGTACCCTTTGTAGATTTACAAATTCATGATAGTAAGACCATGACAGGTACGGAACAGCGCACTACCAAATTGACTTATACACGACTTCGATAGTCTGGATGAATTGTATTCACATTCTATATACGTATATAAGCCTATGACAAAGAAAGCCGTTGATTTTCAACTGAAGATTGCAGACATAGAAAAGAAGAAGAACAGAATACTTGTTCATATCTGTGATGAACGTGATAGTATTTTTGCTTACCACATCAGCCTTGAAACCAAAATAGAATATGATGCTGTCTTCCTCTTGCTGGAAGAATTAAGGGATGATGGCTTTGTTGAAATTGATGTGTATTCACATAGAGATAAACAAGGTGACTATTTTGCAAGCATTACAAACCGCGGTAAAATCTTCATTACTCACAATGGTTACCGAACATCAGCTGTACATTCTATGTACACCAAGCTAATGCACAATATTAGAGAACACGCTGTTACTTGTTTATTGGGTGTTTTAGTCAGTATCATTACCGCATACCTTATCTTCAAGCTAGGTTGGAATTGATTAAAATCACGAAACGCGGATTCAAAATTTTACAAGAACTACCAAGATCAGAACCCGGAGGCAGGTGACCCACACTGGCACCAGTCTTCGAGCATGGTCTGAGTGGTGGCGAGACAGGTGTCCATAAACTCATTCAAGTTTTCAAACTTGGCGGATTACTATTTACGAATTTCATACGATATCAGAATGTCTGAACAAGATCAGAGTCGCAGAAGCCGGTGGCTTTGACCTTGATCATCTCACTCTTTACTCAATGCCAATTTGCTAGTCCTTCCGTTGCAGATGTGAATGCCCAGGTATATCTTAGAGGTATACAATAAGAGGTATAGGCAAGATTGCTTATATACAATCCTAAAATTTGACAGATTCTAAAAATGAGACATATTTCGAGTCGATTCAAAGTATTCGTTTATCTATTTTTATCAAGTCTTGGTTCTTGTCATTCCAAAGCTCAAGTTTATAACGACCTGAATGACCTTGGCTACCACGGAAAAATAAAATCAATCAGCACGAAGACGTATTATATGATTGCTCATGTACAAAATAAATGGGAAATCACGGATACCACCTCTTACTTATCGATCTATAAATTCTTTAATGAAGATGGAAATTTTACGAAAAGAATAGTGATTGCTAATGGCAATAGAGATCAATACAGCTATGACTATTCAGGCCACGAAAAAATCGGCTGGACAAAAATCGATAATGATGGAAATGTAATTGGAAAAGGAAAATTTACGTATAAAGAAAAGATAAGCTTTACTGAAAGTGAGTATGACACAAGTGGAGCGAAGAAATTCGAGTCAATCTATACTCTTAACGACATGCAGAGGACAAAAACAATTGAGGATATAGGCTATGCATATCGCTCGCATCCAGGGGAAATGGAAACGCGATTGACGTATCACGCATTCACCGTATTTCAGGATAAAGACGGAGGGTTGTACAAAGTAACTACGGAAGATAAGCTACGCAATACCACTGATGAGTATGAATTTGAGATTATTGAACGGGATAAATTCGATAACCCTATTGTTATATTAGTAAAGCAAAATGGAAGACCCAAAGAAATTCGCAAATCAACAATCGACTATTTAGTTAAATGATTTGAGGTGCACGAACACCCAACAAGAACCATACGCCAGTTTTATGTAAACCGCTTCTGTGTTCTTAATAAAGTGATCAGTTTTAAACCCAGCAGGATTAAAACCCAAGCTAACAAGATAACAAACTCATAATAATGCCCACCGACATTTGGAAGTTTACCTTGCACACGGGGAAGATAGCTCATGAAAAATATGAGCCATATATAATAGAGATACACATTTTCGAAAAGACTAAATTTCTTCTTAGAAAGTTGACCGCGCAAATGTCTGTAATTCAAAAGTGGTATGATAAAGATAAACGAATAAGCAAGTGCTCCACCGGCCACACGAATCGGGATAAGCTTATTCCCTGAAAGTGTAACATAAGAAATCAGTTCAATGAGATGAATGCCATGGACCACAGCAAAAATCAAATACGGTTTGAAGTCCATGTTCGTTCCATGTGACAAGAAGATGATACTAAACGCCAGTAATGAAAGTCGTCCGGAAAAACGGGTGATGGTTTGAAGCGCCAGCAATGAAAATCCATCCATTGCTAATGCTGCAAGGATGATGAGGATTTCAAGAGTGATTGATAGGTAGAGAAGTTTCCGGAAGTGCACGAGTTGTAATTAGATGGAGTCAGTCTGCCGGGTGAATTTACCGGATCTGATCGAAAACAAAAACTAGAATTGCAGAAGGTATTGGATCATGAATTGAAAGAGCGCCATATATTTTTCTGTCTAAGGAGTGTCTCCCGCCTCGAGGACGCTGCGTAACTAAGTCAGTTGAATTTTTTTCCGGATCATTTTATCAGCAGTTAAATATGTCTCTTACAAAATGAGGTACCCTCTGGCGAGACACTTGCGCCAGGTCAGGTTGTCGTTGTTTGACATCTTAATGATTCATTAGAGTTCATGTTCTCATGGAGGCCTTTAGTGGGGTGACTGAATATGCAAGAATAACAACAGTCCTATGAGATTGATTGTACGTTTGGTTCACTTCCTTTGTTTTTAATTGCATTGAACCATTTTTCAAAAACTGCGATAAGGGTTTCAAACTTCACGGGTTTGCTGATGTAATCATCCATTCCGGCTTTGATACATTCTTCCCGATCGCCCTGCATGGCATTAGCTGTCATAGAAATGATCACGGGCTGATGATATTGTTTTAAGCGAATCATACGTGTGGCTTCCAGTCCATCCATCTCCGGCATTTGCACATCCATGAAGATCACATCATATAACTGTTCATTAAATTTCTCTACGGCCTCTAGCCCATTGTTGGCCACTTCAATTTGCTGATAACCTAATTTATTGAGTACCCGAATGATGAGCTTTTGGTTGATAGGGTTATCCTCTGCGATAAGTATGCGAAGCGGATATTGTTTTGCAAAGTCTGCCGACAATACCTGTTTTGACTTTTGCTCTTCCATGGGAATGCTTTCACCTTCGGGACGAAACACCACGTGAAGCACCCGTTTGAACTGTTGTTGCTTCACCGGTTTGTTTAAGACTGCTGAGAACAAGGTGGGATATTTCTTTTTACTGTCATCGCCAATGGAGCTGAGTAGAATAACAGGAATGGGAGCATGCTCAGCTTTGATTCGCTGGGTTAACTGCATCCCATCCATATCGGGCATTTGCATATCGGTAATCACCAAATCAAATTTTTCCTGCTGAGCCAGAATCTGTAAAGCCTGCGCTCCCGAAGAAGCCAGAGTAGGCACCAGCTTCCATTGTTCCAGCTGTGTTTTCAATATGGTTCGGTTGGTTGCATTATCATCCACCACCAAAACTTTTTTACCCTCGTCACCTGTTAAACTGGCATTCACATATTGGCGTGCGGATTCGTGGTTCATCACACTTTTAATGGTAAACGCGAATGAACTACCGATCCCTACCTCACTTTCTACGGCAATAGACCCTCCCATTAGTTCAACCAATCGTTGACTAATCACTAAGCCTAAGCCTGTGCCCCCATATTTACGGGTGGTGGAAGAATCAACTTGAGAGAAAGCCTGAAACAATCGTGAAAGTTTATCTTGCGGTATTCCAATACCGGTATCTCTGATCTGGAAGGCGAGTTCAAGTTGGTTATTGCCAGCGTTAAGTAAATCTATTCCCACAAAGATTTCTCCCTGGTGTGTAAATTTCATTGCATTACTAATCAGGTTGAGCATTATTTGACGCAGCCGATGACTATCGCCCACAATCTGTGCGGGTATCTGGTAGTCGATTTGATAGACAAGGTCTAAACCTTTTTGAGCCGCTTTGGTGGAGAAAATATCCATCACATCTTCAATGCATTGTCGCAGGTCGAAAGCATGCTGATCGAGTTCCATGTTTCCCGATTCTATTTTAGAGAAGTCGAGAATATCATTGATGACAGTGAGCAGGGCATCACCGCTGCCGCGAATGGTATCGGTATAATCTCTTTGCTCGGTAGTGAGCGAAGTTTCTGCCAGCAGTGAAGCCATCCCCAACACTCCGTTCATTGGAGTGCGTATCTCATGGCTCATGGTAGCCAGGAAAACACTTTTAGCTTTGTTTGCTTGCTCGGCTTCTTTCCTTGCTTGCTCTGCTTCTTCACGCTGTTGTTGAAGGGCTTCGTTGGTTTGCTGAAGAAAATGCGTTTGCTCCTGCAATTGATCATTCAGCGTTTGCATATTCTCAGCCTGCGCCTCGAGTGTTTCTTTTTGTGCCACTACTTCGGCCGTCTGCATCCGAACCAGTTCTTCTAATTGTACTTTCTGTCTTTTTATTGCTTTGATGCGGACTTTGATAAAAACATAAATACATGCTGCAATGCTTAGGACAATAAGCCCTCTAAACCACAAGGTTTGCCAATAAGGTGGGGCAACAATAATTTTAATAGAAGCGCCTTCTTCGTTCCAAACTCCATCGTTGTTAGAGGCGATTACACGAAAAATATATTTACTACCGGGATCGAGGTTGGTATACATGGCCGTTCGTTTCGTGCCGATATAGTTCCATTCTTTATCAAAACCCTCCAGTTTATAGGCATATTGATTTTTTTCCGGCTGCCGGTAATTAAGCGCAGAAAATTCAAACGAGAACATATTCTGGCTATAGCTTAACTGTATCTCTTTGGTGAGAATAATATTCTTCTTTAAGATCTCTTTCTCTCCGATACTCACCGGTTTATTAAAAAGCTCGAAGCCTGTAATGAATACAGGAGGTTTGAACGTATTGTCTTTAATGCTGTCCGGATGGAACAAATTAAAACCGTTTGTTCCGCCAAATAAAAATTCACCGGTAGATAACCGTGTGGCGGCCCAGCGATTGAACTGATCGCCCTGCAGGCCATCATTTTCTTTGAAGTTCTTAAACGTTCCTTTTTCAGGATTAAAGCGTGAAAGCCCTTTATTTGTACTGATCCACAAATTATGCCTGGAGTCCTCCAGTATACCAACAATACCATCGTTGGGTAAGCCATCTTTTTGACGATAGGCTTTAAATGTTTTAAGCTTCCGGTCAAACAAATTTAAACCTCCACCGTGCGTCCCCGCCCAAAGCCTTTTTTTTGAGTCTTCATATACAGCCGATACATAGTTATTGGAGAGGCTGCCTTCTTTCTCGCTGTTTATGTAATGCGTAAATATATTCGTTGAAGGATCGAGCATCTCCAGTCCTTGTTGTTCCATACCGATCCATATCTTCCCCTCAGAGTCTTCAAACAAGTATTGCGCACCGGAATAGCCAATGGAGTTAGGATTATCAGGATCATGTGTAAAACGAGTAAAATCATCTGTCGCTGCATTATACCGGTTAATTCCATTTCCCCAGGTAGCGATCCATATATTTCCCTTTCTGTCTTTTAGAAGATGGAATATATTATCATCGCTTAGGCTATTTAATTTCGTGGGATCATGCCGATAGCGCTTTATCCGCTTCGTTACCGGATCAAAATAGTTTAATCCGCCCTTCCACATGCCCACCCATAGACCTCCTCTTGCATCCTTTTCTACAGCCAATATTTTTTTATTGGTAAAGCCATTGATTACTGTAAATGTGCTGGATTGCCGGTCATAATAATTCAAACTACCGCCATCCGTTCCTATCCAGAAATTGCCATGGTTATCCTCTTCAAATACAGTGACAGTGTTATTGCTTAAGCTGTTCCTATCAAATATGTTGTGCTTGTAGTGAATGAAACCATATTTATGTTTGTCGTAAACATCCACTCCGCCAGGTCTTGTGGCAACCCATATCCGGTCGTTCTTGTCAAACATTACTTTTGTTACGGTACTGCCTCCTAAACTGTTTTCATTGCCAGGTATAGGTCTTAGATTCGTAAAGGTCTGATCCTTGTTCAGTCTGCTCAGAGCACCATCTGTAGCCACCCATAAATTTCCGTTTGCATCTTCTGAAAGACTTAAAATATAATCATTAGCTAAACTTTTCGGGTCATTTTCTCTTTGCTCATAATGTATAAAACGGCCTGATACAGATATCATTTTATTCAGCCCGCCATTAAACGTTCCTACCCACAACCCGTGATTTTTATCTTCGAATATCGATGTGATTCTATTGCTGCTTAACCCCGTAGGGTTATCCGGATGATGATAGAAATTTGTAAATGTACTCCCGTCCTTGTTCAAAAGACTTAGTCCGTTTAACGTTCCAATCCAGATTCGTTTTGAACTGTCTTCAAGTATAGCCCTGACCGTACTGTGTGCCAGCGATGTTGGTTCATTTACACGATGAAAGAAACGCTTAAATGTTTTTGTTTTACTGTCGTATAGGTTTAGCCCATCTTCCGTTCCTGCCCATATATTATTATTAGAATCAACAAGTATATCCATCACATCATCGTTACTCAGGGAGCTGCTACTGTTTTCATGATGGACAAATCGTTCAAAGCGATTACTCTCGCGAGTATAGACATTTAGTCCTCCCTGAGTACCGATCCATAAATTACCCTTTGCATCTTCTGCTATACAATGAATGAAATTGTTGCTGATGCTGAACGAATCGGTCGGGTCATTTCTGAAAACCGTGAAGGTATATCCGTCATACATGTTGAGGCCATCTTCTGTTCCGATCCAGATAAAACCAAGACGGTCCTGATGGATGTCCAAGACATTTCCCTGTGAAAGACCTTGCTTTACGGAGAGATGATCAAATTTTAGATTTTGAGTTTGTGAAGTACCTGCGCTGGAAACCGTCAGAAGAAAAAAAAGAGCAACGACAAATTGTAAATTCATTTTCATGCAAGAATTATTACCGGATCACAATGGTGTCTGAAGCCATAGCACAAGCTAAGGCTAATAATAAAAACAATCCAACTTAAGACGTTTATGGAGAATGTGTTTCGATTGTTGATTTGTTAATATAAGATAATATAAGAACTTTTTTATTCACAAGTTAAGCTCTTTGATTCGTCCTAAAACAGGGACTGGTTTACCCGACTGGCGCAGGGTCTCGCTTGTGCCAGGTAGTGTAATTCCTTTTAGATCCCAGGAAATTAGTTTTATCGGATGCTATGTTTTCTATTCAAATGTACTTCTGTTGTTGAAGTATCTGCAGAAAAATAGTAGTTTGATTACTTCTAAAAACCAAAACGATGAACAAACTTATTTGGATTATACTGGCATTTTTATCTGGAGCTTTTTTGCCAATTCAGGCAGGTTTAAATTCAAGATTAGGAAAAGCGGTGCAAAGTCCGGTTTACGCTTCTATGATCTCCTTCATAGTAGGAACACTGGGTCTCATTACCTATATCATACTTACACGACAGACAATTTCCTGGGCAGGAATAAAAGATGCACCCAACTACGTATGGCTGGGTGGTTTGCTCGGTGCATTTTATGTTACCGTCATCATATTGGCATTTACGATACTAGGACCGGGACTAACGTTTGGGTTGGTGGTTTCTGGTCAAATGGTTCTATCTGTTTTATTGGAGCATTTCAACATTCTGGTTGCGCAACCCAATCCAATCAGCTTTATGAAAATAGTAGGCGTGGCCCTTGTGGTGGCTGGAGTTATTATTATAAGGCGATTTTAGTGTGAGTCAATCATTTTAGTAAATCATCAAAATCACCAAATTTTGATCTGTGGGCACGGACCGAGGCAAAGTCTCCCAGCGTGGCAAAGGGATGTCAGGACTTGTGCCCATCGAAAGCAATCTTTTTAGTGGCCTTTCGTAAGAAAAAATAGTAGTATGCCGGTGATAATGAAGCTAATTTCTGCACTACTTGTAAAATCCCTATGCAAACTTTAGAATTAACACCCGAGCACATTGCCGCTGAAAAAATAGACGAGGTACTGATGCGTTTGTACCAGCCTGCTTTTTTACAAGTTGCCCGGTACATTAGCAAACATGGCGGATCATTTGATGCTGCCCGCGATATTTTCCACGATTCCCTCTCCATTTACTACGAACAGTACCAGGCAGGCAAGGCCATTGAGTCAGAGATTAATTACATCACGGGCGTTGCCAAACACCTTTGGCTGCGCCAGTGTAAACGCGATACTCTACAGGTTAATCTGGATGAGAGCCCGTCTGCTGTTATACTGCCGCCTGAACCAACGCTGAATGAAGTAAAACTGATTCAATTATTGGAACGCACGGGCAAACGCTGTATGGATTTGCTGGTTTCTTTCTACCTGGAAAAAATAAGTCTGGTAAACATTTCAACGCTGTTTCATTTTTCAAGCGAGCATTCCGCTGCAGTGCAGAAATACAAGTGCCTGGAAAAAGTAAGGGACGTGATCAAAACTAAATCCATTGCATATGAGGACTTCTTTGAATGAAATCAGCGCCATTGAGCACTATCTGAACGATGAATTTAATGCAACAGAAAAGCGTGCATTTGAAGAACGGATGCAGAACCACGAAGCGTTGCGATTGAATACATTTCTACAGCGAAAGATTTACGTAATCCTACCATTCTACAGACGGAGAAGAATCAAAGAACGCGCGGAGCAAATCCACGACCATTTATTCCATCATCCGGAGCACACAACGTTCCGAAATAGCATCCTTCAACTTTTTTAAATTTTATCTATGATTTCAGCCAGTATGATTCCGATGGTGATTGACAACGCATCGCGGGGCGAGCGTGCGTATGATATTTTCAGTCTCTTGTTAAAAGAGCGCATTATTATTTTAGGGTCTGCCATTGATGATGCCGTGGCCAATGTAATTGTGGCGCAGCTACTCTACCTCAACAGCATTGATCCGAAAACTCCGATACAACTCTATATACAAAGTCCGGGTGGAGTGGTGTATGCCGGCCTTGCTATTTATGACACCATGCAAATGATCTCGGCACCGGTGCATACGTTGTGCGTTGGTTTTTCCGGAAGCATGGGAACAGCTTTGTTAACGTGCGGAGCAAAAGGGAAACGATATGCGTTGCCACATGCTACCATTCACATGCATCCTACTGGTGGAGGAAGTCGCGGGTATACGGAAGATGTGCGCATTGCTACGCGCGAGCAGGAGCGATTGCAAATTCAATTGTTTCATTTGATGGGCAAGCATGCAGGTCATACGTGGAAGGAAATTGAAAACTTCTTTATCCGCGATCGGTACCTGAGTGCCCCGGAAGCAAAAGCCTTTGGATTGGTAGATGAAATTCTCGGGGATGTTAGTGACGTGGTACGGTTGGATTCGCCTGAATTGAATGTGGTGTTTACGAAGGATCTGATCGGGTAGGAAATCAATGAGCATCGCAGCCCTCTGGTGTCCTGCGCGTGATTCAATAGGCAAACGACTCTTTGTTATACTTCCCTTTATATTCTATTGGCGACATTCCTGTAATTTTTCGAAACACCTCCCGAAATGCTTTTACATCTGAATAGCCAACTTCATACATCACTTCATTGATTGTTTTGCGACTATTTTCAAACGCCTTTTTAGCAGATTCAACTTTTACCCGTTGTGAATACTCAATGGGTGTATTTCCAGTGGCTTTTATAAATCTCCTGTCAAAGTTTCTCCTGCCAACAGAAAATCGGGAAGATAATTCTTCAATCGTTATTTTTTCTTGCAAGCGACTTTCGATAAAGGTCTGTGCTTTTTTTACCACCTCATCGTCATGCAATTTCTGACCGGTAAAAATTGAAAACGGTGACTGACTGTTTCGATCCATTTCAATTTGAAAAACTTTAGAACAGAAGATGGCCGTTTGCCTGTCGTAATATTTTTCAACCAGGTAAATAATCAAATTCAAAAATGAATACGCTCCCCCATTGGTACAAATTCCTTTTTCATCCGTAATCAACTTATCGGGTTGCAGATTCACTTTAGGAAACATCGTTCTGAAATTTTCCGCAGCAGACCAGTGGGTAGAGCAACTCTTCCCATCTAACAATCCGCTTGATGCCAGCATAAAGGCACCGGTACATATAGAGGCGATCTCAGCACCTTGCTTGTATTGTTTCGCTATCCAATCAATTAACATTTTATTTTCCTTAACCGCCTTGTCATAATTGTGATTCAATGAAGGAATAACAATAAGGTTGGTTTTCTTGATAGAAGAAATATTGGTGTGTGGCTTTACCGAAAACAAACCATCATAGAACTCTATTTTTTTTGAAACACCTGCCAATTGAATTGAAAATAATTCCTTCTTACCGTTTTGCTTCCAAAACGCATTGGCTCTTGTAAATATTTTGTACGCTCCAACAATGCTGCTAAGGTTATTGCCTTGTCCGTTGGGAACGAGAATGGTAAGATGCTTCATCGAAATATTTTTGACAAAGCTAGCAACAGACCGTGTCTAAATCAACCCACTATAATGTCCATTTCTCACCTCCCGCGACTAGTATTTAGATCCTACTTTTGCTATGCAATAAAAAATAAGGAATGAAAAAAATACTCATTTCTCAATTCTTGACACTGGATGGAATAATGGAAGCTCCTGAAAAATGGAATCCAAAATATTTAGGTGATGAGGAAGTGGTACGCGAAATTCTGACTGACTTTTCAGCAAGTGATTTGCTTTTATTAGGCAGAACGAGTTATGATTTCTTTGCCGCCCGTTGGCCATCAAGAACGGGTGCTATGGCTGAGTACTTCAATAATATTCCTAAGCTTGTTGTTTCCTCAACGCTGCAAAAACCAGAGTGGCATAACACCACCATAATACGTGTTACCGACATTGAAGAAATAAAGAAGCAATCGGGAAAAAATATTCTTGTGTTTGGCAGCTATGAGCTCGTGCAAACGCTCATGCGAGAAAACCTGATTGATGAATACAAACTTTATGTATATCCACTAACATTAGGAAACGGGAGACGGCTCTTTGAACAGGGAACAGCAGAACAAACATTGAAACTTATTGCTGCCAAACAATTTGCATCGGGTGTGGTGGCAATGACGTATCAATCCGAAAAATAATTTGACACAGATTCAAAATATAAAAACGACCAAGTATGAGCAAGAAAGATTTTACAACGACACTTTTGGTAGATCAATCACCTGAAGAAGTTTTTAAAGCAGTTATCAATGTTCGCAGTTGGTGGTCGGGATATTATTCGGAACATTTTGAGGGAGGCACTGAAAAACTCAACGACGAATTTAGTTTTCATGCCGGGGAAGGCGCTCATTACAGCAAACAAAAATTAGTGGAGGTAGTGCCCAATAGAAAAATAGTTTGGCTCATCACAGAAAGTAAACTTAGCTTTCTTGAAAGAATGGAGGAATGGACGGGAACGAAAGTGATTTTTGATATTTCAAAAAAGGGTGCAAAAACTCAACTTACCTTTACCCATCAGGGTTTAACTCCGGAAGTAGAATGTTATGATGCCTGTGCACCAGCCTGGACACAGTATGTGCAGAATAAATTGCTGCCGTTGATAAGCATGGGTAAAACGCAGGAAAATAGTGAGAGAGCAAAATAATTACCGTCATAGCTCAAACTAAAGGGAACACCAATTCTATTGACAGTGCTTGCATCATGTATGATGATGACATCGAGTTGCAATAACAGAACAAACGAGAATTTACAAGGAGAAAATTTAATGGATACAATTCAAACGAAAAATCAAATGACAGAAAGTAAAAGTTTCACAGCAACGATTTTGGTTGACCAGAATCCTGCAGCCGCATTCAATGCTATTAAAGACCTTCGCGCCTGGTGGTCGGAAGAAATTGAAGGGAATACCGACAAACTCAACGAAACGTTTTTCTACCACTATAAGGACATACACTTATGCAAAATCAAATTGATTGAAATTGTTCCCGATATAAAATTAGTCTATGAGGTAATTGAGAATCAATTTAATTTCATTCAAGACCGGTCAGAATGGGTAGGGACAAAGTTGATTTTCGAAATCAGCAAGGAAGGCGAAAAAACAAAAATAGAATTCACGCACGAAGGATTAGTTCCTGAATATGAATGCTACAATCTTTGCAACGATGCCTGGAGCGGCTACATCAATAAGAGCCTTTATAATCTTATTACTACCGACAAAGGCAATCCCAATCCAAAAGATAAGGATGGATTTAATGCCGAGTTGGCTGAGAAATGGAAGTTGAATTAGCGATTAGACTTATAGAGCTAAGCGAATTGGATAAATTTGACGTTGTAATATTGATCTCATTAAAATAACGTTGAGTGTTTAGATCTTTATTTGCTTTAGTTCCCGCCAAACATAAGGAACGCATGGATTCTATGGAATTGCTGAAATCGTAGTTTAGTTTAGCAAGCGCCAGATCTCGCTGGTGTAATGCCAGTTTTAATTTTTCATAATTGCGTAAAAGGTCATCACTTCGTTCGATCACCTTTTTGTTTAACAGGTAGCTGGCCTCTTTGTATTGTAGAAATATTTTGATGAGTACATAAATGAGAATGGCTAAGAGTGCTATGGCAAATCCGATCAATGTGTTAATGCCAAGTTGCTTGTTGATAATTTCATCTTTTAATTGAAGTGTTTGTTCTTGGGAGGTTAGTTGGGCTTTGTTTTCTTTTTCTGCGGACTCTGCATGAAGGCGCATTAAATTATTGGTCTGTGATTCATTTGAAACACTGTCTCTCATCTGAATGTATTTCTCTTGGTAAAATGACAATTTTTTGTAATTCCTTTTGGCCATATAAAGAGAACAGAGCCGTTTATATAAAATCATTTCTTCTGCATCAAAATTGCTGGTGTTCGACATCTTCTCACCTTCCATAAGAAATATTTCCGCTAAGGTGAGCTTACCTTGCATTAAATAGATTTCCGACAAATCATTTATATTTTCAAAAATGTAACGTTGATTATTATTTTTTTTAGTGATCATATATGATTTTTGAAAATCTTTTTCCGCCTTAGTGATATTATTGGATTTATACCAGACTAGTCCGGATGCATGCATTGCCATTCCAAAATTATTATCCTCGGAATTTTCAGAATATTTTTCTAATACGGTGTTAAGCGTTTTCCGAGCCTCTACTAGGTCTCCTAAATATGCGTAGCAGAGACTTATATTTATACGGAGAACGTCCATATCAAAGTTGTCATTAATTGCCTTTTTTATAGATTGAGATTTTTTATAATGCTCTAGAGCCATTTTAAAATCTTCAAGTTTATAATAGACCAATCCAATATTATTTTCAACGGCACCACTCATGGATTTGTCGCCATTTTTTTCATAGAGCATTGCCGACTGTAATAAGTAATAAAGAGCCTGATCGTATTTGCAATCGAAAATATAAGCTATTGCCAAACTGTTAAGAACAGTACTACGCTCTTCTTCAAAGTTATTCCTATATGAAATTGGTAAACATTTTCGAAAAAAATAGACAGCTGAATCTAAGCGGTTCAGACGTCTGTGCAACTGCCCAATTAAACGAAGAGACCTTACAATGTTGAGACTATCTTGTGCCAAGTATGCTAAGGAATTTGCTTTTGTTACAAACTCTAGAGCAACTTTATTATCAAATTTTGCAGCCTCCCTCGCCAACTGAAAATTAATCTCAAAAGATTCTAATTCTGGGGTGCTTGCTAATTTCTGTTTTAGTGAGTCAATTCTGCTGTTTTGAGCATACAAACACGAAGAGGAGACACAAAGCAAAATGATTATTCTTATCAGAAGTTTCTTTGTTACGTTATGCGGAAGAGAAATATTCATCTTGTGTATGAAAGATTTTCTGAATTATGATCCTGATACACGCATCATTTTTGATTCTGGCAGAATGCCCTGAAGCGACATTGATAAGGTTGATGTGGTAGTGTTGATTTCTTCGAAATAGCGCTGAGTGCTTGGATCCGTTTTCATATTGACTCCTGCTACGCATAGACTCTTCATCGATTCAATGGCATTGCTTAAGTCTACACTTAGTTTGGCAAGCGCCAGATCTCTTTGTTCTATTGCTAATGTTAGACTTTGCTGATTTTGTAAAAGCTCATCGCTTCGCTCTAGTACTTTTTTGTTCAGAAGGTAGTTAGCCTCTTTGCGTTGTAGAAATATTTTGATGAGCACATAAATGAGAATGGCTAAGAGTGCTACAGCAAATCCGATCAACACGTTAATGCCGAGTTGTTTGTTGATAATCTCCTCTTTTAGTTGAAGTGTTTGCTCTTGTGATGCAAGTTGTGTTTTGTTTTCTTTTTCTGCTGACTCTGCATGAAGACGCATTAAATTGTTAGTCTGTGTTTCATTGGAAACGCTGTCTTTCATCTGGATATATTTCTCCTGGTAGAGTGACAATTTTTTATAATTCCTTTTGATTTTATATAGCGAACGAAATTGTTCATATAGTTTCATTTCTTCGAGATCAAAATCGCTTATTTTGATTAACCCTTCTCCTTCCTCAAGAAATTTTTCGGCTGACGAAAGAACCCCCTGCTTCAAATATATTTTGGATAAACATATGATGTTATCAAAGATAAAACGCTTGTTGTTGTTTTTCTTTGCTATTGAATAAGATTTCAAAAAATCATTTTCAGCCTTATGTAGATTATTAGATCTATACCTTCTGATGCCAGAAGTATAAAGACTATTTAGAAATATGTTATCGTCACATTTTGAGGGACATTTTAGTAAAACAGAATTTAACGTTTCTCTGGCCTCCTCTAAGTTTCCAAGGTAAACAAGACAAAGACAAATATCGATTAGCAATACATCCATATCATAGTTGTCTTTAATAGATATTTTAATAGCAAGGGATTCGTTGTAATGCTTTAATGCCATCTTAAAGTCATTGAGTTTATAATACACTACTCCAAGATTATTCTGAACTAAAGCGACCATAGACTTATCATTACTTCTTTCATAAAATGATGCAGACTGTAGGAGATAATAAAGAGCAAGGTCATATTTGGCTTGATGAATATATACTATCCCCAACCCATTCAAAATGGTATTGCGCTCTGCATCAAAGTTGTTCCTGACAGCTACTTGCAAGCTTTTTTGAAGGAAATATGTAGCCGAATCAAGATTATCGAGTCTCCTATACAATTGTCCCATTAATCGAAGAGATCGTACTATGTTTAGACTGTCTTGTTTTGAGCAGGCCAGCGAATTTGCTTTCTTCGCAAACTTCATTGCTATTTCATTGCTGTATTTAGGATACTCTCTTGCCAACTGAAAATTAATTTCAAAAGATTCTAATTCGGGAGTGCTTGCCAATTTTTGTTTTAGTGAATCAATTCTGCTGTTTTGAGCATACAAGCACGAAGAGGAAAAACAAAGCAAAGTGATTATTCTTATCAGAAGTTTCATTGTTGAGTTTAACTGTAACAAAATATTCATCTTGTGTATGAAAGATTTTCTGAATTATGATCCTGATACACGCATCATTTTTGATTTCGGCAGAATGCTCTGAAGCGACATCGATAAGTTTGATGTGGTAGAGTTGATTTCTTCGAAATAACGCTGAGTGCTTGGATCCGATTTCATATTGACTCCTGCTGTGCATAGACTCTTCATAGATTCTATGGCGCTGTTTAAGTCCATACTTAATTTGGCAAGTGCCAAATCTCTTCGTTCTATTGCGAATGTTAGACTTAGTTGATTTTGTAAAAGCTCTTCACTTCGCTCTAGTACTTTTTTGTTGAGAAGGTAATTGGCCTTCTTGCGTTGTTTAAATATTTTGATGAGTACATAAATGAGAATGGCTAAGAGTGCTACGATAAATCCGATCAATGTATTAATGCCAAGTTGCTTGTTGATAATTTCATCTTTTAACTGAAGTGTTTTCTCTTGTGATGCTAGTTGTGCTTTGTTTTCTTTATCTGAAGCTTCGGCATGAAGGCGCATTAAATTGTTTGTCTGGGTGTTATTCGAGACACTGTCTTTCATATCAATATACTTCTTTTGATAGATAGACAATTTGGAATAATTTGTTTTAGCCTTGTAAAGCGAGCAGAACTCTTCATAAAGTTTCATTTCTTCAAGATCGAAATGGCTTGCTATTGTCATACGTTCTCCCTCCAGCAGGAATTTCTCAGCGGTGGTGAATTTCCCTTGCTTCAAATATATCTGGGATAGATAGATTATGTCATCGAATATGAAACGTTGATTGTTACTTCTCTTAGCAACTGAATAAGATTGAAGAAAATTCTCTTCACCTTTATTTAAACTATCAGATTGGAGCCAAATTACACCTGATGTATACAGAGTAGTGACAAATAAGTTATCATCACATTTTGCAAGACATTTTTGAATAATCGGCTGAAGGCTTAGTTTGGCTTCGTCCAGTTCACCAAGATGTGCATGGCAAAGACTAATATTGACTATGAGCATGTCCAAATCATAGTTGTCTTTAATGTCCAATTTGATAGCAAGAGATTTGTTAAAATAATCTAATGCTATTCGGTAGTCTTTAAGTTTATAGTAGACTATTCCAATATTATTTTGAATTCTATCAATCCCATTCTTATCTCTGCTTCTTTCCCTTAAAGCGAGCGATTGCATAAGATATGAAAGAGCATGGTCATACTTAGAAAGGAATATATAAGCTACTCCCAGACTATTAAGAATGATTTTGTGCTCTTCATTAAAATTATTTTTATTGGCAATGGGTAGACACTTTTGGAGGTAGTAAAGTGATGAATCTAAATTGTCAAGCCGTCTGTGAACCTGCCCTAATAAACGTAAAGATCTTACAATGTTGAGACTATCTTGATTTACGTAGGCTAGCGACTTTGCTGTAAGTCCAAAACGGTAAGCGATTTTAGTATCAGAATTCAAATTTTCAGTAGCCAATTGAAAATTAATCTCAAAAGATTCTAATTCTGGAGTGCTTGCTAATTTCTGTTTTAGCGAATCAATTCTGTTTGTTTGAGCCAGCAAACTTGTTGTTGAAATCCAAAGGAAAAAGGTAACAAGCACTGAGGCCGTCTTCATTAAGTGAAACCATGACAACGCATTCATCATTCTTTCGGAAGATTTTCTGAAGCCAGGTCGGATGAAATGGTCATCAGCGTCTGAGAGGCTTTGTGGATGCCTTCCAGATAATCAATCGATTCTTTTTGACTTACATCTTTTATGCCAAGGGAACACAATCCAGTTACTGTTACCATGGAACTTCGTATTTCAGAGGTAACTTTTCGAAGTGCAACATCTCGTTGTTCCATCGCTACTTTTAAATCTCGGTAGCTGATTTCTAATTCTTTTGTTCGCTCCTCAACCTTCTTGCTCAAAAGCGTATTCGCATGTTTTTTGTTTTGATTGGATTTGTATAAGAAGAATGCAATGAGAATAAAGAGAACAACGACCAAAGCAATGAGGAGACGAACGATCTTTTGTCTTTCAATAACCTGATCCTGCAAGGCGAGCATTTCTGTTCGCGACTTTATCTTAGCTTCATTTTCTCGTTCAAGATATTCGGCCTGAACGTGCATCAGATTATTTCGCACGCCTTCTCCTGAAACACTGTCTCTTAGCTGAAGATATTTGTCCTGATAGCGAACCAACATTTCGTAATTGTTCACTTTCTTATACAAGTCTGCAAATTGTGTGTAGAGTTGCATCAACTCGTTATCAAACCCTGAAGTGTTTCCGGATTTCTCAGCTTGTTCTAAGTATCGTGTTGCTAATTCAATTTTATTTTGCTTCAAATAAATTTTAGATAGATTAATGTCACACTCAAGACCTAGCCGTGTATTTTGTTCAGCAATGGCCAATTGATTACCCGTTAAGAATTTCTTTTCAGCTTGAATCAAACTATCTTCTCTAAAAAAATAAAGACCTTCTGCTACCTCCAGCTCTAATTGAGTTGTGGTAGGACATTTTTTTTGGAGGCAAAACTGCTTTACCTGATTGATGTACTTTATGGATTGTTCAAAATTCCCCTGGCTCGAGTAACATAGACTCATGTTAAGAAGTAGTGATTCCAGATTTTTAGTGGGTGCAATTTTGTTCTTTAGGTTCAGCGCCCGCGAATAGTATTGAAGGGCTTTTTCATTGTCTTTAATTTTGTAGTAGACGATTCCAATATCGGTTAGGGCGTTACTGGTTTCGGTCGTATCCTTGAGCTCCTCCCAGGTGGTTAAGGCGTCAAAAAGATTTTCGAGGGCAAGATCATATTTGGCTCTGTAGATAAAAGCAAGTCCGAGATGCCCTGAGATAATGGCCTGCTCCTCTAAGAAGTTATTTCGTTTCGCGACAGGAAGAATTCGCTTGCTCAGTATTAATTGGGAATCTAAAATATTCAGACTTTCATATAACTGACTCAACATTCTCCCTGAATGAACGATGTCTAAACTATCACCCATTTTCCATGATAACGCATGCGCGTTCCGGGCATAATGAAGAGTTTTTTTGAGTGAATCTGTACTTGATGAACCCGGTAACTTTTGGGTTAAAGAATCCATTTTTCGCTGTTGGGCTAACAGACTCTGATCAACACTCAACGAGAAAAAAAGAATGAAGCAAACGTTAACGGTAAGGAGTATGTTTTTCATCGCACTAATATCAACTAAAGATAATTACTTTGTAATAATAAATGGATAACATGTTATGAAAGGACTGCCAGTTTTAATGTCTGCCGAGAAATTGGAATCCGAAATTTCCAGGCGCGCAACGGAGGCGTGTGAACAAATCATCACCGAAATGGGAGCGGAACTTCACGATGATCTTATTCAAAAGTTATCCATTTTTAGATTGTACATGGACAGGCTTGAGCGATCCGCTAACGATGTAAAAGAATCGGAAGCGCTGCTGATAAAAATGCAATCCGAATTTAAGGAGGTAGTTCAATCGGTTCGGAAAATTTCTCGTCAACTTATGCCTGTTCGGATGGATGATGATTCGTTTCAAAAAGGTATTGAGATGCTTTGCCAAAACATGGAACGTGGAACCGAGCATGTTCACTTTGAATCTAACGGTGAGGAGCAAAAGATTCCTCTTCAAAGTGAAACCTACTTGTATCGTGTAATACAAGAGCTTGTTCACAATGCCTTTAAACATTCTTCCGCCTGGCACATTTGGGTGCGATTGAAGTGGTCACAAGGAAGATTAATTCTTGAAGTTGAAGATGATGGCACAGGGTTCCATAAAATGGATGAGTTTATCGAACGGCTTCGAATGAAACATAACAGTCTTCGGATGCGAACACAAGCGATTGGTGCTTCGCTTAAATACGATCGTGGTGAAAGGGGTCTTCTTGCCCGAATTGAATATTCTTTTTAAACATTATAAAATTCCATTGCGATAGGCGTAAGCCAGTAGAGCGGCAGTGTTCGTTACACCCAGTTTTTTTATCAGTCGCATGCGATACGTTTCAGTAGTAGCTTCACCCATCTTCATCTGAACGGCAATCTCCTTAGTTGTTAGTCCGTTTGCAATACCTTTCAACAGTTCAGTTTCCTGATGGTTCAGTAAAACGGGTGGCACCTTATCCCAGCGGCCAGCATTAGCTTGAATGATTTTAACAATCTTTTCTGGAAAGTAGTTTTCTTTTTCCAGTACCCCTTTTATGGCCTTCACAATTTCCTGATATCCATCTAATTTAAAAACAATACCCTCCACTCCTGCCTTTAGGAGATTGATCATTAATTCAACACCTTCTAAACCCGTAACAGCAATTACTTTACTTTCTAACCCTTTTTTTCTCACCATTTCCAATAACTCCAATCCATTAGTCCCTTTTAATCTGATGTCCAATAAAATAAGATCGGGAGGAGTTGAAATAGCAGATAAAAACTCAGAAGCAGTTCCGGCCTCTGTAATGCTTTTGATAAAGGGCTCTTGCGACAAAAGACTTCTAACGCCTTCTCGGAGCAAGGCTTCATCATCAACTAATAAAATGTTTATGCGCTTCATGAAGGCTAATCAATGGTATACCGAACTACTCACCTGTATGGTTTTCCTGACAAAATGCAAGGTGCTATTTTTTGAACAAAAGGCAAGTTCTATGTTTGATCAAAAGAAAATGAGGAGGTCAAAAACAAATCATATTTCTTCTGATGAAGAAATTCAGGAGTGAAAAAAGTGAGAAGGTCGTTCAAGTTAGTGCCCGTTAGCCATTTTCTAAAACTTGAAACGATTTTATAAACGGGGAACAAACAATCCTTCTTTTGTGTGCTATCCCCCAGAAGGGTTGCCCCGTTTGTTTTTCACAGTAATGATGACCGAATTAGCAGATACAGAAATACTAGTTCTTTAGTATTCCGGACCGTATTGAGTTGTGAGTGAGAAAAGGAGGGAAAAGAAGAAGGCGGCCAATTGGTCGCCTTCTCTTGTAGTAGCCCCGATGTTACCAATATCGAACCAGTTTATTGAAAATCTAATGGGGTTCAGCCAGGTAAGAATGACCACACAGGATGTAAGTGATTGATCAGATAAAATTTGCTTTCTCTTTTAAAACTCTTCATTCAAATACAATCAGTTACTTATCTTTTTAAACAACTCTGAAATTTCTCTTATCGAATCGATCAGGTCCTCCAGTGAAGGAGCATCG
>JANMRZ010000189.1:0-24164 GCA_031388805.1 Chryseolinea sp.
GGATCTCGGGTTGCGGGCCGGCAAGGTACCGCCAAGATCGCCAGATGCAAGGCTCGCAAACGATTTCGCTGATCCACTGCCAACCCGGCGGCGGGGTCGAGACGCACGACCAGGTGGCGGTGGATCAGCGAAATCGTTTGCGAGCCTTGCATCTGGCGATCTTGGCGGTTCCTTGCCGGCCCGCATAATCAAAGCGCTGTATGATATTATAAAGAAAACAGTTGATGACTTTTTGGTGAAGCTGCCTACTGGTGATCAGGTTGATGTTTATCCGTTAATGAATAAACTGGCCTTTGAAATTGTGATCAATACCTTATTCAACGTGAAGATTCCCGAAGCTAGCCGAAATACATTGAGCAGTTTTATAAATGAAACCCAGGCCTTTGTTGTGAAAGATATTCGTCAACCGTATTTGAGTTGGTGGTTCTCGCTTTCTGGTGAAGTAAAAAAGAATCTCAACAATGCAGCAGGTGCACGATCCATTATCAGTGAAATTATAAAGGAAAGAAAATCGAATACGAAAAAGTTTAATGACTTGTTGGATATGTTACTGGACGCCCGCTATGAAGATACAGGTGAGTCGATGGATGAAGAACGCATCATCGATGAAATCTTGGTACTGATTATTGCCGGTCACGAAACGACAGGTAACGCACTTTCGTGGACGTTATATCTTTTGGCTAACCATCCTGAAGAGTTGAGGAAATTGAAAAACGAAACTCAAAACTTAAGCTTGGATCAATGCATTCGTCACGATCGATTGAATGCCGTGATCAATGAAGGTATGCGACTTTATCCGCCAGCGTGGATCAGCGATCGTATATCATTGCAAGACGATACCTATAAAGATTACTCATATCCAGGGGGAACAATAGTCTTATTATTCTATTATGGATTACATCGCGATAAAAAATATTGGGACAGTCCTGAATTATTTATTCCCGATCGTTTTTTTAAACAGAACATCGATAAAGAAAAGCAGAAAGCCTTTTATCCCTTTGGTGCAGGCCCTAGACTTTGTATTGGTAATAGCTTTGCGCTGGCCGAGATGGCCATCTTTCTTCAGACGATTATTCACAATTTTGACATTGAGCCAACCAGTACTATACCGTTAGTAAAACCGCTCGTAACATTACGACCCGATCAGGTTATTTTGAGGATTAAAGAATCAAAATCTTAGTTTTTCATATTGAGTATTTAGTCTCATCCCGTCCCAGACTGCTGTGGTATAAATCGAATTCCTCTTCCGATTGGAGCTACTGTTTAGGACATATCTACTGGTAAGCTTTGCTCCAGAGGAGCAAAGCTTGTAAGGCTGGAAATTATCCAGCCCATTATTGTCACAGCGTTATGAATATCGGATCTGTTGGTAAGCTCCAGGTTTCTAGTTAATCTTCTTAAGCCCTTTCGATTTGTCCTTTACTTCTTGGTCTGACTTATCAGATTTATTCTTCACCTTATCTTTTTCTTTATTCTTGTCTTTATCCTTCACCTTGTCTTTCTCTTTATCCTGATCATTATCGTAATACTGATCGTTATCATCGTTATCTTCATCATTCTCCCAATCGAATTGGTTCTCATCAATGTTCATATTGATGTCATTCATTTCAATTTCAATGGGTTCAATCTCGATTGGCTCGATGTTGATGTCCAGATCAGGTATGTTGATAACAAGGGGTTCAATATCGATGTTCAGATCACCGAGGTTGATTTCGATCGGTTCAATATTGATTTCCAGTTTCTCTAACGAAGCTTCCATGGATTCCATAGCCTGCTGGACGGCCAATTCAATAGATGATTCCAGCGCTTCTTCATCAATGTTGATTTCGATGTCCAGATTCCGTAGCTGAGATCCACCGGCAATTTTTCGTAAGCCAGCTGTTTTAGACGATTCTGTTTTGCTTTCGTCTTTTTGGGTTGTTGTATTGGTTACTTGCGAAAAGCCAGGTGCTGTGACCAGGCCAATGAAAAGACAAGAAAGGACGATGCGGTTAGAGAGTTTCATGTGTATTGAATTTTGATTACTCCTTTAGTACTTCGGCTATTTGAAAAGGTTACATAACAATATAGAATACGCCAAAATCATTGTCGTAGTACAGGTTTTGTTTTTGTACTTTCAGTGAATAAACAGATAACGATGCATACTTTAGAAAATCAAAAAGCAATCTTTCCGAAAGGCGAAAAGGCTCCTGCAGAATATTTCACAGGAACAGCCTGGATTAAATTACTGGTACCAAACGACCCCATCTTTAATGCTCAAATAGGTAATGTAATGTTTGAACCGGGTGCACGAAACAACTGGCATACTCATCCGGGTGGACAAATACTTATCATCACCGATGGTGTTGGTTATTATCAGGAAAAAGGAAAGTCAATACAAGTAATGCGCAAAAGGAGATGTCATTACTATTGCACCTGAGGTAGAACATTGGCATGGTGCTTCACATGATAGTGAGATGACTCACATTGCTGTGAACCCCAATACGGAGAAGGGAATTGTAGTTTGGTTGCAGCGTGTTTCGGATGGGGAGTATTATGCGAAATAAAACGCTCCATAAATTTTTCACGGAAGCTTTCTATCGATCACTTTTCAATCGCTTATTGTACTCAAGCTGCAAACCATTCACCGAAGCTTCATAAGCCGTTCGATCACCAAATACTTCGGGACGATAGGGGTCGCCAGGTTTATGCTTATCGTGTAAACCAAACTGACTCGCGTGAGACGACACCCATAGATCGAATTGAAGTTTCTTCAAGGACTCCAACGTGTATTGATAATCTTTACCAACATTCGGATAAGCAGGCATGCCTGAGATTCTGGTTTGGGAAAGAATGGAAGGCATATTCACAACCAAAACTTTCCAGGAACGTTTTTCGTCTTTGACATCAATTAAAAAACTGGTAGAACCTTTGGTATGACCGGGATGGTGAAGCACTAATAATTTCATTTCTCCGATTTGTATAGAATCGCCATCGTGCAACAATCGATCAGCCTTAACCGGTGCAAACGTGAGGCCTTTACCACCGAATATAAAGTCAGAGTTTCCGCCATCGGCCAGTACTTGTGCATCACCTTCATTCACCATCATTTTTGCGCCTGTCATTTTCTTTATTTCTGCAAGGCCTGCCACGTGGTCGTAATGTGCTTGCGTAGTGAGTAAGATTTTAATATCGCTAAACTTAAAACCCAATGCTTCAACATTTTTGCGGATCAAGGGAACCGATTCTGCCAGGCCCGAATTGATTAGAACATGTCCCTTTTGAGTTGTAATTAAATAACACGCCAGATCGTATGTACCAACATAATACAAGTTACCAGCAATCCGAAAGGGATCGTATGGTTTTGACCAACTTGAATCATAATACGGAAGTGTTGAAGGATTTTGTGCGAACGCAACAAAGGTGAATGATAGAAGGAATGATACAGTAAATGAATAACGAAAAACTTTTGGCATGTTGAAAATGTTTAGATGTCAAAAGTATGAATAGTGGCGTGAACTTTCACATTCCTAATGCTCATCACTGGTACAAAATTCTTTTCAGGGTTCCTCATTTTTTCGCATCAGGAAGTAAGAATTATAGTTTCCCAAATGCGATCACTTTCGTTCGGTTTAGAACATAGCTTCAATCCATAAATCTATCAGACAAGGAGTAAATAAGTATTATTTTTATTGGCATAGCATTGGTATTAATTGAACGATCAAAAATTCATGTCATAAAAATTCTACTCACTTGACTTAACTCATCATTACTATGCTAAAAATTAAATTCTTCCCGGTACTACTATTCCTCGTAAGCATTTCGATGTCGGGGTTTGGCCAGGCACAACAACCTCCTTCCGATTTACAAAGCAGGATTAAGCAAGTAGAAGAAAATCTTGCCGGGATGATAAGGATAGAAGGTCAAGGCAAGTGGAAGCTCGAAGAACGCATGGCGTATTACAAAGTACCGGGTTTAAGCATGGCAGTTATTAAAGATTATAAGATTGATTTTGCAAAATCGTATGGATGGGCAGATGTCAGCGAAAACAGAAAAGTGATACTAGAGACCGTATTCCAGGCAGCCTCTATAAGTAAATCGCTGAATGGTGTTGGAATTTTGAAACTCGCTCAGGATGGAAAGATTGATTTGAACACAGACATTAACAATTATCTCACATCCTGGAAATTTCCGTATGACGATGTTTCGAAGGGAAAGAAAATAACCATTAACAATTTATTATCTCATACAGGCGGACTTTCGGTTCACGGTTTCCGTGGTTATGCACCAGGTGAGTCGTTGCCTACGGTAATCGAGATACTGAATGGACAAAAGCCAGCGAATTCGGATGCTGTACGTTCTATGTTCGAGCCGGGCCTGAGGCCGGAATATTCGGGCGGAGGAACTACAATCACACAACTTATCGTTACGGATATCACACATATTCCGTATGACGAGTTCATGTCCAAGAAAGTGTTAAAGCCGATGGGTATGAGCAACAGCTTCTTTACCCAGCCACCACCTCAAAATAAAAAATCTGTTTTGGCTACCGCTTATCGTGAAGATGGCAGTGAGGTGAAAGGTAAATTTCATATTTATCCTGAGCAAGCTCCTGCCGGACTTTGGACAAACCCAACAGATTTGTCGAAGTACATTATAGAAACGCAATTGTCACTGGAAGGAAAATCAGCAAAAGTGCTTTCGCAATCCTTTACCAAGACCAGACTCACTCCTTACCTTGACAAGGTGGGATTAGGTGTATTCATTCACGAATTAGACGGAAACGAATACTTCGAACACAACGGAGGTAACGAAGGCTTCCGTTGCGTGTATATGGGAAGTATGAAAGGTGGAAATGGTGTTGTCGTTATGGTCAATTCGGATAATGGAATGATTTTACAAGAAATTGTCAACAGCGTTTTCTCTGTCTACGGATGGGATGGATTCAACCCAACTACAAAGAAAATTGTTTCTCTAACTCCCCAGCAATGGAAATCACTGGTTGGTCTTTATGAACTTAAAGGTGACAAGAATCTTCACTTGCAATTTACTTTTCAACAGGATAAGCTCATTTTGAAACAGCTTTGGGACGGAAGAGAAATTACATTTGAAGCTGAATCAGAAGTAGAATTCTTTTGTAAAGACTTTCCCTTTCCACTTAAGTTTACCAAGAATGCACAAGGAGAAAGTACGCAAGTACTGGCATTTGGAAGGGATGTATGGCTAAAGATGAAAGAAAAATAACAAGCATTATCTTCTTGTCTTTGCTCCATCGGGAGTTCTACAACACCAAATCGCGTTCTGTCAGGTCCAAGTAAAGTTCATCCATTTGCCGTTCATGAGCCGTCTTACCTTGCTGTATCCTCTATGTTACTCAAGTGAAATCTCTTTTAACTATAGCTTCGCTTGGATTCACTTTTAATGCATTCGCAAATTTCGATCTGTGAGGACAGGCCGGGGAGGAGAATTTGTTAAAAACTTAATAACGAAGATTGGCCCGTCTTAAAAAGTAAATCACTCCAATCACTGTCATTTTCTCAAGAGCGTTATTGGGAAAAGCATATTTTGAAAACGGCATCTTTCTTACTGATATTTACACAAATCAATCGTGTGAAGTGAAAACCAGCGTTACTGTATTTGTACTTCTTTTAGCTGGTGTTGTACACATGCAGTGTACCGATGAAAATGTAATTTCTCAGGAAGATGTACAGGCGCAATTAATGAAGGCGATCAATGATTTGAGGAGCAAAGGATGTCAATGCGGGCAAGATAGTATGCCTCCTGCTGCTCCAGTTAGCTGGAATGTTATTCTTGAACGTTCTGCCCGAAATCATGCCACAGATATGTACACAAACAACTACTTTAATCATTTATCACCAGATGGCACACCTCCCATTGGTCGGGCAGAACTTGCCGGTTATTCTGGAACGTATGTAGGCGAAAATATTGCCCGTGGGTATTTTTTGGTTACAGATGTTATGGAAGGATGGAAGCAAAGCGAAAGCCATTGCAAGAACTTAATGGATACGGTTTATCTTGAAATTGGCGCTGCTAAAGTTTCAGACTATTGGGTGCTTGATTTGGGGAGAGCGAAATAGTGTTCCGAAATCGATTGAAATACATCCATTGAACCCAAATGATACCCATCATTAGGCTTTTTTGTACCCCTAGGCAACATCCCAGCCTGTATTAAAAGACAAATGTTACCCTACCTCTGCTCAACTCGAATTTAAATTTGTGCAAACGATTTAAACATATAAAATTATGAGAAAAATCTTTGCATTCTTAATTCTAAGCAGTTTCGTTTTGGCGTGCCAAAATGAAGAAGTTAAACCTTCTAACACTGAGGTGCTGGCAGCCTGGGGCTCCAGTGCTCAATGGGCCACTTGGTCAAATGGAGGGTATACGTTGTACAATAATATCTGGGGATCGGGTGCCGGCCCTCAAAGTATTTGGGCAAACTCTTACAGTAACTGGGGTGTATGGGCTAATCATCCGAATACAGGTGGAATAAAGTCATATCCGAATAGCACCCGGTATGTTGGGCGAGTGCTCAGTTCACTAAATTCTTGTACCAGTAGCATTAATCTCACAACACCTCCGGGAGGAGCATGGACGGCTGCCTATGATATATGGGATAACGCTAAACAACATGAAATCATGTTGTGGATGAACTACACCAGTAATGCCAGTGGAAGTGGAAATATTAAGCCCATCTCCTATAACTGGAATGCCGCTGGTAATCCTGTTGCTACGCATACCAACGTATCCATAGGCGGACATACCTGGAATGTGTTCCGGGGTCATAATGGAAACAATAACGTTTATTCCTTTTTACGAACAAGTAAAACCAATTCGGCAACCATAAATGTAAAAGCGATGATGGATTGGGTAAAGGCACGTGGTTGGTTTGGTGATGTAACGGTAGGTGACGTTCAATTTGGTTATGAGATAACCTCATCAAGCGGTGGACTGAATTATGTTACCAATAGCTACTCAGTAAGCTTTAATTAGTATTCCATCAAACAACAGAATTGAAATGATTTGCTTATTACAAAACACCCTGGGCAGGCAAGAATCGCAAAGAATATGGAAGGTTGTTTTTGTAATAAGCGAATCATTCACAAGGCTTCTCAAGCAACAAAAGTCGAAAAAAAAATACGCTAAGCATAAAGGTTAAAGTTGAAATAATTTAGAATTGAAGTAGGGGGTAGGTGCTGTTTAATTTAACCCAGTCATTTTCTGAAGGCATTGAACAAGATAAACAACAAGAAAAGCCTTCTGTGTTGTCTGGTGTAGTAGATGGGAGGCTCCAACTATTGAACAAATTCATCGAAAATTTGACCAAATTCCAGCATTTTAAGATTCGAATGATATTTGGATGGTCTCCTTCCTTTCGACAGCCACATCAATGCAAGACTGCATATATCGACATACATTCAAAGCCTGGTATCTACCAGTATTGATTAGCTTTGCTTAGAAATCTGATGCTGTTTGACCCGTGAAAAAGAGATTTACATTATCAATAGTATTGATGTGCATTTCAACGCTTGTTGTTGCGCAAGATGGTTATGTGGCTACACTTATCCGACAGTTAAACGAGCCCTTACACGACACGGTAAAGGTTAATTTGTATTACCGTATCTCACGCTATTATTGGAATAAAAATACTGACAGTGTATTGTTAATGGCCCGGCAGGGGATTGAGCTAGCAGATTCCATTCAATTTAAAAAAGGCAAAGCACTTAATTGCCTTTCGATGGGAGTTGGCTTGGCTTCAAAGGGTAGCTATCCGGAATCGCTGGAATATCAACTGGAGTCACTCCGAATCAGCGAAGAATTAAAACTGGAGGGTCTTATGGGAAATATTTACTCCAATATTGCAGGTATTTATTTGAGCAACGGTAATACCAGTAAGGCGATTGAGTATCTTAATAAAGCACTGTCCATTTCCAAAAGGTATGGTGAAGCAGCTACCTGCCCCATACTAATAAATTTAGGCGACCTTCACACGCAAACGAAGGAGTATGAAGTAGCGATGGGGTATTCGGTTAAGGCCTTGAAAATTAGTCGTAGTCAGGCCGACTCATCCAATATTGCCATATTACTCTTTAACATCAGCGAGATTTATAAGAAGACCAATCGCACAGACAGTGCACAATTGTACTTACAGCAATCAGCCGTTATCTCTTCCCGGATACATGATTACGCGGGAGTTTCCTTTTGTTTAAATTCTATGGCTGAGATGATGACCAACGCAGGCAATTATCGGGAAGGCATTGTGCAGGCCAGAAAAAGTCTGATCAACATGGAGAGGATAAAGAATAAGGAATTATTGATGGAAGCTTACCACATACTATATCAATGCTATTACGGCCTGGGAGATTTCGAAAAGGCATTGGTCTTTCGAAATCAGGAAATTACTTTAGTGGAGAATGTTTTTAATATTGAAAAGGAACGAGAAGCAAACAACCTTGTTAATCAATATAATTTAGATCGTAAAGAGTTTCAAATTCAACTGCTTGAGAAGAATAAAACATTACAGCAAAAAGAGATTGCAAGGGTCTCGTTAATCAATACGATATATGGTGTCGGAGTCTTTCTTTTTTCTTTGTTGGCGGGATATTTTATTTTGAGTACCATTCGCTGGAAGAATTACAATCGTCTTATCAAGGAAAGAAATACACAGATACAGGAACAGAAGGCAACTATCATCAAGCAAAAAATCCATTCGGAACGACTGAATGCAGTAAAGGATAAGATCATTTCAATTATTAGCCACGATTTCAGAAGCCCATTACACACGCTGCATGGTTTTTTGCAACTGCTCAAACAAAATTCACTTAGCAAGGAAGAAATTATATATGCAACTGAACGGATCGATAAGAGCCTTCTGCTTACACTTGATATGATTGAGAATTTACTTACTTGGGGTAACACTCAAATGAGTGGTCAGTTGTTAACACCGATCCCATTTGATATTGGCAAACTTGTTCAAGAGAACGTACAACTTGTTCACCTTCAAGCAGAAAATAAAAAAATAACTATTGTTAATAACGTCACAAGTCCCACGTTTGTATTTGCAGATAAGGACACGGTGAATATTGTATTGCGTAATCTGATTTCGAATGCCATTAAATTCTCAAAGCCGAATGATTGCATATCTATTTTAGCGCAAGAGGATGAATATCAAACAACTGTTTCTATAAAGGATACAGGGGTTGGCATTTCGCCTAAACAACAGAAATCACTTTTTAATGAAACGTTGAGTATTAGTACGGCCGGTACAGCAAATGAAAAAGGAACGGGGCTTGGATTGTCTTTGTGTCAGGAATTGGTTCAGCAAAATAGAGGTAAAATTTGGGTTGAAAGTACGCTAGGCCAAGGAAGTACTTTTTTCTTTACGCTTCCGCATCACAATGCTAAAGTATGATGGATAAATAAGAGTTTGAAAAAAGAAAGACCGAGAAATTCCTGGCCTTCAGGTATGGGAGCCAGAGGAATGGAACCCCCAAGACTGGTGTAAGTGTTCGTATTCTATCCATTTAACTACGGGACTGAATCTTTCAAGAAAATTAAAAAGCCAGCATCACACTGAATTGGTAGACTGGAGGTTACAATCATCGAACCGTTTTGCTGAGAATTTGCTGAATTTTCAGCATTTGAGG
Source organism: Chryseolinea sp. (assembly GCA_031388805.1). GTDB lineage: Bacteria > Bacteroidota > Bacteroidia > Cytophagales > Cyclobacteriaceae > Chryseolinea. The sequence continues at coordinate 9,648 of JANMRZ010000189.1, forward strand.
GTTCGATAAATTTTAGGTACTATTCTAAGTTAAGGAATTTTTTATTTTTGTTCAATGTCACTTAATGCATAAACACTGATGGCTATTTTATGAGAAGACTTCTAGCTAAGGTAGTATTGTTATCCGTCCAAAAAAGCAAACTCTGCGTCCGGTGATACTTATTACGGCTTCTGCGGTATTTACATTGTTCTGTAAACAGAAACGTACATGTTGCCGTTAAATCGGGTAAAAACCTTTTCATAATTTGTCACCTGATGAATATTGGCACTCAACTACTATTTTTCCTAAGCGCAATAGGCGTATTTAATGGAACACTCTTGAGTTTGTACTTTTTATTTTTTAAAAGAGGTAAAAGGATAGCTGATCATTTCTTAGGAGCATTGCTGTTGGCCATTAGTATTCGGGTTGGAAAATCGGTATTCTTTTATTTTAACCCTGATCTTTCAAAGTCTTTTCTGCAAATTGGTTTGTCTGCCTGTTTTTTTATTGGTCCTCTCTTATTTTTTTATATCACATCCATGTTACTGAAACTTAGCAATAAGGTTGTGATACCTGTCCTTTTCCTGTTGCTGTTATTCGTTATAGCATTTGGAATACTAGTTCCGTATAGGGATCATGTTAGCTTATGGGGAGGGATTATCTATTACATCATCAACGCTCAATGGCTGATTTTTATTCTACTTTCGTACTATGCCTCCTTTTCTATTTTTCGTAAAGTTACTCAACCCAATACCTCATTGACTTATGACGAGGTGTGGATCGTAACGGTTATTGCTGGCGTTTCAATTCTATGGTTATCCTACTCTTTAGCGCATTACACGTCTTATATTTCTGGAGCTTTATCATTTTCGTTTATATTTTATTTATCCTATCTGGTACTATTTTACAAAAAGAACAGAACCTTTGAACCGGTTGTTCGAAGAGAGAAATACTCAACTAAAATAGATGCCGATTTAGCCCAGGAGATCAGTGCTAAAATTGCTGATGCCTTTGAAGTGAGAAAAGTATATACCAACCCGGATCTCACATTACCTGTTTTATCACGGGAATTAAATGTGAGGCATCAATTATTATCGCAGTATATCAATGATAATCTTAATAAGAGTTTCACACTCTTTATTAATGAATACAGGATTGAAGAAGCCAAGAGGCTATTAAAAGAGCAAAAGAATTTGAAAATTGATGCAGTCGGAATCGAATGTGGATTTAACTCCAGTAGTTCGTTTTACAGTACTTTTAAAAAAATCACAGGAACCACGCCTAATAGCTATTCCAGATCCTGATATCTACTCCAATTGTATACAATTGAACCTCATAATTAGCCACTTGGACCGATTGTGATTTTTCATCACCTAGTTTTGCTCCAAAAAAAAGGTATGAAAAAAGTAATTATTTGTCTTTTAATTATTGTACAATCAACTGGTTTGTTAGCACAGTCCGAACAGGTATTAATACAAAATTGTATAGAAAGCTACCTTCGAGGCACCAGCTATAATGAACCGTCATTTATTACAAAAGCTTTTTATTCCGAAGCAAATCTTTTTTTGAGCCATAAAGAGCGGCCGGTATGGATAGTGCCGATTTCTGAATATATAAAATGGTATGAAAAGAGTGAATCAGGTAAATTCAACGGACGCCTGGGTAACGTGCTTTCAATTGACTTTTATAATGATATTGCTATTGCCAAATGTGAAATTATAATTCCTGAAAAAAGTCAGGAATTTGTTGATATGTTTTTATTAAAGAAAATTCTTGGGGAGTGGAGAATAATCAGTAAGTCAGCAAGCAGTAAGGCTTCCATAAAATCCGGCAGGAAAATCTTATTTATTGTATCGAATTCACACTATTATGGAAATTCAACTATTTCAACGGGAAACAGTTTTTCTGAAATTGTAAACGCGTATCATACCTTTGTAAGCTCGGGTTACTCGGTTGATTTTGTTAGCCCACATGGAGGAAGTATCCCATTAGCCTATATTAACACATCGGACACACTACAAAAGCGCTACTTATATAACCCTGATTTTATGTACGCAATGGGACATACTTTGAAACCTGGTTCCATTGATTATAAGAAGTATAAAGCTGTGCATTATATAGGTGGAGGCAGTGCCATGTTTGATGTTCCAGGAAACGAAAGCATTCAAAGAATTGCATTACAGGTCTACGAAGAGAACAACGGAATTATTTCATCCGTATGCCACGGTACCGCCGGCATTGTTCACTTAAAAACTAAAGATGGTAACTTTTTGGTTCAAGGGAAGCGAATAAGCGGGTATCCTGATTTGTATGAAAAACAGGACGGCGAATACTTTAAAACTTTTCCCTTTTTGATTCAAAAAACTATTGAAGAAAGAGGAGGCATTTTTAAGTTTTCGGGGAGAAATGTTTCGCATGTTGAATCTGATGGCAGAGTTGTAACAGGTCAGAACTATCAATCCTCAAGCGGAGTTGCAAAGAAAATAATTGAACTGATTGAGAACAGCAATTAGAGCATGCATGAAAATGCTAACACATTTGATGTAGAGTTTGCTCAAAAGGATTCGTTAAAATGTACGCTGAATGTTCATTTGATGCAAGTTGATGAAGAGTGGAATTTACTAATTCAACTAGACTCTTCTAGCGTACCGTTTTCAATAAACTTTGGGGATGCCGGTGTTGGTTATGGTTTTATTCGTGCTGACTAGAATGAGAGCTAAATTTTTATTGCAATGAGCATAAGGAGTGACGCAAGTGGACAACTCTGTGTTAACTCCCCAAAAATTAGCCACCCGGGAATTAGACTGCATGCCGTAATTGACCTTCGCCAATTTCCTTCTGAATTAAACCAGAATCGAACTGTGCAATCTCTTATTTATAAGGAACTTATCTTGAAATTATAGAAAAGAACTCAACAAGAATCGAACAAAAATCCTTTCACACAATCTGATTTCAACGCTTTTCAAAAATGTAGCCCCGAAGTTACCAATATCGAACCATTTTATTGAAAATTTGAGAGAGTTTAAAGATCTGATGGTTCGATAAAAGTATAATGCTGCCTATGGAAAGTAACTACCTGTTGGATGCGCTGTCCCGTTAGGTCCGTTTTACCAGAAGTTCGTACCAAAAGCGACTCTGTTTTGTTGTAGTAGGAAGTTGTGCCACTGCCTACTGCGACAGTAATCTTCGCTACGTTATAAGTGTATTCAGGAAAATTACCTGATGGCTGTATTTGGCAGTCATGTATACCCAGAGGAATGCCAATACTTAGCAGTTATAATAATAGAGATCATCATTCGCCTTCTTGATCGTCTATAATAATTATTCCATTTCTAAATGAGCTATTTTTTTACAAGCACTTTTAAAAGTTATTTTTACACTTATTAATTTGCTGAATAAACAAATAACTTTTGCCTACATGCGTGTATCTCTACAAAAACTTAATTATGTTATTTTCTTTTACCTGTTTTCCCTTTCCTATACCGCCCGGGCTCAGTCTGAGATCTGGGGTATGACCCAGTGGGGAGGCGACGGTGCAGGTGTAATTTTCAAGACGGATCTGAACGGAGAAAACCAAGAAGTGCTGTATAAATTTCCGGGAATGGAGGGCGGTACCAAGCCTAACAGCTACAGGTTATGCCGAGCCAGCAACGGTAAATTTTATGGCACGGCAAACAGGGGAGGCGTGAATAATGGGGGTGTGATTTATGAATTTGACCAGAGCACGAATACTTACACCAAGCTCTACGATTTTGTTTACGTTGGTACAGGCGGCTCCAATCCTTATAGCGGTGTAGTACAGGCCTCCAATGGCAAACTGTATGGACTAACTCCTAACGGTGGGCTCAACAGCAAAGGCACCCTCTATGAATTTGATCTTTCTACAAAAACGTATACCAAGCTTTACGACTTTGATAATGCTAACGGTTACCCATCTCTGGATGGCGGCGAAATGATCCAGGCTTCCAATGGGAAGTTCTATGGCGTTACCTCTGCGGGAGGGACAGCCTGGGGTGTAGTCTTTGAATTCAATCCTGTTGGCAACGTTTATAAAAAACTCTATACTTTTCCGCAGGGTCATTACAGCAGGGGCCTGACGGAATTGCCCAACGGAAAATTATACGGTGTATCTGGTCAGGGTGGTTCAAATTGGGCCGGCAGTGTTTTTACGATCGACCTCACAACGGGTGCTTTCTCTACGGTATATGATTTTGTAAACAGCACCGTGAGAGTTCCCTGGGGCAGTCTTATGCTCGCGGCCAATGGTAAATTGTACGGAACGGCTTCCGGCGGTGGGGCCAATAGCAAAGGGGGACTCTTCATGTTTGATCCTGCGGACAACACCTGCACGGTGCTGTACAATTTTGATGGTACTGCCTCGAGAGTGTCGCCGGGTCTGGTGCAAGCCACCAATGGCAAGCTGTATGGCATGACAAGCTCTTTAGGAAACAACGACGATGGGACAATTTTCGAGTTCGATCTCACGAGCAACACTTACACAGTTTTGTATGGTTTTGATGGTATCAGCGGGCGCTATCCCTCCGGTGTGTTGGTGCAGGATGCAAGCGGAAAGCTTTACAGCACTTCGGTATATGGTGGCTACAACGACGATAATGGCGGCCTGATCTTCGAATTCAACCTCACCGGGAATAAATATACACCTGTTTACAAATTTGGCGGTGCGCTGAACGGATCTTACCCCAATGGCGGCCTGGTGCAGGGCTACAACGGACAGGTTTATGGCATGACGTACAGTGGCGGTGTGAACGACCTGGGCGTAATCTTTACAGTAGATCCCATCCAACATACTTTTACCAAGCTGTATGATTTTGAGTCGACCAATGGAAATTCGCCAGAGGGAAGCCTGGTGCAAGGTGCTGATGGCAAATTATACGGTATGGCAAGAGGCGGTGCGAACGGCAAGGGGGTGATCTTCCAATTCGATCTGACGACCCAGGCTTATACGAAACGTTATGAATTTGACGGAAGTCAGGGAGCCTACCCGGCTGCAAATGGAAGCGTGATCTGCGCCTCGAATGGTAAGCTTTATGGCATAGCTGAGGGTGGCGGTGCCAGCGACAAAGGTGTGATCTTTGAGTTCGATCCTGCTACCGGCATCTGTACCAAGCGCTACGATTTCACCGGAGAAGCGTATGACGGAACTCTGATCCAGGCTGCGAGCGGGAAACTTTATGGGACAACTTATCAGGGTGGTGCGAACGACGTGGGTGTGATCTTTGAGTTTGACCCGACGAGTTATGCGTATGTCAATCTCTATGATTTTGACGGCACCAGCGGAAGTCATCCCAATGGGGGGCTGGCACAGGATATCAACGGAAAACTATATGGAGTAACCGACGATGGCGGGGCAACTGATGCTGGTGTATTCTTTGAATTTGATGCAACAACCAAAACCTACATCAAGCTGCGGGACAAGGGTTCCAATGGCGGTTTGATCGAAGCGTCTGCAGGCAAAATATTCGGCATGAGCGGCTCTGCGATTTTTGAATACGATGTAACCGGGAACACGTTTACCGACAAGGTAGCCTTCAGCGGTGCAAACGGAAGCGGATGGCTCAATTTGTATATTTCCAATTCGCTGAGTCTGGTGAACTTGGTTTTTACCGGCGTTGAAGAAAGCACTTTTGAACATTCGCTGGCACTCTATCCAAATCCCACCAGTGGTAAATTGACTGTTGACCTTGAGAAGGAATATAACGGTGTATCAGTCAGTATATGTGATATTGCCGGCAAGGTGATTGCGAAAACAACGAGCGCCAGCACAAATCAGCTCAACCTCGAGATCGAAGGAAAGCCGGGTTTTTACATTGTTGAAATTCATACGCAGGAAGGAAACTCAGCAAAGTTTAAGGTCGTGAAGTACTAATGCATATAATTAACTTTTGTGACATGTTTGGTAGAAAAAAGCCTCTATCTTTTTGCAAAGATTTAAAGGCTTTTTTATTGTCTAAAAAAAGATTTCGAAGAGCCGATTCAGTAAAGTCTACATTTCACAAGAGGAATGAAAAGAATGTTTTTTATGACGCTTGTCTATGGTGAGGCAAGCGTCATTCATTTGCAGCGCATTGTGGGAATAGTGTATAGTTATTTCAGGGAGGGCACATGTCACGTAGGTCTAAAAAGGCTCTGCGGATTGTTTGGTAAAACCCGTCATGCATTTTATGACAAGGAGTGGCAGGTAGAAGAAGCCGTAATTGAGCAGGCCGTAATTTTCAAGCTCGTTGGGGAGCAGAGAAAATATATGCCCAAGATAGGAACTCCCAAATTATATGAGCTTATCAAGGCACCATTAGAAGCTCATGGGATTAAAATAGGACGAGATAAGCTTCATGAGTTACTCTACTCGTATGGGCTGACAATCAAGAAGAAACGCAGAAGAGTTAGGACGACCATGTCAAGACACTGGCTGAGGAAATATCCCAATCGGGTTCGGGATATGGAAATAAAAAATCCTGAACATGTCTGGGTAAGTGATATTACTTACATCACTCTTAAAGATGGTTTTTGCTATCTATCGCTGATCACCGATGCTTATTCCCGAAAGATAATGGGATACTGCTTAAGTAAAGATTTGTCCCATGAAGGTTGCTTGGAAGCACTTCATAACGCTCTTGGCCAGCGGTCATTTCTTGGGAGCAAATTATTCCATCATTCTAATCGTGGCGTGCAGTATTGCTGTGGTGAATACGTAGGTCTATTGAAAGAGAAGGAAATTGAGATCAGCATGACAGAAAAATCCGACCCTTATGAAAATGCAATAGCTGAACGTTTGAATGGAATCCTGAAAGATGAATTTTTCCTGGATAAGGAATTTTCAAGCTACGAGGAAGCGTTAAAAGCGGTGCATGATGGTGTACGGATTTATAATGAGCACCGGCCTCATGCAAGTTGTGATTATCTGACACCGAATAAAGCTCACATGCAAAGCGGAGAGCTTAAGAAAAGGTGGAAGACCTATTTCAAAAGACAATCATTTGAAGAACAATACACCTCTTGAATTAAGTAAGATGTGGATTTATGGAAAACTCTTGAGGAGTTTCCCACAAACCCACATCATGATAGTAGTAACAATAATGTATAGGGATTTCAGTAATAAGAAATGAGGGTGTATAGCGATTTCAGTGATAAGAAAAAATGTGTGAAGTTATTTCAGTAATAGAGAAAAAACGTGTAAAGTTATACCAGTAATAAGTGTCAACAGTGTATAGTTATTTCAGGAAGGCACATCAGGGCACATCGGATCAGAGAAATTGTTTAAGATCACACACAATCATTCAGAATCCTTAATAATCTTTAAAAATCCTTCACTTGTAGTCCAGAAGTTACCAATATCGAACCATTTTATTGAAAATCTGAAGAAATTCCATGATGTGATGGTTCGATAGTTGTACTTTAACATTCTATGGATAGCAATACGATTTCTTTATTAATCTATTCATACTTTATCATTAAGAGCGATATACACCCTGAACCGGTAGGGAAAAAGTTACAATAGCCTCGCCATTTGTTGGTGTTATCCATTTGGGTGAATGTAATAATTCAAGTTGACCTGCTCTCTTCAGTTGCTCATATTGTTCATCGCTGACATTTTGAGGTGAACCAATTTTTTTCCATGCTTCATATGAATTGCTGTGATCTTTATCTATCCTCTAGTGGTTGAGCAGAACTTTTCCTGAGGGAATATTCTTAATGATAATTTTTACCGATACATTTTCCATTTGAACATCCACATCGTGATAATTCCAGATCATTATGGAAGCAGATTCACTATTGGCCACGGCCATTGCATGCACATCCCGCTGTTTCCCGCACACCGTTTTTTAATATGCTGTCCAATGGGTGGGCATAACAATTTTCATTAGGTTTTATTGGTTTTAAGGTGTTGAGCGGAAGTAATAGTTATTGAATCGTGATCTTACGAATACGATTGTCGAGTTCATCAGCTACATACACATTACCCGAAGCATCTACGGCTACGCCTGCCGCACGTACAAACTTGGCATCAGTGGCGACTCCGTTGGCATAGCCGCCAGTGTCGCCTCCCGCCAGAGTACTTACCTCGCCAGCGGTTGTAATCTTACGGATGCCATAGCTATCAGCTACATACACATTGCCGTTGGCATCTAAAGCTACGGCAATCGGTGTCTTAAACTGTGCGGCGGTGCCAGTGCCATAGCCAAGGATGCTTCCCGCCAGTGTACTTACCTCACCGCTGGATGTAATCTTGCGAATGCGATAGTTAGCAAGGTCTGCCACATACACATTGCCCGAGGGGTCTACAACTACACTTGCAGGATAGTAAAATTGAGCAGCGGTGCCGGTGCCATCGGCAAAGCCGGGTGTACCACTTCCCGCCAGCGTACTAACCTCACCACCGGGTGTAATCTTACGGATACGATGGTTGCTATAATCAGCTACATATACATTACCTGAGGCATCCACAGCTACCCCCCGAGGATTATAAAACTTAGCGGCGGTGCCAGTTCCATTGGCATAGCCGAGGATGCTTCCCGCCAGCGTACTAACCTCACCACCGGGTGTAATCTTACGTATGCGATGGTTGCTACGATCTGCCACATACACATTGCCTGAGGCATCTACAGCCACGCCACATGTTTCATTAAACTGAGCGGTGGTGCCAGTGCCGTCGACAGAGCCAACGATGCCACTTCCTGCCAGCGTACTCACCTCACCACTGGGTGTAATCTTGCGAATGCGATTATTTTTCAAGTCTGCCACATATAAATTGCCTGCCGCATCTACTGCCACACCTAAAGGACTATTAAACTGAGCGGTTGTGCCAGTACCATCGGCAAAACCTGCTGTACCGCTACCCGCCAGCGTACTTACAGTCGGCATGTATGCAAAATCATTCGATGCGATAGCGGTCTGCGTACCTACTTGCACGGTTATCTTGCCCGTAGTTGCTCCGGCAGGCGCAGTTACTGTTAGCGCGGTGGCTGTGGCTGCCGTTACGTTGGCTGCCGTGCCATTGAACTTGACAGCGTTTTCACTCATGACGGCGCTGAAGTTTGTGCCGCTGATCGTTACTGTTGTTCCTTCAGTTCCTTCCATAGGAGAAAAACTGGTTATAGCTGGCATCGCAAGTACTTTAAAATTGTTAGCCGAAGTAGCCGTTTGTGAACCGACTTCAACAGTTATTTTGTCAGTAGTTGCTCCAGCAGGTACAGCTGTAGTAAGCGTTGTAGTTGTAGCTGCGGTCACTGTTGCTGCCGTGCCATTGAACTTGACAACGTTTTCACTTGTGACGGTGCTGAAGTTTATCCCGTTGATCGTCACGGTTGTTCCCTCAGCTCCTTCTGTTGGTGAAAAGTCGGTTATGGATGGAGACGCCGTTAGGGAATCATCTTTGTGACATGAAGTAAATATTAGTAAAAGTGCCATCGGTAATACAGCCTTAACGGCTAGAACAATCTTCATAATGTTTTTATTGGTTTAAAGTGACTTCTAAAAGAACTATTTATTATGCCTTTAATTCTGCCTGCATGGCAAGGACGACAATTACTGTAAGAGCAAAGAATGGAAAACTGGTTATAAATTTTCATACAAGACAATACCATCATTACATTGGCAACAATTGCCAAGCGGGTCAAAGATTGTGAGGTTAAATAATTAAAAAAATCTTTTTCTGGATTTCATTACCAACGCGAATTACCTTACAAGATGGAAACCGGACGAGTTGCCGATGTTGATTTAATACAATGTCTATAAAAGATTCCATATTCACACACAATCATTCAGAATCCTTAATAATCTTTTATAATCGTTAAAAATCCTTCACTTGTAGTCCCGAGGTTTCCATTATCGAACCAATTTATCGAAAACTTGAAATATTTTGACCTTTTAAAGGTTCGATAAATTTTTAACATTAACGTTAAAAATTAGGGTCGTAAATTTTCCTTTATGCTAATCTCCTTTCTTCTTTAATGAGGTCTCAATATTTCCCTTTTAAGCAGATGGGGTCAGGCATATTATCTGCGATTTTGAAATTGATCATTCCTTATTATAATCTTACTGATTATGGAGAGTACACATCTTTACTATAATCTTTTTAACATTAGTGATGACAGTATCATTCAGTTTTTCCATCATCCATGGAATGGTCTGCGTTTTGGGGATTTGATCCAACCCGAATTTATGTTTTAGCATTTGCCTGCTCTTTGTAACAGAAATTCTATACCGGTTCATGAATGTTTTGGGATTCGATCAATCGTTTAATGATGGCGGCTGGGTCGCTAGTAATTGTATTCCAACAACCGCCCATACTATTTGGGGCGTATTGGCGGGTAAGTTGTTATTATCCTGGAAGACAGAAACTGAAAAGATAAAATGGCTCCTCCTTGCCTGAGCAACAGGATTGATTGTTGGCTTTGGTCTTAATGCTACTCTTACACAAATTATTAAAAAAAATTGCTACTAGCTCATTTGTGCCAGTTTCCTGAGGGTAATGCCTCTTGGCATTGGAGTAGACTCGGGAAGAGAAAGGATTGGAATTAGGATGCCGGATGATCATATTAGAATTTACCTTGGGCGTATTTTCAATCAATGAATGATAGAAAAGGGTTGTTTGAACCTTAGCAGGTTCCAATTTTTGATTTTACTTTGCAATCATCTGTAACTAAACACAATGAGCAACAATTTCGGAAAAACCTGGTGGGGTCAGCAATGGCTTAATTCATTGAATAATATCGATTACGAAAACAGGTTGGCGCGAGGTAGTAGTTATGCCAGAAATGGAGCCGTTACAAAAATTGATATTAAGGAAAATCATATCAGGGCAAAAGTAGCGGGCAGTCGACCAAAACCATACAATGTAGATGTTATTTTGCCTCCGTTTTTCGATCCTGAACTAAGTGAATTCATACAGACATTGGCAAAAAGGCCGACTGTCATCTCCAAATTATTAAACCGCGAACTCGACCCTGAAGTGTTGAAGATTGCAGAAACTATGGGGTTGAAAGTATTTCCTAAACAATGGACAGACTTTAAGATGCAATGCTCTTGCCCCGACTGGGCAGTGCCATGCAAACATCTGGCTGCCGTAGTGTATAAGGTAAGTGCCGAGATTGACAATAACCCGTTTTTGGTTTTTAGTTTGCACAATGTAAATCTGGTAGAAGAACTCAACAAACTGGGCGTTTTTGTAAACACCGCCACTGCAGAGATACCAAAAATAGCTGACTTGTATTTTACTGCAAACAAACAGAAAACACCTGAGTACAATCCTGAAAATGCCTATCAGAAACTGTCATTCTCTAAACTGTCGCCCATACATGAACCGCTAACTGCTTTGCTCTCCCATTTCCCCGCATTTTATCAGGGCACAGGAAACTTCAAGGAAAAGTATACTGATAAAATAGCCCGGATAGTAAAAAGCGCGCAAAAGGTAGTACAAGGAAAAATATCCCTTGAAAACCTTTTTCTCAAAGCAAAGCAACAAGAACAAAATATCGGACACCATACCAATAATAAAATAATCATAGACGAGCAGTACCAATCAAGGGTGTGGGTGAATGAAACGGATTTTTCGTTTTTAGATTTCTTAAATCAAATTGCCCAAATCAATTCGTCAAAGACAGTCGATTATCAGCCATCCACAGCTTCATTACACACGGTTTTGCATTTCGCTATTCACTTGTTGAGTAATGGTGCGGTAGTTCCACAAATTGTACAACTGCCAAATAAGGAATTTTCCATTCGTTGGCTGCCTGCCATGCTCAGCAAAGATGTTCGTAACTTGGTAGAGAAATTAGAAACAATCTTGCCTCCGGAAATTTTCCTTTGGAAAGAAAAAACAAGTCAAAGAGCCATCAGCAAGAACCAGGCATTTAATCTGTTATCGCTTTTTCTTACGGAGATCATTCATATTCTTGAAGAAGCTGCCAACCCGGATATATTTTTGAATTTATTTTTCAGAAAAGAAAATTACGCATTTAAAAAACCGGGAGAAGAAGCGTTGAGAGGCGGTATCATGGCCTGGACTCAAAAATATTTTATTACGCAGGGCAATCACAAACCGCAGATTGTGGTAGAAGAAATAATAAATGACGATTTTAAAATTACAGTCAACATACAGAACAATAAACCTGATGTGGCAATGCCTGTTTCGCTGAAAGACATATTGACCCAGAAAAAATTTGATAACAACCGCTACGAAATTTTGCAGGGTCTTACCCAGCTAAGTCCCTTCATAGTAGGGTTAGATGGTTATATCAACTCGCAGGGCGAGCAGGCGATCATCATGAAAAGCGATGCGTTCACACCTTTTTTAATGCAGATGATCCCAGCCATCCAACTGTTGGATGTTGATATTTTGTTACCGAAGTCATTGCGAGAAATTTTAAAGCCGAAGGCAAGTGTAAAGATTAAGAAGAAGGGTGACGGTAAATCGTTTATTAACCTGGGGCACTTGTTCAGTTTTGATTGGCAAGTGGCAATAGGTGATACCGTGATGAATGAAGCAGAGTTTAAGAAATTGCTCGGTAAGTCAGAAGGGTTGATTAAATACAAAAGCCGGTATATCTATGTAAACCAACATGATCTGCAAAAAATATACAATCATTTTTCGAATACGCAGGAACTTTCAGCATTTCAGATGCTTCGGGCAGCACTGAGTGGCGAATATATGGGCAGTGCCATCAGTCTTACTGATGAAGTAAGGGAACTGATTAAAGAGCTAACCAATTTTAATGAAGTAGCATTGCCCAAAGGTATCAAGGCACAACTGCGCCCTTACCAGCACCGAGGTTTTTCATGGATGTACCGTAATTCAAAAATAGGTTTTGGATCTGTACTTGCCGACGATATGGGACTTGGGAAAACACTTCAGGTAATTACTACCCTGCTCAAATACAAAGAAGAAGGGTTGCTTGAAAAAGAAAAAGTATTGGTAGTTGCTCCTACCGGACTTTTAACAAACTGGCAAACCGAAATTGAAAAATTTGCACCAACCTTGAAAATCAAAATATATCATGGCACAAAACGGAAAATAGAAAAAGATGAGAAGTTTGATGTTTTGATATCGTCTTACGGAATTGTGCGCAGCGATGCCAAAGAACTCAAAAAGAGGAAATGGCATTCACTGGTTATTGACGAAGCACAAAATATTAAAAACAGCAATACCGAGCAGACCAAAGCTATCAAAACTATTGGTGCCAATCATTTTATAGCCATGAGCGGTACACCTGTAGAGAACCGGCTAAGCGAGTTATGGAGCATTATGGATTACAGCAACCGTGGATTGTTGGGCAATAGTAAGGAGTTTGACGAAACATATGGCAATCCTATCCAGCAGTATAATGATTTGGCTGTTGCCGATTCGCTCAAGAAAGTAACGTCACCTTTTATGATGCGCAGACTGAAGTCAGACAAAAGCATTATTTCTGACCTGCCTGATAAAATCGAAATGGATTGTTACTCAACGTTAGCCAAAGAGCAGGCCAGCTTGTATGAAAAAACATTGCAAAAAGCCATGGATGATATTGAAAGTGTCATTGCCAACGACAGTAAATCTTTATTTGTTCGTCAAGGTTTAGTACTACAAATGATTTTGGCATTGAAGCAAATTTGCAACCACCCAACGCAGTTCCTTAAAAACAATGTGATGGATGCTGCGCTCAGCGGTAAATTGGAATTACTCTTTGATAAACTCGACAGCATTGTAGAGAGCGGTGAAAAAGTATTATTATTCAGTCAGTTTACCGAAATGGGAAACCTGTTGAAATATTTTATTACCGAGCGTTACAAAGAAGAGCCGCTGTTTTACCACGGTGGCTGTAGCCTGAAGCAGCGAAAAGAAATGGTCGTTAATTTTCAGAATAATCGGGCCGATAAAATATTTATATTATCGCTGAAAGCTGCCGGAACGGGACTCAACCTTACAGCCGCTAACCATGTGATACACTACGACCTGTGGTGGAACCCTGCGGTAGAAGCGCAGGCCACTGACCGGGCATATAGGATTGGGCAAAAAAGTAACGTGATGGTACACCGTTTCATAACCAAGAACACGTTTGAAGAACGCATCAACGACATGATACAATCTAAAAAAGCCCTTGCCGAAATGACGGTTTCCACCGGGGAGAACTGGATTGGAAACCTGAGCAATAAAGAGTTAAAAGAATTGTTTACAATGGGCAGTTGAATGAATAACCTGACTTATGTATAGCTAGACCGGATTAAAATTCAATTGTATAAGTTGTCCGGACTACGAAAAAACTGTCTTTTTCTGGATTCATTAAAATGGATTATCATTCATAATCGTTAAAAATCCTTTACCCGTAGTCCCGAAGTTACCAAGATCGAACCAGTTTATTGAAAATCTAATGGGGTTCAGCCGGGTAAGTAGTGACCACGCAGGATGTAAGTGATTGATCAGATAAAATTTGCTTTCTCTTTTAAAACTCTTCATTCAAATACAATCAGTTACTTATCTTTTTAAACAACTCTGAAATTTCTCTTATCGAATCGATCAGGTCCTCCAGTGAAGGAGCATCG
>JANMRZ010000002.1:0-5398 GCA_031388805.1 Chryseolinea sp.
GCAGGAATTCGGAACGACGTTTCGTTCGAACTGGTCGCCCCGGGTGGGCAGAGATTTTCTCGGTGCCCTGCAAAACACCTTCAACGAAGACGGCGCCAGAAAATGGTCGGATCGCACCATCAACCGCATGACCGCCCATCTTAAAACCTTTGCCAAGTGGATCCACCAGCACCGTCCGTTTCCCTTGGGCCAGCCGATGGAAAAAATCAAGATGCTGTCGGTCGGCAATCAACTGGAAATCGAACGGGCCGTAACGAAACAGGAGCGCAACCGCATCTTGGATGCAGCCGATCAACTGCTGCTGGTCGGTGGCAGATCCCGGGACCGCCATCGACACGGCGGGTCAACACCACCGCAAAGAAAGGCTTTTCGTCCGGCGCGCAATCGGGCCATTATCTACACCCTCATTGAAACCGGCATGCGTCGGACGGCCATCACCCGTTTGAATCTGGTGGATATTGATTTTGACCGGCGGATTTTATCGGTAGTCGAGAAGGGCGGCAGTGTCCAGCCCTATCCGATCAGCAAGCAGGGGCTCGCCGCGATCAACGACTACCTTGAGCAGGAGAGGGGCCAGGATCACGAGAAATGGCAATCCCATGCCCTGTTCCTCTCGCCCATCTCCAATCCCCATGGCGACGGACGCTTAACCCCGAAGGTGATCAATACGGTCTGGAATCAGGTCCGGGATTTTGCCGGCGTGGATAAGGACAAGACCCCGCACTCCGCGCGGCACGGCATGGGGGTATTCATTATGGAGAAAACCGGCAATGTGGCGGCAGTGCAACGGCAGCTGGGGCACAAAAACGCCTCATTCTCCCTGCAGTACTCACGTATAACCAACGATGAGCTCAAGCGGATTTTGGATGAAAGATAGAGAGGGCACCTAGGCTGTCAATGTGGTCTGTCCACATTTGAGCACCAGCGAGATTGCGGAACATTGATAATCTTGGGAGGTTCCCTGTTATAATTAAAGGAAGACGGATGATAAGACGGTGGTGGGGTAGACATTTATGTAATTTAGAGCTAAAAAGAATACTTAATGTAATTGTGATGATTGAAAGAGTCAGCTTTTATCCGTAGGGAAAAAATCTCTTGGATCTCCTATATGGAAATTCTATTTATATTGTTCTTAATTGTTATTTTTCTCAAGGTCACGGAGGGCATGTTTAATCGGTTTGATTTAAGAGATAAAACCCTTGAAAGCAAGAAACCTCCAAACTATTGCTCTGTATGTTCAAAGCCGAATAAAAAACCTGGCGATACAACGATTGTCAAGTTTCGACCAGGGAAAGACAATAAATTGGTCTGTGATGACTGTTTCGGAAAATATAAATTCTGTGCAAATTGTGAAAAACCAACAGAAGAATACCATTACATATTTGGGAAAGGTCCATGTTGTAAGACTTGTTTTGAATCTACGCCTAGAAGTTTTTTGGACACAAAAATAGCTGTCAAATATGAACAAGGAAAGTCTTGCTCGATTTGCGGCAGCAAGAGAAATATCGAAGTCCACCATAAAACCTATGAAAGAGCAGGCGTTGAGAAGTTAGAAGAGTTGGTCGTGCTTTGCAGGTCCTGCCACAATACACAGCACGCGAAAGTGTATTCAGGCCCTAGAGGGGGGAAATATGTGATCAAAAAAGGCAAAAAAATATATATATCTGATGATGATGTTAAGTATAAGCCAAAGCCGTGAGACAAAAGGTAAAACAGTCGGTTAAGCCACTAACTGATAAGAAAAAACACTTCTATTTTTTGCTAACCCCTACAGACAACACAAAATGTATGCCATCGACAAGCCAGTCAAACTTATTATCTCGTGAATAAAAATCATCCTCTCCTTGAAACGGGCTCCTAACACCTGGTTCATGTCGTCTTGGCGTGTTGGTTTCTATGCTATTGCCGCGGCTGAAAATGGGCACGTTAAAGCAATGTATTTCACTGGGATGATATATTTTCATGGAAAAGGCGTAACCCAAGATTTCAATAAAGCAGTTGAGCGGTATCAGAAATCTGCTCAACAGGGATATCTTCAAGCACAGTTTCAATTTGGAATGATGAACTATTATGGTTCACTGAGACTGAAAAACAAGGTTTTGCATGTAGGTGAACGATGAATAACACGAAATGGGCCAAATTATGAGAATTAAGGTCAATAGGATTATGGTTCTCTACAAGCCAGACAAAATTAACAACTCCCACGACCGCGATGAACTAAAACTTTATCCGAGTAAAGAGGTTTTTATCTGGAACGACCAACCCATTTGTTTACTTAGCAAATATCAAGCAAAGAGGTTGGAGAAACACTTCTGTGGGATTAATGGTTGTCAATGTACTTCTGGTGCAGCCATCCAGTTAGATGAGGAAGGAAATCTATGGGGAATTAGAGTAGATTGGTGTGAAAACTCATGGAATATTTTATTAGAAGTATTGCTAGAATCAAACGGCGTGATATGGGGAGAAAAGATACGTATTATTGAACGCTTATTCGCACAGGAAATAGATGGAACA
Organism: Chryseolinea sp.; assembly: GCA_031388805.1. GTDB lineage: Bacteria > Bacteroidota > Bacteroidia > Cytophagales > Cyclobacteriaceae > Chryseolinea. Next base: position 2,515 of record JANMRZ010000002.1, read on the forward strand.
TGCTCGTTCTGGAATGATAAACGCAGGGCTGTGCTTCCAATAGCGAGTAGAGTTATTTCATCAAGAAAAAAAAAGGAGCCTGCTTATATCTTAGAGTGTCCGAAGTTCAACAAGAGAGAAAACAGCCCATTCGATGCTGCAAAAATCCCAGACTGCAAAGAGTGTGAATGCTTTGTTCCTAAAAGTAGGTATTAGGGGTTGTACACCCAAACCCCAGAAATTTCTGAGGTCTACATATACCTTCGCATATATGCTAGTTATTCCACCAATTCAAATTGTTCTTTTTTAGTTCATATACGTGGTCCATTTTTCTACCGAAGTACTTTCTTCCGTTGTCATTATCTGGTTTCCGAAGTTCATTCAAATAATCGTCAACATATTTCTTCAATGAGATATGCATAACTGTCCTAAATATTTTATATTTCCCACCAATTTCTTTTATGAAAATATTATCTGAAATATTCTTTGGCCTTACATTTATTGTCCATTTTTTCCGTGTCCTTCCTTCATGAACTAGAGCGCAACGTACATTTGAGTAAAAGTCATCAGCACTGAATGGCTTATCGAAAATCTTGTCCCCATTTTCAAAAATATAGAAATGATTTTCGAAAATATTTTCATCATGCAAAAAATCAACAAAAATCATTCTTGAATCTTTATATTGATAAAGAGGATCTTTTTGATCGTTGTATCTATGGTTAAATACTTTTCCATATTTAAATGAAGCGAATGTCTCTATGAGAACACATAGTATTGTAATTACAGTAAAGCCTTCTCCGGAATTTGACTTTAATTGAATTATGTTATCAATTGGTTTTATAAATTTATCATGAATCCTTTTCCTGAATAAACAGAATGCTTGTTCCCAAGCATTATTGACGGCAAATGTGTTTATATTTCGTTTTATATCAATCCATTGGTCCCGCTCGGACTTGTTATTAATATTCATTTCTTAACCTTGATATTCTAATGCGAAAATCTATTTCTTAGCGTACGATTTTTTCCGTTTCGTGCGCTGACCCCTTATAGTACTTTTTCGTCCAATTGAGGTTCAAAGATCTAAAACCTCATGATTTTGACTTCGTTCGACACCTACCAAAGTTGAGTGCAACTTGTTCTTCAGTTTCGAATTTATCTGTATGCCAGGTTTTGCTTAGTTCTTCATAAACTTGATTTATCACTGCTAAAGGATTCTTAGTTAGAAAAGGACCATCTGATTCAACGAGAATTCGATCCCTGGGAACAGCTTCAATCAGGCTTCTATGCTTGCTCAGCAGCATTCGATGATTGATAGAGAAACAATGCCCCTTTGCAGCCAATTTTTCAGCAGCCTGCGGTCCACCAATGAAATAGTGAAAGCAAGCTGGGCCGACGAAATACTCATCGAGAAGGTTAGATACTTCATTATGTGCACATCTGCTATGAATGGTAACGAACTTACCATTCCTAATCATTGGCAAAATACTTCTAAAATTATCAAACTGAAGTTCCTTTGTTTTCAGGCCTTCAATTGAGAGGTCAAGACCTATTTCCCCAATGTACTCCGTTGAATTTGCAAGCTCTTTAAACAATTCAATCTCGCTTTTGCCTTCCTTAGCTCGAAGCGGATGCATTCCCAATGCGAGCCATATAGTCTTATATGACTTCAAATGCGGAAAAGCTGCCTGGTAGTGACTTGGAAGCATTGTAGCTACGACGCTAGCTGTTTGTGCTCTTTCGAAGGCACGGACCATTGCAACTGGATCATCAAATAGATCTATATGGCAGTGGGTATCAATGCGCATGTTACTCAGATAATTCCAATGCCTTGAGCCCACGCTTTAACTTCATTTCTTAGCCTGATAATCAATGAAGTGTATTTAGTCTTCAGCGAAATGTCCAACTGTCCGTTTGATCTAAGTGTACGCCAAATCATATCGGAGTTATCGTTTCGTTTAAGAAAATCAATAATTGATGAGAGATCGTGATTAGGATGGGAGAGGATATTTTGTAACGGAAATCCAGTAGTGAGACTATAGCCGTATTGTTCCAATGGAAAACCAACACTATGGATAGCAGCACGACGATAAATACATGGTACGCATGCTCCGCACTGACGAGAGTGTTTGTCCTCCCAATGCTCTTTGTGGGGACAAGACACGAAACGGAATTTTACGTACGCTAAGCCATTTTGTTCGCTGCAGCCATTTCGCAGCCAGTTTTCACGCGTTCACGTTTGACTATTGCCATTACAGTATTTTTGCTCAAGTCTAGCTGCCTTCCGATCTGCCGGTAGGATTGTCCGGCTGCCACCAATTCCAATACCTTCGGCGTCAACTTGTCCGATTTTACTCGTTGCCCAAGGCGCCTGCCGAACACCACACCACGGGCCTGCGCCGCAGTGACTCCGGACCGAACTCGCTCACGCAGCAGATCACGCTCAAATTCCGCTAAACCCGCCATCAACGTGGCGATGAGTCTTCCTTGTGGCGTCGAAAGATCAAACTGCAGCCCCGTTTGTGCGATCATAGAAACACCCCATGATTGCAGGTCGTGGAGCGTATGGAACAAATCCAATGTTGATCGACCCCAACGCGTCAGTTCTGTCACCAAAATAACGTCAATTTTCCGCGCTTGTGCGAGTTTCAACACCTGCTGACGTTGCTGACGACCCGCCTTGCTCCCGGACGCAGTTTCTTTCCACACCCCCGCAACTACATAGCCCGCCTTTGCTGCAAAGGCGATTAAATCACTTTCCTGGCGAACGCAGTCTTGATCACTTGTCGAGACCCTACAATATATCACCGCTATCTGTCCCAATTGAACCCTCTCCGCAAAACAGCTTTGAAACCCGCATCCCGCTGTGGTAAATTTGCGGTCCATTCATAGTATACTTCAAAAGGGA
>JANMRZ010000140.1:0-3607 GCA_031388805.1 Chryseolinea sp.
TTGATCGGCCAAAGCAGCCTGCGCGCCTTGTCGAGGTTTACGTTATCGGGCCAACTGTTGACGGGCGCAAAGCGTTGGTTACCCGTCCCTCCTCCGCCGCGGCCGTCGCCGGTGCGGTAGGTACCAGCACTGTGCCATGCCATCCGAATAAAAAAAGGTCCGTAGTGACCGTAATCCGCTGGCCACCAGTCCTGCGAATCGGTCATCAGGTTGTGTAGATCCTTTTTCAGAGCGTCGAGATTCAGGCTCTTGAATTCTTCAGCGTAGTTAAAATCCTCGCCCATCGGATTGGACTTGGAGGAATGTTGGCGCAGAATATCCAGACTCAATTGGTTCGGCCACCATTCGCGATTCGACCTGCCGCCCACTACGTGTTTGTTAATTCTTCCCGTTACCGGGCATTTCTTTTCATCACTCATAAAGTTCCCCCCTCATTTTGAATGAATTTTTTCACAGTACTACGATTGAATACAGTGCATTGGTATCATGAATGTGTTTGTGATTAGGTCTTCAATCGACTCTGAGATTTCAAATTCCATAAATTCTCGATCTCCACAGCCCCCCTTATAGAGCACCACCATTGGTTGTTAATATGGGAACCATGATGATTCCTCCGGCATTAATGAAAGGATTTTTATTCCTTCCTTTCTCAACACATTCTGGGCAGATACCTCGCACCTCAACGTGAATTGCTTCAATCTCACCAAGAGAGCCCACCGAATCAGGCAGTCTGATGTTATCAAGATCATTGCTGTAGAAGTCACGAGTGAATCCACATTGCCTAGAAACAAAATGATGGTGAGTATTCAGGTTAGCGTCGGAACGGGTCGGTTCACGGCTCGACCCAAGCGTTACTACCAGCCCAAGATCATTCAGCAGCCAGAGAGTCCGATAGACGGTATCAAAAGAGGCAGTCGGTATACGATCCCTGACACGCCGGAAAACCTGATCGGCATCTGGATGATCCCCTGTTGAGGCTTATACCTCTTTGTTGTTATCTTCCATCATTGTTCTCCCGTTTGGTGTTTGGTTTCGCTCATGATCAAGAGATACCCGACAGCCTTATCGCAAATCCCTGCGTGCGGGAATCCCGCACAGGGCTTCACGATATCTGCCGTGCTAAAAAAAAACAGGATTCAAGAAAACTGGAATTTTAGGAACGGCGGTTCAGCATTAGGTCGATATCTTCCTGCAGGGCCTGGAGGTCTTCTTCATGTTCGACCTCATCCTGGAGAATCAGCAACGCCATGTTGTATGTGACCGGATCCTTTTCACGGGTTTCTGCCAACATGGTGTTGTAGACAGTAATGGCACATTGTTCGCCCTTGATGTTTTGTTCGAGAAGTTGCATCACATAGGGGTCTTCTGGGGCATCATAGCCGCAATTGGTGAGATCGTACCATAATCGAGGGCTCGTTACCGGCGTGCCGCCCAACTGTATTATACGATTGGCGACGAGGTCGGCGTGCCGTAATTCATCGGTGGCGTGTTGTAACAGTTCAGCTATGACCGCCTCTTTCATCGGCCCTTTGGCAATCTTTGCCCCAAGCCAGTATTGATAATAGGCCAACCATTCATCGGCAAAAGCTTTGTTGAGCAACGACAAAATCATTTCTGTATGAACACCGACGATCTCTCTTCCCTTTGTTCCCATAACAATCTCCTTAAATGAAGGTTTTGTTGTCCGGAAAAATTGAGCTAATTTACTTTTTTTTCTGGCAATCAGGGCAGAGTCCATAAAAATCAAGACGATGGTTAACTATATGAAAGCCCGTTTCTTTCATCATTTTTTTCGTAATTTCTTCCAGATCAAGAAATAAAGGGTCCACAATGGCCCCGCATCCGGTACAAATTACATGGGGATGAGGATATGGTTTGTTACCATCATAGCGGTTGCCCATCTCGCTAAATTCCAGCTCCAACACTTCACCTTTTTGCTTAAGAAGGTTGATGGTTTTATAGACTGTGGCCAAACTCATGGTTGGGTAATTGCCAACCAATTTCGTGTAGATTGTTTCAACTGAAGGGTGCCCCTGGCTGACAGCCAGAATTTTGAGGATGGCCAAACGTTGAGGAGTGATGCGGTTGCCACCATCCTTCAATCGTTGCACCATTTGTTCTAATCTGTTTTTAAATGAAGCGTTCCTTTCTGGAGGCAACATAAGTAATTTCTCAGGAAATATTATTTATAGATAATTACTCTCTACTATTTAGTAAATATTGTCAACAAAAAGTGCAAAGCCTAGCCATAACCTAACCTCTATCGCGGACCTACTCCAGGCTACCTCAAGCCCAGCAATAATTATGGCTAAAGAGCTTCAATTTGTTGACAAACTGCTTGATGATCGAATCCTCAATCGCCTTTTTGGCCAATGAGGGATATAGCCCGGCCAAGCTTCTGTATCATTTCTTCTAATCCGGGCTTCTCGGCAACAACAAACTGCATGGAATCACAACGAGCTCATGCCATCCGCAAGAACTGTGAGCGCCCCTTTAATCTCCTGAAAAATCAAACCGGACTTGAAACTGTTCGAGTCCGGCCTCAGCCAACGCTTAACGTACTTTGTAATCTGTCTCCTGAAGTGACCCCTATCTGACTTTTCTGTTCCATTGCTCCCCAGACCCCAAACCCAGCCCCCGGTTTGTTCCACTCTCCATATTGGATGAACCAGTGACCGTCTGATGTTTGATGGACTGACATATATTCCATCACCTGCCACTCATTAGAAAAATGTCCAAGTTAATTATTTTGATCATCATATCCGCCTAAAAAATCTGTATGCGTATCGTAGAATCCTTCAATATCCTTAAGAAACGTGCGCACGACGGAAAGATTCTTCCTCAACATTGCTAACAGCGCTGCAGCTTGGTCATCGGAGAAATAGTCATCAATATTTGCCTTAAAACTGATCACGGCTAATAATTGTTCGGCAAGAGTGCTGATTTCGCTAACCGGCTTGTCGCTGGCCTCCTCAATGACCTGCATTAATATGTCTCTGATTGTCATTGTTTAAAAGTGTAAAGAACAGGTTTATCTGGTGCATACTGGTAATTGAGCATCATGTCTCCAGAATCTCCGGCAGGAGATATTCGGATTGACAAAGGCGTTAAATGTTTGGAGAGTTCTTCAACCAAATAGTTCACTATGGGAGCCAAGACGGGCCAGCCGCAGTGTGTCGGTGTCCAGTTTGCGGTAGATCAGCAGTAAGTCAGGCTTAACGTGGTATTCACGGTATCCTGACCACTGGCCACTCAGGTCATCGTCGCGATACCGCGGCTCTAACGGGTCGTCGTTGATTAATGCGGTCAAGATGACCATCAGGGCGGCGTCAAGTTTGACCGGTGTCGGCCTGATGCTTCTCCCTTATAGTCGCGCTTGAATGCTGAGGAACGATCAATCGTCAGCATGCAAATCGTCCATCAATGCGTCAATGCTGGTAAATTTTTTACCCTTTCCGGCCTCAAGCTCAGCAATTGCCTTGCGAGTGGTGGCGTTCGGAACTCTGACCTCGAAAGGCAATCGGTGCTCCTCTGCTACACGCAGCATAAGCAAGCGAATGGCGTCAGAGATTGATAACCCCATCTCTCCCAACGCAGAGGCAGCACG
>JANMRZ010000051.1:0-1718 GCA_031388805.1 Chryseolinea sp.
TTTTATCTGGTACAAGGTGATTTAACAAGGCAAAGAAAATATCGAAGATGCTGACTGGCATTTTTCTGGTTTTTATTGTCCGTTATCCTCAACACAAATCACAACGATAATTCCATTAACGAAAAATTTAATATTGACAGGGTTGTAAAAGGTATAGGTAACACCTTTTTAGTTTTGATGTTTTGTAAAATACACCAGTGCCGACTCAGTAATTTTTTTTGCCTTGTTAAATCACCTTGTACCAGATAAAATAGACTGACTTGATTTTATTCCTTAGCAATGCCGCTATCGTTGTTAACATCAGTAAAATCATTTTTTTTGTATATACTTTTTTGAAATAGAAAAAATGTGTTGAATGTCAGATTGCATCTGTAATGTTCAAGGTTCAAAGTTCCAGGTTTCACTTTACATTACTAAAGCACACATAAACTACAGAGCATCAACTTTGAACACGAAACCTTGAACCAGGAACTTTTACGTTAACATTCCACCATCAACCTGAATTACTTGTCCCGAGATGTAGGTAGACATGTCTGATCCTAAAAATACACAGGCATCGGCTACATCTTCTGGCTTACCTCCCCGTTTTAATGGTATGGCATCGCGCCAGCTTTGTACTGTTTTTTCATCGAGCTTGCCCGTCATTTCGGTTTCAATAAAACCGGGAGCTACAGCGTTCGAGCGAATGCCGCGCGATCCTAATTCTAACGCCACTGATTTTGTAAAGCCGATGATACCTGCTTTCGATGCTGCGTAGTTAGCTTGACCAGCATTGCCTTTTAATCCTACCACGGAAGTCATATTAATAATAGAGCCGCTCTTTTGTTTCATCATCTGTTTGGTAGCCGCTTTCACTGTATTGAAACACGATTTCAAATTCACGTTGATTACCTTATCCCACATCTCTTCTGTCATGCGGAGAAGTAAATTATCTTGAGTGATGCCGGCATTATTCACTAGAATATCCAGCGCGCCAAAATCAGTAATAACACTGCTCACTAATTTTTCAGCCTGAGCAAAATCAGAGGCATCAGAACGGTAGCCTTTTGCTTTCACACCTTTTGCAATAAGTTCCGCTTCGAGCGCCTCACCTTGCTCAACGCTGGATAGGTATGTAAAGGCAACATTGGCGCCTTGCTCGGCATATTTCAATGCAATGGATTTTCCGATGCCTTTCGATGCTCCGGTTACGAGAGCGGTTTTTCCTTGCAGTAATTTCATATCATGGTCAACAGTCCACGGTCGACTGTCCAAAGTTTAGTTCCCGTTCGGTTCAAAAATACTTAATTCCATCAAAAATCAGCAAAATCAAAAGAAGTGTAAACCTTTTTCAAACGTTATGTAAATGGTGTATCACCGATTATCTTTGGCAGCGAATTTTAAATCTTATTTCTATGTCAAAATATGATCTGATCGTGATCGGCAGTGGCCCTGGAGGATATGTAGCCGCAATTCGTGCTTCTCAGTTGGGGATGAAAGTAGCTGTGGTGGAAAAAGCTGAGTTAGGCGGTGTTTGTTTGAACTGGGGTTGTATACCTACAAAAGCATTATTAAAGAGTGCCAATGTTTTTGAATATATCAAGCATGCAAAGGATTATGGTATTGATGTGAAAGATGCTTCTGCTGATTTTGGTGGTATTGTAAAACGCAGTCGCGATGTGGCAGCCGGAATGAGCAAGGGAGTTCAGTTTCTATTTAAGAAAAATAAGATTGATCAG
>JANMRZ010000066.1:0-52804 GCA_031388805.1 Chryseolinea sp.
GCAACGCGATCTGAAGGTTCAGGAGATTATCAGCGCCTTACGCGACAGTCGCGACATTCTTTCGGGCGTGTACAAAAAGGAAATGAAAGTGCTGGGCCAGTGGGGCTAAGAAGTACTGGATGTACGCAGCATGGTCAGCACGTCCAAACCAAATGATGTCAGCATAAAGGCCTGATGACTGTAAACCATCAGATTTGAAAAGGAGCGAAGTCGCTCCTTTTTTTGTTTGCGTTCAGTTCTATTGGTTAGTTCAAATTCATTACTCTCTGATTGCTAGTTTCAAGTTCCAAGTTTGAGGTTTCTCAATTGGGCAGGTTAGGTGATTTTATGCCATTTCGGTGACGTTATTTTAGATATTTAGCGTTAAAATCAGTTACATTTGTAGCATTGGCTTGATCAAACCATTATGAAAAAACTTGTACTTGCGTTCCTATTCCTTTTAACATCTTATTTTTCTATCGGACAGACTGGTCCAGGTGGTGTTGGAAATTCAACAGGTTCCAGCGGACAGCCCCAAAACGTACTTTGGCTCAGGGGTAATTCGGGTATTTCAACTACCGGTGTGCTGGTGGATACCTGGGTTGATCAATCCGGTAATAGCAACAATGCTACCGGTACTACAACCACGAGACCTACTTACAATGCAACTGATGCTAATTTCAATAGCCGGCCATCCATTACTTTTCCAAATACAGCAGCCTCTAATTTCTTTTTGCAGGTTGCAGACAATGACAATCTTGACAATACTAGTGGGTTATCCATATTTTTTATTGCAAGGCCATCCGGTAATGCAGCGGCAACACAATTGGGTATTGTTTCGAAGCGAATAACAGGATCCTCCAACCAATCATATTTGCTGGCTTTATCAACTGCTCCTCGATATCAGGGACTTTCTTCAGGAGGTTCGCTCTTCAATTTTACGAGTGTTAATACTGTTTATAATCAACTTGCTATTAATTCCTTTGTATTTAGTAGCGGCAATATTGTGACCTTAGAAAATGGTAATACGACCACCTTTCAAAACGGGACTGGAACTAATCCTATTCCTAACAATGCGTCAAACCTCTTTATTGGGACTTTGGACAATGCAGGAAATGCTAATTTTGAAGGGGAAATTGCCGAGGTTATCATTTATAAAACCAATCTCAATGTTGCCCAACGGCAAATCGTTGAAAATTACCTTGCTTCCCAATACAATGCTACTCTTTTTGCCGCTGCTGATTTTTATGTAGGTGATACTCCAGGCAATGGCAATTATGATTTTGATTTGGCTGGCATCGGTTTTAATGGTGGTGGGTCTCATGTTCTGGGAAACTCACAAGGATTTATTCTTTCACCTTCTGGTGGTACACTTGATACCAATGGAGAATTTGTTCTTGCTGCTCATAATGATGTGACCAATGCTGTCTCCATTTCCAACCTGGGAACAGGAGGTGTTGTGCAGCGCTGGGCTCGTGGCTGGTACCTTGATCGTACACCGGCAGCCGGCATTGATGCCAATATTACTTTTGATTTTAGTGAAGGAATAGCAGGCCAATTTCCACAGAGCAAAGACAATTATGTTCTGCTTAAACTGAATACCGGCACGGGCAACTACGATGTGGTGAGTGCCATTACCAGTGGTGACAAGACTTTAGTGGGCGACCAGATTACGTTCCGTGTTGCCGATGCGAATCTTGTGGATGGAGTTTACACATTGGGTACTTTGAATTCAACAACCAGCCCGGTGAATGGCGTAAGCAATCGCACCTGGTATAGTTATCAATCCGGGATTTGGACAGATCCATTAAGCTGGACACTTGATGGTGGTGTTTTTCCACTGTATGTCAATCCATCGAATGAGATACCTGCGGCAACTGACAACGTTGTTGTTACCACTGCCCGAACCATCACGATGAACATCAACAATGCCCAGACGAACAGCATGGAGGTTATCGGTAACCTGGACTTAGCGGCCACTACTGGTCATAACTTTGTTGCCATTAGCGGATCGGGAAGAATAAAAATGGCCGGTAGTACGGACAATTTTCCTTCCGGTACAGCTACCGATTTTGCCAGTTCGGCAATAGGTGGTACGTTAGAGATCAATGGAACGGGTATTTCATTAAACCAGGCCCGAACGTTTAATCATGTGGAAATCAATATGACTGGCGGTGCCAATATTGCAACGCTGGAAAATAATTATACAATCAACGGGAACCTGGTTATTACCAACGGCATTGTTAAATTTAACAACGATGCTGACGCTATCAGTCGTACATGTACTGTAAACGGGAATGTTTTCGTTAGCTCTTCCGGAGGAATACGAACAGGACTTGGGAATGCCCGACATGAATTCAATCTCTATGGAGATTTTACCAACGATGGTGGTACAGCTTATTTTACTCAGCGTGTGGTAAGTGTTCCAAACTCGGAAGCAACGGATGGAATTGTAGACGTTAATATGCTGAGTGGTTCACGCGATCAAAGTATTGCCTGTGATGGAGTAACACGTTTTTATCGAATTGAAATTAGCAAAGGCACTGATGATACATATAAAGCTTCGATTACCGCATCTGCAGCTGCCAATTTTAATCTCTTTGGTTATATTAATGAAGCCCATGGAAACATTGCCCAGTTAGTTACGAATGCTAACGCTCTTGGTCTTATTTATGGCACCGCTGAGATCGGTACCAACGTTTCGTTTGATCTGAACAATACAGGAAATTATAATGTTTCGCAGGGTGCCCGGCTTTGGATAAACGGAGGGGCTGTTACGAAAAGTGCAGGCACGGCTATTGTTGTATACGGTGTGTCAAGGGTGAGCAGTGGAACCCTGACTGCCAATATAGACAGTGGTATTACTTTGCGCGATAATGGAACCATCCTCACAGAAGGTGGTACCCTTACTCTTCGGGCCATACGTACTTCTACCAACGGGGCAGGTGCTGTGGGAAGTTATATTCAATCCGGGGGAGATGTAATACTGACAGGAGGTACAGTGAGTGTGGACTACGCTGTGTTGAGTCTTACCTATACAGGAAATGTTTTTAATATGAGCGGAGGCACACTTACCGTTCAGAATCGGGTAAGTTTAGGCACCGGCAATTTGCGTGGTGCGATTTTTATCAATTCCGATCCTGCTAATATCAGTGTTACCGGGGGTACCGTAATAATGGAGGCGGATAATGCTATTAACTACCGTGTTACATCCCGTGCCGCCTTCTGGAATGTGATTATGCGGGCCACAGGAGGAAGTCGTGTATTTGAATTATTAGGTACAACTTCTGGCCAGGGCACCGCGGGTGTAGATGAACTTACGCTGGCGATACAACCGCTTACTGTTCTGAATGATTTCACTATTGAGAACAATGCAGGCTTTACTACTACGAATGCAGATGTTACGGTTAGTCGAAATTTTGAGATTCAAAACGGAGGTACTTACACTTCGGGCACTAACACCACTACTATAACAGGATCGGGAGTAAGTTCCTTAACCTTTGGTAACACAGCCGTTACACAGACCTTTAATAACCTGATCATTAATAAAACTTCTGCTACTGATCAAGCTGTTATCACAAGCGGTCGGCCAAGTCCCAATTCTGCTATACGAGTAGATGGAAACTTTACGCTATCAAAAGGAATATTTGACTATGGGTCTTTTATTGTTTCTGCCCGAACCTCGGTAACGCTGGGCAATGTTATTGTTGGTTCAGGTACCAGCACTGGAAAATTATTGATGGATGGTATAGTTGATCAAACCCTCAATTCTAACAGCTCTGCTCTTGTTTATAATTTGGAATTAAACAACACCGATGGGACGCCAGTGGTAACGCTAGCCAGCGGTAATCTGACTATTTTAAACACCCTAACCATGACTGCGGGCGTTTTCAATATTGGAACTTTCAAATTAACATTAAGTGGTGCAACCGCTTCGATTGCAGGAACAGGTTTTAGTGCGTCCAAAATGATTCAGACATCCGCGAATTCTTCCGATGGAGGTCTTGAGTTGTATCTTAATGCAAATGAAACACTGGCTTACCCCCTTGGCGTTGCCGGAAAATACACACCCGTTACAGCAACCTTCACCTCTTTCAGTGATGATGGGTTTGTTAGAATCGCCCCCGTCAATGGGATTTTGCAGACGACTAATTTAGCAGGCGGAACCAGTATTCTGGCCTATTACTGGCGAGTTGGTTCATCCAATTTTACTACTAAACCCTTAGTCACCTATCAATTTACCTATGAATCTGGTGATGTGGGTGGCACAGAGGCAAATTATGTTCCAGGCAAAGTTTTGGATGTATCGCCCTTTACAAGATCCTTTGAAAATGACGTAACGAAGGTGGACGATGCTACCAATGTGATAACATTTAACGGTGCGGGTGCTGGTTTCACGCTGGAGGATGCTAATTATACCGCAGGAGAGACCGGTAGATTTACCGGAAGTCCTGAGATCTACTACAGTAGAGGGTTTGGAGATGCAGCAGGTAGAGCCTGGACAGATGTAAATAATTGGACATTAGGAACAAATGGTGCTTTTGGAGTGCATGATTCTCGTCAAACAGCAGCAGCAGATTATCCTCAAGTAGGTGATGTCGCTATTGTCGGCTTCGTTCCTTTTGGTGATCCGGCAGGTAACAATGGAAGGCCTCATGGAGTAGCTATTAATACCAATATCTCAGTCGCTGAGCTTCAATTTAACCAAATGAAAGATATCTCGAATAATCCTACAGCCCGGGTGTATGCTTTCAATTTTCAATTTAGACCTACAGTCTGTATCAACAATCTGGGTACGCAGGGTCAATTATTAAATGCTAAAGTTTCTGGTGAAGGAATGTTCTGGATTCGAAGTACTGGAGGCAATTTGTCTGACCCCACCTTTGCAGGTGTAGATCTTGGTGCATTTAACCTTCAGGATTCATCTTATGTTGTTTATGAGAGTACGTTGGCAACAGCTAATTATGTAAATACACCTTCTACTTACCCTAATCTAATGATGGCAACAGATGGTTGGGGAACAGCAGATAAAAGTTCTACAATACCTAATAACATTACTGTTAATGGTGATTTGGAGTTGTTGGGTGATATAAACTTGGTTCTGAGTACGGGTGCCACAGGTAATATTACAGTCAATAGAAAGTTGAGATTTTTCAGGTCAAATGCCAATGGCAATGACAGTGGTGGTGGTGGTGAAATTCGTTTTGGGAATACAGGAACGGCAAGGACCATTACGGTATTGGGTGATCTTGTTTTAGGAAATGGTTATGCTGCTCTTATTAACATCCCATCACCGGGTGTTACTCCGATTACACATACTTTTAATTTATCTGGAAATTTTTATCAAAACACAACTGCGGGCAATGGCTTTAAAGCGGGTACAAGTTCAACCAATGATCGTATTCATGTGAACTTACTGGGTTCTTCGTCTATGGTACTTTCCAATACTGCTGGTGATGCCCCTCAATTCTATACTTTAACGGTTAATAAAGGATCCTCAATTGTTACTACGGCAACATTCAATTCCAATTTCAGCATAAATGGTCCCACGAATTTGACCACCAAATCGCTGGTGCTTCAAAATGGTTTGTTCATCATGAACCATGCAACACCTTCAGTCGTTTTAACTTCCGGAGGCGCTGATTTTAATATACCAAGCAGTGCAGGTCTTGAAGTTCGTTTAGGAACGGTGAGTACTACAACCGCGAGCACGAATGCGAATATAACACTGGATGGATTACTGCGCATCAGCGGAGGAACTGCTACGATTGATGCAGGAGCAGGATTCCCTAACTATATTGAATATTCAAACTCCGGAAATGCTACCATTGAAGTAACAGGTGGTACTCTTACCGTTGGTGGACAAGTGAGAAGATCGCTCTCCAGTACTACCGGCATATTAAAGTATAGTCAAACTAACGGAACCGTTGTGATTGGTAACCGTGGTGCACCCGCTACCACTCGAGGAGTTTTTGAAGTACTAAATACAGGAAGTCTGTTTTTTCATTCGGGTGGAAGTTTCACACTTGTGCAGGGTATTAACAGTACTACTGTGCCATCCTTGTGGCTTGAGCCGGCATCGTCTACCATTACGAGTGGATCGACCATTACGATTGGTAATGCATCGACTCCTGCGAATTCGTTAAACATTGGTATTCAATCGACAGTCGCTTTAAACAATTTAACCATTGCCGGATCGAATAACCCGGTAGCTAAAATTTACATTACTCCGCTAACCGTTAATGGTAACATGATGGTCAGTTCAGCCACAACACTGAATGCCAATAGCCAGAATCTTACGATCGGCGGCAACTTTACAGTAGATGGATCATATGTTCCGACTACGAATACAACCACGTTTACAAATACCGGTGCTGCTGCTATTTCGGGAACTACACCTTTATTTAACTTCTATAACTTTACCAAAACGGGTGCGGGAACAACAACGGTTTCCAAAGATCTTACGATCAACCAGGATTTGAAGGTTTTGGGTGGAATTCTTGCTTCTTCTACTTTTACCATCAACCTGAAGCGCCATGCCCAGATCGATGCGACCCTTACCAATACTACTGGATCAGGACTGATTTTTAACGGGGCCGTTCAGCAACAACTTACCCGAACTGCTTCTGGAACCGGTACTTTTGGTATTGTTACCGTCAACAATGCTTTGGGTGTTATTGTACCGGATGGCAACGGCTATACTTTTGATGTTACTACCGGTTTACGTTTGCAGCAAGGGGTTTTTGATATTGGAGGCGCTTTGTTGTTTTTACGCACCAATGCTATCATAACACCTGTTAATGCTTTCTCCATTACCAATATGATTCAAACGAACAGTTCGTTTACGGATAAGGGTGTTAAAAAACAATTTCCTACGTCTTATACTCTAGATTTTACTTTCCCGGTAGGCCAGTTGGCATATACTCCTGTAATTTTCAATTTTAGCACTGCGGGTAATACGACAGGAACCAGTGGAACTCCCACCATCACGGTTCGTCCTGCAAATGAACGACATCCCTCTGTTATTAATGATGATGGAGCGGGAGAGTTACCTGATCCGGCAACCTTCAATGATTTGAATAATGTTCTTCAATACCATTGGATTGTGAATGCGGATAATGTTGCAAACACGTTTCGGTCGACCATGACATTAAGTTACCCTCAGTCTGTTGTTTCCGTGGTGGCCCCTTATACTGAGGCTGATTATTTAGCCGCGCGAATATTGCTCGATGCTAACCCAACCAAGTTGATTAATAAGTTCACCACTACGGATGTGGATGAAACCACGAATATCATTACGTTTAATTTTACAGGCGTGACTGACGCGGGTATTTCGGCCGAGTATTTTGCCGGTGTTGATGTGGCAATACCAGACAATGTGCCCATCTACACCACTATAGCATCGGGTAATGTGAATGCTGCTGTCTATACACCCGTGGTTCCTGGTGGTGGTGCTCCCACAGGTGCTACGGTTATCGTTTCGCCTGGACATAACCTTACCTTTAATATTAGCAATGTAAGTTTATATGAAACCCAAATCAATGCGGGTGCTACTGTTACAATTCCTACTGGTTCTACTGGTCATCGATTAGGTACCCTGACGGGTACGGGCGACTTAAGAATAAACAGCGATATCAACAGTGCTTCTTTGCCAGCAGCTGTTTACGATGATTTCTTCTCCTGCTCTGGCGGAGGATTAATTTTCGGAGGCGCCGGGACATACACAATTATGGGTGGTGTTACCACAGTTCGTAGTCTTACGTTATTCGGTGCCGGAACGAAATACCTCGGTAATAATGACGTGACAATTTGTAACGACTTAACCTTAAATGCTGGAGGGTTGAATACGGATGGTAGGACGTTAACTGTTCTAAATGATTTTAATCTTGTTGCAGGAACCTATAATGTGAGCACATCTGGTGGTATTCTTTCGGTTACCCAGGATTTAAATTCAGCAGGAATTTTCAACGGTGGTAATGCTGGCGCAAAAACCATCGGACGAAATTTAAATGTCACTGCGGGTACTTTTACTCCAGGATCTGGTGCAACCAATATTATGCGTGTAAATGGTAATATGAGCGTAGCAGATGCAGCTACTATTACAAGCGGTTCTAGCAGTCACCGGTTTTTGTTTGGTGGTTCAGCCGCCCAAACGGCTACTGGAACTTTCACTGGTACACGAGCCTTTAATCGATTGGAAATAAACAACACGAGTGGCTTGACTTTAGCTGGAAATACAACCATTAATACTGAACTTATCTTAACTGCGGGAAATATTACACCTGGGGCAAATACCCTCTTATTAAACGCAAGTGCAACATCTAATCCTGCTGAAGGTAGCATTACTTCGTTTGTTAACGGCAGACTTTATAAAGTCTTTGCGGCAGCAGGTAACAGTTTTGCCTTTCCCATCGGATCGGCAACCTTTTGGCGCTCTGGTGCCGTTAAAAGTGTAAGTGCTTCCGGAACCTGGGATATGGAGTTTATCGGAATAAACGCTGATGTTAATGAAACGATCGTAACGAATATGACACCCGTTGCGCCCATTGTGCGAATCTCTACAGGAGGGTATTGGGTGGTTACCGATGGTTCAGGAACGCCATCCGGAAAAACCGCTATCATTGGTCTGAGTTGGGGAGTAGGAAGTGATGTAAATGCCTCAGCGGTTGAACGGCAGGATTTACGGGTAGTTCAATGGGATGATGGAACTTCACAATGGACCAACAAAGGCGGAACCAATTTTAGCGCAGGCAATACGCAGAGCAGGGGTACATTCGATGCAACGTCAACGACTTCGTTCAGCAGAAAGATTGTAACACTGGGATCAATAGATGTAGCCAACCCGTTACCTGTATCTTTTCTTGCCTTTATGGGTAGAACAGAAAATGGAGTTAATATTTTAAGATGGTCTACTGCATCGGAAAAGAACAATGACTACTTTGAGCTGGAACGTTCTATTGACAATGCGGAGACGTTTGAGCTGATTGGAACACTTGCCGGAAAGGGCACAAGTCAAACGCTTTCATCCTATACTTTTGAGGATCGTGAAGCGCAGATTGGTAAAAATTATTATCGCCTGAAGCAAGTTGATTTCGATGGCACGATTACCTATCATCCCGATTTAGTGTTACTCGAGTTGGAATCGAAAGGTGATTTTCTTGATTTTGATGTTTTCCCCAATCCGGTTGAAGACCAGTTGATTAATCTGAAAATATTCAAGAATAACAATGAGCCCGTGCAGATCCGCTTCTACGATGTAAATGGCAAAATCTGCCTTACACATGAAGATTCTTTACTTAGTTTTCAACTTCAAACCGATAGGTTAAGCAGCGGAGTTTATATAATTGAAATTGTACAAGGCTTCAGAAGAGTAACCAAACGTGTTGTAATTAAAGATTAGTAGAAACATATTTGAACGATAGCAAAGGCGTCTTCTTAAAAGAGGGCGCCTTTTGCTTTTTAAGGTTACGTAATTGTTTGCTTGTTAATGATCGTCCGGAGTTTGAGAAATGCAATGAAGTGTGCAAGGATGGCCAGGAAACCTAAACTAGGTTCATTTTCTTAGGAGATTGATAACTGTACTTATGAATAGCTTCTGGCGGTAGCGATTCAATATCGCTGGTCCTTTTTCTTTTTGACCTTACATGGATTCACTACAGAATACACAATGTAAACGAGGCTTAAGTAAGCTGCATTAATTCACAATTCACCAATAACCATTATATTTACCGTGAGATTGACCCTTTTAAACTTCCATGAGACGGATTCTGATTTTTCTTGCCGGTAGCCTATTTTTTCTTAGCTCTTGCGTCACAAACAAACAATTTGTATATCTACAGAAAGATGATATTAACAAAAAAAATCTACCGAAAGATAGCACTGTACGGAGCTATGATTTAACAACTTACGAATACAAGATACAGCCTGAAGACAATTTATCCATTCAGTTTCAAAGCCTTAGTCCTCGAGAATATGATTTCTTTAATGGAGGAGGCGTTGGCAGTCAGCAACAAAACCAAAATCTTACGCAGGGGAATGCCATCGTCATGGGAGAATTGGTTGATGCGCAAGGAGAAATTGCTTATCCGGTGATTGGTAGAGTAAAAGTAGCTGGACTTACCATTTTCGAAGCTCAAACCAAATTGCAAGCGTTAGCAGATCAATACCTTGAATCGCCCATTGTAAAAGTTCGCCTGATCAATTTCCGAATGACCATTTTAGGTGAAGCAAATAGGGAAGGCACCATATTAATGACGAATAATCGAGTTAATTTTATAGAGGCCATTGGTCTGGCGGGTGGTTTAACTGATTTGGCTGATAAAACAAATGTGAAGCTTTTACGTCAAACAAAAGGAGGGCAGGTTGAAGTACGATATATCAATTTGCTGGATGAACATTTTATTCAATCTCCTGATTATTATGTATACCAAAACGATATATTGATTGTGCCTGCTTTGCGCCAACGTGCGTATCAACGCTATTTTGGTAAGAATCTTTCGTTGGCGATTTCATCCTTAACGCTGCTGTTGATTACCATACAACTTATTAATACAAACTAACGTGTCAGATTTAAATTTTGATCAGGATTCACAAAAGGAAACCGGTGGATTTTCACTTGATTTTAAACGAATTCTTTCGCGTGCTATACGGTTTTGGTATGTTATTGTACTGTCGCTGATGATAGCGTCTGCCTTTGCCTTTTATAAAACCCGATACACGCCTAAAATATATCCTGTAACTGCCTCGTTATTAATTCGCGATACCAAAGAAGATGGTGGGGCCGAACTCCTGTACAAAAGTGGATTGGCCGATCCGTATCGCAATTATTTGAACGAACCCTATATTCTCCGATCCTATCCGCTCATCGAGAAAGTAGTTACTAATCTTAACTTTCATATATCCTTTTACAGCGAGGGCTATATTTTAACGAGCGAAGCGTATAGTGAGATGCCCGTAAAGGCAGAGTGGTGTGCTCCCGGTAGTATACAGACGGGCTCCTTTATTTTTACGTTGATAAATGAAGATCAATACACCCTTCGTAGATTTTCTGAAGATAAAAACGAAAAAGAGATTCAGACTTTTGCCCTCAACGATTCAATCTCTTTTCTCGATTTAAAACTGTGTGTAAAAAAGATTGCCGAACGGAGAATGAAACCACATATCGGTGTGCCGTACATACTGATTATTCAAAACCCCACACAGGTTGCGACATCCTATATCTCCCTTCTTAAAGTTGAATGGGTTGCTGCCGGATCGGGCATTATTAACCTGAGCGTAGTAGGTACAAATCCTGATAAATTAAAAGATTTTTTACACGAGCTGATCATTGCTTACCGTGCCAAGGATTTGGAGAAAAAAAATGAGGCCGCTGAACGAACCATTGCTTTCATTACGAAACAGCTTCTGGAAATTAAAGACTCACTGCGAATTGTAGAATTTCAATTAGAGCGATTTGGAAATAAAAACAGGGTTAGTGATATAAGCACAGAAGCGAAGCGCTTATTTTCAAAGGTGGAAGACTTTGATGTTCAAAAAGCAGACTTGTTGCTAAAACAAAACTATTATCAATACCTGGAATCCTACTTATTGAAAGAGGAGCGTATGGATCAGGTTATTCTGCCATCATCCATGGGTATTTCAGATCCCATTCTTTCTTCTTTAGTAGGTAAACTGGTTGATCTGCAACTGGAGTTGAAGGTATTTACAGATCCGGAAAGCGCCAAAAACCCTATGGTAACAACTAAAATTAACCGCATTGACGAAATACGGAAAGATTTGGAAGAAGCCGTGCGCACCCTTCGGGCTACCGATAAGATTAAAACAGATTTTTTGAACAAACAACTAAGTGTAGCGGAGGCGCAATTGAATTTGTTGCCTGCCTCTGAGCGACAACTTATTGCGGTGCATCGTAATTATTCGTTATTGGAAAACTTGTATGTTTTCCTTATGCAAAAATTATCGGAGGCTAAGATTACAGAAGCCGCCAATACATCTGACATTATACCGGTTAATCCACCCATGCAGAAGGGTGCTATATCACCACAGCCTTCCCAGAATTACACGATCGCTATTATGGTGGGCCTTATTGTGCCCCTTATCGTTTTTGTTCTTTTTGAATTGCTCAACAATAAAGTTCAATCAAAAGAAGACGTTGAAAAAATGAGTGCTATACCCTTCATTGGCGGCATAGGGCACAATGCCATTCTGGATAATTTAATTGTGAGCACCAAACCAAAATCAAGTGTTGCTGAATCGTTTCGATCACTGCGATCAAACCTCAATTATTTTACAAGCAATAAGCCAAAAAATATATTCATGATCAGTAGCTCGATTAGCGGGGAAGGAAAAACTTTTACCACCATTAATCTGGCAACCGTATTTGCATTGTCGGGAAGGGGTACGCTGATTGTGGGCGCGGACATGCGAAGGCCTAAAATCTTTGAAGATTTTAAACTGCACAACGACCGCGGCTTAAGTACCTATTTATCGAACATGAATACCCTGGACGAAGTGATTCAGGTAACGCATCTGGAAAATTTAAGCTTTGTAGCGGCTGGGCCTGTGCCTCCAAACCCTTCAGAACTTTTGTTAAGTCCACGCTTCGAACAATTTATTAAAGAAGCTCAAGCGCACTTTGATTACATTTTGATTGACACGCCACCTTTGGCGCTTGTAACCGATGCTTTTGTAATTTCAAAGTTTGTTGACCATACTGTTTTTGTAGTGCGCCAAAATTACACGCCAAAAGAATTTATAAAGAGTATCAATGAATATGTGCAGTCGGGCAAGATTAAAAACATTAGCATTCTATTAAACGATATCTTTAAGTCCGGTCTTGGTTATGGGTACGGAACCAGTTACACCTATAATTATGGTTATGGTTATGGCTACGGAAGCAAGCATAAAAAGGGAGATGGTTATTATGAAGAAGATTAAGATTAGTAGATTTTAATCCTACTTTGTCATCTTGAGGGAATTAATGTAAAAGGAGAAGTCCCTTAGCATCTGTTACATCCTCTGTGTTTCTCTGTGCAAACCTCTGTGGCTTCTCTGTGGTAAGATTGAATCCACGCCCACAAAGGACACTGAGAAAATACACACAGAGTGTCACAGAGTTCAAAATTCTATGATGTCATAATCTCCGATAAGAAACTTAACAAAGTAGAATTAATAAAGGCATAATTAGTTTATTTGTTATGAACTACCTAAACAATAGACGTTAGCACACGGGCCATCAGTTTGTTTTTCCATAGCGAACCGGCAGATGATTTCTTCACCAGATGAGGCGGAACGAAGTATTTATCGAACCCATTATAAAAGGATGAAATGTGTTTCGGGTCGAACTTTTTCTTTTTCACCTGATACCAAAGAGAGGGGCGTACATGTCCGCTCAGAATATACTGTTTAAATTCTGAGGTGGGAATAAATCCTTCATCAACGGCTTTTGTCAGTTCCTCAACCCACAAGGCTGTAAGCGGATTCGTTTTAAAAAGCCACGGTTGACTACCCATGTCCGTATAATGCACAAGTTTCGTTTCTCCTTTTTTAAAGTACTCCAGTGAATTCCATTCACGCTCTATGGTAAGAGTGATTTTTTTAGCAACCTGCATTTCATACATTAGTTTTTCATAGTCTAATGTATCGTCATCCAGTAGTTTTACAATATCCTGAATACTCCATTTCAATTTTTCGCAATCCAACAACATAACACTGAATTGTGGTCTTCGGGTGGACCCATCAGCTCCGCGTGCTGCCAGAAGGTCGGCATCCGTCATGTCTTTTGTCCATAAGTATTTTATGTCGGTAAAAACCTGCATGTCAGAATCCACATAAATCGCTCTTCCCTTAAAGTCATTTAGCTGTGGTATAAGGAAGCGCTGAAAGGAAAAGGGTGTGCGCGGTTGATTTTCTTTCTTCTTAGGAAGGGGATAGGTGATTGAATTTTTAAACAGCGGCATTACTTCAACGGGTAACGAAGAGTGTTTCTTTATTGAATACTCCAGTACGCGTACACTAAGCATTTGCTCATTCGCACTGCCCACGTATACTTTAACAGGTGATAGATTTTCCATAATTGGTTTGGTAGCGTCTTTTATTTATATGAGTGTCTTATTCATTTTAACCATTTGTGATAGAAATATCGTAACCGAATTTCTATTGTTGAAAAGTTAGCGTAAAGTCTCAACTCCTTCCAATATTTTTTGCGTAAAGTCAAGTCGGTTGTTCTCAAAAGAAACTCAGAACATTTTCTAATCAGTATCCCTTTTTCTTTTCTTAAATCTTTTAGCTGCGAGTTTACGCTTTTTCTAAAATTCGAATATACTGCGGAAGAAATTAATTCATGAAGTACAATGAGTTTATCCAGGTACTGATAACGAAACTTTCTGGAAAGCGTGTTAACCGTTGATTCTGCTTTAGCGTGAACACGGAATGTTGAAAGCGTGTCAGCAATGTAAACTCCTCCATTATTACTTGCTAATCTTATCCAGAATTCGTAGTCACACAAATGAATGAGAGTATTGTTAAAATAGCCTATTTTATCAATGGTTCTTTTTGCAAACGCTACGTTGCTGGGTTCGCCAAAGAAGTTGAATCCAAATTCGTTCCATATCCGTTGGCTGAGTTCTTCTGGAGAAAAGTTCCTGTCCGAATCCGAAATGGAACGATTGGCTTTTTCTGACGTGTAAAAATTGTAAAGATTGGTCTCCACTTCTCCTGTCAATAGAAATTTCCTTTTGTGAAATATAAAGTCACTTGAATCCGTATGGCGGTCAAGGGTGGCCAGGCAGTGGTTTTCGATATAATCGTCTTGAAAAACAAACTTAATCCAACTGCCTTCCGCGTAATGAATGCAGGTATTCCAGTTTTTAACCAAACCTAAATTAGTTTGGTTTTTATAATAGCGTATTCTGCCGTCCAATTTCTGATACTCTTTTACAATGTCTTCTGAAGAATCGGTTGAGCAGTCGTCAACGATTACAATTTCAAAGTCGGTGAAGGTTTGAGAGAGAATTGAGTCAATACATTGATGCAAATATTCCGAACCGTTGTAGACCGGTATACAAACACTAAATTTAGGTGTGGACATAGGCGTTAAAGCATATCGGTTAATAATCTCACCATTACTTTATTTGCGTGTCTTGCCATCGTTGAAAGTAATCCGCTTCCGCGATTTGATAACCGATAAAAGATATCACTGAACGGCAGGATGTATTTCCATTTCCCCGATGTTGTTTTTCGTGACATCTGAATCAAAAGGGAAGGTCGCACTTTTCCGGTTTTCACGACTTCTTTGACGTTCCCTAAGTTAATAAAATCAGATTTTATGGCTTGCTTTAATTCATGAGTCCATTCTTGAACGTGTTGGGAATGAAGGCTTTCCCAGGGTTTCAGCGCGGCCGGGTCGGAAATAATGATGGTATTGGTTTCAGATTGAAAGAAGTCCTTAAAACTCAACCTTGATGTCGTTAATATAGTGGACGGCGTATTTCCCTTTGAAGGATTGAGGAGTATGCAAAAAGTATTAGGCGATGTAGTTAGCGAGTCGTTAGGTGTGGCTTGAATGCTATCTGTTACAGAAAGATCCTTCATCCAACAATTTTTCACATCCGCATGGATCATTAAAAACCCATTGATGATCAACAACCTGTCACAATAACTTTCCTTTTTTGTGACGCGCAGGTGAAGAGTATTGGAATCGGAAACAGACTTGGTAATGATTTCTGTCGAATCTTCCATCGTATCATTCGAGACCTCAATCCAGTCAATGGGAATGGTCGAGTTGATTTTGATGGAGTATTCCAGGACCTTTCGCTGAAGATAATTTGTTCCAACGGTGTGCACCAGTATTTTAGCGGGCACATCCATGCCAAGGGGTGCGTAGTCGAGGTTGTTGAATACTATTTTTTTTGAAATGGATTTGAATTGCAAATCAAAACTTTGATGACCATTCGCCAGAAGTGTACTTTCGTTCAGGTCTTTAAACTGAACGCTGTAGGTATTGCCCCCATCAACGCCAATGGTTCGGATTTTATTCACGCCTGCCACAGTGAGCAGGTTGACTACGGCTTCTGAACTAAAAAAATTGGTTGGTATTACAGGTGAGTTGTCAACGGGTTTAATACACGAGCCAAGGTTGTAAAATTTAATTCGACCTTGTTTGTTTAGTTTTTTTAGAACTTCATTTTCATTGATTAATATATCGAGCGTTTTAATACTGACCCAGTTCTCAATATGGGGTCTCCAGGGTAATACCAGTATGTTGGCATTGGCATCGATCTGTTCAGCGCAATCAATGGCTACATCAAAGTCTATAATGTGGGCAATTTCCACCTTTTGATCGCGGATAACATGGTTGAGGCTTACTTTATAAAATTCCGTGGTATCGAAACTTGATAGCGTAGAATAGGAGGGCCCTTTGCCCATGATAAGCCAGGGCCTTTCATGATAGAGTAAATGTTTTTTAAACCAATCAAAAAAATTCTCCATCAATAGAGTGTCTAAGTTTTGCTGGCGAATAACAATATGCGTGGACCATTGCGTTCAGCCCGCTCTTCTATTACTTCTACATTTGCAAAACCGCATTCTTTGAGAAGGGTTGTCAGATCGGCCAGGAGTAACCACTTGGCATGGTCATACATGCCAGAGAAGACATCCCGCAAGCCTCCCTCTTTATATTTTTTGTATCGATACTCCTTTCCTTCACTGGTGTAAGTCTCCAGGGTATCGGTAGGTAATGCGATGTGGGTATCCAGAAAAATGCCGTGTGAAATCAGACCTGAAAGTTTTTTTAAATGTGCTATAGGATCTTTTAAATGGTAAAGTACTCCAATATGATGGCAGACATCTGCTTTCAATAAAGCCGTATCCATATTCCAGGCTTCAACATCACATTGAAAAACGGAAGGCTTAACATTGAAGAATCCGCACCGTACCATTGTCTTTACAATGTTCTCCATACGCGAATCGATGGCAATTACATTTGCTCCGAATGTACAGAGGCCAATGGTGTGGATGCCTTCAAAGCAGCCAATCTCCAATACGGTTTTGTTTCGTAAGTTAATTCTATCATTAAGAAGTTGATGACGAGGATCAGGTATGGGCTGAGGTGTAACGCGTTTGCCTTTCCAGGCCGCATTTCCAAAACGTCTACCATTGGAATCAACGACAAATGCTTTCCAGTCTACGATGTCATTAAGTTCCTGGACTTTTTCATCGGGCAGATAATCTAAAAAAGGTATTGAATTTAAGTGTTCTGTATATCCCTTGAAGGGAATATCATTTTTTTGAATTTCCTTTTTTTTAAGAAAGCGCTTGAGTATTGACTTCATGTGATATCTAGATTAATGCAAAATTTTTCGATAAACTTTCTTTAAAAACTTTTTCAATCGAGACTGAAGTTGTTTCCTTAAGAAACGAGATTCTACTTGCTTTAGGCGTTGCAATAGGATTTCGGAGCTTTTCTTGGATGCTGTTACGTTCGTACTTTGTAATCTAAATTCACCCCATATTTCAGGTGAACCGGACATATGAGTTGTTAGATTTTCTGTCGGATAGACTCGTCTGAAATGTAGTCCATTTTTTAAAGCGAGCAACCGAAGTCCCTCTTCAGAGAAATTATACTTATGAGCAAGGTGAATCATAGTTAGCAAATCACCACCATTAGAATGCGAAGTTGTTAGTGAAAATATATCGGGCACAATATGAATAATGATACCGTCATCACTTAATAAATTCCGACAGTTTTCAAATAGGAGATCAACTTCATTTACGTGCTCTAGAACGTGATGGGAGAATATTAAATCGAACTTAATGTCGTTCAAATTAACGGCGATGTCCTCAATTGACCCGTAAAAAATATTATCAAGTCCTTTCGATTTAGCAAATGAGATTAGTTCTTCATCAAATTCACACCCGGTTGTATTAATGCCGCTTTTCGTCAATTCGTTAAGGGCTCCACCAGCACCACATCCAATTTCTAATACAGTGTTCACTTTAACGTTGTTCGCCCTAATCCATTCTATGATTTTCTTACCATACAGACTTTGTTTTTCAAAATAGTCAGCCTTGTTTGTTGATCGGGCATACATTTTTTGATAAAAGAAAGTGTAAAAATCGATAACGGCATGCTGGTTCAGGTACGGGGTAATTCGAATGGTTCCACATGTTGAACAGATAACGGATTGCACGGGTAAATTATAGCGATCTGTTTCAGCTAATACAATCCCATCACTTTCTCCGCAGAAACAATTTTCATATACAAGACCATAGTTTTTATTGATGATGTTGTCTCTTACTTGTTCAATAAATATTATTTGCTCCTTACCAAAACGATAGGGATAAATCCTATCACTCTTGTATTTGAATCGTTCAGAAAGTAGGCTATGTTTCAAAGATTGATTGAATAAAGTATATGAGTTATTTCTTGTAGATTACCCCTTGGCCTGAAGTAATGCTTAAGAATTTAATATTTTCTTTTTCACAAAATTCCTCAACAGCTTTTTTCGCGCCAGGCCAATGGAGGGATCCGTAATCATCAATTACGATAATCCCATTGGGGACAACTTTGGGATAGAAATACTCTAGAGCTCCCTTTATGGGTGTATATAAATCTAAATCAATATGAACAAATTTATATTCATGGTCAGGAAGTTGATGCAATACGTCAGGAACCCATCCCTTGACATAACTAATTTCCGAAAATGACTTTAGTGCTGACTTTACTTGATCCATTGGAGTAGCAAAAAAACCTCCTCCAACAAAAAACTTGTCCTCGCCCTGATCATCTTGTCCAATTGAATCTTCAGATGTAGGTTGGCTTAAACCTTCAAATGAATCTACGATTACAAAATCATCGCCTGTATAATTGACATCAAAACTTTGAGTGTACCTGCACATAATATAACTTGATAAACCCTTAAAGCATCCACACTCAATTATTTTACCTTCCATCCCGATGGTTTGAGAAAAAAATTGCATTGTGTTGTAAAATCGATTTCTCCTTCTGGAAAAATAGACTGCCTTTGTATCAAAAGGTGTACCTGTTACTTTAATGCCTTCATCGTATAGTGTATGAAATACAGTGTCCGTTTCGTACAGTAAGTGTTGCGAATTAAAATATCCGTTCGTTTTTTCTTTCTTTTTTACTTTTTGAATCTGATAACCGAACGATTTATTCAAAATTCTGTTGAGCAATTGCTTAACAATTTTCATGGTCATATTTAAATTTTAGCTAGGTAGTTTATCCCAGTTTCTTGGTTGAAAAAAAGTAGAGTTAACTTCACTGGTTGAATTCTTTACAACAAAGGTAAACGATTCAATCGCATCGATTACATAATGATTTTTTCCTGATATAGTCGCTTTTAATGTGTATGAACCTGCCTTTAGTCCACAATATGGAAACTCTAACATGAGATTATTATTCCCTTCTTGAAGATTGAAATTAAATCCATCTTTTGAACTATCAATATTAAGATTATAATCAGCCTCAACAGAGTTTGATCTGATGATTACAACAATCTTAAGTTGTTCAAGTTGTTTTTTTGCATGAATTTTAAATTCGAAGGAAGATGGAGTTCCAAGACTAAAAAAATCAACTCCTTTCCCCTTACCATCTTTTAAACCAATTGAATGTATAAAAGCATCATTTTCGGAGTTTGTCCGAAGACTATTTTTATTAGATAAATTGGCAAGTGCGTGATTTGTAAATGAATTTTCATATTCCAATAGAATTGACTCGATATTTCCGGTTTTAACGATGACACCTTTTGCAAGCCATATTGATTTTTTACAAATAGCCAATAATGAAGCTGCGCTATGAGAAACGAGTATGAATGAAGCACCCTTGCTCTGTAACTCTGCAAGTTTCCGGTAGCACTTAATTCTGAAATTCATATCCCCAACAGCGAGCACCTCATCAATCAATAAAATATCAGGATCAGTGTGAATGGCACATGAAAAGCCAAGCCGCGCACTCATACCCGAACTATAGGTTTGCACAGGTGCATCAATGGCATGTCCGATCTCGGCAAACTCAACTACTTTATCAAAGCGCTCCTTTATTTGTTGAGAGGTTAAGCCCAGAATAGACATATTGATGGAGATATTTTCTCGTCCGCTCAAAATTGGGTTGAAGCCAGCACCCAGAGCAATGAGCGGAGCAATGCGGCCTCTCACGCGCACTTCTCCGTTATTCGGTTTTATTAAACCACTGATGATTTTAAGCAGGGTCGTTTTACCCGCACCATTGGCACCGACTAAACCGAGTGCCTCACCTTTTCGCAATTCAAAACTCACGTCGTCAATCGCCCAGAATTCTTGCTTACGTAATGTGCCGGAACTTTTGCGATTACCTACCAATTCTCCACCAATATCAACCAGCCCATAAAACATAGCGCGTTTTAAATTGCGACAGAATTTTTTTGAAACGTGGCGAACCGATAACACTACATCGTCCGAGGATACGCCTGTCGAAATCTCCTTACGTGGCTGATCCATTATACCATTTTCTTTTACGAGCATCGTTCAATAACGTAAGGCATGGAGAGCCTGAAAAAAATCCAGGAGAATAAAAAAAGGACAATGGTGATTGCACCGATCCAGAGAATCTGCAGGGTAAAATCAGTATGGCCAAAAATGGCCACATCGCGAATGCCTGAAATTAAATAGGTTAATGGATTAACCTTTACAATGGTGGCCAGCATGGAGTCACCTTGTGGCATGGGGTAGACTACAGGTGTGATGAACATACCTAATCCGAGCACCAGTGGTAACCCTTTACTAATGTCTTGATAAATCATATTAATGGGTGCCAGCAACAATCCGATGGACTGACCTAATAAAATCATAGTGAACACAATAAGGGGTGCTAACAAAACTCCCCATGCGGGTACGATCTTATAGAATAAAAAAATGCCGGCAATGAGCACGGTTTTAATCAGAAAGTTGAACAATGACTCTCCGAACTTCGCCATAAAAAGAGCCTCTTTTGGAAAGTTGATTTTGGTAATAAAACCTTTTGCTGCTGCTACGCCTTGTACAGGTCCTAACACAGACTCTGAAAACGTTTGCCAAAGTGTTACACTAAAGAGTACGTAAGCCGTGTATGGAATATTGGTTGCACCAACATTGAGTATCTTATTTTGCGAGGCTAAGGTGAACGTGGCAGCAGTAACAATGGACGGTATAAAGGCCCATGCGAAACCGAAAAGAGATTGACGATATTGCGCGGAGAGGTCGCGCTTCATTAAGTTAAAGGCAAGATTCCAACTTTTGGATAGATCGAATAGCATACTTTTTATAAGTACCCCGATATTCTTCACCTGACTTTCCGCACTGAATACTTTCTCTATATTCTTCATTCAACCCAATCGATTTTTAAATCGCTCCAAATTTACAACATTCAGCTGATTTTACCAGAAACTATTAGCTTTGCGATTTTGAAAGAAACAGACTTGAGAAGTAAGATGCCATCGGTTTCGATAATTGTTCCCAGTTATAATCACGCGCCTTTTTTACAAGAGCGTTGGGAGAGTATCGTAAATCAAACCTACCAGGATTACGAAATCATTTTGCTGGACGATCATTCTACGGATGGAAGCATTGAAATTCTCAAACAATTTTCGACTCACCCCAAGGTGAGTCATTTTGTTATAAATGAAAAAAATACAGGAAACCCGTTTATACAATGGCAGCGCGGCATTGAACTGGCGCAAGGGGAATTTGTATGGATCGCAGAAACAGACGATAAAGCGCACGTCTTGTTTTTAGAAAAACTGGTTGATAAACTGTTGAGTGATGATCGTATCGGAATAGCCTTTTGCAAATCGAAAGGTATTGATGAACGGGGAGAGTTAATTGAGAAGACGAGTTATCTTCCCGATGTGAATCGGTGGCAAAGCGATTTTTTTCTTGAGTCTAAAAGCCAAATTGCTAACTATTTTTTTCTAAAGAATATTATACCGAATGCAAGTGCAGTTGTTTTTCGTAAGCGATTACTTGCGCAGACTTCCTGGAAACCTGACGTTTTCAGGTACGTGGGAGATTGGTGGGCCTGGTATAGCATACTGCAATTTAATGCGGTGTATTATTTTTATGAGGCGTATAATTCTCACCGTACTCATCAGCAAACCACGCGTGTTAAAAGTCAAACGCTTCCCTATATCCTGGAGACGTATGCGTTAAGGGGGCTGATATTAAAATCTTCTGCCATTGACAAAACAACAAAACGAATAGTTCTCAATAGTCTGGCGAGGCAATTGGTTAGGCATCAAGGTATTGTTCCGTTGCTATTCACTTTATCGGGTATGAGATTATGCATGAGCCTTACGAATATAGATCCAATAGTGTTCTTTAGGATAAGTAAAATTGCAGCCTCTAATGTTTACCATAAAATGCAGTAAGAAAAATGGTGTAGTTTGAATGAAGGGTAGAATGACGGATACCTGGGAGATAAAAAACGTACTGTTGCTTATTTAGTATATAAAATTGTTAGAAGCATTGAAGAGTTCCATATTAGTAGTAACTGAATCTTTGCCACCGGTGTATGGTGGGGCCGACATAGCCGCCTACCGGTATTTTAAGTTTTTGCAAAGCAAGGGTGCAACAACAAAAATTTTAGGGAATTACAACAACAACCTGATACAGGAGACAAATGTTCATTCAGTCAGGTCAATAAAAATCCCGAAGAGACTGAAGCGTTTTGGTAGTTATTATATTTTGTTCACCATTCTTTTTGTTCAGGTTTTTATTTTTCTTTTAACGCGACCCGGCGTACGAATTATTCATGCTTTTAATTCATCAACACTAATCGTGCAAGTGTCGGTATTGGCGGCTCGACTATTGGGTAGAAAAGTAATTTTAGAATGCTGTCTAAAAGGTTCAGACGATCCCGTTACGATGCTGGGTGTCAGAGGCTCACGGCTTAACGTGCTGGCAAGTGGAAAAATTGTCAAGCGAAAATTGTACACCATGGCACACGCTTACATTGCTAAGTCACCCTATGTGCGTGGGCTTTTTGTAAATACAGAAGTGAGTAATAAATTCATTTATGAAGTTCCGTATGCCGTTGATACAACGAACTACTGTGTTCCGGGCCGCGAAGAGAAAATTATACTCCGGAATACTTTAGGACTGCCCTTGGACAAGTACATTATTTCTTTTGCAGGAGGAATCAGCCCCCGAAAAGGAGTCGATGTATTAACGCGTTCCTTTTTAGAACTGATGACCGAACGGCAGGATATTTTTTTGGTATTGGTTGGCCCGACTGCGAAGTACGATCAGGCTTTTGTCAGTGCGATTAAAAACGACATGAACCAGATTGGAAAGTCGAATGGCCTTATGCCAGGGCAGGTTAGCGATACCTATAATTGGATGAAGGCGAGTGATGTATATGTTCTTCCTTCTTATCGTGAGGGATTTCCCATCTCTGTTATCGAAAGTCTTTGCTGCGGCCTGCTAACTATTGGATCGGATATTCCGGAGATACAAAATGCTCAGATTGTGCACAAAAAAAACGGACTCATTTTTAAACAGGGTTTAGCAGACGACCTGATACAAAAAATTCGGGAAGCGCTCGAACTCATTGAAAGCAAACATACCTGGACAAAAGAATCAAGCGCTGAAGCGATTGAAAAATATCGGATTGAATCGATTGAGAGTGACTATCAAAAAATTTACACCGCTATGCTATTGAGAAAATGAAATATCTTTATGACAAATTGTATCGCTGAGATTGTTCATGTTGAAGAAAGGACTACGTATTCTAATGGTTGAAGGCTCGCAAAAGCCGCCTACGTTTATTCAAAATCTCATCAACGGATTATTGAACGAAGGCGTGAGCGTGTGCCTGGTGGGAAGAGACACAGAGAATCGATTTACACCCGTTCAGTCAAAACTTTTTTCCCGGATCATTACGCACTACCAACGCTTTAATACGATTCGAATCCTGCTTTCGTTAGGGTGGATGTGCATAACGGATATGAAAGCCGTTATTACTGCGCGAAAATATCTTTCGGGCACAACGAACAATAAATTAAAAATAAAAAACGGGTATACGTTTTCTAAGATCGTTCACCACAAGCCCGACATCATTCACTTTCAATGGGCAACCCATTTGGCACAATATGAAAATTTACTTCGCGAAAAAGAATTCAAGTTGATCGTGAGTTTAAGGGGCCGGCATATTAACGTAAGCCCCGTGGTCGAACCGGCAGTAGCGGCTCTCTACCGAAGAGTTTTTCCCTATATGGATGGATTCCATGCGGTATCACAGGCCATTGCGCAGGTGGCCACTAAATATGACGCTGCTGCAGAAAAAATCAGCGTGATCTGTTCACCTATTCCTGAATTTTTTATTCAGTCGTTTACGTCCGAATTTGTACCAGCCCGAACGCCACTTCGAATTCTTTCCGTGGGTCGTTTTCATTGGAAGAAAGGATACGGATATGCGTTGGACGCAATGAAGATTTTGAGAGCGAAGCAGATTGCATTTCAGTATACGATCATTGCACAAGGCGTTATTCCAGATGACATCCTGTATCACATTCATAATGATCGCCTCACTGATTCGGTGCGCATTATCCAAGGCATTCCATACCATGAAATGATTGAAGAAATGAAACGCCATTCTGTTTTTTTATTGCCCAGTCTGGAAGAAGGCATTGCCAATGTTGTGCTGGAGGCAATGGCGATTGGTTTGCCCGTGGTATCAACCGATTGTGGCGGAATGCGCGAGGTGGTGGTGCCCAATGAAACAGGTTTGATTGTACCCCGAAGGGATGCTGAGGCGATGGCGGCTGGTTTACTTTCTTTTCAACAGATGGCTGATCAAGATGTAATACACATGCGCAGGAATGCCTGGCAAAAAGTAAAGAACGATTTTGCTCAACCGATACAGATTCAAAAATTTATTCACCTTTATGAGTCACTAAATTGATCTTGGCTTTGTGAAAATAGGACTCTTTCATACTTCGCTTCCTACGTATTCGGAAACCTTTATTCTTTCGAAGATACGAGGACTTATTCGCGATGGGCATGTGGTTCAAGTCTTTCTGGCAAACGCCTCAACGGAAGCAACCGATTTTCCCTATGTTAATCCGTACCCTCGGAGAGGATTGCGGTTTATGCTGGTGTCGCCCTGGGTATTGCTCTATGTTATGTTTACGCGCACTGCGGTGGTGATGAAATTCTGGAAGAAGGAAAAAGCATCCGGTAAAAAGGTAGCAGCCTGTTTGAAATCAGTGTATGTTAATGCTCATATTCTACAGGCGCAGAATTTAGATTGGTTGCACTTTACGTTTTCTACCTTTGCGTTGGGCAGAGAAAATGTTGCGGCCTCGATTGGCGCAAAAATGGCCGTAAGTTTTCGCGGTTTTGATATAGGCATGTATCCGTTAAAACATCCTGGTTGTTTTTCGAACCTCTGGAAGGTGGTTGATAAAATTCACACCATATCGGATGATTTGTATCAATTGGCGTTGCAGCAAGGATTATCACCAACCATACCGATTCAAAAAATCAGACCGGCTATTCTTCTAGATAGACTTCAGGTTAAAACAAATACGGGATTTATACACGAAGTGTGCTCTATTATTTCAATTGGGCGACTGGAATGGAAAAAAGGATTTAATTATGCTTTGCTGGCGATGCACGTTTTAAAGCAAAGGGGCATTCCGTTTCAATTCAAGATAGCCGGTGCAGGCGCAATGGAAGAAGAACTTCGGTTTGCCATTTATGATTTGCAGCTTGAAGATTGCGTTGAGCTTGCTGGGAAATTGTCGCATCAGGATGTTTTTCATTTTTTAAATTCGGCTGACCTTTATCTTCAGCCGAGTGTTCAGGAAGGCTTCTGCAATGCGTTGCTAGAGGCTCAGGGTACCGGTCTGCTCTGCATTGCTACTAACGCTGAAGGATTATCCGAAAATATTTTGGATGGAAAAACGGGATGGATTGTACCCAAACGGGATACCATCGCCCTGGCTAATAAAATTGAGCAAGTGATCGCCATGAGTCTGGAAACTCGAAAGCAGATCACGCTTAACGCTACGACACGCGTTGCTGATGAATTTAAAATTGATCGTTTGATCAAAGAGTTTGGATTATTCTACACTGAAAAATAAAAGCACACTACTATGTTTAGTTTTTTGAAGCGTTTGATATTGCGTTGGGCACATTTGGAAGATACCGAGACGATTATGATTAACCATAAGCCCTTTGTGTTAGCCAAAGGAACATACAGCGATGATTATGACAATGCCTGGTTTTATACCTTGGCCAAACACTCAACTTATTTATTGGATATTGGTTCTAATCTTGGATTGCACACCATGCTGGGTTTTGGCGCGGGAAATGTAAAACATTCGGTATTGGTTGATGCAAACACGCATGCGCTCTCAAAGGCAGCCTTTAATACCATTGAAAATAAACTAGTATCCCAGGTCAATTTCTACAAAGGTTTTGTAAGCGATAAAGATGATGATGAAATTACATTCTGGACAGTGGGCGCAGGTGCTGCAGGAAGCATGTATGCTTCACATGCTAAAACTGCGAAGCAAGACGGTAGCTCCATGCGCGTTAATACAATTACGATTGATTCGATCGTTTCACTTTTTGGCAGCACACCCGATTTGATAAAAGTGGATGTTGAAGGTGCAGAAAGTAAAGTGCTTCAAGGAGCCATTGAAACAACCAAAAAATATAAACCCGACTTTTTTGTAGAGATGCACAACATGGTTGAGTTAAGCATGGAGCAAAACATAACGTTGGTGCTGGCCTGGTGCCGCGAAAATAATTATAATGCATTCTATTTAAAAGAGCATATTCTACTTACCGATCCATCTCCTCTGAAGCACCGTGGTCGTTGCCATGTGTTACTGATGGCGATGGGCAAAGTGTATCCTGAAACGCTTCGCTCTATCAAACAAGGTGATACTATTCAGGAAGTATAAAAGAAGTATAGGCAGGAGAGGATTTGTTTTTTTGCTTGATCGTTTACAGCGTTTAATTTTTTTTGATGAAGTTATTTTTTTTAAAGCATGTATGGATGTTGTTGTTTGCGGCTCAGGTTGCCACCATTTTATATTTTATCAGGGACACTTCACATTTTGGAATTTATAATACCGATGCATTTTCATACCATGTTCAATGGTCGAAGGTAGCCAGCACCCTCAATCCATTTACAGAAGCTGTATTGGCTGATCCTGATCATGACCTGATTCGAGTGCCCTTTTCTATGCCTCACTTTTTTTTAGGATTTACTGCTCGTGTTTTTAATCCGGTTACTGCCTACCTCCTTTGGAGCTGCATCGGTTTGCTCAGTACCTACTTTAGCCTCGTATTCTTTGCCCGTGCCCTTGGTTTTAAAGCTGACCACGCCCGAATTGTTGCTTTGGTACATTATACCTTCTTCCATCTACTTTCACAATTGCCTCCGCTATCCGGAAATCAGTTTCGATACATCGTTGACTTGCTTATGCTTGCGCCAGAGAATATGGAACACTTTGGCCCGCTTCAATATCCACACGACATATTCTTTTATCCATTATTGTACTGCCTGCTGGCGCTCACGCTTTGGGGTGTACGCAAGATGAAAGCAGGCGAAGCAATCAAACAGAATCATATTTTACTTTGGGGTGGTTTATGTCTGCTTTTGCCATTTAATTATTTTTATCACTGGTTTCAATTTGCTTTTGCCATCGGGTTTGTTGTGGTGTCAGGCTTTGTGTTTCATTGGTGGCGTTTATCGGATATTCGAAAGTATTCATTACTCAGCATTATTCTTTGTGTTGTGTTGGTTGGTTGGTGTGGTGTATTGCTTTTTCAAAACAGTCAACTTACCGATGAAGAAGGCTATCGCTTTGCCCTTATGGGTGGGCTTACAGAAGCACGTTTTTATCTGATGCCTTTCGGTTTGTTGCTTCGTATTATTTTGTGGAGCACCATGGCTCTCTTGGTATTGAAAATAAAACCGGATTCGGTTTTGCTCATTGGTTTTTTACTGGGTTGTGCGATATTGATGAATCTGCAATTGGTGGTCGGTAAGAATATTCAGCCTGGGCACTGGTCGTTTGGTATAGATCGCGTGTTCGCATGGATTGCTATTCTGTTGATTGCTGCTGTGATAAAAAAGTATGTTAGGGTGTGGTTGCCTAAATTGATTTCGGTAACCATCGTAGTAACATTTATTTTCTTTGTAGCACAAACCTTTGTGTCGTGGAGATATTTCGAAAACCTGTCACGCTGGGATGATGAACGAACAGAGGTTATTGCATTTTTAAAATCACAACCGGCATCCGTGGTGCTGGCACCTGAACTTTGGATTGAAACCGATATCCTGGTACATACTCCTCATTATAGTTTTCTGCCGAGAGGTGCACAGTCTTCTGTTTCAGCGTCAGAGCAAATGCAACGTATTTCGCATGCTGCTTTTATGCTGGGCTATTCCAAAGAAGGGTTTTCGAAGTGGCTTCATATTCGCAGTGTTCGTTTTTTTGGAATGTTGTACGCAACTGAAAAAGAATTTAGCTCAACTTATTTTTATGATCCGGCAAAACAAAAAGAAGTGTTAGCGTTTGCATCGGGTACGCTTCCTTCCTGGGATTGGGAAATTGTAGAAAATTACAAGACAACTACCAGAATGCTAAATAAAAAACTGGATTTGATTGTTCTGCATTCTGATGAAACAAGACCAGTTGCAAGTGGCGAATTGATTTTTAAAAATGCCAGATATAGCGTCTACAAGGCAGTGCCTTTAACCATCAAAGAATGGGGACAGGCAGTGCCGACCTCTGAGAAACGTTATTCCTCTGTTAAACAGTTTTAAAAAACTTTTTCTGATCATTCGAATGGGTGCATTTCAATTTGTCGCGCCTATTGCTAAGGTCGCACCTACGGAGCTAATCCTTGTGTTCACCGGCATCGCTACCATAGGGTCGTCCCCTCCGGGACTTAAACCCCAGCGGGGTGAACCTTACGGTAGAAAATATTTTAGTGAATGAAGAAAATCCGCCAGTTGGCGGATGGCCTGATGCCGCGTCAATTTGAATTGCACCCATTCGAATGTAGGACACATACCTGTAAAAATGTATTTTTACCTGCTAATTACCAGCCTGCCATGAGAGGAATTATTTTTTGCTTGCCGTACACTATTCTGGGATATGGGTTCTAACAAAAGTAGGTCTGAAAGGAAAATCATTTTTGTAGTAGGAACGCTGGAGAGCGGAGGCATTGAGCGATCTGTGACTGATTGGTGTCTTTATTTAAAGAAAAATACATCATGGAAACCTTCCGTGATCTGTATTCTTGAAAAGAAAGGTATATTCTTAAAAACATTAGAAGATCAGGGTGTAACGGTAGTAGAGTGTAAACTTCGGAATTCCGGTTTCACACCCTTTACATTTCGTATCGCACAAATGATTCGTGCATTGGGTGGAGGAGTATTGCACAGCCAGGTTGCCTTCTCATTGTTATGGCAAACCATGGGCTTCAAATTGGGAGGAGCGACACGAATTGTTTTCACGCAACAAAATGAGTATCAGAACTGGAATAGTTTTTTGCCCAAGCTCCGGCTGCGACTTTATTATTTTTTATCAAGACCGTTTATCGATTATTATACCTGCGTCTCTGGAAAAGTTCAGGAAAATATATCGGCCTTACTGGGTGTATCAAAGAATAATTTTTCAATTATCTACAATTCAGTAAACACTGAAATGTTTCGACCTCAACCTCAGTTACGTGAAGAGGCCCGCAAGCGAATAGGTGTGGAGCAACATGAATTTTGCATTGGCGTAGTGGCAAATGCCTCAAAACAAAAAGGTCATGAATTTATTTTGGAAGCGTGTTCCATTCTGAAAATAAAATATGCAAAAATATTAAAGCTTGTTTTGATTGGTAACGGAGATTTTGAACCCTTAAAATTATTATCGGCACAATTGAACTTGTCGGATGCTATCGTTTTCCTTGGAAAGCGGAGCGATGTGGATGTTTTATTACAAGGCATGGATTGTTTTGCATTACCTTCGCGCTGGGAAGGATTGCCCTTGGCACTCATTGAGGCCATGGCTTCAGGCCTTCCTGCCATTGCTTCTAATGTGAGTGGTAATGCTGAAGTAATAGAGCCTGGTAATACCGGTATCCTGTTTACCATGGGCGATATAAATGAATTGACAAAGGGGTTAGCGACTCTGATAGAGAATAATGAATACCGGAATAAACTTGCCATTGATGGTCAGGCTATGGTGAAAGAAAAGTTTGGATTAAAAAAAGCGATGGATCAATACCTTTCACTTTACAAATAATAACGGGAAGAATGACAAGAGCATTATCGCGCGAGGTTCTTTGGACAAAGGATTTTTTCTGGGTTGTGGCGTTGTCACTATCCTACTTCTATTGTTTGCCATTGCTGCGAACAGGTGTATTATTGGGTGTTACCGCAAGTGAAATCCGATTATACGATTTAGTTTTTATCATTATTCTCTTCTCAATCATTATTCCGCGAAGCGCAACCTTTTTTTTCTATTGGCGAAATCTTT
Organism: Chryseolinea sp.; assembly: GCA_031388805.1. GTDB lineage: Bacteria > Bacteroidota > Bacteroidia > Cytophagales > Cyclobacteriaceae > Chryseolinea. The sequence goes on from JANMRZ010000066.1 coordinate 30,507, forward strand.
CTAAAGCGCATAAATTTCTTTTATACTGGATCATTGTAGGTTTTTTCGGACTTATCTTATTGGGGATTTTAAAAGGGGATAAGTTTCTAATTGGAATGATCCGGTACATCCGGTTTTTTAGTTTCAGCTCTATATTTGTATTCATGTACATAGCCATTACGAACAGGCGGCAACTTCAATTTCTTTATGATGCGGTCTTAACGGTTATTATTATCATTTCCGTTTTAGGCACGCTGCAAGGTGTAGCTATTCTTCCTAATTTCTGGCCAGACTACTATTCTGCTTACTGGCAGGGCACCGAAGGTTATCTAAGCACTGCGACACTTGCCCCTAACCACACACATTATAGCCTGGTGATGGCCATTGGAATTATTATGGTATTCGCGACACTGAAAGTGAATTTTAATTTTTCGCTAAAGTATTTATTTTTTCTTTCAGGACTTATTCCCTTGAGTTACTCGATGATCGTTAGCCAGGGCCGCTCGGGTTGGTTGGTATTGGGAATCTATGTGGGCTACACTATCCTTTTTTCTCGCGGAAAAGTAGTAACACTTTCATTATTGTTCGCGACAGTATTCTTTATTTTTACTTATTTCAATACAGACAGTAACCCCAATCCGGATAAATTAACGGTGCAGGAAATTTTATTGTACCGCTCTATTAACTCACATAAAGATATTGGCCGGACTTCGCTCGAATTTTTTGACGAGGATGAAGATCGAAATTATTTAGAACGGGTAGATGATAACCGCTGGTACATCTATCAGAACGCGGTGAAAAGTTTAATGGCTCAACCGGAGTATTGGCTATTCGGAGCTGGGTTTCAAAATGCATCAAGAGCGATTGGTGGTTTTGCGGTCGCTGCACATAATGCCTATATAAATGTTTTTGCTGAACACGGTATCATTGGATTGTCGATTTACCTTGCCTTTTTGTTTCATTTAGTAAGGCTGGCCATACGCTCCATGCGAAATGCGAATTCAAAAGAATCCTATACTTTTTCAAGCGAATTTGTTGGACTGCTGTTTGGTATTTTAGCAGCTAATTTTTTTGGAGAGATAATTTACCCCGGCCGTGCGCTCTTTACATTTTTAGGTACTTTCTTTGTCGTTTGCGGGTTGTTTCTTCATCCAGCCTGGCGAAACCAAACCATTGTTCATGAGCAGGAGCATTAAGTATTTTTTTTATAATGATCTAAAAGCTATACCCTTGCCTCAAAACGCAAATGGGTTTGCAGACTGGCAATCGGCTGTCGATGCAATGTCAGAATGTAAAGTAGATTTTCTTTTGCTCGCTGATGCAGCCTTGATTTCATCTATCAACTATACGTTCATTGAGTCAAATCAGTGGAGCGGAGATGTTCTGCATGCAGGCTTCAAATTTAATTCACAAGAACTTTTACAGCCGTTGCAGATTACGGCATTGAGTTGGTTCTTCTTAAGCCTGCCGACTGATCAGCGAAGTATAAGCTGGAAAGCTTCTTCTCATGTTGTGTTGATTAAAAAATCGGCATGGAACAGACTTCAGGGTTTCTCTTCGCAATATACCAGCAACGATATTAGTGTAATGGATTTTGTGTATAGAGTAATGCGTTCAGGCGGTGCTGTTTTCTATGAACCTTTATTCCTATCGTCATTGCCAGCGAAAAATTTAGCAAGCGCATGGTCAGATCATTACAACGATTTTTTATTTGCACGTAAAACCATTCACCGAAAGGCGGCCATTACATGGCTTGCCTATAAATTAATTCATTCCATTCGATGGTGGCGAATTGCCCAAGCGTACAGACGGGCAATGAAGGTAGTATCACCGGCTCAATTATTTTTCACAGGTGATCCATGTTGGAAATTAACCACCGGACCTCAAAAGAAAATTGAGCAGTATTCAGCCATTATCCCAACCCTTGATCGGTACGATTATTTACCTGCCGCCATTGAAAGTTTATTGACCCAAAGCAAACCACCGGCTGAGATTATAATCTATGATCAGACCGATGTTGAAAAGCGTGATCCTTCTGTTTTCGAAAAGTTTGATCCGAAAAAAGTGATTGTTGTATACAGTGATGTAAAAGGACAATCAACTGCACGTAATGGAGCGCTGTCGCATACATCACACGAGTGGTGTTTACTTTTTGATGATGATAGTGTTGCGTTGCCCAATATGGCCGAAGCACACATTAACTTTTTGGAACAGAGCGAATACTTCGTGTCAACTGGAGCATCATTGTCACCAGGACAAAAGTTTAGTGACTTGCCGTACTCGATCAATTTTTATCATCAGGCGGATGTATTGGATACAGGCAATTGTTTTATGCACAAGAAAATACTTCGTGAGGTTAATTTTTTTGACAAAGCCTTTGATAAGGGTCCGGGTGCTGATAATGATTTGGGAACGCGTATTTATCTGAAAGGCATCGGCATTGTTTTTAATCCGGAGTCCATCCGCATTCATTTTAAAGCAAGTACAGGAGGATTGAGAACTTTTGGCGTATGGTGGCGGTTCAAAACAACGCTAACAGGAGCTTACCCTCCACCCAGCCAAACTTATACAGTTCAAAAGTATTACCCTCAACGATTTTGGAAATATGTATATCTGCGTTTCTTTTTTAAAGCTGCCTACCGTCAGAATTGGACTCAGGTAATTTTGCTTTGGCTTTTTGCGCCAGTGAAACTATATGCCTCTATTCGGGAAGCAAAGAAATTACAAGCACTCCAACGTGTAAAGCTGTGAGAATTCTTCAAGTGACTGATATCTTAAATCGTGGTGGTGCAGAGCGTGTATTGGTCGATCTTTCCAATCTGTTACAAAAGAACAGTCATGATGTTACTGTAATGACCTTGGTCGGTTCGGGGCCATTAGCGGATGATCTTGCTGAAGGCATAGCCAAACTGAATTTAAACAGAACAAATAAGTATAGTCTTTTATCAGCGAGGAGTTTTATTAAAGCGGTCAATGAATATGATCTCGTTCACCTGCACATGAGACACGTGCTTCGTTATTATTTTTTCTGCAATCTCTTTTTCGCCTCGAAAACAAAGGTAGTCTTCCATGATCATTGGGGCGATATTGATTTTGACAAACGTGTTCCATTTTATTTACGTTGGTTGAGCAAGAAAATATACTATATAGGTGTCAGTAGACAACTGGTTGATTGGGCAAGAAAGTATACGGGAATTGATTTAGCACGTATTTTTCTTCTCTCGAATATTGTGACCATCGATTTTAAAGACACGAAGCCGGGTCATCATTCCTATAAGGTAATGATGATTTCAAATTTCAGACGAACGAAGAATATTGAATTTGCTTTACATGTAATTCGGAATCTAGTAACAGAATTTCCAATTACGTTAGACATTTATGGAAGAGACCAAGACCTAACTTATCTGGAGGAGTTAAAATTATTATCATCGCAATTGATGTTAGATGAAAATGTCAATTTCATCGTGAATGATTCAGCAGTCAGGGATAAGATACCCAACTATGATGCAGCAATACACACAGCAACATCTGAAACAGGACCCTTGGTTTTGATTGAGTATCTTGCTAATCAATTGCCCTTTCTTTCGTTTCAAACAGGAGAAGTGTCAGAACAATTGAGCAACAACCTGCCAGCTTATTTTCAGAATGATTTTGATGTAGTGAGTTGGACAAACAAAATGAAGTCAATAGTTCGAAATGAAGTGAACTATACATCAGCGTTTTTAAAAGAATTGTTCGGGCAGTATTATTCTTCTGCGAAATATGCTAAGGCTTGTGAAGAAATTTATAGCAAAGTTCTACAAGATGGGCAGTAGTAAGAAATTATTGATCATCTCCGATACTCCCATGTGGTACGACAAACAGGGTAATATAAATATTTACGAACCTACCTTACGTGAAATAGAACAAGTGGCCGTTTTGTTTAGCGAAGTAATTTGGGTAGGATTTAATCGACCCAATTATGTTTTTGGAAATGGTCGCCCTACTACGTATCCATCCATTCAATTTAAATTACTAATGCCGAGTGGAGGTCATACTTTTCTTTCGAAAGTACGCAGCATCGTATTGCTTCCATATTACATCATTACCATACTGGGTTATCTCATCACATCAAAAAATATTCATACACGGGGTCCGTCAGTACCTGCGTTGTTAACTGTTTTACTTTCCTTTTTCTTTCGTAACAAAACCTATTGGCACAAGTATGCAGGAAATTGGGCAGCAGATCAGTCACCCTTTTTTTACAGATTTCAAAAGAAGTTAGTATTGCGCGCTGCGTTTTCAAAGGTTACCATCAACGGAAGATGGCCCGATCAACGACCACACATTCTTTCATTTGAGAATCCTTGCTTTACAAGTAGTGAGTTGGAATTGGCTTCGCGTGATGGTTTGAAAAAAACATTTCAGTCTCCTTACATTTTTTGTTTTGCCGGAAGACTGGAGGAAGCGAAGGGTGTTGGAAATTTATTGAAAGCATGTTCTTTCCTCACATCATCATCGAAGATAAGTTCATTCCTGTTGGCAGGCGATGGTGCTGGTCGAAAAGGCTATGAAGAGCTGGCGAAAAAATCGTTGTGCAAAATAGATTTCCTGGGTGGATTGAACCGCGATCAGTTGAATGATGTATATGCGAAATCGCATTTTATGATTCTACCCTCCGCCTCAGAAGGATTTCCAAAAGTATTGGCGGAAGCCGCAGCTTTCGGATGCATACCGATCGTTACGAATGTATCTGCATTAGAACAATATATTCAGCATGGAGTGAATGGTTTTTTTCTGAAAGACAACAAGCCAGAGACCATTCAGCAAACAATCGATTTTATTTTGAATGGTGAGCATGACCTCTCTGAAATATCCAATGCTGCCAGAATGTTGGCAAATGATTTTACATACGAGAAATTTGTTGATCGGTTGAGGAGGGAAGTTTTTGAATTCTCTGAAAGTGATGTTGTTGTCACGAAGTCATAAAGACATGAAGAAGACACAAAGGAATTATGAGTGATACGAAATCAGGACAGGCGAAAGCATTTTTTGAACAGGCATCCATTTACCTGGCCAACCGACCCAGCATTCGACTGCGAAGTGAAATCATGCGCGATCTTCTTGGTAAAAGAAGCAATGATCGTATGCTGGATATTGGCTGCGGAGATGGTTCATTAAGTATTTCATACATAGCAGAAAACAACATCTGCTTTCTCGACTTTTCTTCTGCGATGCTCGAACATGTGAAAGAAAGTATTCCGGAAGAATTTCGCGACCATGCTACATTACTTCAGGCAAATGTTGAGGATCATATTTTTGCAGAGAAATTCGATATCATTCTTTGCGTGGGTGTTTTAGCACATGTGCGTGATGTAGATAAAATAATGGCAAAGATTGAGTCCATACTTAAACCTTCCGGACTGGCGATCTTTCAGGTATCAAATACAGATCATTTTTATTACCGTCTTCGCTCACTCGTTCAATCAGAGAAAAAGGATCAGTATGGTTACAGTCTGAATACGATACACCCGGATATGCTGATAGAAAAGGCGAAAGGATTAGGATTAAAATGTCTTAAAAGATTTCAATACCCGGTTGTGTTTCCTCTGCTCGGACTTTTTGGGACACGCTTTACTTTTTTCTTTTTGAAGACAGTTTATAAAAGCAGAATTTTTCGATTCCTTGCATCGGAGCACGTAATGCTTTTTCAAAAGACGACATCGTGATTTTATACTTTGGAAATATTCTTTCAGCCAGCGGTAACAATCCATCCTTTATCGAATTGCTGGTGCCTAAACTGCAAACACTTTATCCGGTGTTGTCGGCCTCTCATCAAAAGAATAAAACACTTCGACTGTTGCACATGATGGGTGTATTGATCCGCAACCGATCAAAAGCAAAGATAATCCTGATCGACACCTATAGTTACCAGGGATTTTATTTCGCATGGATCATTGGCATACTTAGTCGTTTTTTGAACAGACCCTATATTCCCATTATACGAGGCGGAGATTTTATGAACCGTATGGAGAAATCGCCTGGCATGACGTCTTCTTTTTTGAAGCATGCTGCGCACGTTGTGGCTCCTTCAGAATACATGTATGAGTCATTGCGAAAGAAAGGTGTTGAGGTAATGTTCATTCCGAACTTTATCCCGATAGAAGATTATAAATTCAAATCCCGAACGCAACTATCTCCACGTTTGCTCTGGGTCAGGTCTTTTCATAAAATTTATAATCCTGAATTAGCAGTCGAAGTGGTGGCGCAACTAAAAGCAAAATACCCCTCCGTTCATCTAACCATGGTAGGTCCTGATAAGGATGGAAGTCTTGAGCGCTGCCGCGAACTTGTGAGGAGTAAAGTGTTGGAATCAAGCATTACGTTTACCGGTAAACTTTCAAAGCAGGAAATTCGGTTGCTGGCATTGGAGCATGACATCTTTATTAACACCACTACAATTGATAATCATCCAGTAAGTGTTATTGAAGCGATGGCGCTTGGCCTCGTTGTGATTACAACCAATGTAGGCGGAATTCCATTTCTGGTTACCCATGAAGAAGATGGTCTTCTTGTTCCTTCCAATGATGCAGAAACTTTTGTCAAGGCGATTGAAAAGATATTGAATGATCCGGAACGCGCTCAGAAATTTCAAGTGCATGCGCGAACAAAAGTCGAACAGTACGATTGGTCGATTGTAAAAGAACATTGGATCAGTTTACTTAATCCTTATTTTGCAGCGTGATATCGTTTCAGACCATACTCGAATGGAAAGGTTTTCCAATGAAGGATGCCCGGAATTACCTGGATACCTTCAACCGTTCCAATCGCGATCAGAAGAAAGCGATTATCGAAAAACTGAAAAAGGAAATGGTCGATTTTCATTTTCAGTACAATCCCTTGTATCGTCAGTTGTTAAAAGGAAACCAACCGGGAAAGTGGAATGACTTACCCATTATTAAGAAAAAAGACTTGCAGGCTCCGATTGCTGACATGATTTCGAAAGGCTATAAACCAGATGACGTTTACATTTCCAACACATCCGGTTCATCGGGTCATCCGTTCTTTTTTGCAAAAGACAAATTCAGCCACGCGTTGACATGGTCTTATATTGGGGAGCGATATCAGTCGCTCAACATTAATCCAGGCGATTGGCAGGCGCGGTTTTATGGAATACCCTTGGATAAAATCTCATATACAAAAGAGAAAGTAAAAGATCTTTTTATGCACCGTGTTCGCTTTCCGGTATTTGATATGGGCGATATTATGCTGGAAAAATTTCTTGTACAATTCCGCAAGACAAAAATTCATTATGTATATGGATATACGAATTCCGTTTTGCTGTTCTCTCAATTCTTATTAAGAAAAAGAATTCGTTTGGTAGAGATTTGCCCCACAGTGAAGCGCTGTATTGTTACGTCAGAAGTTTGTCGTGAAGAGGATAAGCAAATAATTGAAAAGGCGTTGGGTGTGCCAGTAATACGTGAGTATGGTGCTTCCGAACTTGACGTCATTGCTATTGAAGACATTCACGGAAGATGGGCGATTAATGAATCAAATTTATTTGTTGAAGTATTATCCGAAGACAATCGTGTTCTTCCAATGGGAGAGTCGGGTAGGTTGGTGATTACCTCTTTGCATAACAAAGCGATGCCGTTTATCCGCTATGATATTGGAGACATCGGTACACTTGAAGAAGACGATCGTGGACTTGTGCTGAAAACATTATCGGGTCGGGTGAACGACACTATTGTATTGCCCAGCGGAAAGAAATCTCCCGGACTTACCTTTTATTATGTATCGCGGAGTATTCTGGAATCGAGTGGCGTGCTGAAAGAATTTATCATCCGTCAAACGGAATTGAATAGTTTTGAATTCGATGTGGTAAGCGACCGACCACTTACACCGGAGGAAACAAAAGATATCCGTGATAAAATGGATTTATACCTGGAGCCTGGATTGATATTGAAGATTAACCGGGTTGAGAAGATTCAGCGTCCCGCTTCGGGGAAGATCAAACATTTTTATTCAGAACTAAAAACATGAAGATCGTTATCCTGACGCAATACTTTCTTCCGGAGATGGGTGCTCCACAGAATCGACTGTTCGAATTAGCCAAAGGTTTTCGCGCACGCGGATGGGAGGTAAAGATTGTTACGGCCATGCCGAATTATCCTACCGGAAAAATATTCAAAGATTATCAGGGGAAATTTTTCAGCGATGATCAGGTTGAAGGCATTGATGTAAAACGCTATTGGATATATGCTTCCAACAGTGCTCGTGCTTTCCCGAGAATTTTAAGCATGTTGTCGTTTTCGTTTACTGCGTTGTTCTCTGCATTTTTTATGCGCAGAGAGAAGCCTGATTTTTTAATGGTGGAAAGTCCTCCATTAACCCTGGCATTTTCAGCGTGGCTGCTCAGTAAATTTTCCGGAGCCAGAATGATTATGAATGTATCGGATCTGTGGCCTTTATCCGCAAAGGAATTAGGTGCAATTTCCGAAGGTGTCTTGTATCGTTCAATTGAAAAACTAGAACACTTCTTATATAGACGAGCCGATCTCTGCACAGGACAATCAGCCGAAATTGTAGAATACATAAAGCCGCGTACAACATCACCCGTTTATTTATTTCGGAATGGAGTCGATACATCTCGATTTATAGAGCAACGTCAACAGCGACCTGTTGGTGAACCCATACGCATTGTCTATGCCGGCTTGCTCGGTGTGGCACAAGGAATCTTTCCTCTTTGCGAGGCCGTTGATTTTTCAAAGGCAGGAGCAGAGTTTCATATTTATGGAAATGGCTTTGACAAAGAACGCATCGAAGAATTTCTAAAAGCTAATCCGAATAGAGGTATTCAATATTTTGGTGTGATTCCAAGGGATAACATGCCTGATATTTTAAAAAAATATGATGCCACCTTAGTGGCGTTGGTTAAAAATATTTACGGAGCAGTGCCATCTAAAATTTATGAATCAATGGCAGCCGGTCTTCCGATATTTTTCTCGGGAGAAGGAGAGGGTGCGCGGATCGTTAACGAAAATGAATTGGGTTGGGTCAATCAACCGGGTGATTGGAGTACGCTTATACAAAACATTGCAACGTATGCGAGCAAAGATCAGACTGGGAGGGATAGCTTAAAGCATCATTGTCGCGATGTAGCGGTGCGCAAGTTCGATCGTGCAAAACAAATCGATGACTTTGATTCGTATCTTCAAGCCAAAGTGATAAAACCAGACGCCACGACATAATGCAAAAGTTATTTTCCAAAATCAGTCGCTTCGATATTGCTGTTTGTGTGCTTTCGCTTGCGCTTTATGTTGCCATAGCCAATGCACCCTTCAAAGCCAAGCCCTTTGGTGATTATGATTTTCATGCGGAGGCCAAAATAATAGCGCAGGTTCTTTGGGGGCAGGAAAACTACGATGCCATTTCCATTACCAAAGCACCGGGACCTGTTTTGTTTTATATCGTACCTTATTTTTTAGCAGGGCCGCACGCAACAGACAATCAATATTGGTTAGCTGGAATTTTGTGGACGGGTTTGTTCATGACTGTTGCCGTTTTCCTGATCAAAGCTTCATGTGAAAATTTTGGAAGCGAGCGGGCAGGAAAGATCGCGGTGCTCTTTGTTTTTATTTTGCCGCTACAGGTCTACTATAGTTTAGGAATATTAGCAGAAGGCCTCGCATTTTTTGGATGTTGTGTGATGGTGTATGGCTACTCAAGAGTTTATGCCAAACAATCTAATAGTTCGTGGTTTATATTCGGAAGCGGTATACTGTGTCTCGTTCTGGCACGGCCAAATGCTGTTCTCGTTTTACCATTACAGTTAGCATTTGCATTGTGGGAAACCTTTGTTCGCAAAAGCGATTTCTTCCGGATGATTTGGAAGAAATTTTTGATCACATGGATTGGTGTTGTAGTCGTTTTGTTTGCCATCACAACATTGGTTAAGCAATTGCCCAACAAGCGGCAGACGATTAAGCAAGAAGGATATTTGGGGTATGTTGCCATGATTGGTCGTTATCAATTTCGCGATGAAACATGGGACTGGCGCTTTTGGGATGATGCCATACGTCCGGATAGTAAAGACTACCAGCATTGGCAACAAAAGTTGAATGAATTAAAGTCAAGTCAGGCAACTTCATCGTCTGATGTGTATTATGATTTTCTGATTCACGACATGGTCAACCACCCAATTGTATCGATGAAGCAATTTTTAGTGCGATCCGTATTCGGACACACCTTGCAAATAAGCTCAGTGGAGAAGAAAAGTTTTGGAGTAGGTCCACTGAAAGGAAAATGGTTTTATTGGTTATTTCATTTCACTCTGAATTTCTTTAACCTTTCATTATTGGTACTGTCAGCCTTGTACTTATGCCGTACTGGTAACTTCCATAAGGTTGGGATTTTAGTGATGCCCTGGGCAGCCCTCATTGTCTTTCATGGCATTATTTATATGGAACAACGCTATCTTTTTCCTGTTCGGCCGATAATGATTGTATTATCTTCGTTATTTATCGCTCACTATTTTCCCATTCCTCTTACCTTTGGAAAGTTTAAATGGAAAGCATGACACCCGAAGTTTCTGTAATTGTACCGCTATATAATGAAGAGAGTGTATTTCCCAGTCTGATAGAACGACTAGAGACATTGGCATCCACCTTACCCTTTCTGGTGGAGTTTGTTTTGGTAGACGATGGTAGTCGTGATAACACCCCGGTGTTAATGGAGACTCTTGCCATGACCAATGACAATTACACATCAGTTTTTCTATCCAGAAATTTCGGTCATCAGATAGCTGTGACGGCAGGAATGGAAGCTGCGTCCGGAACATATGCCGTAATGATCATTGACGGAGATCTGCAAGATCCACCCGAGTTGATCACTTCCTTTTATGATAAAATAAAGGAAGGATATGATGTAGTGTTTGCTGTTCGCACAAAGCGAAAGGAGGGGTTTGTCAAACGAAGTGCGTATTGGCTTTTTTACCGACTGCTGAAGAGCATTAGCGAAGTGGATATACCGCTTGATAGTGGCGATTTTTGTATGATGACCCGGACTGTAAATGATGCTGTTGTGGCTATGCCAGAGCAAAGTCGCTTCATTCGTGGTATGCGAACCTGGGTTGGATTTAAACAGATTGGTGTTGAATACGAACGTCAGAAAAGGCAAGCTGGAGAGCCGAAGTATACATTCAAAAAACTTTTTCAACTGGCATACGATGGGATTTTTAATTTTAGTGATGTTCCGTTGAAGCTGATTACAAAGCTTGGCATTTTTACAATTTTACTCTCGGTTGTGTATCTCAGTTACGTGTTGGTGAAGAAGATTTTTTTTGGGGCAGTTCCTGAAGGCTTTACAGCATTAATTGTAGCCATTGTGCTCTTTAGTGGAGTTCAGTTGATTTGCCTTGGAGTAATTGGCGAATATGTAGCCAGGATTTACGATCAGGTAAGGGGAAGACCATTGTTTATTGTAAAACGAAAGATTGGTAATAAGAAAATAATGCATGGATAAAGCGTATTATAAATCATACTATGATTATGAGCGGAACCACTGGTGGTTCAGAGCGCGCAGTGAGATTTTGAGTTGGTATATCGTAAAGAATGTAGCGAAGGAGCGAAAGCTAAAAATTCTGAATGTAGGAGTTGCAACGGGTGCAACCACATCCATGCTTCAACGTATGGGTGATGTTACCTCATTAGAGTATGAACAAGATTGTATTGACTTTGTTAAGGACAAAGTTGATTTTGAAATCATTCAGGGATCGATACTGCAACTTCCTTTCATGGACAATCAATTTGATTTGGTTTGTGCCTTTGACGTTATCGAGCACGTGGAAGATGATAAACTTGCTGCGAAAGAAATGGCCCGCGTTTGTGTACCTGGTGGGTCAGTAATGGTAACCGTGCCCGCCTTCATGAGCCTTTGGAGTGAGCACGATGAAATCAATCATCACTTCAGACGCTACACCCAATCTTCTTTGCTGACAACATTTCAGTCTGTGAAGGGGGGTGCGGTAAAGTTCATCTCGTATTTCAATTCAATTTTATTCGTCCCCATTTTTCTGGCCCGTAAGCTTTCGAATATTTTCAGTCGCAAGCAAAACGAATCCATGCATTCTGATTTTGAAAAGTTCAATCCAGGTATTTTGAATAACGCTTTATTTCAAATTATGAAATCGGAAGAGCTATTTCATTCTGCCCGAATAAAATTACCGGTGGGAGTTTCCCTTAGTTTGCAATGGGTTAAGGATAAGGTATGATCATTAAAGAGGCGCTTGAATCTGATCTTAGCCGAATAGCAGAATGTCATATTTCAGCTTTCCCAAAGTCATTGTCAAGTGCTTTGGGTACACGATATGTGACGAAAATGCTTGGATGGTATCTTTCCTTAGACCGTACCTTTTTATTTTTTTTGGAAGAAGAAGATTTGGTGATGGGGTATTGTGGTGGTGTGATTAAAGAGGGTAACATGGCAATAATGGGTTCTGCTTCCAGCATGGCTCAATATAGTTTTGATGAAGGTATCCGCGCATTTCTGCATCGGCCATGGTTGATGTTCCATCCTGAGTTGAGAGCGAAATATTTGTTTGTTGGAAAGAATCTATGGACACGATTAAAGCGATTCTTCAGGGCCGATCAAAAGAAACAAAATCAAACTTCGGGTATAATTGTACCTTATGTTGCGCTAATTGTTATTGGAGTTCGAGCAGATAAACAGGGTAAGGGATATGGTTCGATGCTGTTGCAGGAGTTTGAACGCAAGACAATTGAACTTGGATATAAGAAGATGCTGCTAACCGTTCTGACAAACAACATCAAGGCAATCAAGTCGTATGAAAAAAATGCGTGGGTGATTGCTAACTCGACTAAGCAATCAACGACCATGGAGAAACAATGGAATTGATCCTGCATCGATGGAAAATACTAACTCATAATAAGTAGAGAAATATAGATGTTACAGCAACTCCGATATCTGATAAAAGATTATAGAACCATTTGTGGAGAACAAAAGTGGAGACTGTTATATATGTGGTGGAGTAGAATTGCTGTTGGAATTTTTATCTACCGATTTGAAAGAGGAATGTACCTTGGGTTAGGTAAGTTCTGGTCTGCATTTAGAATTATAGTAAGCCCAGTCCTTAATTTGCTTTATGCCTATTCCAATTGTGAGATTAACTATCATGCAGACATCGGACCAGGCATATTAATCCTTCATACTTCTCCTGGAATAGTTATTTCTGGAAGATCGATCATCGGCAAGAATTTAACATTGACGGGAGGAAATATAATAGGAGCAAGAGAAGGAACTACCGAGAGAAACTTTGTCATCGGTGATAATTGCAGCCTTGGTGCAAACGCAGTAGTTCTAGGCCCTATTAAATTAGGAAACAATATACAAATTGGTGCTTGCGCATTAGTAATTCATACCTATGGAGATGATTTAAGTTTAGTAGGTAATCCTGCACGTCCCATCACTAAATCGATTTAATCAATCTTTTAAGAACCAAAGCAACCAATGTCTTTTTTAATACTTTTGAAAGTAAAATAGATAGCGATAGTAGTCCATTCAGAAAACAACCTTTCTAGAACATGCTTTGAAATAGAGTTATCCTTAAAGTAAAAAGTGTTAGAGACAAAACACGTAGAATCAAAATTGAAAAGAATTTATTGAATGAACATTAAAATAACATTAATCGCAGGCGCGCGCCCTAACTTTATCAAGATTTCACCGCTTATTAAAGCACTGGAGTTAGCTAAAAGTAAAGGTGAAGCAATTGCATATCGGTTAATACACACTGGTCAGCATTACGATGATGCGATGAGCCAGTCTTTCTTCCGTGATCTTGGAATACCAGAACCCAATGCAAACTTGAAAGCAGGTTCAGGAACGCAAGCTGAGCAAACTGGCTCCATTATGGTTAGTTTTGAAAAGGAACTCCTCGAGCATAGACCGAATTTGGTAATGGTAGTCGGGGATGTGAATTCAACACTTGCATGCTCTATCGTTGCAAAGAAATTGAATATTGACGTTGCCCATGTTGAAGCGGGCATTCGCTCTGGCGACCGAACTATGCCGGAAGAAATTAACAGACTGGTAACGGATTCGATTGCCGACTACTTTTTTACTACCACCCCAGAAGCTGGTGATAACTTAGTGAAGGAAGGCGTAAATCCTAAGCAGATATTCTGGGTAGGCAATACCATGATTGATACACTTATTGCCCAGGAACATAAGTTTAAGGAACCTTTAGTTTATTCAAGTTTAGGTTTGAAAAAGGAGAAGTATCTTGTTCTTACCTTTCACCGCCCTTCCAACGTTGACGATAGTCAAAACCTTGAACGTTTGTTAAATCTGATTCATCAGGCAGCAAAAGAGATACCTGTTATTTTTCCTGTTCATCCACGAACACAAAAGGTATTGTCGAGGATCATTATACCTTCGTCTATTCAAACGTGTGAGCCTTTCGGCTATTTGGAATTTTTATTCCTGGTAAAGAATTCATTAGGAGTAGTGACGGATAGTGGAGGCATACAAGAGGAAACAACATATTTGCATAAACCCTGTTTGACCTTAAGAACCACTACAGAGCGTCCTGAAACAGTTGCTCTTGGTACGAATATTCTGATCGGTGAGGCCTACGATAAGATACCGGTTGCTTTAACTTCTTTGTTAAACCATGAATGGAAGACCGGCAAAATTCCAGAGCTCTGGGACGGGCAAACATCCAATCGAATCATTAAAAAAATAATTGAACTCTATTCATGAAAATTCCTTTCTCCCCTCCCTATATTGATGATGATGTAAAAAATGAAGTGCTTGAAACACTGAATAGTGGTTGGATTACTTCCGGTCCTAAAGTGTTGGCGCTGGAGAAACTAGTAGCTGAAAATGTAGGCTTAGAACATGTGGCATGCTGTAGTTCAGCAACTTCCGGATTAATGTTGCTTTTGCATTGGTACGGTGTAACGCGGGGCGATGAAGTTATTATTCCTGCTTATACCTATGCTGCTACAGCGCTGGTGGTTATGCACCTTGGTGCAACCCCTGTAATGGTAGACTGCGGAGATGATTTTAATTTAGACGTTGATCAACTTCGAAAAAAGATAACCGAGAAAACAAAAGTAATTATACCAGTAGATATTGCCGGATGGCCATGTGATTATCAGCCGATTTTTGATTTGGTTCAGGAAGTGAATGTTCAATCACAATTTAAGGCGGCAACCGACAACCAAAAAAAATTGGGAAGGATTATGATCCTTTCAGACGCAGCCCATTCGTATGGCGCATTTTATGGCGACAAGCCCATTGGCAATTGGGGAGACTTTAGTGTGTTTTCATTTCACGCTGTAAAAAATGTGACAACAGCAGAAGGTGGTGCCATGTGTATCAACTTACCGAATCCCTTTAATCGTGAAGCAATTTATAAGCAACTTAAGTTGTGGTCGTTGAACGGGCAAACAAAAGATGCCTTGGCAAAAACCCAAGGTGCAGGATGGAGATATGACATCGTCTATCCGGGTTTTAAAATGAACATGCCCGATATATGTGCGGCCATTGGATTAGCGCAAATAAAAAAATATAAGAATCTGATTTTACCTGAACGGAAAAGGGTCTTCGATTTATACGCAAGCTTGTTTTCAGAGCATGGCTGGGCTGAACTTCCACCTGTTGATCGTGAAGAGAAAAAATCATCTTATCATTTATTTGCGCTGCGCATCAAATCGATTTCTGAACAGCAGCGTGATCAAATGATCGATCACATAACAACTGCAGGTGTTTCAGTGAATGTTCACTTTCAGCCTTTACCACTGCTCACTGTTTTTAAGGAGCGGGGTTATGTTATGGATGATTATCCAAAAGCCTTTTATCATTATTCGCGGGAGATTTCATTGCCCATCTATCCTCAGCTCGATGAAGAAAAGATCAGATACATTGTAACCTCTGTAGCGAACGCCTATCAATCCATTTTACATCATGCTTAAGCGTGTTTTTGATTTTGTCGTTTCATTTATTGGCTTGTGCTTTCTTGTTCCTTTTTTGATTTTGATTTCGGTTATCGTTAAGATTGATTCAAGAGGTCCAATCTTTTATTTGCAACAACGTGTAGGAAGAGGAGGGAAGCTATTTCATCTTTTTAAATTTCGCACCATGCACACGGATGCTGATAAACTTGCGGCTATCACGGTGGGTAAACGCGATCCTCGTATTACCAAAGTTGGATATTACCTTCGGAAATATAAACTTGATGAGTTGCCTCAATTGATTAATGTATTTAGGGGTGATATGAGTCTTGTAGGGCCAAGACCTGAACTGAAGAAGTTTGTTGATTTGTACACGAAAGAGCAACGCGATGTCATACTCGTGCGGCCCGGCATTACGGATCTTGCTTCCATTGAATATCGGAATGAGAATGAACTTCTGGAAGGAAAGACTGACCCGATTGGTTTTTACATTCGTGAAATCATGCCGCATAAACTAGAACTGAATCGCCACTATATCCAACATCAATCTTTTGGGCTTGATCTGAAAATTATTTTCATGACCGTTTTTTCCATCTTTAAAAAAGATACGTAATGGTTTATGTAAAATATTCCAAACGGTTAATGGATATAATGTTTTCTGTCTTGTTGATGGTGTTTACGTCGTGGATTTTTATTCTATTGATTTTGTTGTATTTCGTTACATTCAACTTTCCTGTTTTTTTTGTGCAGCAACGGATTGGGCAAAACAACAAAACGTTTCACATGATTAAATTCAGGACACTAAAAGTTTCAGAAGAAAGAGACAGAAGATTTGCGTTCGGTACAATATTGCGTTTTCTTTCATTGGATGAACTACCTCAACTTTTTAATGTGCTGAAAGGTGAGATGTCATTAATTGGTCCGCGCCCGCTGCCATTAGAATACTTACCTTTATTTTCAAAGGAACAGAAAAGACGTCATGATGTAAGGCCTGGCATAACCGGCTGGGCTCAGGTAAATGGACGTAATTCAGTATCTTGGGAAGAGAAATTTAAGTTTGATTTGGAGTACGTACGAAAGGTGTCGTTTGCATTTGATTTGAAGATTGTATTGAAGACAATTTTTCTTCTCTTGTCGTTTAAAAAGGACACTTCTCTTTTGGAAAAAAAATTTACAGGAAGTCATGGCACATAACATAGCGATTTTTGGTGCCGGGGGATTAGGACGTGAGACTGCGCTGATGATACGACAGATTAATGAAGCTCAGAATGATTGGAACTTGATTGGTTTTTTTGATGACGCATTGCCAGAAGGGAGCGAAGTTGACGGCTTTAAAATTCTGGGTGGTTTATCAGAACTCAATCAGGCAGGAGAGAAGCTGTCCTTGATAATAGCAATAGCAGATCCTGTTGTGAGAAAAGAAATTGTGGAGAGTATTAAAAATGACAAGCTCGATTTTCCTGTAATAAAACATCCACACAATTTTTTGGGTGATGACAGAACAAACCAATTTGGCAGAGGTTGTATTATTACAGCAGGAAATATTTTCACAACCAATGTTCACCTTAATGAGTTTGTTATTGTAAATCTGGCCTGTACGATTGGGCACGATGTTCAAATCGGTAGTTTCAGTACACTTATGCCTGCCTGTAGCATTTCCGGGAATGTGAAGATCGGTGAATCGACACTGATTGGTTCAGGGGCTCGTATTCTGCAAAACATTACAGTCGGTAATAGATGTAAGGTAGGAGGCGGTGCTGTTGTTGTAAAAGATTCAAGAAGTGACGTGACGCTGGTAGGAGTTCCAGCTAAAGAGATTTAAGTTATGTTCCGTGATTTCAAATACTCCTTTCTGTTTCTTGGGAAATTCCTTGCGATTTATTTTTGCGCCAACATCCTGTATGGAGTTTTTATTGATTCATATGTAGCGCAACCTGATCCCATTACTTATTGGGTTACGAACCAAACTTCACATGTTCAAAATATACTGGGTATTGCATCATCCATTGAAATAAATGAAGGTAAGAAAAGTATCTCCATGAAAAATAATGGGGAGAGGGTGATTAATGTGTTTGAGGGGTGCAATGGTTTAAATGTCATGATTGTGTTTGTAGCGTTCCTGGTTGCCTATGGTGGATATCCGAAACGAATGCTTTGGTTTTTGCCTTTGGGTTTGCTGGTCATTCATTTGTTTAATCTACTCCGGATAATATTGTTGTATGTCGCGGCCCAGCAGAATACACATTACTTCTACTACATTCATAAGTATTTTTTTACTGCTGCACTATATCTTGTTGTCATTGTACTGTGGATTATTTGGGTAATGAAGTTGAGTACAAATCGAACAAAGGAAATTGAACAATAAAGTTAAACTGTTTTATCTGATAGGATTGACCTGCTTGATGCTGGCAATGGTTTTTATTTTTCAGAAGCTTAATTATTTCCGGTGTATTCAAAGTTGGTTTGGATTGTCCGATTCGGTTTGGCCGTATACCGGATTTGTGGTGAACAAGGTAATACGATTTCTAATTAATGATGGTATTTGTATTTTCTTCATATATATTTTGTTCAAAGAGAAAAAATACCTGAATGTTGCATTCTTTCTCTTTTTAGTGGAACTGCTAATTATCCTGCCGTTGTATTTTTGGATTAAATTATCGACAGAAGGAGATAGTGAATTATCCTCACCCTTATTATCTCAGATACACCGGTTGATTATTAATCCTACCTTAATGATTCTTTTAATTGTATCTTTTCTGTATCAAAAGAAACGAACTGAGATTAGATCGAAATGAAATTCCGTATTAACCTTTCATACAATCCAATTGATGCAAATAAGATAGCCACAACACTGGAGGGTTATAGGGATCGTCATCACAACGACATCATTGAAGATTTTGAAAGCCAGATTAAAGCGTTCACTGGTTCTAAATATGTAGTGGCATTGAACACGGGCACAGCGGCAATTCATTTAGCATTAAAAGCATTAGGAGTAACTAAAGACGATTATGTTTTGGTCTCTACTTTTACCTATGTGGCATCTGTAAATCCAATTCTATATCTAGGTGCTATTCCTTTCTTTATTGATAGCGAGATGGAAACCTGGAATATGGATCCGGTTTTGTTGAGGGCAGCCGTTGAGAAATTAATCCATGAGAACAAAAAACCTAAAGCGATTATTCTTGTTCATGCTTATGGAATGCCAGCAAAAGTTGATGAGATTGTAGCGATAAGTCAACACTATGGTATTCCCATTATTGAAGATGCGGCAGAAGCAATCGGATCTTACTACAAAGGAAAGCATGTAGGCATATTTGGTGAGATAGGGACATTGTCGTTCAACACCAATAAAATTGTAACCACTTTTGGTGGTGGTGCAATCCTGACGGATAACAGAGAGCATTATGAGAAAATACTTTTTTGGTCTACGCAGTCACGGGAGAATAAACCATATTATGAGCACAACGAAATGGGCTTCAACTATCGAATGGGACCGATGAATGCTGCCGTGGGTTTGAGTGAATGGGCGGATATACCGAATAAGCTTAAGAATAGAAAGACCATTTTCGAAAACTACCACACTGCTTTGTTTAATCTTCCAGGTTTTGAGTTTCAAGAACAGCAAGAAGGTAGCCAACCTAATCATTGGTTTTCAACTGTGTTGATCCATCGCGATAAGACTTTAAAGCAATTTGGGGGTAGGGAAGTAATGCAAAACTTAAGAGCCCAGAATATGGAAGCAAGGTTGATGTGGAATCCCATGCACAGACAACCGGTTTTTCATCGGTATGAGTCCATGTTGAATAGTGTATCAGACCGTTTGTTTGAATTAGGTTTATGCCTTCCTTCGGATCATGATGCACTTCTGCACCAAGCCGAGATTATCCATGTAATTCAACAATCTTAATGTCCTCCGTAAACGGTTACATGTAGGATTTGCACTGAATTAACCACTGTAGTAAACTAATAATGATGGGATTTATAGCTACTTTTGCTCTAACTGTAAGGAAGTTAAATATGAAGAAATTAAGTGTATTGTTGGTATTTGCCGGGATAATAGTATTTTTTAGCAACTCCAATGCTCAAACAATTACATCAAGCCAATCAGGATCATGGAATGACCCACTCACTTGGAGTGGAGTTGTGCCAGATGCCTCAAATTCTACTTCTATTATTGTCAGTCACGATGTTAGCGTTCCATCCGGATATACGGTTTCAATTGATCAAACCACGATATCTACCGGAGCTTCACTTATAATTGATGCCACTGGCGTTGTCACAATAGCGAATGGTACAGGTAATGATTTAACAATTTCGTCAGGAGCAGTACTGGATGTATCGGGCACATTGATTAATGCCAACAGTGCTGTAATATCAGGAAGTACTACACTTACGACAACATTTCAAAGCGGAAGTATTTATGAACATCAATACACCACAACACAGGGATCAATTCCCTTAGCAGTATGGGATGGAACACAAGGAGCCGCTTCCACTATTAGGATAACGGGTTATACTACCCTCACGACCGCCACTGCTGCTGGCAATTGGGGACAGAGTTTTGGAAATGTTGAATGGAATTGTGCTGCTCAGACGGCAACCCTTGCTCTTAATGGCTTATTAACAACGGTGCAGGGAAATCTTGATGTAGTGTCAACCGGAACGACCGGAGTTGTAAGGTTTGCAACAACTGGAGCAGGAACGGTTACGATTAGTGAAAATTTCAACTTGAGTGGAGATGCCAGAATAGGTCTTTGTACAACCGGAACGTGTATTGTTAATGTCGCTGGGGATTACACGCAAAATCTATCGGCTGGATATATGAGGCTTTCTGATTCGGGTAGTGGTACCGCAACGATTAACCTTTCCGGAAACTTCGACTTGCAGGCTGGAATTTTTAATGGGGGTGCAACGGGAAGAGGGAATCTGAATTTTGTTGGCTCTGCCGGAACGGTGCATACCTTTACTGAGGCAGGGACTCCAACAACAAGTCTTCTTAATACATTAGCCTATACTGTTGCTGCTGACAATGAACTGAATGTTGTTGGAGAATCGCAATTGGCCGGTGGAACTACGAGTTTTTTTACATTGGGCAACAATGCAGTTCTAAGGGTTGAATCGACTGACGCTGCAGGAGCTATTCAAACCGGAACAGCCCAAGGTGCTGCAACAGGTAATTTACGAGTTACTACAGCAAATCGAGTTTACAATGCCGGATCACGAATAATTTATAATGGTTCAGGAGCACAGTTTATGGGGAACGGTCAACCTACTGTAGCAGGAATTACAACTGAAATTAACAACAGTGCAGGTGTAACACAGGTAGCTGCCTCTACGCTATCTATCCTGGGAAATGTAACCTTACAGACTGGTGATCTGACTGTTTCGAATGCAGCGCTGACCATTGGTGGTACAACAGACTTGCAGGCTGGGGATATTCTATTTACCTCGGTAGGGACAGCAAGAAGCTTAACCTTCAATGGTGACTTAACGCTTAGTGGGAATATCTCAGTAACGAGTGGAACTCAAAATGCCAACGTGATTTTTGCAGGAGATATCACAGGAGGAGGGTTAATCAGTTTTACAGGTGTCAACAGTAACGTAACGATCAATGGTTCAGGCGATCTTGTAGTACCGTTAAGTGATCCAACATCATTGGAAACGCTGACAAACAATAGAACAGGTGCGATAACATTTAACGAAACATTAAACATCAACACAAACGCGGCTTCAAGTTTGATGAGCATTACAGCAGGAAATGTTACAGTTAACGGAGATCTTAATGGGCGAGGTGTGACATTAACAAATGGAAGTAATCTCGTTGTTTCAGGAAATACAGTGCTTACAAATACTTTAACAATTACCAACGGTACAGTTCAAACGGATGGATCATTGGCAATTACGAATGATCTGGTTCTTACAGCCGGTAGTATAGATGTGAATGGATCAACTACGATTACGGATGATCTCACCTTAGGCTCGGGAACGATTTTCTTTTTTGAAGATCAATCCTTAACGCTAAACAGTCAGCTTACCAATAATGGAGGATTTTTCTCCTCTAACTCTTCTTCAACATTGAATATTTTGAATGCTGGTATTTTAGGTACCATTGCGTTTGATGCCGGAGGAAATACGCTAGGTACTTTTGTTTTAAACAGGGCTACTACCGGAACTTTGGTTACCCTTAATAGTTCTCTAACGGTAGACGGCACATTTGATTTACTGGATGGTATAGTTGCAAATACCTCAGGTCTAGGATTTGGAAGCGGTGCAGTTCTAACCAGGAATTCAAATGCTTCTTTCCTGGCAGGAAGCGCTATACCCGTTGGAGGTCCTTATGACCTTTTATTGACTGGGGCTACT
>JANMRZ010000072.1:0-11622 GCA_031388805.1 Chryseolinea sp.
GTTTATCCGTTTCCACATGCGTTATCTGATTTTAACAAGTAAACCCATCAGTTATTTTAAAGAGAACGCAGTGGGGCCACCCCAAAAAGCGGTGGCACCACTAACACCACTAAATTCAGAAAATGAAAACTGCATTGATTGCCGGTTCTACCGGGTTGATTGGTAAACATCTACTTCAACTATTGTTGGAAAATGATCAGTATAATCTGGTAAAAGCAATCACACGTAAACCGTTAGATTTCCAACATCCCAAACTGGAAAACATTGTTGTTGATTTTGATAAGATGACTGAACAGTATTCTCATTTCAAAACGGACGATGTGTTTTGTTGTCTCGGTACAACGATGAAGCAAGCTGGATCGAAAGCTGCTTTCAAGAAAGTAGATTATGACTATCCTGTTGAGATAGCGAAGGTTTGCAGGGCGCAGGGAGCAAAGCAATATTTATTAGTCTCTGCACTTGGCGCGAACACGAAATCATCCATCTATTACAATCGCATAAAAGGAGAAGTTGAAGAAACCATTGGCGCGGTGGCCTATGATCGCTACCATATTTTCAGACCATCGTTGTTAATAGGAGAACGTGCCGAGAAAAGAAGCGGGGAGGATGCCGCGAAAATAGTTTATAACATTTTTGGTTTTCTGATTCCGGCCAAGTACAAAGGTATTCAGGGAGTACAAGTAGCGAAGGCCATGCTTCACTTTTCTTCAGTAATTGAAAGCGGAAAATTCATTCATGAATCAAACGAACTCCAACTCGTAAATAGTAATTGAGTGTTTAGGTGTTTTGGTGTTTAAGTATTTTGGTTCGCTTACATAAGCGACTCGGCTAATTTTAACTTAATTCCATTGGGTACAACTTAAACACCTAAAAACAAAAAGACCAAAACACATGATCGCTGTCATCCAACGCGTAACTGAAGCTTCAGTAGAAATTGAAAAATATATAAAAGCAAAAATTAGCAAAGGCCTTGTTGTTCTTGTTGGAATTGAGGATGCCGATAATGCCGAGGATATTGAATGGCTTTCAAACAAGATTATTAGTCTTCGCATTTTTGATGATGCCGATGGTGTGATGAATGTCAGTGTAAAAGATAATGGTGGAGATGTTATTATAGTAAGCCAGTTTACATTGCAGGCAAGCACGAAGAAAGGAAACCGCCCTTCTTACCTCAAAGCATCAAAACCTGATATCGCTATTCCGCTATATGAAAAGTTCGTAAAAGAAATCGAACTCGTTTTAGGTAAGCCAGTTCAAACTGGAACTTTCGGTGCAGATATGAAAATACAATTGGTGAATGATGGACCCGTAACCATTGTAATTGATACAAAGAACAGAGTGTAGATAACTCAATTACGAATTCATCTACACCACATGCTTTTATATTCTGATTTCTATTTTGGCATCGAAGGACGAACTTCAATCTTGCTAGGCAACGTTCGTGGATTCATTTTAAGCAGATCAATTACCATTTGCCCGATGTCTTCGGGTTGAATTTTCCACGCATCTTCTTCCGATACAACATGATTACTAAAAGGTGTAGCAACTGATCCTGGCATAATGGTAGTTACTTTAATGCCATACTTTCTTACATCTAACATCACCGATTGCGTAAATCCAACTAACCCAAACTTACTCGCATTGTAGGCTGATGCACCTGCAAAGAAATTGGTGCCCGCCAGACTGGCCATGGTGATGATATACCCTTTCGTCTTTTTTAATTCTTCAAGACTTGATTTGATGCTGTGAAAAACTCCGGTCAGGTTCGTGTCAATGGTTTCGTTCCATTGTTCGGTTGTGATGTCTTCTATCGATCCAAAGTAGCCTACTCCAGCGTTGGCAACAAGAATATCGAGCTTGCCCCACTTCTTGATAATACCAGCCACTACTTTTTGTTGAGATTCGGCACTTTGCACATCGGCTTCGAAGCCAATTGCTTCACCCTTTCCTAAACTATTGAGTTTGGCAACTGCCTCGTCAACGGATTTTTTTGATCGACCTGTTATGGCGACTTGTGAATTTTCATTTACTAACGCTTCGGCAATTCCATATCCAATACCTTTTGTTCCTCCGGTAATGAGAGCCGTTTTATTTTGTATTGATTCCATAGTCTTTCTAATCGGGTAAAGTTGCGTAGTAGATTGTTTTTCTAGTCTGTTTGAGGAGTCTTAACAGGATAATCTGAATGTTTGTTCCGTTGGATTGATTTAATCCCGATCAAACTCATAGTTCTCGTTATCCCAGAGGGATTGCCTGTTTGTAGCCCGGAGCTTCAGCTCCGGGTAATAATAAATGTTATTAGCGTGTCGACTGCTAATGTTCTATGAAATGAGAATTATCACGACACGCAAGGCGCACATCTCAAAAAATAGATAGAAAAAATAAACTGGAAGGACGATTACTTTGGTAATAAAACTAATTTCTTGTTCGATACTTTCTCAATCTCCTCGCGGTTCATTAACATCTTTCGGAATTTTCCAGTAGCATATCCTTCCGCCTGATCATCGTAATGCTCACTCATTACATTACCTGATTGTCCTGTTGGTGAAATGGTTTCTCCATTTTCAATTAAACTGAAATCCGTAATTTTACGAAGTGCTGGTCCTACGTCTACTTTGAAGTATCCCGTTGTGTCGAGTGAGAAGCTAAGATTGTTTAATACTTCGCTTCCGCCATCAACAGAAAAGGGACCTACATTAAAAATTTTATCAAGTGGTTTCACAGCTCCAAGAGGATGTTCATGCGTGAGCGTATGAATTTCCCCCCAAACCCAATCGCTTGATTTTTCACCACAATTTTTCTGTAGTAGTTCAAGTGTTTTATCGGCAGCGCTTTGAATAATGTTTGCGCGCGATTCTTTTACATCTTTTGTTCGAACATCATCCCACCAGGGAGACGAATCATTTTGCATAAAGGTATTGTACGAATTTTTAGGAATAGCAGTAGAAAGTAGAGCTTTTAAAGAAGTGACTCCGATCTCATCCGTCATTGTTTTGTACATAACTTGCGAAAGCATATTATAATAAACCGAAGGTGCAATGTCAGTTGCTTTATGATCACCATTCCAGTTTTCAAGCTGATCAATCAAATCTTTATACGCTGCTTTGTTTAATGATTTTAAAACTATTGCCATTTCTTTTGCAACTAACGGATGAGTAATGGAAACAACATCAAGGTTGATTGCCTTCATATCTTCCGTTGTCCATTTTTTATCTTCACTTACAAGTTGAAAAATTCTTCCGGCTCTTGCTTTCGGGTAATAATAACCCGGATACAAAACACCATCAACAGTATCGGGCTGATTGTTGGCAGAGTACACAAAGCCCCAAGGTGGATTTACAGCATGTGGATTTTTAGAGAAGTTATAATAGCCTAAGTACTCATCATTACCCGATGCGCCATCCAAAAAGAATTTCGATTGAACATGTTCTGGTCGTATCGGTAATTTACCAACCGCCCACCATGCAATGTTTCCATAAATATCTCCATACATAATGTTTAGACCGGGAGCAGGGATTAAAGAAACAGCTTTCTCGGCTTCACTAATTCCGCGAGCATGATTCAATTTATAAAATGCTTCTCCTGCTTCATTGTCACTTTGCGTGAGTGTCCACGACAATGACACAGGTTGTGAAGCCTTTTCTAAATTTTCAATTACACCATTAATGATCGAACCATGACGAGAAGATTTTACTTTAAGTATTACATCTTCTCTTCCTTTTACTTTGATGACTTCATCGCGAACGGATAACGTTTCCCACTGATCTTTAAATTTTACCTGTCCGGAATCTGCAGGATTTATTGTTTCTAAGAAGAAGTCAGTATCATCATTTTCAAACATGGTAATTCCCCAACCGCATTGCTGATTATTTCCCAACAATGCAAAGGGAATCCCGGCAAGGTAATGTCCATACATACTAAAACCCGGATATTCAATGTGTGCTTCATACCACACTGCAGGTTGTCCGAAGCCGATGTGTGTATCGTTCGCTAAAATTGGAAATCCGGATTTTGTACGATCGCCTGAAATCACCCAACCATTACTTCCTTGAAAAAGTGGAATTGGTAATTGTTGAAGTGCATCATGAATGGAAACGATCAGTGGATCAGCATTACCTGATTTTTTCTGACCGTTAAAACTTTTAATTCGCTCTGCATCTAATGGAGTTGCGATGGCAAGATCACGAAGGTATGCATCACCCCATTCTGTTTTTATTTTTTGAAGTACAGGATCGGCCTGTAATCCTTCAGCAAAACCAATGGACATAAAACCAATGGCGAGATAAATATCTTCGGGTGTAAATTCTTCTTTTGGTATACCCATGATGCGAAACTCGATGGGGGTTTTACCAGTGCGGACATATTCATTTACCCCTTTTTGATAGGCAATAGTTGCGCGTTGAAATGCGACACTATCGCTGCTCATGAATTTCTTGGCTTGTTCTTTTGCAAATTGATTGATACCCAATGTGCGAAAAAGCTTATCAATTTTTAAAAGATCTGGACCAAGTACTTCAGACAATCTTCCACCGGCTGCTCGCCTCAGCATTTCCATTTGAAACAAACGATCTTGTGCATGAACATAGCCCAAAGCAAAATAGGCGTCCGTTTCATTCTTTGCATAAATGTGCGGCACACCAACATCATCATACTTTACTTCAACTTCTTCTTTTAACCCTGATAGTTTAAGTTCACCATCATAAATTGGTTTCTGAGTCTGGAGGTATATCACAATGAATACTGTAAGCGCAACAACGAGAGCAAGAAGCCCGAGCAGGATTCGTTTTACTATTTTCATATTACATTCTGGTTCACGTTAAAGTTAGAAATTTATATCTTTAGTCGATCTTCAAGAATATGAATAAACGCCTGATCGTAATATTTTGTTTTTGGTCATTGACAGTTTGCGGCCAGAATAAGTATGGATTGAAACCAACGAACTATGTAGAATATCAATCTACTGTAAAAACCAATCCCAACAAGGAACTGATTGATCTTGAAAAGTTCGTTCCGGGACTTATTCTTGATATTCGTTATGCAACGACTAATAATTTTACAGGAGAAAAAATATATAATCTCTCAAAAGCATATGCACGAAAACCAGTTGCAGAAGCATTGAAAAAAATTCAAGTCGAATTAAAGAAGGAAGGATTGGGAATAAAAATGTTTGACGCCTACCGTCCATACAAAGCAACCGTAAAATTTTATGAAGTCTATCATGACACCACCTACGTGGCCTCGCCTTACCGTGGCTCACGACATAATCGTGGATGCGCGCTAGATCTTACCATTATAAAGTTAAGCACAGGTGAAGAATTACAAATGCCAACAGGATATGATTCGTTTAAGAAAGAAGCCTGGCCAACATCTATAGTAAAGGACCCGATCATCAAAAAGAATCGAGCGAAATTAATTACGGTTATGGAGAAGCATGGCTTTAAGGTAAACAGCTCCGAATGGTGGCATTATGATTTTATTGGATGGAAGCAGTATGAAGTATTGGATATTGATTTTGAAGAGTTGGAAGTAAGACGTTAGTAGTTAGATATTAGACATTAGACTTTAAGATTACCTTTGCTTCTATATGCTTCAAATTTCTCTCTGCTCTGTCTTGCTACTAATATCTAACTACTAACATCTACTATGACAATAGAACAAGCTCAGATCCAAGTCGATCAATGGATCAAAGAACATGGTGTTCGATATTTTAGTGAACTCACCAATATGGCGATGCTCACAGAAGAAGTAGGAGAGGTGGCTCGCATCATGGCGAGAAGATATGGTGAGCAATCCGAAAAAGAGTCCGATAAGAACAAAGACTTAGGTGATGAGATGGCCGATGTACTTTGGGTTTTAATTTGTCTTGCGAATCAAACAGGTATCAATCTAACAGAAGCGTTTCAGAAAAACATGGAGAAGAAAACACTTCGTGATAAAGATCGACATAAGGGAAATGAAAAGTTGAAATGAGTTTCGGGTTTAAAGTTCCGAGTTCCGGTTGTGCACATCTGATTTTGAATGCGGAACTTTGAACTAGAAAAAGTGTGCGCGTGTGTGTTTGGACTGTTGAAAAAATTCCCCGAGTTTAGAACATCTATTAACTTGGAACTAGGAACTTTGAACTCGTAACTTAAAACTATGTCCGACAACCAACGCTACCTCGCCCTCGATGTTTTTCGGGGAATGACCGTTTGCTTCATGATTATCGTAAACTCTCCGGGCGATTGGAGCATTTCATACGCTCCGTTGCTTCATGCTTCGTGGCACGGATTTACACCAACCGATTTAGTATTTCCTTCTTTCCTTTTTGCCGTTGGAAATGCCATGGCCTTCACCATGTCTAAGTTTCAAGATCAGGATGCTTCTGTGTTCTGGACGAAGACAATTAAACGCACCGTTATTATTTTCCTCCTGGGATATTTGATGTATTGGTTTCCGTTCATTGATTTCAATACAGGAACATTAAAGCCGATTGGCGAAACGCGAATCTTGGGTGTTCTACAGCGCATTGCACTTTGTTATTTCTTCGCTTCTGTCATCATTCGTTTTGGATCGAAGAATTTTGCAATCATTATGAGCGCAATTTTGCTTGTTGGGTACTGGATTATACTCTATGTCTATGGCGATCCGAATGATCCTTATAGTTTAGCAGGATATGCAGGAAACAAATTAGACTTCTTAATTCTTGGTGAGAAACATCTTTATCATGGTGAAGGTGTAGCATTCGATCCGGAAGGAATCTTAAGCACATTACCATCAATAGTTAATGTGATTCTAGGTTATCTGGCTGGTGATTTTATTCGCAAGCATGGTAAGTCGTACGAAACCATTGCTAAGTTAATGCTTGCCGGATCAGTGTTAATTTTTGTGGCACTTACATGGAATATGGTATTCCCCATCAATAAAAAGATATGGACCAGTTCTTTTGTATTACTTACCGCTGGACTTGATTTCTTTATTTTGTCGATCCTGATGTATGTGATCGAGATGAAGAAGAAACAATCGTGGACACACTTCTTCGTTGTATTCGGTAAGAATCCATTATTTATATACTTGCTTTCTGAAATTGGATTGATTCTTCTGTTGATATTACCCAACGATCAGAACAGCATTCGCGATTGGATTGCGAAAGATTTCTTAGGAAGTTTTATGAGTCCCATCAATGCATCCTTCTTCTTTGCGTTTTTGTTTATGCTCAGTTGTTGGGCTGTCGGATATGTTTTGGATAAGAAGAAGATCTATATTCGGGTTTAAGAAGTTACGTTTTTAAAGTTTCGAGTTGCAGAACAATATAACATGCAACTCTAAACTATTAACACCCCATCCCTCAAAACCGGAACGAGATTGTACTGATCACATGTAAGACAAAATTGGATGTCTTTATAAATATTCAGTTTCGCTAATCGCTTTACGTGGCTTGATTCTTTTAGGAAATAAAAAAGATCTTGTTTCCCTAGATTGAACAAATGTTGTGCTGCAAGCGGTGCATCGCAATCAGGTTCGGTATGATCTTTCAATAACTCAACTAATGCTCCGGCAAAGAGTGTATCTTCTAAATTTACTTTCCCTTTCCAACCAGCACATACTACCAGAACAGGATAAGGTTGATATTTAAGGTATTCGGCAACAGCCGAAAGATTTAAGAACGAACCAATAATGATTTCTTTAGCCCCAATAGATTTTGCAATAGCCTGCGTTCCGTTGGTTGTGGTGAAGGCAATTTTTTTTCCTTTAAGTTTTTCGTCCATGTATTCAAATGGAGAATTACCCAAGTCAAAGCCATCTACTTTTTTTCCATCGCGCTCTCCTGCAGTGAAGTATCCTTTTGGTTTCATGGCGAGGCAATCATCCAGTTTTGCAAAGGGAGTGATGCTCTCAATGCCATGCGCAAATGCCGTGGTCATGCAGGATGTGGCACGAAGTATATCAACGACCACAACAGCCTTGTCACTTACATCATACAGATGCATTAAATCCGGACTCAAACAAACGTCAATTGTCTTCATACTTTGATGCGTGTGATATTTGTGATACTTATGATGATTTGTATTTTTTGTTCTGAAGTCTGTGAAACTCCAATTTTGTGTTGCCAAAATTGATTAACAATCCGACCTCTAGATTGTAAGCTTCGAGATAATTGATTGCTTGTGCAAAGTGCACAGGTTCTATTTGTATCTGAGCTTTGAGTTCAACACTTATATTGTTCTCAACCAAAAAGTCAACCCGTCTCAGGCCAACTTGTAATTTTTTATAGAACACCGGCATTTCAAATTCCCGTGCAAAAACAATCTTTTGCAACTCCATTTCATGCGCCAATGACCGTTGATAGATCACCTCCTGAAAGCCATTACCTAATGCATTATGTACTTCCATAGCGCACCCTATAATTTTTCCAGTAAGCTCAGAATACTTATACTCAGTCTTTATCATACATCATCACAACGAATCATACATTATCACAAACATCACACGCATCAAAGTTTAGACAATGAGTGGAGTTTTACTCACAACGGCTTTCAACGCTTTACCTCTCACATCAATAAATATTTCCGACCCCGGTGTAGACAGTTCTGTATTTACATAACCTAATCCAATACCTATTCCCAACATAGGTGATTGCGTTCCTGATGTTACTTTACCAATTACATTTCCAGCTGCATCTTTAATGGGATAATCATGACGAGGAATACCTCTGTCAATCATTTTAAATCCAACCAGCTTTTTCTTCACTCCCTCTTCTTTTTGCTTTTTGATCCATGCAGAGTTTGTGAAATCTTTGGTGAATTTGGTGATCCAACCCAAACCACCTTCTAATGGTGATGTTGTGTCGTCAATATCATTTCCATATAAACAGAAGCCCATCTCTAATCGCAGGGTATCACGAGCACCAAGACCAATCGGCTTAATGTCAAACTCTTTACCAGCTTCGAAGATGGCATGCCACATCTTTTCAGCATCACCTTTCATTACATAAATTTCAAAACCACCAGCGCCGGTATAGCCTGTATTCGAAATAACAACACCCTTCACACCCGCCATTTCTCCCATCACGAAGTGATAATATTTGATTGTACTAAGATCAACATTTGTTAATTTTTGAAGAGTTGCTGCTCCTTTAGGACCCTGAACAGCGAAGAGGCAGAAATCGTCCGAGATGTTCATCATCGAGGCGCCTTTCGTGTTGAATTTGTTGATCCAGTTCCAGTCTTTGTCGATGTTAGAAGCATTAACGACTAACATGTAATAATTGTCCTTTACTTTGTAAACAATCAAATCATCTACAATTCCACCCGTCTCATTCGGAAGACAAGAGTATTGTGCTTGTCCGTCAATTAACTTTGAAGCATCGTTGCTGGTTACGCGTTGAATCAGATCGAGTGCATCAGGACCTTTTACTAAAAACTCGCCCATGTGCGACACATCAAAAACACCCACACCATTTCGAACAGTCATGTGTTCTTCAATATCGGAAGAGTAACGCACTGGCATGTTGTAACCTGCAAAGGGAACCATCTTGCCACCAAGTTTTGCGTGGAGGTCGTTTAGCGGAATGTATTTTATATCCATAGTTTAGGTAATGAGCGGCAAAGGTAGAAATTTTTCAATCTGTAAACGGGGTAGAATCAGGGTGGAAATGGGATTAGTTCAGGGGCTATCGAAACGAAAAAACACCACACCAAAAGCGAAATTGCCTATTGTTGCGGTGCCTTAAAAGAATGCTTTTATTAAGACTCTGAAGGTAAGATTAGTTTACCTTCACACTCTCTAGGGCTTCATTAATATCTTCCTTCAACTTCTTTACTTTTTCCATTTCGTTCTCTAAGTATTCACGGGCTTTTTCTTCGCCTATAATACTGTCAACGGGGGGATGGAAGTTATGCATCCAATCCATCATGCTATTATCTGCTGAGTCAAGTTTCGCCAAGGAGTTTTCTATCTTTTGCTTTTGGTCATCCGTTAAGCTCGGTGTCGAGCTGAGTTTATTCTTCAACTCTTCTTTCTGTTTATAAATGTCTTCCATCTGCAACATCAATTCATTGTGAAGTTTATCCACCTCATTTAAGAGTGCTTCGTTGGCATTTCCAGTAAGAGCTTCTCCGGCTCCGTGTATATGTTCATGTGATTTTTGTCCGCAACTCCAGACGATGATTAAAAAAGAAACGAGGCCAAGTTTTGATATCATTTTCATAAGAGAATTTTTGTCTGGTAAAGTTAGAGTTAAAAGTCAATGGTCAATAGTCCATTGTCGCTGGATGATGGTTCACAGTCGATAGTCCACAGCAGGTAATCAAAAGTAGGAAACAAATGAATTCTTGAACGGGATACACCAACTATTTAACCAACCCGTATAATAGAATTGCTGTGGACAATGGACTGTTTACTGTGGACTCTTTCACTAACAACCATTAGTTCCCAATAAAATACTGTAAAGTTTCTACCTGTCACTTGCAAGTCCGAAATAAATGGTTTTATATTTGAACATCCGTAACACAGAAATGAAAGTCAACAATACATTTTTTAGTTTTTATTACTACTTCTTTAGTACCCGAGCGGGACTTTAGCGAGCAGTGTATTGTTGATTAAACGATAACAAAAACTCAAAAAGTCCCGGCCTGCCGGGACTTTTTGTTTTATAGGGAATTTTGAAAATGGCAAAGAAGAAAAAACTACGCATTGCAATTCAGGGTATCGCCACCAGCTTTCACGAGATAGCCGCGCTGACGTATTTTGAAGTACCGATTGATACAATTGAGTGTCTATCGTTTCATCGATTATGTGAGAGCTTGAAGAATGGCGAAGCCGACTTTGCCGTGATGGCCATCGAGAATTCAATAGCCGGAAGTATCCTTCCAAACTATTTCCTTTTGCAGGAATATCATTTCAGCATTGTGGGTGAGCTCTACATTCCCATTCACATGAATTTGCTGACGTTGCCGGGTGTAAAATTATCAGATATTAAATGCATTGAGTCACATCCGATGGCGATACGTCAGTGTACTGAATTTTTGCACCAGCTAAAAGGTGTTGAAATCCGCGAAAGCGAGGACACCGCTCTTTCGGCAAAGCGTGTGAAAGAATTGAAGTTAAAAGACACGGCTGCTATCGCGAATGAACAAGCCGCAAAGAAATACGGACTTCAGATTTTAGAGAAGCGCATTGAAACGCATAAAAAGAACTTCACACGCTTTTTGATTTTAACAAAGCGAAGCACAAGAACTACGGAAGCCAACAAAGCATCCATGTCGTTTGAGGTGCCGAACGAAGTGGGAAGTTTAGCCGATGCATTGACAACATTTAAAAATAACGGCATCAATTTATCGAAGATACAGTCGATACCCATTATTGGAAAGCCGAGTGAATACGCTATACATATTGATGTAGAATGGAAGCGCAGAAAAAATTACGATACTGCTATGCATGAAGTGATCCGTCAGGTAAAAAATCTGAACGTATTGGGTGAGTACAAGAAAGCAAAGATTGAATATAAATAGTCCACAGACCACAGTCGACTGTGGTCTGTGGACCACGCCTGGCCGTCCGCTCGCTGTCGGCCGAACCGGCCGGCGAGAATCTCTGGCGCGTGCGGTTGGTGGTCGAGAACACCGGCTGGCTGCCGACGAA
>JANMRZ010000132.1:0-2233 GCA_031388805.1 Chryseolinea sp.
CGGGCAGGGGTTGGTCAGAACTTCGCTCAGTTCTTTGGTGGCACTTCATTGTTGATCTTAGTTGGTGTTGTGTTAGACACCCTTCAACAAATTGAAAGCTACCTTTTGATGAGACATTATGAAGGCATGATGAAGTCTGGAAGAGTAAAAGGACGTTCTCAATTTGCTGCGGCCTAATAGTTGAATGGTTCATCTAAAGTCGGCAGAGGAAGTTCAGATTATTAAAGAGAGTGCTCAAATTTTGGGCAAAGCTCACGGAGAGATAGCCAAGTGTGTTAAGCCTGGTGTTCGAACTCAAGATCTGGACAAGCTTGCTGAGGAATTCATTCGGGACAGCGGAGGTACACCATCGTTTAAAAATTACAATGGTTTCCCAGCTGCCCTATGTATTTCGGTGAATGAAGTAGTCGTTCATGGATTTCCAGGAACGTATGAGATCAGAGACGCTGATATCATTTCAATAGATTGTGGAGTGTACTTTAAGGGATACCACAGTGACTCGGCTTATACCTATCCATTGGAAGGTGCAAGTGCTGAAAATCTGCTTCTCTTAAACAGAACATACGAGTCTCTTTATAGAGGTATCGATCAGGCGAAAGCCGGCAATCGAATTGGAGATGTTAGTAGTGCTATTCAAACTTATGTAGAAGGCTTTGGATACGGTGTAGTAAGGGAATTGGTTGGACATGGAGTTGGTAAAAACCTTCATGAAGATCCAGAAGTACCAAACTACGGGAAGCGTGGAAAAGGAGTAAAGATTGTTCCCGGAATGGTCTTCGCGATTGAACCCATGATTAACCGAGGCTCAAAGAATGTAGTTCAGGAGCGGGATGGTTGGACAATACGAACAACTGACCGAAAGCCCTCAGCACACTTTGAGCATATGGTGGCCGTATATGAGAATGAAACCGAGATATTGACAACGCACGAGTATATAGAAGAAAATTATACATATAAGTGGCGAAACAAAAGTCAATAGAGCAAGATGGTACGATCGTAGAAGCATTATCGAACGCAATGTTCAGAGTGCAACTGCAAAACGGTCACGAAGTACTGTCACACATTTCTGGTAAAATGAGAATGCATTACATCCGCATCTTACCAGGAGACAAAGTGAGACTGGAAATGTCTCCTTATGATTTAACAAAAGGTAGAATTGTATTTAGATACAAGTAAAGATTATGAAAGTTAAAGCATCCGTCAAGAAGCGCAGTGCAGACTGTAAGATCATACGGCGCAAGGGCAAACTGTATGTGATTAACAAAAAGAATCCTAGGTTTAAACAAAGACAAGGTTAAGAAACTATGGCACGTATAGCTGGTGTAGATATTCCGGATAACAAGAGAGGCGAAATCAGTCTCACGTACATTTTTGGTATTGGCCGCAGGTCAGCCCAACAGATCCTTACAACTGCCGGTGTAGACTGGGATAAGAAGGTGAAAGAATGGAACGATGAAGACTCGAACGCCATCCGCGCGATTATTGCTGAGAAGCATAGAATTGAAGGTGCGTTAAAGTCAGAAATTCAATTGGGCATTAAGCGATTAATGGACATTGGATGTTACAGAGGTCTTCGTCATCGCAGAGGTTTACCTGTGCGTGGACAGACCACGAAGAACAATGCGCGTACTCGTAAGGGTAAACGTAAGACGGTAGCGAATAAGAAGAAGGTAACTAAATAATATTAAACTTTTCAATAATGGCGACAGCTGAGAAGAGAAAAGACAAAGCGAAGAAGAGAGTTGTGACTGTTGAGGCCGTAGGCCAGGCACATATCCGTGCGACATTCAACAACGTCATCATCGCTATGACAAACAATTCAGGTCAGGTTATTTCCTGGGCATCTGCCGGAAAGATGGGCTTCAAAGGTTCTAAGAAGAACACTCCATATGCTGCTCAAATGGCGGCTCAGGATTGCGCAACTAAGGCTTTTGAATTGGGTTTGAGAAAGGTTGAAGTTTTTGTGAAAGGTCCTGGCGCTGGTCGTGAATCAGCCATCCGTACCATTCAAGGTTCTGGAATTGAAGTAACGTTAATCCGTGACATCACTCCACTTCCACACAATGGCTGCCGTCCTCCAAAGAAAAGAAGAGTTTAATAGTAGATGATTGAAGATAGGGGATTCGCAATTTGGGAATCCAACATCCAAAATTTAAAAACGAGAAAATAAAATGGCACGATATACCGGCCCCAAAGTCAGAATTTCAAGAAGGTTTAATGAGCCCGTAATGGG
>JANMRZ010000142.1:0-196578 GCA_031388805.1 Chryseolinea sp.
AATAAGTTACACCACTGGTTGTTGTTGCTCCTGTTAACGTAACACTCGCGGTGGAACAAGTCAGTACGCCACTCGATGTAGCGGTAACACCTGCTGGTGTACTAACATCTTGTGTAACACCAACTGTTGCTGTTGTAAAACAACCTGTTGATGTCTTCGTGACTCTTAAGGTATAAGTACCAGCAGTCGATACTGTTGCTATTGCTGAAGTTGCATTCGTAATCGCACCCGGGCCTGTCCATAGATAGGTAACACCACTCGTTGTGGTTGATCCTGTCAACGTAATACTTGTTGTTGAACATGTGAGTACTCCACTAGCACTAGCTGTAACACCCAATGGTGCACTAACATCTTGCGTAACATCAACTGTTGCTGTTGTAAAACAACCTGTTGAAGTCTTCGTAACTCTTAAAGTATAAGTACCAGCAGTCGATACTGTTGGTGTTGCTGAAGTTGCATTCGTGATCGTACCAGGTCCCGTCCATAGATAAGTAACACCACTGGTGCTCGTTGCTCCTGTTAAGGTAACACTCGTGGTGGAACAGGTCAGTACACCACTCGATGTAGCTGTAACACCTGCTGGCGCACTAACATCTTGTGTAACATCAACTGTAGTTGTTGTAAAACAACCTGTCGATGTCTTCGTAACTTTTAAGGTATAAGTACCTACAGCTGATACTGTTGCTACAGCTGAAGTCGCATTCGTAATCGTACCGGGCCCTGTCCATAGATAAGTAACACCGCTCGTTGTGGTTGCTCCTGTCAACGTAATACTGGTAGTAGTACAAGTCAACACTCCGCTAGCTGTTGCTGTAACACCCAAAGGTGCACTAACATCTTGAGTAACATCAACGGTTGCTGTTGTGAAACAACCTGTTGAAGTCTTCGTAACTTTTAAGGTATAAGTACCCACAGCTGATACTGTTGCTACAGCAGAAGTTGCATTGGTAATCGTGCCGGGTCCTGTCCACAGATAAGTAACACCACTGGTTGTGGTTGCTCCTGTTAAGGTAACGCTCGTGGTGGAACAAGTCAGTACACCACTCGATGTAGCGGTAACACCTGCTGGTGTACTAACATCTTGGGTAACGGCAACTGTAGTTGTCGTAAAACAGCCCGTCGAAGTCTTCGTAACTCTTAAAGTATAAGTACCTGCGGTTGATACTGTTGCTACAGATGAAGTTGCATTCGTAATCGTTCCTGGTCCGGTCCATAGATAAGTAACACCACTGGTTGTGGTTGCTCCTGTCAACGTAACACTTGTCGTTGAACATGTCAACACTCCACCGGCACTAGCTGTAGCCGTAACACTCGCTGGTATACTAACATCTTGTGTAACAGCAACCGTTGTTGTTGTAAAACAACCTGTTGAAGTCTTTGTAACTCTTAAGGTATAAGTACCTGCGGTCGATACTGTTGCTACAGCGGAAGTTGCATTCGTAATCGTTCCTGGTCCTGTCCACAGGTAAGTAACACCACTCGTTGTTGTTGCTCCTGTTAAGGTAACACTCGTTGTGGAACAGGTCAGTATGCCACTGGATGTAGCCGTAACTCCAACAGGTGTACTAACATCTTGCGTAACAGAAACCGTTATTGCTGTCGAACAACCAGTAGATGTTTTGGTAACCGTCAATGTGTAAGTACCCACAGTCGACACGGTCGCTGTTGCTGAAGTTGCATTGGTGATAGCACCTGGTCCTGTCCATAGGTAAGTAACACCACTCGTTGTTGTTGCTCCCGTTAAAGTAACGCTCGTTGTGGAACAGGTCAGTATGCCACTAGCTGTAGCTGTAACATTATCAGGTAAACTTTGATCTTGTATCACCGTAACTGAAGCACTTGCAAAACACCCGCTTGCAGTATTTGTCGCAGTTAAAATATAAGTGCCGGTAGTTGATACACTCGCATTCAACGAAGTTGGATTGATGACGGTACCAGGACCACTCCAATTATACGTTACACCGCTCATCGATGCCGTTGATCCAATAAGCGTCACACTAGTATTAGTACATGTTATTGGACCCGAGACCTGGGCGCTAACACTTGCCGGAACCGTTTTATTCTCCGTTACAACAACATTGGTTGTTCCACCGGAAGAACATCCTGTTCCACCTGAAACAGTAAGGCTATAATTTCCTGCAACCGAAACGTCAATGGAAGACGCTGTTGGATTTGTAATTGTGCCGGGACCTGTCCACGCGTAAGTCACGCCATCCAATATCGGTAAAGCAGATAGCGTTACAATATTATTTGTACACGTGAGCGTGCCGCTGGAAACAGCTGAGATCGCGCCTGCTCCCTGCACAATCTGCACTACCCTGATATTGTCAAAATAATAAATCTCGTTGTTGCCTGTGTTATAGGCCTTAATGATAAATTGAACGGTAGTGCCAGATATTATGTCTGTAGATGCAACGGTAGGTGTCAATACTGTCTTGCCAACAATATCACCATTCGTGTTGAAAGGAATTTCAGGACCACCGTTGAGCTTATAGAATACCTTAATGTAATCGTAGTCGAAACAATCTGTTCCGCAATCAGAAATATCATTGAGGGAGCCTTCTCCGCTCATATCAATTAGCAATTGAACCTGACCGAATGTTGAGATGTCGATGGACTGCGACTTCCAGATCACCTCTCCGCGCGTTGTCTTTGCCGTTAACTTATTACTGCGTGATTCAAAATAATACGGTGTTCCCGATTCGTCAGAATATGCACTAAGATTTACCGTATGAATTTTTGAAACATCAACACTCCATCCAGTACTACCATTATCAACCTGAACGCCATCGGCTGTATCATCAAAATTCTCATTCCAAACTGGTATGGATGAACCATCACTGTATGCTACTGTGAAAGCAGCCGCGTTTGTACAATTATTAACAGGATCTGAAACCATCAAATTATAGATGCCCGGTGTGGTCACCGATGGACTTGGTGCCGATGAAGAGAATCCTCCCGGCCCTGTCCATAAATACGTAAGATTTGTTCTGGTCGAATACGAACTCAATACAACTGGTGTTGTAGGCGCACTACAACTAAGGTTACCACCGATGATGGATATATCAGGCGGATCAAGTGTACCTAAAACAGTAACTACCTTTGTACCCTGACAACCATTCACTGAAACCACAACCGTGTAGTTACCCGGCACTGAAACGGTAGGGTTTTGCTGATTAATGGTGGTGCCGTCTGGCTTTATCCAATAGTAATTTGCACCAGCAGCGGTAACAGATGCCGATAGTTGCACAGATGTATGTGTACATGAAAGCGCGTTACTGACTGATGTCGTAATCGTTCCAATGGGCGAATCCTTCCCGGTTAACGTCACGTTGTCCCAATAGTATCGTTCCGTTGCGCTGGAATTTCTTGCACGGACTACAACCTGCAAGGTGCTACCATTTATCGCACCGGAAGTAACAGCATAAGTTGATGTTCCGTTGTTAACACCATTCAACCCTGCCGCATCACCATAGACAAGTACTTCCGTACCGCCATTAAGCTTATAGTATACGTTGATATAATCATCAGATTCAAGCGCATCGCTTGAACTGGCCACACCACTTTTGAGGTTAATTGAAATTGTAACGTCCGCTTTGGATGAAATATCGACAACACCAGACTGCCATACACCTTCGTTTGCTGAAGTGAATGACGCCATAAATTCGTTATTCTGAACCGAAAAAGTACCCGCTCCGGGGTTTGTTATCGACCATGACGTGGTGCCTGCATCTGTGGTTGTGCCGTTCGCGAAGGTGAAGTCCTCCAACCATAACGTGGTTGGCGTTGCACTCGATGAACTTGATGCGACAGTAACTTGCTGTGAAGTTACGCATCCGTTTGACGGATTAGTTGCTACAACACTATACGTTCCCGGAACACTAACCGATGGATTTGCCACGGCTGATGTAAATCCGCCTGGTCCGCTCCAACTAAACTGAACATTGCTGGTAGTAGAACTTGCACTTAGGGCAAGGCTTGATGAACATGTCAGCGTACCACCTGTAGCTGTCAGGGTTGGCGCTATCTTATTTTCAGTAACCGTTACAGAAGCAGTAGCCGCGCAGCTTCCACCCGTAGAGGCAGTCACCGTATATTGCCCGGCTTTTATCACCACTGGATTCTGCTGCACTGACGT
This sequence comes from Chryseolinea sp., assembly GCA_031388805.1. GTDB lineage: Bacteria > Bacteroidota > Bacteroidia > Cytophagales > Cyclobacteriaceae > Chryseolinea. The sequence continues at coordinate 4,139 of JANMRZ010000142.1, forward strand.
GTAACCTTCTGGGCCAGTCCAACTATAACTTGCACCGGCAATTGTTGTCGATGTTAATGTTACGGAAGATGCTGTACACGTGAGCGAACCTGAAACCGAAGCAGATACATTAAGGGAAGAAGATACTGTTGTGCCTGAAACCTTGATGTTATCAACATAGTAAAACTCATCATTGCCAGTTGCTTTTGCACGAATGATAATCTGCAGGCCGGTACCGCTCAATGAGCCAATCGAAGCAACAGTTGGTGTTGTACTGCCACCATTGATACTCCCTGTTTGCTCACTGAAGAGCACTTCGGCTCCACCATTCAGTTTATAATAGAGTCGCAGATAATCCATGTACGTACCCGTGTTGTTCATGGATGAGCCAATACTTCTGGTATTTATCTCAATCTTTACATTGGCCTTTCCGGTGATATCAATAGTACCTGTTGTAAACACACCCTGGGAGGTTGAAGCAGTACCCATGTTAGTGGCCTGGAACTCATTGCCGCCAACAGCAAATGTGCCAGAAGACGTAGTCGCTGACCATGTTGTGGTACCGGTACGAGAAGTAGTTCCATTACTGAGTGTTGAAAAATCTTCTGACCAAAGAGTCGTTGCTGCAGTTGATGATACTTGAACAGTCTGAGACCGGCTGCAAGCATTCGCAGGATTAACAACGGTTACAGTATATGTTCCGGAAACACTGACGGAAGGATTTTGAGATGACGATGTAAATCCGCCAGGACCCGTCCATGAATATTGTGCACCAGCAACGGTGGAACTTGCCGACAATGCCACCGAGGATGAACACGTTAATGTCCCTCCTGCTGCAGTAAGATCTGGAAGCGTTGAACTACCCGTAACAGTGGCCGATGCGGTCGATGTACATCCACTTGAAGTTGCTGTAACGGTATAGACGCCACCAACAGTAACCGTTGGATTCTGTAGTATACTCGAAAAACCATTTGGACCTGTCCAACTATAGCTCGCGCCTGAAACAGATGTATTGGCGCCCAAAGTAATCGAAGGAGTTGTACAACTGATTGTACCTGATGCCGTAGCAGAAACACTGAAAGACGAACCGGATGTAGACGTTCCCGTCAATTTAACGTTGTCGAAGTAATATCGCTCTGTCGCGCTGGAGTTTCTCATCCTTACGACAACCTGAACAGTGCTTCCATTGATAGAACCCGATGCTACTGATAAAGTTGAAGTGCCATTATTAACTCCGTTCAACCCAGCCACATCTCCATATATCAACACTTCTGCACCACCATTAAGCTTATAGTAGACGTTGATATAATCGTCTGTTTCAAGTGCATCGCCTGAGCTTGCAACACCACTCTTAAGATCAACCGCAATCACGACATTGCTCTTAGAGGATATATCGATCACGCCAGATTGCCATACACCTTCATTGGCGGCCGTAAATGACGCCATGAATTCATTGCTCTGCACGGAAAAAGTCCCCGCTGCAGAATTCGAAATGCTCCACGGTGTGGTTCCTGTGTCAGATGTAGTGCCGTTTGTGAGAGCGGAAAAATCTTCGAGCCAGAATGTACTCACGGTGTTACTTGAACCTGTAGTCACAACAACTGACTTTGGAGAAGCGACACAGCCATTAGCCGTGTTGGTTACCGTTACAACATAGGTACCTGCCGTAGTAACCACTGGATTCTGTTGTGTACTCGTAAACCCACCGGGGCCCGTCCAACTGTATTGAACTGTGGAGACGGAGGCTGAGGCACCAATAGAAACACTAGATGCGCAACCGAGCACTGCACCACTTGCTGTAACCACCGGTGCCGTCTTATCTTCAGCAATAGTAACCGATGCAGATCCCGACCCTGTTGAATTCGTCCCGGTTACTGTGTACGTTCCGGCTGTCGACACCACTGGACTTGTTGCTGTGGACGTGAAGCTATTTGGCCCTGACCACAAATAGGTTGCACCAGTAGTCGTTGAACCAGCTGTAAGTGTAGCAGATGGGTTCGTACAGGTTAGGGTAGTGCGATTTGTTGTTGCAGTAACCGATATGCCGGATGCACAAGGTCCGTTTTCTTTAAATACTCTATACTCTTCAATGTAATATTTAGATGGCTGTGTACCTCCGTTATTGTAGTTATAAATCTTGACGATGAGTTGGACATTGTTTCCTGTAAGCACAGGTGAGATAAAATCAAGCGTACCAAAATTTCCGGTCCGCTGATCAAGCAAAACTTCTGAACCACCATTGATCTTATAATAAACCTGAACATACTCTGTGCTATTCATATCTCCCTCAGATGATACCTTAACAGCAACCTGAAAATTCGCATAGCCTGAAACGGAGAATACTTTACTGGTCCAGATTCCAATTCCGCCAAGTTCTTCTGCATGGAATCGGTTTGACTTAACCGCAAAGTATACAGGGCTTGAAATCCCGGAAGCGTTAATTGTCCAACCATTGGCACCGTTGTTCACAGTCGTGCCGTTCGCAAGACCTTGAAATCGTTCTGTGACTATTGGACAATCCGGGGTAGCGAATAACCTTCCGGAAATAACAAAGAGTAGCGCCAGAAATATATACCGCGCATACTGTTGTGGTATTAAGTTCATAGTTTGTTGATACTGTCGCAAGGTTTAGTTCACTGGCAACTGGTCTCAAAGGTGGGTGGATCAGAAAAAGAAAAGGAAAATTTCAGGCATACTAAAGATTAACCATAAAGCGCACATCCGGTAACAAGAGGTAACTGGAAAACACAAAGCACCTTACCAAAGCCCAATGTTTGCAAGCCACAACACAATTCTGATTACTTCATGTAACCAAGGATTCCTACAAACAAAGATTTAGATTCAGTATTAAGTAATAGGCGACAGGCGTGCCATACCAACGATGTTTGATGACTGTTACAATACGCCATCCATCTGATAGTCTGACATTTATATCGAAAAAGAATTACCCACAGACCTATTATGGAACTACCAAACTATGACCGTATGGATGAAACCAATAATCCACAAAAGGGCACTTCGGTAGAGTAACAAAAGGTAACAACACCTTTTGTTACTCTACCGAAGTAAGTCTATTGTATACTTTTAATGTAAAGGAAAGGAAACCCACAGTGGTAACGTTTTCCGACCCGTTTAGAGGCATCAAAACTAAAAAAGGCTAATGAGGACCAGATTCAGATGTTTACTTCTTTTAACACTGCTGTTGTCGGGCGTATTTCATTCAAAGGCTCAGCAACGTCCATATTATACTCAATATGTACTCAATCCATTTGTTTCAAATCCGGCACTGTCTGGCATTGAAAATTACTGGGACGTAAGGCTTAGTTATCGCAATCAATGGAATGGTATTTCCGGTGCGCCCCAAACCATTTATGCAACTGCACACGGTCCTTTTAAGATACTGACTCAAGGCTCGGAAACGACTTCAACCGTTCACCGTCGTGGAAAAAAGACGGCACCAAAAAGAAGAGTGAAAGCAAATCAATCCATTACACCTCATGGCGGAATGGGATTTAGTGTGGTCAGCGATAAGGCAGGTCCTATCGAAATGTACACCTTCAATGCGGCATATGCCTATCACATCAATCTGAGCGCGAAAACCAGCTTAAGCGCAGGACTTGGATTTGGTGTACAAGGGATATACGTTCACGCTGACGAGTTCAATTTCGGAACAACCAATCCGATTGACCCTGCGGTCAATAATGCGGTATCCACAAGCACCATCAAGCCCGATATGAGCGTAGGTCTTTGGTTATACTCAGCATTTTATTTTGTCGGTGTTTCGACTCAGAATATCATTCCAGTCGAGGCCGCCTATTCAAAAGATACCGATACAGGCGGTCGATTGGTTACACATGCATCCTTCGTTGCCGGATACAAATTCTACATCAATGACGATGTAAACTTCATACCATCGGCTATGATCAGGTATGTCCATAATACACCGCTCAATTTCGACATCAACACAAAATTTCAATTTCGGGAGTTAGCCTGGATCGGGATTTCTTACAGGCATAGTGAAAACTTAGCCGCCATGCTTGGGATGAACGTCAACAGCTCGCTCAGTTTTGGATACTCCTATGATATAACAACCTCCAGGCTGAAAAACAAAACCGATGGTTCGCATGAAGTTATGATTGGAATCCTATTGGCCAAGCGAAATCGAGTAATACTTTCACCACGAAATTTCTGGTAGATTAAAATGAAATTTAATTTAATTTGTTTCCTTCTATGCTTGATTGTGTTCGCCTCCACAGCACAAGACAATGCATCACCACGTGTACGAAATCTATTTTCAAAAGCGGAGCATTACAAAACACACTTCCTCTACGCAAAAGCGATCGAGAATTATAAAAAGGTGCTCACCTACAAGCACCACAGCTATGATGCGATGATAAACATGGCTGACTGTTACTTCAAAATAAAAGACTATCCTCAAACGCAGCTTTGGTATGATTCAGCGCGTAAACGTAAAGCGCTGTTCGCGCCACATGGACTTCAATATGCCAATACCTTGCTAAATCTTGGCGAGTCAGAGAAAGCAAAACTATGGCTGCAAGATTATCTTGAGGTGCAACCCAATGATAAACAAGCTCAAGAGAAATTGACTGGAATTGAAAACATGGATCTGTTCTTCAAAGACTCAAGTCGTTATACCATCAAGAACTTACCCATCAATTCGAATAACCCTGAATTTTCGCCAGCACTTTACAATAACGGCATCATCCTGGTTGCCAGCATAAAAACAGACGCATACCTTGATCTTATATATTATGAGTTGAAGGAAGGAGACTCCTCCGAAGTGACGTACCCCTTGAGCAAGTCAATCAACAGCAAATTGCACGAAGGCCCGGCCACGATGTATGATCAGGAAACGAAAATGATATTCACACGAAATCACAAAACAAAAAAAGGTCCTCACGAAACCATCGATGTCGTTCATTTCCAACTATTCTATTCTGAGAAAGATGAAAAGGGAGCATGGAGTGAACCACAACTATTATCTATTAATGATAAGGAGTATTCTATGGGACATCCATCGATCACCAAAGATGGAAAAGCACTCTATTTCTCCTCAAACATTCCTGGAGGTCTGGGTGGATCCGATATCTACAAAAGCATTTGGCAGGATAACGCATGGGGTGAACCACAAAACCTTGGACCGGATATCAACACTTTTGGAAACGAAATGTTTCCATATATCTTCAACGACTCAATACTATACTTTGCATCTGATGGATATAAAGGCCTTGGCGGACTAGATATCTACAAAATTAACATCGACTCTTCTAATAAAGGTGTATTCAATATAGGATATCCGATCAACAGCAGGAACGATGATTTTTCAATCAGCATATATCCTGATGGCAGGAAAGGATTTTTTGCTTCCAACCGCGATGGTGGAAAAGGTAGTGACGACATCTACGAATTCATATTGAAATCAGAAGAAACAAATCCCTCACCCGCTGCCGAAAAGATCGAAGAAGTAACTGTGACCGTTTTTTATACTGTTCAAATCCTCGCGTTGCGAAATCCAAAACTTGTTGACAGAGCATTTATTAAAAAACTCCACGGTGTTGTCCGTCACAAAGGGAAAGATGGGCTCCATCGATACACCTATGGTGAATACGAAGGGGCTGAGGATGCCGTAGCAATGTTGAATACGATTCGCGAAATGGGATACGCAGATGCCTTCATACGTCGTGTTGAAAAGTATATTGAACTCTCCGAAGCTCCAGGAGAAAATACAGATTTGCTATACGAGAAAATGGGACGCAGCAACAAATAACACAGAGCTTACTTCACGCTTGTAAAAGAAACATAATGGCAATAAAGAAAATCATTGTTCACATTTATTTATTCAAACCTCATTGACCTATGAATAAAGACCTCTCTCTGAAAAATTTAACGTATCAGGAAAAACACACAGAATCTCAAACGTCACAACAGATTCTGAAATCTGTCTACGATTGCACCAAATCGTCCATCTTGTTGGTCTCACCAGACTACAATATCATTTTCTACAATAAGGCTGCATGCGACTGCAGCGCTCTTTTGTATGGTCGTAGACTTGTGATTGGAGAGAGTATACTGAGCTATAGGCAAGATGGCGATGAAGAATTGTTTGGCGTATTTAAAAAAACTCTTCAAAAGGTAAGGCGAGACAATGCAGTGGTTGTCACCGAGCGGAAGGCGCATTTCCCGGAATTAAGCTTTTGGGTACGAATAGAATACACACCTGTTCATAACAACAATAATCAATTGGTTGGCATCTTCATTAACATTCATGATATTACTGACCGTAAAAAGAACAAACAGCAACAGCGAAAGCTGAACCATATTGCTTGGTCGCTGTCGCATGAAACACGACAGCCTGTGTCCACCATTCTTGGTTTGATAGGCATCTTCGATAAGAAATCAATGACGCTAGACAATCTGGAGATTCTCAATCATCTCAATGAAACAATCGGCAAATTAGATAATATAATACGCGAAGCAGTTTTACGAGCCAGTCGCTCGTCTTAATCTTGACGGACAAGGGCGGTCATTTATCTTTTTCACATCGATTCAAAAAGAAACTTTTAACTAGCCCGATTTTAATCGAACAAGATTCTAATTGGCCTACAGAGGAGCAACGCTTTTTGCAAGCTTATCTCCTGTTTTTCGTTGATCAGATGCATTCAATTGGCATCAACGTTAAGTGTTTGTAACGCTTCAATAGTAAACCTCTCCTATCTTGAAATGCTCAATTGCCAATTATAAATCACCATTTAACCATTTTTTTTGGTTATGATGAATGCTTTAAGCGTACCTTACATCTATTATAAAAGAAGCATCTTCTACACAAAACCTACCGTTAAAAAAATTGTGCTTTTGTTAAACCAATCTTCAAGTGAAAAATGAATTACCCATTCTGCCTAAGCCCCTCATCAAATCGGATAATCCCTTTCCTGTGGTTGGTATTGGAGCATCTGCAGGAGGACTTGAGGCTTTTAAGAAATTAATAGAAGCTATCCCGGAAAATTCTGGAATGGCCTACGTACTGGTGCAGCATCTGGATCCCAATCATGATAGCCTTCTAGTCGACTTGTTACAAAAAGTCACTTCAATTCCTGTATTGGAAATCTCAGACGATATAAAGGTAGAATCAGATCACATCTATATTATACCTAGTAACAAAATGCTTATTGCCAATGATGGCGTTTTAGAACTTAGTCCTCGTCCGGTCAAAAGCAAGGGAGACAAAAATTTACCTATCGATCTTTTTTTTACTTCTTTAGCTGACGTGCATCAAAGCCATTCGATAGGTGTAGTTCTATCGGGTACAGCATCCGATGGTACGATAGGTCTAAAGGCCATAAAAGACCATGGGGGCCTTACGTTTGCCCAAGACCATGAATCGGCAGCCTTTGGAGGAATGCCCAACAGCGCAGTACAAGCGGGTGTGGTTGATTTTATCATGCCACCCGATCAAATACCACTCAAGATTTTGGAGATAAACAAAAGTTTAATTTCCAATGGTGCAGAGGGGCAAATTCCCCCACTTCAGGATGAGGAAGTTTTTAAACAAATTTTATCGCTGTTGCGTATCCGTAAGGGAACTGATTTTTCCTATTACAAACAAACCACCATTCGCCGACGGATACTCCGCAGAATGGCGCTGAACAAAAAAGAGGCACTCCTCTCCTATATTCAGTTTTTGCGAGAAACAAAGTCAGAGCAAGACGCTTTATATCAAGATTTACTCATTCCGGTTACCAGTTTCTTCCGCGACCCTAAAACGTTTGACCATTTATATGATCCTTTTGCACATATTATCAATAGCAAATCGATCGGCGGATCCATTCGCGTATGGGTGGCGGGATGCAGCACAGGTGAAGAGGCTTATTCAATGGCAATGTGTTTTACCGAATGCCTGGGTACAAGTCAACGAAAGATACAAGTATTTGCCACTGATATTAGCGAACCTGCTATTGCAAAAGCACGCTCAGGAATTTATACAAAAAGCGAATTGGCCGGAGTAAGTCCCTCCCGCCTGAAAGAATTTTTTACCAAATCAAACGATGTTTATCAAGTAAAAAATCAGCTGCGTGATATGTGTGTATTTGCGATCCACAATTTCTTGAAAGATCCACCCTTTGGAAAAATGGACCTGATCAGTTGTCGCAATGTGCTCATCTACATGGAACCTTACCTACAGAAAAAGGCGCTCACAACTTTCCATTACGCATTAAACCCAAAAGGATATGTATTGCTCGGCAGAACGGAATCTGCCAACAGCGTGCATGACCTTTTTGAGTTGACGAAAAAAAGCGAGAAACTATTCACACGAAACGATGTGCCCATAAAATATATGCACACTGTAAGCCCACGGAGTGAAATTGACAAATCCAATCCAGGAAATTTTAAAATAGAAGCCTTACGAAACGACTTTCAGAAAACGGCAGACGATATCATATTGAGCAAGTATACCCCTGCCGGTGTAATCGTAAACGAAGCGATGGAGATTGTGAATTTCAGAGGCAACACGGCTTCATTCCTGGAGCAGCTACCCGGAAAGCCCAGCCATAATTTAATAAAGATGGCGCGTCACGGTCTGGGTTTTGAACTGCGCAATCTGGTGCACAGAACAAAGAAAGAAAAAACTCTGGTATCAAAAGAAGATATTCACATACGACTGGATGGTACCAGTTCCATACTATCCATCGATGTGATTCCACTCCCAAAAACAATAGAACCTTATTACCTGGTATTGTTTCGCCATACGCCATCACCCAAAAGCCGAACGTTGGAAAACGCTACTCAAAAACAGAGAGGCAATCAAAAATTAACGAAGGAAAAAAATATAATAGACGAACGCGATCTTCGCATACAGCAGCTTGAACATGAGTTGGCGCAATCACACGAAGACATGCGCAGTATTACCGATGATCAGGAAGCTGCCAATGAAGAATTGCAAAGCGACAACGAAGAATTATTGAGTAGCAGCGAGGAGTTGCAAAGTCTGAATGAAGAATTAGAAACCAGCAAGGAAGAACTGCAAAGCACGAATGAAGAACTTCTCGTGGTAAACCAGGAAATGATTAGCCTGAATGAACAATTAACATCTGCGCGTAATTATGCTGAAGCCATTGTATCCACTACCCGAGAACCTCTGATCGTATTAGACGAACAGCTTCGTATAAAAACGGCCAACAAAAGTTTTTACGACATCTTTCGGATGAGGCCATTTGAAACAGAAGGCAAGCTGATTTATGACCTGGACGATAAGCAATGGAACATTCCTTCACTTCGCAATCTGCTTGAACAAATACTACCCGGAAAAGAAAGCTTTTCTGATTTTGAACTGGTTCACAATTTCCACCACATTGGGCTCCGCACGGTGTTGCTTAATGCCCGGGAAATGAAGGGAGAACGAATAGAGGAAAAATTAATACTGCTTGCCCTTGAAGACATAACAGACCTTTCCAGCGCTAACAAAAAAATGCAGATACAGGCAGATATGGTTAGAGATCTCTTTCTCACCGCACCTGCATTCATCTGTACGCTACGTGGACCTAATCATGTGTATGAATTGGTAAATGAACGCTATCAACAATTATTTGGTAAACGCAAGATAATAGGCAGACCCATCATGGAGGCTTTGCCGGAACTAGCCGGGCAGGGGTTTGATACCTTGCTGGATAAAGTTTACAATAGTGGCGAGACGTATGTCGGGATAGATATTCCTATGATCCTGGCGCGAGATGAAAATCAAGTGCCAGAGCTTTGTTTTTTTAACTTCAGTTATCAAGCTATGCGCGATGAGAATAAGTCCATTTTTTCAATTTTGGTTTTTGGCTATGAAGTAACCGAACAAGTGGTTGCGAAAAATAAAATACTGGAGCTTCAACATCTTCATTCAAAAGAGTTAGAAGGTAAAGTTGAGAAGCGTACTGCTGAGTTGCATTTAGTAAACGAAATATTGGAACGCAAAAATGAAGAACTTGAAATCATGAACACGGAGTTGAATTCATTCACATACGTTTCAAGTCATGATTTACAAGAACCCCTGCGGAAGATACAGACCTTTAGCAACCTTATTCTCGAAAGTGAAGCACAACACTTATCGGATACTGGGAAAGACTATTTTAGCAGGATACAATCGGCTTCCGCTCGGATGCAACGTCTCATAGAAGACTTACTTGCTTTCTCGCGGCTCAATACAGCAGAAAGGACATTTGAAAATACAGATCTCAATCAAATTGTAAAGCAAGTTGAAAGCGAACTCAGAGAAACCATCATCGAAAAGAAAGCTGTCATTGAAATAACTGAACTCTGTGAAGCCTATATTATCCCGTTCCAGTTTCGTCAACTGCTGCACAACATCATTGGCAATGCGCTTAAATTTTCAAAACCTGACGTCCCACCCCATATTGTCATTGGAAGTAGTAATATTATATGTAGCAAAAAAAACGATACCAAACTTATACCCGGTAAGGAGTATTGCCGCATAACCATACAGGATAATGGGATTGGATTTGAGCCTCACTTTAGTAAGCGGATTTTTGAAATATTTCAGCAACTCCATGGGAAAGATAAATATGCCGGCACCGGAATTGGTTTAGCTATTGTAAAAAAAATTGTAGAAAACCATTCGGGAACGATTACGGCAATAAGCGAGATAAACGAAGGTGTCACCTTTGAAATTTACATCCCTGTTGATCCCAGGTAATTGAGTTGTATTAGATTGATTAAATTGTAAAATGCCTGAAAATTTACGTCTCCTGCTAGCCGATGACGATCGAGATGATCGTTTCTTCTTTAATAAGGCGATACAGGCTTTGCCGATTATACCGACTCTAACCATGGTTGAGGACGGAGAAAAACTCATGCACTATCTTTTCGAAAATGTTGATCAACTCCCCGACTTGCTTTTTCTAGACCTTAATATGCCAAGGAAAAATGGTTCGGAATGCCTGATCGAAATAAAACAGCACAACACGTTAAAAGAACTTCCTGTCGTCATTTATTCCACGGCACTTTATGATGAGTTAGCAAACCAACTTTACAAAAATGGGGCACACTATTTCATGCGAAAATCAAACATGCAAGAACTTCAAATTGCCCTTGCCGGTCTGCTTTCATTAGTGGTAGAAACGAAATTCAGCAGGCCTCCCAGAGATCAGTTTATATATGGTCGATAGCATACGAATTACACGAATAGGGATTTGACTGATATGTACGATTCACACTGAATTGGCGAAAGAATTGGGGTTGGACAATCTCTTGTCGGCATGTGGGACAGTAAAAGAATCCTTTCAAAAAAAACAGCTCCAAAACAATGTTTAATCACCATTGACAAGAAGGAATCTGGCCTCTATCTTTATACGTTTTCGATGTCTATTTAGTGACAGGCGATTAAATCCAAACGTTAACAAATGGATAGGACTATCAATTTGATGCTCGCTGATGACGATAACGATGATTGTCTTTTTTTTAAGGAGGCACTAGAGGAAATACCGTTTTCAACAACCCTCAATATAGTGCGTGACGGAGTGGAACTTATGCTAGCGCTTGCAAATCGGGTCTTCCCTCCTATAGATGTTCTATTTCTTGATTTAAACATGCCACGAAAAAGCGGGTCCGATTGTTTAACCGAAATGAAACAGAACAAACTAACAGATAATCTTCCGGTCATTATATTTTCCACATCTTTTGATACGGAAATTGCAAATGCACTTTATGAGAAAGGGGCTTTTTATTACATTCGAAAACCCTCGGATTTTGTCTCATTCAAAAATATAATTCAACGCGCGCTTACGATCATAATATCCAACGATAAATTTGTTAGGCCGTCAAGAGAAAATTTTGTTCTCAACGCTACTTTTTAAACGTATAGCTATGAATTCAAGCCAACCATATGACAAGCAAAAGGTACCTGACAATGAAGCTACATTGTCTGATTGCAAGGTAGAGCTTGAGCAACTCAGAACAGAACTTTTATACCTAAACCAAACCCATAACCATGCAGAGATAAATGGTATGTTTGGAAGTTATCGCTATGATTTTAAAACTGGAAAAATTACGTATTCTGATAATTTATATCGGATCATTGGTTGTGAGCCGCAAGAATTTACAGGAGGCACAGACAATTTTGCGAATTTTATTCATCCTGACGATATCGACTATGTAGCAAAAGCCAGAGATGAAGCACTTATGGATAAACATATTTCGACCTGGGAGTATCGGCTTATTCGCAAAGACGGGAAGATAATTAATGTGCGAGGAACGGCGAAATATATAGCGGAAGAAGGCAACATTAAATACATGATTGGAACGCTTCAAGACATCACGGCCGAAAAAGTTAAGGAGCAAAAAATTATTGAAGCAAAGGAAAGTCTGGAGTTACAGAACAAAAAATTACTAGCGAGTGAGGAACGATATCATAGAATGGTCGAAGAAGTTCAAGACTATGCGATATTATATTTAAACAAAGAAGGCGTTATTGAAAATTGGAATAAAGGAGCGGAAAAAATAAAAGGATATACAGCACAAGAAATTATTGGCAAAAATTTTCACGTGTTTTATACGCCATTAGATAGAGAGAACCACTTACCCGAAAAACTGTTAAAACAAGCATTACAAGAAGGAACAGCGAGACATGAAGGTTGGCGCGTTCGAAAAGACGGAAGTGTTTTTTGGGGTTTCATTGTTATCACTGCATTGTTTGATGATCAAAAACAAGTAATCGGATTTTCTAAAGTTACGCGTGACCTCACGAGTTGGAAAGTTGCTCAGGATAAAATTGAAGAGACCAACATTCATCTTAAAAATAAAACAAACCAACTACTTGAAGCCCAACAATTGGCTCATATCGGAAGTTGGGAATGGGAAGTTAAGGAAAATAGAATTCAATGGTCAGATGAACTTTTTAGAATATTCGGATTAGATCCACAAGAATTTGAAACCGATTACGAGAGTTATCTGCGATATACTCACCCTGAAGATAAAGAGAAGGTGAATCGGGTTGTTAATCAGGCGTTGAAAGATCATCAACCCTATAATTTTTTACATCGTGTAGTTCACCCTGACGACCAAGTTCGAATAGTTAGTGCTACAGGTCAGGTTTTTACAGATAACAGTGGAAATATCAACCGGATGTCAGGGACGGTCCAGGATATTACAGAACAAAAAAGATACGAAACAGAACTGAAGGAAAGCGAGGAACGATTTTTAAAAATCTTTGACAACAATCCAGTCGCTATGACGCTTACCCAAATTAGAACCAAAGCAATAAAATATGCCAATAATCATTTCTATTCTTCTTTTGGTTATACAAAAGAAGACGTTATCGGGCATACCTCAGAAGAAATAAAGTTGTTGTCAAAAGAAGAGAACGAAAGAATAATTGCCGTGATATTAAATTCCCTTCATCAGGAGAGCCATAGCCAGGCAGAATTACAAGCATTGTCAGTTGAAGAAACGGAGGAATTACTATTTAAATTGAAACAAACTGATGCAACGAGGAATTTCGAGGTGCAGTATACCAGGAAAAACGGTGAAACATTTCCAGCTCTTGTCTCTTACGAAATGCTAAAAATTGGAAATGAAAAGTATACGATTACTTCTTATCAGGACATTACACAAAGGAAAAAAGCGGAAGAGCAACTTAAAAACCAGAATAGGGAACTTGAAAAAATGAACAAAGAGCTTCAATCATTTGCTTACGTGTCAAGTCATGATTTACAGGAGCCACTTCGAAAAATACAAACCTTTGCAACTCGCATTCTTGAAAAAGAATATGAAAATTTATCAGAAAAAGGAAAAGAGCAATTTAACAGAATGCATAACGCAGCGAAGCGTATGCAAACCCTGATTGAAGACCTACTCACCTACTCTCGCGCCACCAGAAGTGAAAATCCTATTTTTGAAAATACAGACCTGAGTTCAATCGTGAATGAAGTAAAGGAGGAATTGAAAGAAGATTTGCAACAAAAAAATGCCATCATCGAGTCTACTAAAATGTGCAAAGTCAACATTATTCCTTTTCAATTTCGGCAACTCCTGCATAATCTTATCGGCAACTCTTTAAAATTTTCAAATCCAGAACATCCACCGCGCATTAAAATTGGCAGCGAGATTGATCTGGGTATTAAGTTTGGCAATGAAAATCTTCCGCCCTATCATAAATATTGTCACATTACCATCTCGGATAATGGAATAGGTTTTGAACCTCAATACAACGAAAAAATATTTGAGGTATTCCAACGATTACATGAAAAGGACAAATACAAAGGAACTGGAATAGGGCTTTCTATCGTAAAAAAAATTGTAGAAAATCACAATGGAATTATCACCGCTAAAGGAGAATTAAATAAGGGGGCAACCTTTAATATTTATATTCCTACCCAATAACTGATCTGCATTTGTCAGTAATAGAGCCGGATACTTACCGCGTTCTCTTCAATAATAGAAGGTAAAGTATCCCATATCCTTTCTTTCTCCCTCTGCATGGTTATCCATTTTTATTAACCAGCTTTTGTATACAATCTTTTCTTGAACCAAAACGCGAGGTTAACCAATAAGATGAGTGCAGGAACTTCAATGAGAGGTCCGATGACACCGGCAAACGCTTGTCCTGAATTAATTCCAAAAACACCTACTGCGACAGCAATAGCTAATTCAAAATTATTACCTGTTGCTGTAAATGAAACAGAAGCATTTTCCTCATAGTTCGCTCCAAGTCTTTTAGAAAGAATAAAGCTCAAAACGAAGATGATGATAAAATAAATGACCAATGGAATAGCAATCCGTATTACATCAAAAGGAATATCAACAATCATTTTCCCTTTGAAGCTGAACATGATCACAATGGTGAAGAGTAAAGCAATCAAGGTCAATGGGCTGATCTTTGGAACTACATTTTGTACATACCATTCTTCGCCTTTTGCTTTCTTAAAAAAGTAACGTGTTAGAAATCCTGCGATGAATGGAACACCAAGATATAAGAACACACTTTCGGCTACATCGCCCATGCGCACATCCACTAAAGAACCTTCAATGCCAAAATATGGAGGAAGCACTGTGATAAACAACCAGGCGAAAACGCTATAAAACAAAACTTGAAAAATACTATTGAGTGCCACCAGTCCAGCTGCATATTCTTTATCACCTTTAGCGAGATCGTTCCAAACCAACACCATAGCAATACACCGTGCAATGCCGATGAGAATGAGTCCCATCATGTATTCGGGCTTATCCCTTAGGAAAATTATGGCAAGGAAAAACATCAGGATCGGCCCAATGATCCAATTGAGCAACAAGGACAGGCCAATAACTTTTACATTTTTTAATACTTTACCCAAATGTTCATAGCGTACCTTAGCCAATGGTGGGTACATCATGATAATAAGACCTGATGCTATTAACAGATTTGTTGTGCCATATTGAAAAGGTTCCATCATCTTCCCTACAGGTAAAAAATTACCAAGGCCTACACCCAGAAGCATAGCTAGAAAAATCCAAAGTGTAAGGTAACGGTCCAAGAAGCCAAGTTTTGTATTACTCATAAATAGATTGGGAGTTTATGCTTTTACTTGAGAGAACGAGAAAAAAATCTCTCTTCCAATTTGATGAACACGTTCGGCATACTTCGTTGCTTCTAATGGCGTTCCATCAAATTCTTTTGGATCATCATAGGTAAGCGCAATTCGACCGGAGGCGCCTAATACTAAAGGACAATTCTCATCTGCATGCGAGCACGTCATGATCGCTGCAAAATCTTCGTTGTGATTGAAAGGATCATCGTATTTCTTTGAGAAAGCAATTACAGGATCAGCACCATCAGCGTAACGAACTTCATAAACAGGGTTTTCACCTTCTTTGGTTATGGTTATTTTAAATCCAGCATCTTGCATTGCTTTTACTGCACGCGGATTAAATACTGTTGCTTCAGTTCCTCCTGAAAAGCAAAAAACATTTTTAATACCATAATAATGCGCTGCAGCCTGCGCCCACAGTTGAGACAAATGACTTCTTCTTGAATTATGTGTACAAATGAAGTTCAAGTAAACGGGCAAACCAGTCTTGATTTTCCCTTGAACAAATTGAGTAAGTTCAAACAGTGTTTCTTTTCTTTGAGCAGGAATTTGATCAAACTCCTTTGTTAGCTTATCTATTTTAGATTGTAAGCTCGAAAACATAAATGTGCTTTGGTTGAGATTATGGTTTATTTTTTTTTAACAGCCGATCGTATTGTATTAATGCAATATTACGTTATGATTAGGCAAAAATATTAACAGCAATCATTCTTAGGAACGTACTTAGTGAACATGTTGATAAAGATGTCTTTGGCTTCTTCCCATACTTTTTCGTCAATGCAGTAGTTCACTTTCGGTCCTTCTACCTCTCCCTTGATAATTCCTATTTGTTTTAACTCTTTTAGATGCTGTGTGATGGTGGACTGAGATAAGGGAAGTACGTCTACTAGATCGTTACATATACAAGTTTTATTATCCAGAATGTATTCCAGGATAGCTACTCGTGCCGGGTGATCAAATGCCTTAGCTAAGACAGCCATTTTATTTTGACGTTTTTTGAATAGTTCTGATTTGGTGATTCCCATAGTATCTATATAACGTAATATTACGTTAGTTTTGTTCAAAAGAAAAACTCTTGCGACTCAGAATTATTTAATTCGCTTGAAAATACTTTTTAGTGGATTTACTAAATTCAACTCCTGGTACATTATTAAATAAGTGAACCATGAGCACCCGTTATTTAAACTTCTACCCTTTACCTTTCAAACTCAAAAGTCCAGGAACCATCAACAGAAGCACCTCTGCCAAATACTCCTCCATCATATCCAGCACCATCATACGTGAAGGACAATTGTAAACTATGATCCGCTACAACATACGTCACAGCGACATCATCCGCGTTCCGAATAAAGGTTGTTCCTTCTTCTCCTTCAACAAAAGACCAATTACCTGTTTCAGGCCATGGGCTTGGGTTAGGAAAAGTACCCGTGAAGGTATAGGTATATGGTCCTAACGGATTGCTATTATTGAATGTACCTGGAATTGTTAAAACAACTCCTACAAAATCATTTCGATCAGTACCGTCATTTGCACTGGTTAAATTCCAAGTGCCTGATAACTTTTCGAGTTGCTGCTGACTAAGAGATTTAGGTTCATCTTCCTTACTACAGCCTGCTAAGAATACGAGAGTGATTAGTACTCCTGTCAATTTCATCAATGAACGTTTCATTTTGGTTTTGGTATTTAAGTCGAAGTTATGTACGGTGGAATTAGTAAACGATACTCAAGTCAATCTTGACAAGTACGCGATGGGTATTGGACGATAGTGCGTTATAGTCCAATACCTTACCGCATTATCGTTTTATCACAATTTTTGCTGATCTTCCTTGCTTATCTTTTATAATGTATAATCCATCAGCAAGGTCACTAATCTCTACTGATGAAGATCTACCCTGCTTAAGTCTCAAGCCTTGAATGGTAAACAATTCAAAATCAGCTGGCCTTGAGAAGTTAAGAATATCGTTCGCAGGGTTAGGATATACATCGAACAATAATTTGTCTGCGTTCTTCTCAGCTCCCGTTATGATGATGTCTATCACATTTGAGTGGTCAGAGATGTTAATGCCTTCTACTGCCCTTACTCTATATTGGTATGTTCTTCCGTCATCCAAACCAACCACTTCTGTTGATATGCCTGTCACTTGTTTATTTTCAAATCCCGTTACATACGTTGCAAAGTTATCTTCCGAAACATCCAGACGATACGCAGTTGCTCCACTCACAGCATTCCAGTTTGCTGTAAAGCTTATGCCTGTTAAATCAGTAGC
Organism: Chryseolinea sp.; assembly: GCA_031388805.1. Lineage (GTDB taxonomy): Bacteria > Bacteroidota > Bacteroidia > Cytophagales > Cyclobacteriaceae > Chryseolinea. The sequence continues at coordinate 21,966 of JANMRZ010000142.1, forward strand.
AGCCGTTGCTACGGGAGCATCTACATTCAAAATTCCATCAATGGTGTAAACGCTTACTGTACCACTTACTTCGTTTGAAAGAACGATTAAGGCAGTGCCTGTTGGACTTTCCTTAGCAGAAATATAGACTATACCTTCTGAACCAAAATCGTCAGTTGCTATGGTTGGGTTGGATCGGTTGTTATCATATCCAACAAATACAGGTGATGACGGATTGGTAACATCATAAGTTATAACACCACCGATTCTTTCCAATGCGATAAAAGCATACTGTCTGCCATTGATGAACGCAACGGCAACTCCTTCTGGTTCCGGTCCTTTATTATCACTGCGATTTTTCTTGCCCGGATTTCCAATACTATTATTTGAATTGAAGAAAGAACCCCACGTTGCATCTTCTGCCGTGATGCGCTCTAGCTGGTTGCCGCTGTCGAAAACTTTTGCAGCGGTGTTACCATTCCATATTGTGAAAGAGCGTGCTCCATACGAATAGATTTCATCAAAATCGCCATCACTATCAGTGTCACCGGTTTTGTTGGTTACTGCTAATCTTCCTAACGCTGAATTGTTTTTCAGGATGGTTGCATCTGGAAACGCGGTTGGATCCAGGTTAAGAGAGGCCAATGTAACTTCGTCTGTAATGCCTGTGTACTCGCGGGCATCTCCTTCATTGGCTGTAATAACGTATGGTACACCAGCAACTTCATAGGCGGCAATGGCATCGGGCATATACATTCCCTTTACTTTCCATGTACCAAAAAAAATATCACCCGAAACATCTGAAGCATCAAACGAATTCTCCGCCAGCGTGTGATCCTTGTAGCCGAGCGGCTTAATATCCGTTACGGTTTTTGTTTCCAAATTAACAAATGCAATGGCGTTGTTTTCCTGTAGGGTTACCCAGGCTTTCTTGGAATCGGCCGAAACAGCAATGTATTCTGGTTCGAGATCTTGCGATACAGTGGCACCAGGTCCAAAAATTCTCACACCCTGAGTTTTTAATGCTCCCATCTGGCTATCAAACGCATTGAAATTTACTTGCGTAACATTGCTTTGTGTGAGGTTGGCAATGCCGCCTGAAATATCCACAATCGTGACACTTCCTTCCGGGTCGCTTAACGTAGGTGTGTAGAAAATAGGTTGGGCTTCATTTGCTGTAAGTACATATTTACCATCGGGTGAAAACGTAATCATATCCGGAAGATTCCCGGCTTCTACCGATTTTTGGTGTATACCATCGGTGTTAAAAAAAGCTACTTTTCCATTGGTGGTTGTAGTATTTTCAACCGCGATCGCCACAATGCCATTCTTAACGGCGATGCTGTTCAAGCCAGCCCCATATGGCGCCATATCAATTGTAGTGATGCTGGTGATGGCCGCAGGATTTGAAAGATTTAAAATCTCCATCTTATTCTTTAAGGAATTCATTACGAACAATCTTTTCGAAGTTGGATCATATGCAGAAATTTCCGCGGAGCTTCCTGCTTCTGCAACTTTAAAATTGCCAGTGAAGGTTATATTCAACGCATTGCTCGGAGTGATTGGCGTTCGGTCGTTGTCTTTAATGAATATGATATGCTGTTTGATTGAGCCTAACTTCCCATTCGTTACCGTACCTAATTGTAATACTACATATTTATCCTGCGTAGCAGTTGTGTTCTCCAAAATTTCGAGCGACACATTTTGTGCTGTAGTGGAGTTTGCTGAGAAAGTAATAGTCTGATCTGCAAATGTGTAGTCTGTCCCAGCTACAGCATTACCCCCCGCTACTGTTACCAGAGTTGATACTTCGTTAGAAGAACTGAATGCAATATTCACCGATATCAGGAGTGCTCCGGAATTTTCAGATACATTCGTCTTGTCGGTTGCAAATGAAACGGGCGAAGGAGTTGCTGCAAATGCCCCTGGTGTTGCATAGATATTGACTCCATTTAATTGCTTTACCAGCATCGATGGAACTCCCCAATTTTGTCCGAGGCTGTTGTCTAATGATAACTTAAACAGCTCAAGCGAATACCCTTTTTCATCTGCATCGAGCGGCCATGGTGATGCATCATCATAATTTACTTCGTCAATGATCGTATTAAGACTGTTCCGAAGTTGAATAAGTTCACCACCGTTGCCTAAAGCATTTCCTGTTGCCGGTAAGTCAATAAAAGTTTGTGTTGAATAAAATAGTTCCGCACCAGTTTTATCGGTAGCCAACAATAGGAAACCATTGGCAGGGATTTCAGTTGATGGTAAGATGTAATCAAAATTATTTCCGTCTTTTATCTTTAAGCCTCCGGCTTGAACAATCGATGCACCGTTATTGTAGATCTCGATAAATTCCAGCGCATCAGCCTCGCTTACATTTAAAGCATTATACATGATCTCTGTAATAATTAACGGAGGAGTGGAACTATTAAATATAAGAACAGGGCTAACCGCTTGTGTTGTCATTGTATTCAATGCCAAATCAGAGACACCATTTACAGTTAGCGTATAAGCGGTACCATCCGTCAGGCCACTGACTGTAAGTGTTGCCTTTTTAGTTGCATCGTCATATAAAATGGAACTAATATTTCCAGATGGTGCTAGTGTATAGTTTGAAATTGTAGTTGCTGAAGTAATTGTAATGGATTCGCTAAAGACAACTTCCAAATCAGTAAGAGAAGGTATTGCAAAGTTAGAAACTGTCGGTGGTGATGTATCTGACGAGAGTGACGTACCGTCAACCGCAAAATTATCAAAACGATTATTACCCACTATTCCGCCCCCACCCTGTTGAAACGTTATCCTGATTTTAAAATTTGCATTGTCATTTACTGATGCAATTGCTGAAAAATCCAATGTCGCTAATTCAGGATCACCATTGACCGGAGTAATTTCACCAAATAAACTAAAAACAGATCCATCTGTGCTGAACTCAATCACTTGTGTTCCAGCGCCTGAACCTGATCTTCGTGTCGCATATTTGATTACCACATTTTTGTATCCTGTTGTGGGTAGTGAGAATACCAAACCACCACCAATGGGATCATTAAACCGCAAATGAGTTCCAGACACATCTGAATTTCTTGCGTTTACGTTGGCAACATTAAAGTTTTGTCCTGTTCCTCCAGCAAAGTCAATTGCACTTATTCCTCCTGCCTGATGAATAATGGATGGTGAACCCGTTAAGCTGAAACTTGGAGTTAAAATAGCAGATTGAGAACTGTTATCATTAAAGTTCCAATAATGAATGAGAAATGTTTGAGCGTTGGCTTTCTCCGTTAATACACCAAAATATAATCCGAAGAAAAATAACAATAGTAAAGGTCTTTTCATGAGTAGTAGATTTCATTGAGTCACAAAGAAACTCAATGACTGCTATTCTACCGGACGGGTAATCTTTATGGATGTGTTACGAATTAAACATGGAAATAACACCCTCTTAATATCGGATGTAAAAATTCAACATGCAATTCTATAAGATTTTCAACTTAACTCTCTAAACAACAAGGCTCATCTAAACTAGAAAAGAATGATTTTTAACTGATATTCTTAATGCTTTTGATCTTTCAAGAAATCAGAAAAAATTACATCGATAACATGGGAAAGCGTATCAGAATCCGGAAGCTCTTTACCCAGATACTGGTCTGGCTGACTAAGGATTCCCTCCTTAGTACGATTAACAAGTTGAAGCCAGTCGTGAGATGACAGATTCAACTTTCGGTTCACTAACATAACCTTAAAAGGTTCAAGTGTCCTGTTGAATTTAAGTTTATGAGTTTTAATTTCAGAAGTCATGGTTCAGACCAATGAGTTAAAAATGAAATAAAGGTGCAAGACCTGCACCTTTATTATGTCTCTAGTACTTTTCAAACACTAAACCTGCTCAATTTTCTTTGCCTGAGTTTTCGCTTTCTTTGAAGGCAAACCGTTTTTCGTTGCCTTACTTTCTTTTTCCACTTTCTTGTTCTGCTTTTTCACTTCTGCTTTTAGTTGCCCTGAAAACTTTTTGGATACTTTACCCAATAGTTTTTTTGTCTTCTTTGAAGGGGTTGAAATTTTTAGCTTTTCAAGAGCTTTTCCCATGGCTTCTTCCACCGTATGGATAATCTCTTTTTTGGAAATCTTGTTCATAAAAATGTTTACGTTGAGTTAAGTCTTATACTATTACGATCAAAGTTATAGTATGTTATCCAAATGTTACTCAACTTAACATAAACTTAACATTGGATAATGGTAATTAACGACAAGTTTCACCGAAATGTGTTTACCTATAAGAAACAATACTCACTCCGTTACGCTTCATTCAATTGTTGCTTCAGCAGGGATTTCAAGAGAACGATTTCCTTTTCCATCAAGTTCTTTTCTCGCTCCAATTGCTCCTGCATGGCCTGCATTTCTTCGGCATTTTGTCTAATCTCTTCTTCCTGAGAGGCAAGCTGTGTTGCGCGCTGTTGAGCCTCATTCAACAAACGGGATGTTTCAGAATTGATTTTCTTATTGGACAAAATCGAGGCAATGTTTTCAGCAATTTTTTCAAGAAACTGAATTTGATACGGATGAAGCTTCTGAAATGAAGCTAATTCAAGCACTCCCTGCATTTTGGTTTGAGCAACAAGCGGTATAATAATAACAAAGCTTGGAACCGCTTCACCCAATCCTGAAGTGATCTTTACAAAATCAGTTGGAATATCAGTCAGGACTATTGTCGATTTCTCAAGCAAACACTGGCCAATGAGCCCTTGACCTGCTTCAATCTTTTGATCAACAAATTTTTTCTTATTATATGCATATGTTGCTATTCTTTCTGCATAGTGCTCCGAAGCCTTCTGATGTACAATATAGATTGCTCCCTGATTAGCATTCAGATACTGAACCAGCAACTTCACAATCTTATCACCTAATACATGAATTTCGGCATTCTCCATTTTAAGGATATCATTGAGTTGTGCCATCCCCATATTAGTCCAATTAATTATATCCTGCTTTTCAGATGAGCTTACTAACTGAGTTTGCATCTTTAGTAAAGAGCGTGCAAGAATGTCGTCTGTAAATATTGAATTGTATGAGGCTTTAAGCTCGCCATTGCCAAGCTCCTCAGAAAATTCCTGTGCAGCCTTCATTCTGTCAAGTAATTGATTAAAAGCCAGCTTTGTCTCACCTATCTCCTCTTTACTTTTTACAACTAGCTTAGACGGAAAAATTCCATCTGACAAACTCTTCATTGCATTCCGGAGTTCTTTAATAGCTTTTGTAATAACATCTGAATATACTATTGTGAGTATAATTCCTAAGGATAATTGGGCAACAAATAAGATAATAAGAGTTCCTATCGCATACTGTTTAAAGGAACTACTTCTATCTTTAACATACGTTCGAAGGGACTGAATTGAACCTTTGAGACTAATGAGATCTTCGTTTATCGCTCCCTTAATTCCTTCGGTCTCTTTGAGACCTATTCGGGTATCAATATCCACAACATTGTTGAACAAGGATTGATAATTCAAAAGGTTTTGAATTATAGAGGCTTGCTCATCGCCACCAGTCCCTGATCGAACAGAGGAAATGAAGTGTTCGAATTTAGTATTGAATTCCTTTTGATACTTGATATCCTTACGAAGAAAAAAATCCTTCTCATGCCTTCTCAACATAAGCATATCTGCCTTATCATATTGAAACGAAACATTCTCCACAGAATGGATGGCTTTCCGTAATTGTCCTTCCAAACCAAAATCTTTAAAGCCCCTATCTTCAAAGAGGTGTATTAATTCATTGAATTTAGAATCAAGACTATCAAGGGATTGAAGTATTAACTTTGTTGTTGAGACTGTATCAATTAATTCTGTTACTCCAATAAGTTTAAGTTCATCCTTAACAAACCCCAGATTCTTAGTATACGAATCAACAAACGGACTTTTGTGGTGTTCATGAAAATGCGAGTCTTTATAACCCTCAAAAATAAAATATTGAGCGGCAGCATCCATCTCAAGCAAATAGATGTTGACCGCATCTACTTTTTCGCTAACACTATGATATGCATTTAACTTATCCAACGTTTGAAAGAATTTAAAAAAAAGAAGAGCTGATAAAAGAAGGATTGAACCGAAAGCAAAAAGTAATTTAACACGCAGTTTTAAATTAATAAACATCCTTGCAATTTCCATAGTTAAAAAAATAAGGTGCAAATCTAATTGAACAATATCAACTTAAGAACATGAAATAAAGTAGCAGCAAGGATGAATACAAAAAAGCAGATCAATATGTAAATGCTTTCATAATGTTGCAACGAATAACAACTTTGATTTTGTAAAGAATATTTCAGGAATGTTATCATTCTGTTATTACTTCTTTTCATAATCAGGCTTCTATCGATTTCAGTTGATCTGAGACTAATTAACACAACTAAGGGTTACGAAATCCTCATACATCCATAATTTTAATCTAACACCATCGTCATTGTCAGGTATGAAATTAGAGGCATGATAAAATGTTCTGTATTTATACTTTTCGCCATCTTACCTATTAGGTCATTCGCACAAGAATTAAAGACAAAAAATATTGTCATCATTACGTTGGATGGTTTTCGTTGGCAGGAAGTTTTTCAAGGCGCTGATTCTGCCATACTGTTTAACAAGGAATATATAAGCAACAAGTATGTAGAGGACTTATTTTGGAATTCATCGGCCCTAAAACGCAGAGAAGCGCTATTACCCTTTTTCTGGAATGTCATAGGTGAAAGCGGGCAACTCTATGGAAATCGAAATTATAAAAATCAAGTTAACTGCGCCAATCCTCATTGGTTTTCATATCCGGGGTATAGCGAGCTATTAGTGGGTTTCGTAGATAAGCGTGTCAGGTCTAATCAAGCCATTGAAAATCCAAATACCACCATTCTTGATTTCATTAATCAGCAACCGGGCTTTGAAAACAAAGTAGCTGTGTTTTCTACCTGGGAAGTAATGTCATCTATCGTGCGTGAAAACACGAGTGGCCTTTTAGTAAATGCCGGAAAAGACAATATGGAAGGAAAGATTACTGAGCGAGAGGCACTATTGAATGAATTACAAGTCATACTCCCCAATCCACATGGCGCACGGTATGATGCCTTTACATTTCAGTTTGCTTTCGAATATTTGAAACGAGATCGTCCAAGGTTTCTCTTTATTAGTTTTGACGAAACCGATGAACATGGACATGGTGGGCGATATAATGCCTATCTAAATTCAGCGCATCGCACTGATATGATGATTGGCAAATTGTGGGAATGGATTCAATTGCAGGAGGATTACAAAGACCAGACGACATTAATCATAACGACCGATCATGGACGTGGTAATGGATCAAAGAACAGCTGGAAAAATCATGGAAGATTATCGTTTGGCTCCGGTCAAATGTGGTTTGCAATATTGGGTCCTGATACACCCGCTTTGGGCGAGATAAAAACAAAAGAACAATACTTTCAAAAGCAAATTGCCAAGACCGCTGCCGCATTGCTGGGCTTGGACTATACGAACGTAGAACCTGTTGGTGAAACAATTGAGTCCATGATCGGAACCTCCATATTGGCAAATCAAAATCCGGTTGCAGAAAAGATAATCGTTGGGCAACAAGAGAAGTAGCAAGAATGCCGAATGAGCATTCTGCTACTTTTGTGTTCTTACACGCGACTTGACATAACATTATCGGTTGTGATACAATATGGAAGGAAGTCAGCTATCGAATGATATTGCCGCGTATTCACGAGAAAGTTGAACGGAGCAAAGGTGAGGGTGGACAATAAAACAGACACTCTATAATTAAGGTAAGTCAACAACCGTCACATCATAAACACAAATTTCTACTTCTTAAAATCTAAGCCAAAATACTTTTCCCATGTTTCATTTCGTGTAGTCAAATTTTGAGCGTGTATAATTTCTGTAACAGGAATTTTTAACAATGCTTCTTTAACAACGAAAACAGTTTCATGACTAAAGCATGAACTGAACAACGAGGTCAATCCGTTGGAGAGCTTCTGTGAACTTGCACTACTTGCCTCGATTTCGTCATGTGGCCAGCACGCCAATGAAAGTGCCAACGGTTTTTCACTTATTGAAAGTAACTCCTGAAAAGCATTTTTTCTGTTGAGGCTTACAACACTGTTAATGCAATTGTTTGAAATTGAAAGTGCATAGAGATCAGAGTAGTAGATTATTTGTAGCGCAGCAAGTCTTTGCAATACGAAGTCATTATTCAAGAGAACTCCATCCAACAAAGGCTCAGCTGTGACGGAACTAAAAACGCAAAGATTTGGATATAAAGTTTTTAGTTGCAGGTAAATGTATTGATGAAAGGATACAAAATCGGGCCAACGTTCTGGATTATTCAAAAACAATTCATTTACGTTTTCGCCCATATTGAAGTATGAGGGTCCAAAAAAATCAATTAAGTGTTTACAATACTCTAAATATGCCTGTCTGATTTTCTTATCATGAAACAGACTTAATCTACGCGATTTATGTGATGAATCTTTATCTATATATTCAATATTATCTTTTAGAAATTCGCCTTCCGTAAATAATGATAGCGGTGAAGCAGCCAAACAAATTTTTCGATTCGTTAAAAGCTGGTATTTTTTTTCACTCCACTTATTATGCACATCGGTTTGAAATGAATCCTTAACAAAATATTGAAATCCAAACTCATACTCCTTAAGACTAACGTAAAGAATTTCCGAATTTCTAAGGCTTTCAGAAAAACCAAGATCAGAAGAATCAATACAATTTATATCCACTAATTCTCCCATATAAAAACCGCGGCTAATCCCAATGTCTTCATTGGCACAGGAGTTTATGATTACAAGGAATACCAGGAAGGGTAGTTTTTTCATGTTACATAATTTGTATTCAATTGTCAATATCTGAAAATTCTTGCTTAGAATAACCTCAAGCCAGACCAAATGATTGATTTGTCCATCGCAACCTCGATAAATTGGCTATACCAACTAATCTTATTAATGTGAAATTTTGATATGAGTGGTTTAAGTAAATACATTTCGAAATAACGAATTCCTCAGCTTCAACCTTTACTCATAAAAAGTATGAGCACATTGTCTTCTTTGATGCGTTTTTTTTGACGTTATAAATCTATAAAACTCTTTGAAAGGAAATGAAGGTAGAATGTTATTGCGTTATGAATTTTGCACGTCTGATGTGAAGATTAGACTAGACTCACAATTTAATTTGCTTCATTCATATTCAAACGCCGAAAACTATTTCTAATGTTTGAAGTCATTGATGTTGTTATCAAGTGTGCTCTAGTTTAACATACATTTAATCCTGAATTAAAGACTCCTCCAGTTGTAAAGATTATTTTTGATAGGAAATTATTTCATCACCAATCCAAGCATTACATCTTAGTATAACGGATTCAGGTACATGTTAAAACATTCAGGCATAACGGTTGACCTATCTTATATGTGCACTCGATAGGTAATTTGTCATTTGAAAAGTGAAGAGCGAATTGTGTTGATTTTATTAGTCTTTGTTTCATCGCGTTCAACAATACACCTTAAAACTGATTAAGAAGAATGTTAAGGCTTTTACGAAATCATGATTGTTACATTATAAAGAGTGCAAGATTGCTTGCTTCATTATTGCTTGCACTGTCCTGTACCTTCCTATTTGTAAACACAGCAAAGGCATTTCAAGTGAAGAGTACAGAGCTTTCCACTGGCACATTGAAAGGTGTTATTGTCGATAGCCTGACGAATGAAACTCTTATTGGTGTAACCATTTCAGTAAAAGGATCAGGTAAAGGAGCCTCTACCGATATTGAAGGTAAATACAACATTAAAGGGATACCCGAAGGAACGTACGAAGTTTTAATCTCCTACATAGGATACGAAACCGCTACTATCACCAATGTTAAAATTATAGCAGGCCAAACTACCACCCTTGATTATAAGATGGCTTCGGCAAGTACAGAACTGGAAAGCGTTGAAATTATTGGTGATAAAGCGCTCTCTGGTAAAGTAATTCAAACAAACGATCTCTCCCTTCTTAACTCCATAAAATCATCCATGCTTATCACCACTGGTATTTCTGCACAACAAATATCGCGAAGCGCAGATCAGGATGCCGGAGAAGTAGCCAAACGATTGCCCGGAGTTACTGTGGTGAGCAACTTTGTAAATATCCGCGGCATGCAAGAACGTTACAATCTCACCATTCTTAATGGCATGGTAGCGCCAAGTTCAGAAGCCGACAGAAGAGCCTTTTCATACGATTTGCTACCCAGCAACATGATTGATAAGATGACTGTATATAGAAGTCCGGCACCAGAACTGCTGGCTGACTGGGCAGGTGGTGTCATTAAGATTGAAACAAAAAACACTTCCATTGCCCGCGAAATAGAAGTGAACTTGAGTACCTCGTACCGATCCAACTCCAGCTTTAAAGATCTATACACTTATCAGGGTGGAAAAAAAGACTGGATGGGTAAAGATGATGGAACCCGTGCGCTCATTGCTGGCTTTCCGGAAGCAGGTGCTATTCCGGGTGGTGAGTTTACCAATCTTTCGAATCCACCTGACCCTATTGTAACCTATACTCCAGAAGAACTTGCTACCAACGCAATGTTGGGCAGATCGCTTTTTAACAACTACGATCTGGGGACGAAGAATTCTGGTCTCGATTACCGTGCAGGGATTAATTACTATGACTCCAGGAAATTTGGAAAAATACGGTTGAGCAACCTTACCTCTATTAATACAACACAATCAAAAACGATACAATACCAGGATTTCATACCAGAAGAAAATGAAAGATTAAATACCGAAGGTGAAATACAAAATTCAGGAGCGACTGTATATAATGATACCATAAACCAACAAGTTTCCCGATGGGGCTTGCTCCAAAACCTTGCCCTTACTTTTAGTCCGAAACACAGTGTGCAATTAAATGGTCTGTTCAATCAATTGGGTATTGACGAGGTGTATGTGCGAAATGGAACAGACCTTCGTGGAGATAATACTGCCGGGCCTTCTACTAAACTGATTTATACCTATCGAAGCCGCACGCTTCTTGGCTTGCAGGCATCGGGCAAACATGCTTTTGGCAGTGAAGAAGCTTATACACATAAATTAACCTGGACTGCGGCTTACAACTCATCACGTGAAGAAATCCCGGCTCAACGGCTATTAGTTTTTAGGCCACTTGCATCAGCAAATCCAAGTGATCCCCGGTTCCTGAATGGACAGGATACTGAATTTAATGCCAACCACAGTTTGTTTTATTCAAAAACAAAAGAAGACAATACGCTCTTTTCACTTGACTATGAAAAGAAGTTTAAAATTGGTCCAACTATTAAACTAGGTTTCTTCAATGAAAACAAAGTAAAACCATTGACTTCGCGCCTGATCAGAACGGGCGTAAATTATGCAGACACGATTACCCAATTTAATATAGATGGCGTCTTTAACAATGCTTATAAAGACGATGGCACTGGCGCGCGAATATCAGATGATAGTGACCTTTCAGGACAGTTTGAAGCCAATGGAAAAATTTATGCGGGGTATGGGGCCATTAATGTGCCACTATTCCATGATAAATTAAAAATATACGGTGGCGTACGTTATGAGGGTCAGAATCTTTTGTTGATGGTTCCACCCAGCAGGTATTTAGAAATTACCGGTAGAAATCCAGAGCTGATCAATCGGTATATCTACTATTGGCTTCCCTCTGTAAACGTCAATTTTAATGTTACTAAAAAACTAGCGCTGCGGGCGGCATACGGAGAAACGATCAATCGCCCCAACTATAGAGAACTTATTCCGCTTCTGGTTTTTGATCCCCGTCTTGAAAACGCCAGAGTCGGAAATGATAGTTTAAAGGATGCACAAGTACACAATTTTGATTTGCGATTGGAATATTATCCTACTGATGGTGAGTTTATATCAGTCGGAGGATATTATAAAAATCTAATCAATGCCATTGAACCCTATATACAACAAATTGGAAATGGAGAGAACATCTTATTTGAGAACACCAAGAGCGCTAAGGTTATGGGTGTGGAAATTGAACTACGCAAATCGTTTAGCTTTTTACCTTGGGCATGGGGTCGCAACCTGAACACTATCGCAAATTTAGCGCTTCTAAAAAGTGAAGTTCAATTAAAAGACAGTTTATACATTAACCAATCCGGTGATTTCAGGGATAATCGCACCAGCAAACGACCGTTGGAAGGCACAGCCAATTTTGTTGTCAATGCCGGTGTTTATTACGACTACGAAAAGTGGGGTACAAAAGTATCCGCCATATACAATGTCATTGGTCAACGCCTCATAACTGCCGGAACTTCCAACTACCCCGACACATATGAAATGCCACGCCATGCTCTGGATTTAACCCTGCGACAAACGATCACGAAATTTATGGAACTGCGCTTAAGCGTTCAAGACGTGCTGAACCAACCGCGAAGGCTATATCGAGATTACGACCGCGACCAACGCTACGATCCAACCAAACGAAACAAGTTGACCCATAATGATTGGATGTATCAGGAGTATAAGCCCGGTACCTACTTCACACTGGGAATAAATCTAAAACTATGAGAATAGAAAAATATCAAATCAGTTTGATAATGCTTGCCAGTAACTCTCCTCCCCAACGGATTTGGGTAAGGCCTTAAAAACTACAGCTCCGCGCTAACGGAGCTGTATAAAACCAGAAACAGTCCAGCTTTTTTAAATAAACAAACAAATTTAACAAATTATGAAAAACAACCTGACAAAGTTTGCAGCAATGGCTTTCACCGCCCTAACGGTGATGGCGACAATGAATGCCTGTAAAGACGAGCAAGCAGTTGAACCTGCTGCTACCCCTAACAACGAAGTTTCAGTGATCAAACACATTGGGCCTGTTGGTGCTACAGAGTGTACTGTTACTTACTTAACTGGTGCAGATTTAACTTGGTTTTCGACCTTCGACCCTGCTGGGGTTCAGATCGGTAAAACAATATTATTACATGGTGACGTGCGTGTAGGTGCTGGCAAAACATTGACCATTTCAAAACATACACTCATTAAAGGCGAAAAAGCTTCTAAAGGTACCCTTACTATTGAACGTGGAGCAAAAATCTCTGCAGTAGGTACATTTGACGAGCCTATTGTGTTTACTTCCGATCAAAATGCAGGTTCCCGTGCTGCCCGCGATTGGGGTGGTATCTTGATCATGGGTGAAGGTATTTCTAATAAAGGTGTAAATCAGACACCAGAAGGCTATCCAGCATGTGTTACTAAACCAACATACGGTGGTACAAACAATGCCGATAACTCTGGTAAAATGAGTTTTGTGCGCATTGAGTTTGCGGGTGTGCCTGTTACAACTGGTGATGAGAAAAACTCATTGTCATTGTATGCGGTAGGTAGTGGTACAAAAATCGACCATATTCAATGTTCTTTTGGTGCTGATGACTCTTTCGAGTGGTTCGGTGGTGCTGTTAACATGAGCTATTTAATATCTTACCGTGGTGGTGATGATGATTTCGATACTGACAACGGTTACTCAGGTCAAGTTCAATATGGTATTGCTTTCCGCGATCCTGCTGTTGCTGACAACTCTACATCAAATGGTTTTGAGTCTGATAACGATGCAACAGGCTCTGGTGCTTTGCCACAAACTTCTGCAGTGTTTTCTAACTTTACATTGGTAGGTCCTTACGATCCAAATTGTACTCGCGTAGTGGTAAACACTCCTGGTACTGCCGTATTTGGTGATGGTCTTCACCTAAGAAGAAACACTGGTATTGATGTGCACAATACAATCATTACAGGCTGGCCATTAAGACAAACTTTCTTGAACAGCGTTACACCTCCAACCAACGTTCTATTGTCATCCAATACTGCTGTTAGACATGCTGTTAGTGTTCCAGCTTCCCTTTGCTTTAGTGAGCCTGTAGCTCCTAACAATGCATGGACTGCCAACGCAACAAACCTTTGCAACGATGCAACGGTATGTACAGCGTCAGAAGCCGCTGGTACAGGTATGCAGAAAAAATCAGGGTTGAAGAATGCAGCCTGGGATCTTTCCTTGGTTAACCCAATTTACCCAAGCGTACAAGAGTTACAAAATCATATCTCCACTAAGAACGGCGTGAATGCAACTGCCTTCGGTTCTTATTTCGTAGCGAACACTACTAATGGTTTAGTTTCTGACACTACTTACTTCCGTGGTGCACAGCGTTTTGCTGGCGACAACGGATGGAGAACTGGTAAAAAATGGATTAACTACGATCCACAAAACACAGTTTATCCTAACTAATCTTTTCTTAAAAACTGGACTGACTTTAAAAGGTGTCTGCTGTAAAAGCAGACACCTTTTTTAATTATTGCGAATAGCTAAAACAGATCGTTAACATATCGTTATTGATATTACAAAGACATCGTGGTTCCCTTGTGTCTTAGAGTCTTTGTAGCAAAAAGAATATTATCTCACACTATTTAAGACTCGCCATCAGAAAAAGAATGTCGCTCAGAGAAAGAAACGAATTGAAAATGATTAGCTCACCATTCGTTATTGATATTACAAAGACTTAGTGATCCCTTGTGGCTTAGCGTCTTTGTGGCAAAAAGAATAGTAGTTCACGCTAAGCGGAGCAACCTTTTTTTTACCAATAGATATCCTATAAACAGAGATTTCATTTTGATCAGGTCCAACGTCATTAACATGAACATCAAATTCAATTAACATCAATTGTAAAACATACTGGATACTTAAACAAAGCTTAACGTGTAAAAATAATCCGTGGGTTTTTGGTGAGTAGCTTTATTAAAATAATTTAATACCAAAACGTTATGAAAAAAAATTACCTTTTTAACATGAAACAATGCGTGCTTTTGACTATTGCTTTTACATGCTTGTTCTTGTCTTCGTTTACAATAGCTAAGGCACAACAAATTGAAACGAAACCTGCTGTTGCCTGGGATTATACCATCGGTAGTTATGCTGATGATGAAATTGTTGACCTGGTAGTTCTTCCTAACAATGCTATTTTAGTGGCTGCAACAACCGCTCGTTTTACCAATAGAGAAACTGATTATTCGATCATTAAATTAACCCCTGAAGGAAAAACAATATGGGATATCAGTTACGGAGGTAGTAAATGGGAATATGCTATCTCAATAGCCACAACGCCCAACGGAGATATTATTGTAGGCGGTAGTTCGTCCTCAGATATATCGGGCAGAAGAAACGGCAATAAATCCGCTCCGAACTTAGGAGGCTATGATTATTGGATAATTAAACTAGATGTGAATGGCAATAAAATTTGGGATAAAGCATTTGGTGGAACCGGAAATGATTTTCTTACCGATTTAGTGGTGACTCCTACGGAGGAAATCCTTTTAGTAGGTAAGACAGTTATAAAACTTGATGCCAATGGAAATAAGATATGGGATAAATCTTTCCCCCGTATTGGCCAATCTTCAAGTGTGGGAAAAATAAGCATTACACCAGAGGGAGATTGCATTATGGCTGGTACAGTTGTAAACACCGAAACATACGAAGACTATAGAATATTAAAAACTGACTCCAGTGGAGCTCTTTTATGGGATAAAGTCATTGTGGCCAATGACCGTGATTATTTAAGAGAGTTTGTCGTTACGTCAAGCGGAGACATTATGTTAGGAGGAGATTCATATTCGCGTGCGGGTTTCGATAAAACATCCGAAAACAAAGGGACTTCCCGAAATATTTGGGTTGTTAAACTTGATGCAGAAGGAAATAAAGTTTGGGATAAAACCATAGGCAGTGATGGCGCTGAATATTTTGGCGATCTACTCGTTACAAATTCAGGTGACATTATACTGGGAGCAGATTCCGATGGCATCATAAGTTTTGATAAAACAGAGAACAGTAGAGGGCTCTATGATTTTTGGGTAGTTGTGCTTGACAGCAGGGGTGAAAAAAAGTGGGATAAAACCATTGGGGGAAGCACCTATGAAACTTTGTTTTCAATTAAAGAGACACCAAATCATAATTTAATTCTAGGTGGGCGTTCAAACTCAAACATTTCCGGTGATAAAACTGCGCCATATCGAGGACTTTTTGATGGCTGGATTTTGAAAGCTATTCTACAATCTGAGTTAAAGACTTTCTCACCTATGGCTGCCCCAGTAGGGGCAAATATCACCATTAAGGGAGAAGGATTTCAATGGTTCAATATAAACTCGGTTCAATTTAATGGAAGAGAAGCCAAGTTTATCATCATTGATGATGAAACTATTATTGCTACTGTTCCCTATGGGCTAACACCATTAACGGGCACAGGTCAAATCAAACTAAGAAATGCTACACAGGTTGTTAAATCGTTGGATATTTTTACCGTTATTGAGCCTACCCCTTTAACCCTACAATCTTTTTCACCAACCTCCGGCAGCATAGGTACACCGGTAACTATTACAGGCACAGGGTTCTTGCGTGTTGATACAGTTAAATTTAAAGACGTGTCTACTGCCTTTACTATCGTTAACGATTCTACTATTACCGCTGTCATTCCTACTGTAGCAGGTACAATGGGCAAATTCAAAGCGATCTTTAATAACAAGGTTGTAGAGTCTCAAGATCGATTTCTACTTTCTGGTGCTACTCCTTTAATAGACTCCTTTAACTCTGAAAGCAGGAACTTAATTAAGGTATATCCAAATCCTACAACGGGTAAAGTATCAGTTGTTATACATGAAGAGCAAGATTCTACGGGCGAATTAACTATAAAAACAATGTATGGTGAAACGGTATATAACGCCATCTTGAAAACAGATGAAGAACAAATTATCGACCTTCATCAATTTAATAAAAGGGATATCTTCATTTTTCAATTTATAGTGAACGGCAGCGTAACGACTCAAAAAGTTATAGTGGAATAAACGTATTGACATTTAAAATGAATACCATATTCATTTTAAATTTTCAGGTGAACTGTGTATTGACTAGGAAAAAATTTATTCTGGAGTAATATAATTTGAGATTAAAAAAGGCCGGCAACTTTATTGCCGGCCTTTTAATTTTAGCAGCAAAATTTACATAGTTATCTTCACCATCATAACCACCTCTATTCATCAAACTTCATATTGGCTGCTACCGACAGTAAATAGTTGGCCATTTTTATTAGGCCAGACCAAGCACTTTTTATCCCCCAAGCATTCATTATATGTAGATGGTGATCTGCATCAACAGTGTATAGTTACTGAGTTAATTAGATTTCTAACCGGTAATCCAACAAAATGAAAGGCAAGTCTTTTACAGTCCGTGCCAAGCACTGAACATGAATTTCAAATTCATTAACATGAACATCAAACTCAATTAACATCAATTGCAAAAACATACAGGATGCTTAAACAAAGCTTAACCTAGAAAAATAATCCGTTGATTTTTAGCGAGTAACTTTATTAAAACAATCTAACACCAAAACGTTATGAGGGAAATTTACCTTTTCAGTTTTAAGCCTTGTATATTCCTGGCTGCAGCTTTTACTTGCTTGGTCCTATTTCCGTTTAGAGAAGTTGCGGCACAACGACTAGAACCAGAACCCATTGTTGCCTGGGACAAGACCCTAAGTAATATAGGTTTTATTGAAGACATGGTCGTACTTCCTGACGACCAAATTTTACTTGCAACCAATTTAAATACAAACCCTACTAACTACTCGGCATTTAAATTAGATGCGAATGGTAATTACAAATGGCACAAAGTTTTTGGAGGTGATCATAACGATAATATTTCATCGATTCTTGTCATGCCCAATGGTGATATTATTCTAGCGGGAACTTCAGACTCAGGTATATCAGGTAACAAAACCGCTCCCCATATCGGGCGTACAGATGAATGGGGATATGATGATTACTGGGTTGTGAAGCTAGACAGTAATGGTAATAAATTATGGGATAAAACGTATGGCACCAACGACTCGGAATACCTGACCAACGCTATTGTCACACCTACTGGAGAAATAGTGTTGACAGGGAATAGTGTTGCCTATAGGGCTACATGGATTGTTAAGTTGGATGGAGAAGGGAATGAAATATGGGAGACAACGTTTTCAAAGCAATCCAGTTTAGCCTATAGCATGGAGGTTACACCCGAAGGAGATTATATCATTGCAGGAGGATCAAAAACCTTTAGCGGCAATAATTTTATCAGTAAGTTTTGGGTTGTAAAAGTGGATATCAACGGAAAGCTTTTATGGAATAAAATCATTACTCCAGCCGTTGATGATCGTGTATTTGAGGTGGGTGTTACATCGACAGGAGAAATTGTTCTGGCTGGGTTTCGGTGGGCGGCTAGTCAGGAAACCCCGGCTCGTATTTTAATTATTAAATTGGATGCCAATGGGAATAAACTATGGGAAGATGTTATCCCCTATGATACACAATTAAATTATGCCGGACTTGAGGTGAATGACGTTGATGACATTTTTGTAGGATATACTGACAGCAAGGCGCAAAAAACTACGGTCGTTAGTTATTCTATCGGTGGCGAAAAGCGATGGACAAAAACGATCGTGGGAGAGATGCGTTGCCTCACAGAAACGTCAGACCATTCACTAATATTAGGCGGAAAACGGGGAGCTTCTCTCTCCTACTGGGATAGCCTATGGGTAGCGAAAATTATTAATGCTCCCCTTGAAATAGAAAATTTCTCTCCCGTGGCAGCTCCTACAGGCGCCATTATTACAATAAAAGGTAAATCGTTCTTAGGGTTATCCGTTTCTGACTCCGTTAATGCTGTAATGTTCAATGGAAGAGTTGCTAAATTTACCATTGTAGATGATCAAACCATCAACACTACTGTGCCTTACGGCCTCACTTCAGTAACGGGCACAGGTAAAATTAAAGTAATAACGGGCAATGAAATTGTTAAGTCTGTAGATACGTTTACCGTTATTGCGGCTACTCCTTTAACGATAGAATCTTTCTCACCAACTTCTGGCAGCATCGGTACATCGGTAACTATTTCAGGCACCGGGTTCTTGCGTGTTGGTACCGTTAAGTTCAAAGACGTGTCTACTGCCTTCACCATTGTGAATGATTCTACTATTTCAACTGTCATTCCCGCTGTAGCGGGTACAATGGGCAAATTCAAAGTGATCTATAATAATAAGGTTGTAGAGTCTCAAGATCGATTTCTGCTTTTTGGTGCAACTCCTTTAATAGAATCCGTTAACGCTGAAAGCAAGAACCTAATAAAGGTATATCCAAATCCTACAACGGGTAAAGTATCAGTTGTTATGCATGAAGCGCAAGATTCTACAGGCGAATTAACTATAAAAACAATGTATGGTGAAACGGTATATAACGCCATCTTAAAAACAGATGAAGAACAAATTATCGACCTTCATCAATTTAATAAAAGGGATATCTTCATTTTTCAATTTATAGTGAACGGCAGCGTAACGACACAAAAAGTTATAGTGGAATAAACGTATTGATATTTAAAATGATAGTACCATATTCTTTTTAGATTTTCAGGTGAACGGTGTAATGACCAAGAAAAATTCATACTGGAGTAAGGTAAATTAAGAATAATAAAGGCCGACAATTTCCATTGTCGGCCTTTATTATTTGAGCTTAACAAGTTTAGATCGGATCTGAGGGCGAGACCTTGTACTTTTCTGCCCCCTTCTCCCCCATAGTTAAATAGTTTGGAAAGAAGACTCATACGCCGGATAAATATCAAACTCTCACACGTCTAGCAAGAATATTGCGACCGCAATCTGCCACCCGCATGCATAAAATGCGTAACTTCAAGAGTGAAAACAAAATGCCATCGCAATCACCGTTTAATCTGATATTGACCGTCTTGATGTAAGACAATTCTCCACTCCTTCCGCACTTTTTCTGCCCTTGTTGTGCATTCGTTTCCTTTACTCTTCTGCTACTGATCTGCTACTGCTGTGCTACTCTTCCACCCGTATCAATTGATGGGCTTATTCGTTACGCATTTTCCATGCCTCCTCTAATTATGGAGAAGCCATCGATTAGATAAATTTCAATGGAGGTTCTTACTGCGTTAAAAAATTCATTAAAATGACTTAGACTCGCTTAAAAGAATTGCAAATAAAGTCCTGGAAATTGCCAGCAATAATGGCGATCCGTAACTTTATTAAAAAAAACGCAAAAATCATGGCTATTATTAAAGACAATGTACTCATGGAAGGCGCCAGCGGAATGTTCTGCAAGTCCATCGTATTCAAGCAACTACGGGGCAAAACGGTTGTATGTCCCCGCCCGGCAAAGCCGCGCACTCAGAGTGAGCAGCAAAAAGAAGGTCGCGATCGGTTCAGGCAGGCATCGCAATGGGCAAAGGCTATTTTACTTGACCCCGATAAAAAAGCGTACTATAAAAAGAAGGCGCATAAGTTGAAGCTTCCCAATGCGTATACGGCCGCCATTACCGATTACATGCGTAGTCCCGAAGTGAAGCAAATAAATCAATATGATGATAAAAAGACTTTCTCCATCTATAAGAAAGACTTTGATCTGACCCAGGTCAACATCGTTTTGAATACCAAATCAGGCGAAACCGAAACGCGTACACTTCCGAAAGGTGAATTTTTCTTCTGGCTCCATCCTTCTGAACTGAATGCCGGAGCAGTCGTCATGGTCATGGATACTGCAGGCATTATCCGGCAACATACATTACTCGCAGCGTAGAAGATTTATTTCAAATTACACGCTAGTATAGTATACTATTCATCGCAAGATTGAATAACCATTATCGGTTTTTGTGATATGTAAATAAGGATGTAGTACGATTTTGATTGCATCACATCTCAGTCATCCGCAACTAGCTTCTTCATCAAACGACATGACCTGAGGTTGTTTAATTCTGATATAAAGTCGTTACAATGTACCCTCTTCCATCGGGGCGCTTAATTTTCAATAACACGCTTCTTTCTTTCGTGCTAAAATTGAAGGGAGGTTCTTCTATCACCAAACCACTGTTTACATAGAACCGCGTGTTTGGTCCTTTCAGTTTATCCAAATTCTTTTTAAAATCTCCGAGCGGAATGTTTTCGGTAATGATAATGTATTTAAAATCTTTTACCTTCTTTAAAATGATGCTCACATCCGCATTGGTAAGGTGTTGCAGCACTTCTCGTATTAACACACAATCCCCTTGAGGTATAGGGTCTTTTGCAACATCAAGGTTCATAAATTTTAAGTTCGGGAATTTAAAGAGGTTTTTATTCCTTTCTATTAACTCACTCACCACATCTACCCCGATATATTGCCTGGTGTGCTCTACCAAATTTTTTCCAATGTTAAAATCTCCACAGCCAATATCTATGACCGTCAATCTTTCTTCATGTGATTTTAGAAAATTCTGAACCTCACTGATATAGGGTTCTACTATTTCTTTTGTGTGTGAACCGGGGCCGGAATCAAAATCAAGATTATTTTTGGTATCCCAAAGTCGCTCTTTATAAATAGTAGAAAAAACTTCTTTATTGGAAAGATCCCTCAGCTTTCGATATTTTAATTTCAATATCAATACACGGAAGGGCATAAATTTTTTTACAAGATTTTTTGCAAGCATACTCAAAGGCTTAAAAGGTTTTATACGTCATAACATTTGAGTTTAAACAAATGACATTCAAGCGAGATTATACATTATTCACAAGGTTTCCTATGCTTTAAACGAAAGCAGATTTTAAATCATCATCTGATAATTTTCATAATGGATTTTAGCACAATCGGTAAAGATTACTTTGCTTTAACTTAACATGTGCATAGTGCCTCACTAAATTAAATCAATGTCTTCACATGTTGTCGCGATATTAAGGCTTACTAAAAAAAACAGACTGTTAAATAATCATTAAGACATACAAGAACCGCCACTCGCTGTGCTGATTCTCTTTACTTTTGATTGTACTACACAACCACTACATGATGTTACGCAATAAGATTATCGTCTCATTCTTTTTCTTAACAGTGGTCATCACACTGATATGGTCTTGCCAGGAAGATGAGTTCATACCTTTAAAAATAAATTCAGTCAGCCCAATACAAGTATTGGTTGGTGACACCATCACTATTTCTGGCGAAGGGTTTAGTCCCGATTATGCAGTGAACCGAATTTATTTTCCGAGTGTCGATAAATATGTAACACCTATAGCGGGCTCTACCACGAATAAACTCGTGGTACCGGTTCCCGATTCTGCAACAACAGGTTCCATACGCATTAATATTTTAAATGAGGAGATTTTTGACAGTCCTTCCATAACCATTACACCTCCTGTGTTTGAAAGCATTACACCCAACACCGGTTATGTAGGCGATACTATTATTATTCGTGGTGAAAATTTTCAGGCTGATGCTAACAATAAAAACCACGTTAAGTTTAAAGGAACACAAGGCAGCTTTCCGGTTGGCAATGTTATAAACAGCACCAGAACCGAATTGAGGGTTATTGTTCCAGAAGGTGCTGTGGCCGGCAACATTAGCGTCTTAGGATTCCAAGGACCAAAGTTCAATTTTAAAGTAGGCAAAATAACCAGTATAAATCCAACGATAGGGATAGTTGGCGACACAATTTCCATACAAGGAATTGGCTTCCCTGAGGATGCAGTGATTTATTTTAATCAAGGTGTAAGTGCATTGGATGTACAAGAAGGCGTTACAAGTACTTCCCGCCAAAGATACGCCATCGTGCCTGCCGAGGCATCTAATGGAAAACTTAGAATGACGTATGAAACTAGTGCAACAAGTACGATAAGTTTATTAAGCGATTCTATTTTTCAAATTTATCCTTCCATCACAGACTTGTCTTCATTAGCTGGCCCTCCCGGACTATCGTTGACCATTAAAGGTTACAGTTTTACCCCGAAACGAGCTCCTGCTGTTAATACCATTTCCGCATTCATTAACGGATTGGCCGTTACCGTAAAAAGTTTTGACAATCAAAACATTGTGGTAACGATTCCTGCAAGCGCCACTTCAGGACAGGTTAAGGTAATTGTGAATGGCCGTGTTGCCTTGGGCCCTGAATTTCAGGTTTCTGCAGCTGGCACCCCGGTTATGGAAAGCCTCAGTAAAACGGAAGGGTTTGTTGGAGACGAGGTTATAATCTATGGCCAAGGTTTTAATCCGGATATACTAGATAACACAGTGAAAATAGGAAATGTAAATGCCAATATTAATGCAGCCACAGCGAATGCATTAACCATCACCATACCGGCCAGTGCTGTAACTGGTAAAATTACAGGTACCTCGAATGGTATTGCAGCAGTTGGTGATCTTTCGTTTACGGTTAAAATACCAGTTATTAATTTTACAATCAATTCAGTAAGCCCTGTTCTGCTAAAGCAGGATGACCCAATAACCATAAATGGTTCCAATTTTAGTACGGCTGGTGATATTAGTCCCTACATTACTGCAAAGTCTACCTCTTCCTCAGCTAGCTATCGCTTCACCGATATGGATTTTACGTCAACTAAAATTACAGGACCTGCATATACATATCATGAGCCGAATAGCGAAACCAAGCCCGTTTATATGCCAGGCGATTATGATCTCACCATTCGTTATAACGCTAACCCAACAGAAGATGTCTCGAATAAAAAAGTGATCTCCATACAAGGCAGCATCAACCCGTTTATAAAAAGCATTTCGCCCTTAGAAGGTAAGACTGACCAGGCAATTGACATCCTTGGCGAATATTTTAATGGAGATGGGGCAAAGAATATTGTTACCTTCACTGGTGCGACTAGTAGTTCCCCGGCAGAATTTGTGAGTTTTATAAAGACTGGTAACGCCAATTCATCAACCCCAACAGAAGCAAAGTTAACTGTTAAAATACCCAGTTTACCCCCTGGTAATTACAACGTAACTGTAAACAACGGTGTTGGTCAGATTACCCAATCCGTTGTGTTTACGATAAATGCAGATGAAGTAGTAACCATAGAACCAAAGCCGGTTTATTATTTGGGGCAGGATGGTTCAACTATTAGCTTAAAAAAAATAACGAAGGACTCTCCTACACCTACAACAATCTTTAATGCCCCTAATGGACTCACAGCAATGGTGGTCGATGTAAAAACGGATGTATTAACCAGCAAGGTTTACTTCTCAGAGAAGAGCGAGGTCGAAGCGAATCATGGAATTTTTTCTATGAAGATTGACGGAACAGCTAAGAATAGAATTGTTATAACTCCAAAACCGGTAGATGGTGAGGGAGTCGATAATACCTACTGTGCAACGATCTCTGACTTAAGTTTGGATGCAGTGAATAGTACATTGTTTTGGGTGAGGACTGCAGATTTCAAAATATCCAGTACTAAGACCAATAACAACCCAATAATTAATCCGGTATCTGTTAAAAATCTTAATGCAAGCAAATACTACCTCACCAGTGGCTTGACCTGTAGCGATGGAAAACTTTATACTGCGGCATTTTACGATAATTCAATAGATCAAAGCACAACGTCAGATTTATTAAGTATTGATATCCAAGCAACTGATAAACCCATTACAACGATTTTTGATGAAGCTGATAATATAGGTATAATTAGTGATGTGAAAATTGATCAATCTAATAGTAAACTATACATTTTAGCCTCTGCATTCAATAGTAGTGGCACAGCAGAGATTTATTCAATTTATACGGCCGATCTGAATGGAGGAAATAAACAAACCTTAATTCAGTTCGAAGAAGGCACACGAGTATCGGGCATATCATTAGACTTACAAGACAAGTACGTTTACTACCTGCAGGTAAAATCAGGAAGCCAATCTTCTATTGCAGTGACGCGAATGGATGGTGTTGATATAACACCCGGGGTTAAGACGCAAACCGTATATGAGAATTTAAGTTTCATCAACCCTGGTTCTGGTGCGGGCGCTATTGCAGTAGAAGCTCAAGGTGGTGGTGCAGCGGGACGCATTGGCTCCATGAACATGCAGTTAAAGTACCGTATTAAAAAACGCAAATAGTGTTGGCCGTAATTATAGTAAGGGAAGTACGATTCTGTACTTCTCTTTTTTTGGTATGAATGGAAAAACAATTTAATAAAAATAGTATGATTGTGAATGGTTTAAAACATGCTTGTTCTTTGTTTGTGGTTGTGTTGTTCATGCAATGCTCAGATAAAAAAGAAAAAATAACAGAGGTTAAGCCTGTACAGATTCCAGGCACACAAGTAAGCCTTGTGCCAGGACCCGGTTTTGTGTTGGCTCCTGGCATTGCCGGCTTTAACCACACCAACTTAACTGCAACTATTATCGTACTGGAAACTCCAAAGCCGTATGATAGCATCTTAGCGGAAATCAGTAAAGAAAAAATGAAAGCGCAGGGTACAACTTTGTTGCGTCTTGATACGGTGTCAATAGCAGGTTCTACCGGCAGGCTTTACAAGAGTTCACGCCTTACCGACGGTGTCACTTTTTTTCAGTGGGTATTAGTATTGCCATTGCAAGGTCATGCTCTTACGGTAAACGGAACGTTTTTACAAGATGATGATCTGGCTGCTTCTCCCATGATAAAGGAAATGCTGATGAGCACGCACATCATTGAAAACGCCAATGATGAAGCAGTATTAAGCTTTACCGTTCAGGCAGATTCGCTCAAATTTGCTAAAATTTTAGAAGGGCCTTCGGTGATGTTTACGAAAAGTGGTGAATGGAATGAGTCGTCTATTTTCGATCTCTCGTTTTTTGCCGGACCCTCTAACACAAACCAGCCGATGGAAAAATCGAAGGATTTTGTACTCTGGCAATTAAAAGAATTCTGTGCCGATTGTGAAGTAATAAAAAATGGTATACAGCCCATCACCATTGATAGTCTTACAGGCTATGAAGTCATAGCGCTTTCAAAAGATTCAACGGGTTTTGTAAAACGGTTAAAGTATGAGGTAATGCTTTTTGATTCTACCCGATATTACTTACTGGTTGGCACGTCTACAAAAAACTCAAACGACAGAGTGGAAATGTTTAAAAAGATAAGCAGGACGTTTAGGAAGAAAGACTAAAGTATTGGAGTCTGCTTTGCAATCTATTTCTGAAAGAAATAAGATACTTAATCTTCCCACTAACTGATTGATGATCGTAACCCTAGTTTAATACTGCATATTGAAAATTGCACTTTAAAAACTGAACCAGTTGAATCACTTTACAAAAATTGCACTTGTTTGTCTTCTTATAATTGGAATAAGCGGAGTCATCTTTCTTTTTAAAAACGACATAAACGAAGCAAAGCATGACGCTATTATATATGCCTTCAATGATCCGTCACTCAAAGCATTTGTAAAAAAATCCAAATCATCGGAAGGGAATGAAGACGATCCAAAAGGAAGAGCACACTATGAATTACTTCGGCATCAGAATCCTCAAACTGGAGAAATACCAGACAATATTCATAACAAAGAATTTTCTTTTCTTAACAATCTAAACCGCAATAGTTATAGACAAAAATCTGCACGCAGTGCTGCAAATGAAGATGATCTTTGGATTCAGGCTGGTCCTTATAACATTGGTGGAAGGACCCGAGCCATTGCACTTGATGTTACTGATCCAACAGAAAAAACAATCCTTGCGGGAGGCGTTACTGGAGGAATGTGGCGATCAGAAGATGGTGGAAAAACGTGGTTGAAGACTACCCTACAAAACCAGATGCACAGTGTAAGTTGTGTTGCACAAGATCCTCGCGAAGGCAAGCAACAGATTTGGTATTACGGAACGGGTGAAATGAATTTTATTGATGACATTGAAACGGGTCTGCTGAAAGGTAATGGTGTATTCAAATCGCTCGATGGTGGCAAAACCTGGAATGTATTATCATCAACACAAACTTCTAATCCACAACAGTATGATAGCCCATTCGACTATACGTTCAACATTGTTGTTGATCATCACAATACTTCGCAAGAAGAATTATATGTTGCAGCTTCCGGTGGTATTTACCGATCTATGAATGGTGGAGAATCCTGGCAAAGAGTCTTAGGGACAGGTAATCCTTCTGGCAGATATACTGATATAGTGATATCAAGCAACGGAACGTTGTATGCTTCCATTAGTAACATCAATGGATCTTCAGGTGTTGATGCTGGTATCTATCGTTCTGAAGATGGTGTAAACTGGAGCAACCTAACACCTGGCTGGTGGCCAATAGGATTCAATAGAGTAGTGTTAGGAATTTCCGCAAGCAATGACAATAAACTCTATGTATTGGCTGATCGAAGTACCTTTTCACAAAAGGAACATATACTGGCGCGATATGATATGAGCACCTGGACAGACTTATCAGCAAATTTGCCAGATCATGATTACAATACAGGAGACTATGATTCGCAAATATCTTTCTGCATGTACATAAAAGTAAAGCCTAGCGATGATCAAACTGTTTTCCTGGGAGGCATAAATTTGTATCGATCGAGCGATGGTTTTTCCGCAATACAAAACACAACGTGGATAGGCGGTTATGATTCTGAAAAAACGGATTTATCAAAATATCCAAACCACCATCCTGACCAACACGCCCTGGTATTTTTTAATAACCCTGATAAGATGCTTTCGGCCCATGACGGTGGCATCAGTGAAACATCAGATAATCTGGAAGCTCGTGTACAATGGGAGTCGTTGAATACAGGGTATATCACAACGCAGTTCTACTCCGTGGCGATGAACAACGCTAAAACCGATGATGTGGTCATTGGAGGCATGCAAGACAACGGATCGTATGGTACCAATACTATTAAAGGAAATGATAAATGGCAAACATTGCTATCGGGTGATGGATCGTTTAGTGCCATTTCAAATAACGGAAAGCGATATTATGTTTCATCTCAGTATGGAAGAATATTCAGGCTTGATTTTAATGCTAATGGTACGTATTCAAATTTTACCCGTGTTGACCCAGAAGGAGGTTACGACTACCTCTTCTCGAATCCTTTCGTGCTCGATCCTATTAACTCCAACATGATGTACCTTGCTGGCGGACACAATCTCTTACGCAATGATAATCTTACTGATATACCGGTAGGTTCCAATGATCCTGCAACATCAGGTTGGCAAGTCATCGAAAGTACAGAAACAGATGGAATTATATCTGCTTTAGCAATTTCATCCACACCTAGTAACATTGTTTATTACGGAACTTCCAATGGTCATGTGTATCGAGTCGATGAAGCAAATACAATCCATGCATCTCGCACAGAAGTAACCGGTGTCTATTTTCCCAAGTATTTCGGAAATCCAACAGGTTTTGTTTCCAGCATCTGTGTTGATCCATTCGATGCCAACAAAGTATTCGTCACGTTTTCGAATTACGAAACCAGAAGTATTTTTTATAGTGAAAACGGGGGCATCGAATGGAGACATGTAAGCGGAAATCTCGAACAAAATCAAGACGGATCCGGCAGTGGCCCCGCTGTCTACTGGTTATCCATGCTACACTTCAATGATGGCACAACGAAATACTTTGCTGGGACAAGTATCGGTTTGTTTTTTGCAGATGAGCTCCCATTACAAGGCAATAAAACAATATGGAAGAACAGTGAATCAATTGGCGCTGTACCTGTGTACATGATACAAGCCAGACAAAAAGATGGAAGAATTCTGGTAGCAACACATGGCAATGGAATTTACCGTAACGACTTTCCAAATGCAGCCACTCCTCTTACCGAACCGATCTCTACTATTAAGTTGGGTCAGAACTATCCTAATCCATTTCAAAGCGCTAGTGGAACAAAAATTCCATTTAGTCTCGATGAAGGGCAGTTTGTATCCCTAAAGGTCTATGATTCGCAGGGCAAAGAAATTGCCAATCTAATAAATGAAGAATTCAATGCAGGGTTATATGAATTTGACCTGAATGATGTACCCTCCATGAAAGCTCTTACATCCGGTATCTATTATTATACAATTCGTGTTGGGGGTTTTAGTAACACTAAGAAAATGGTGGTTTACTAATCGTTAGTAAATAAGGCCTTTCCTGATCTTGAGAATAATATGTGTTGAATGCATGTAAACTTATTTTCTTTTCTCATCCTCCAGCATAACTCAGCTTCGTGAAATTAATTTTTAGGTAAAGTCAAAAACCTATTTTAATAAACATTACATAACCTATTTACTAGTGCTGAATCATTCTGAAAAATCTAAGTTTATAAATACATTCTTCCATTGATCTCAACAAGTACCGATAAAAAAACAACCCTCAACAACAACATCTTATGAAACATGCAGTGCACCACCTTACTCTAGTTTTCTTTCTTGTTTTCGGTTTCGTGTCATGCGATCTTTTTGAAGACGACCAAAAGGAATCTGTCAAAGTTGATGAAGAAGACAACACCTATCTTCAGGTTTATGCTGATCAGTCACAGAATACGGTAATGTCCCTTTGGGATCAGGCCGTGTCTCAAAATTTAACTGGCGGAAGAACAGCTTCTGTAACTGAAGTTAAAACTGATAGTTTAACTGAAGTCTGTGGAATAAAAGCGTTTATGGACATTAGTAAAATTCGCCCAGTCCTAACCGTCAATTTCGGCAGCTTCAGATGTGAATCTGCTTTCGTTTACCGTACGGGTGTAGTAAAGCTTGAACTTCTATCCGGTACCAGCATTGACCAACAGTATTCTGTATCACAATTCACATTCGATGATTTCAGAGTCACGGATTATGCCACTGGAAAGTACATTGTCTATAATGGAACGAAAGTCGTTACTAATTTGAGTGGCGGAGTACTTACTAATCTTGTTTTTGGACAACCGGAATTAGTTCACAAAGTGCGATCTGAAAATTTCCGTATTTTTTATAGCGGCAGCAGTGGCGATATCATCAAGAATACATCTCGCAAAGTTAAATTTTCGAAGCTGGATATTGCAAATAACTATCGAATGATAACAACTGCAGATACCACAATTAATGGAATGGCCAACGTTGCTGATTGGGGAACATTAAGAAATGGAACGCCGTATTACCATATTATTAAGAAAGCCATCTATTATGAAAGTTGTTCAGCACATTGTAAGTATACAAGGGGTGAACGTGTACAAATAACAGAAGGAGGCCGTGAAACAACGACAATCTTTGGTGTAGATCAAGACGGCAACCGGCAATATAATTGTGCTGCTTATGGTAAACTGATTTATTATTTTGATGCACAAGGTGACTCCATAGCAACCATTGTGAAGTACAATTAATCATCTGCCAATTCAAATTACGAAAAGAAGCCGTTTGGTTTCTTTTCGTATTTACATTTAGCTTAACTTTACTTTCAGTTGGTTTATATCTTACAAATTATGTTCAGAAATTTTGTTTTGTGCTCGCTGGTATTGTTTTCATCATGTAACCCCAATGAAGTTCAACCAAGCGAAAATGTCGATGACGATCCAGATTATATGGATTTGGCATTTGAGCTTATCCTTGAGGGCTCTAATACAAGTGAACTATGTGGTATCACACATATTGATTCCGCAAAAAACAGCTATCATATTTATTTTGACAAGGACTCATGCAGTGGCAAAATTAAAAGAGATGGTGAGATTGAGATTGCTCTGGTATCGGGTGATGATTGGAGTGATAAAGATGCTGAGATGAAAATTTCGTATTTGAATTATGAGATTGAAGTTCTCGGTCAGGAAGGCAGTGGCCCTAAAAATTTTTTCAGCAAAAGAACATTAACAGGTGTTCATAACGTTGTAAACGTAAGTGGTGGAGTAATGAGTGATTTCTTAGATGGCACGATTGAATTTCTCGAACGGAAAACAACAGCAAAGAATTTATCTGTAACGTTTAACGATAATGCACTTGCGCAGCGATATGATGAGGTTTCAATACGGGAGTTCCGAAAAGAAGGCGATGTGACCACACTTGTTTCCCGCGGAGACACTACCATCAACAATTACACCAATGTGCAAGAATGGGGTGTTGATGTTTATAATCAACGTTTCTACCGGGTCATTGAAGAACCTATTGAAAAAACACTTTGTGATAATGACAAAAGATGGAGATTTACAAAGGGTACAAAAGTTATTTATAGTCTTAACCAATTTGGCGAAGCAGAGATTAGACATAAAGTTTTTGGTGTGAATCAAAGTGGTGAGCCTGACGGAACTTGTGCATGTTATGGATTTAAAATAATCTTAGAAAAATCCAATGGACAAATTGAAGAAACTGTGTACAAGTATTAATGCTCAGATGAAGTAATAAACCATTGATAGTATCCAGCCTTCAATTTCAAATTTTTAACTTTCATTGAACTATCACAAAATTCAATTTAAGCAACCTGCTCCTCTTTAAGTTTGTGCGTCACTTCAGTTAATTAATTGTTATACCTTCATTACGACCACTAATTTGTAGGAAAGCCTATGTAGCTTCGTGTGTTTGTAACCTACACGATTCTACATGTGGAGATTTATTTTGCTTTTTTTTGCTTTGGTATTTTTTAGTTCCTGTGTATCCAGAAAGAAACTAACCTACCTCAAAAAAAATACCATTCCAGCCAATACTCTTCCTAAACATCTCTACACAATACGTCCAGGTGACAATTTATTTGTTCAAATCAAGAGTCCGGATCCTTCGTCATCAAGCTTTTATAATTTGAACGATGAAAATCAGAACGGATCATTTAACGATGCATATATAAAGATTAACAGTTACTCAGTAGGAACCGATGGAGTAATTAAGCTTCCATTTCTTGGTAACATTCCGGTAGCCGGACTTTCCGTTTCCGAAATTACAGGAGTCCTTGAGGATGCACTCTCCGAACATCTCAAAGACGGCAGTGTGTTTGTAAAGCTGGTTAGTTATGATGTCACAGTATTAGGTGAGGTAAGCCATCCAGGGAAGTACATGATTTATGAAAACGATAAAATCAATATTTTTCAGGCCTTAGGATTGGCGGGAGATATTACCAATTATGGTAAACGCAAAAGTGTTAAGGTACTGCGTGAGCAAAGCAATGGAGCAACCAACGCAATTGAAATAGATCTCTCAAGCAATCTGGTCTTTAATTCTGAAGGGTACTACATTTATCCGCACGATATTATTTATGTAGAGCCACTTGGTATTCGTGCTGTTGAGATGAACATGAAACCCACCGCTACCTTACTTTCAAGTGCCGTTGTGTTAATTCTTATTTTACGACTTTTTCAATAAGTATGAAAAATCAAGGAGGGCTTGATATGGGTTATCTTGTAACATCTTTTCGGAATAATATATTTCTTATTTCAGCATCATTTGTATTTGCAATAGGTCTCGCTATCATGCTGATATACCTTTTACCAAAAAAATATGAGGTTATTGCAAGTGTAAAAGTCAACGATGAAACAAATAGTAATATCGTAGAAAATCTATTCGAAGGTCTTCAAATCGTAGAAGAACAGAAGAGTACAGCAAATGAAATAGTCTTATTAAAGTCATTTGAGCTGATCAGGAATACACTGTATAAATTACACTATGAAATAACGTATTATCAAAAAGATGGAATTTTAAATAGTGAAATTTTCTCCACTCTTCCTTTCACAGTTAGAATAGACTCTCTTTCGAATCAACTCATAAACGTGCCGATTCGTATAAAATTTATTGACCCCGAATATTACGTTCTAACTGTTGAGGATAAAGAAGTAGAAATGTTCAATTACAAATCAGGCCTTGTAGTTAATACACCACTTCATGAAATTTCAATTCTTGATACCTTAAAGTCGGGAGCCTATTTCGAGCACCCTGCCCTTCGGTTCGTACTCAACAAAAATCAAAATTTCCGAATTGATAAGGAGTACTTCTTTGTTTTGCAAAACATGGACATTCTGGCGGAACAATATCAAAACAATCTCAAAATTTCACCCATTAGTAAAGATGCTTCAATTATTGAATTAAAATTGATAAGCAGCGTGCCAGAGAAAGAAATTCATTTTATCAACACATTGATTGCTTTATACATTCAGCAGGGGTTGCACGCCAAAACCCATATTGCAGAACGGATTATAGATTTCATTGACCATCAACTTACCGACATTTCAGACTCCTTGCATCAGGCAGAAATTTCATTGCAGCAATTCAGGTCTGATAATAATGTAGTGGATTTAAGCTATGTATCGAAGAACGTGTATGACGAATTAAAATCACTTGAGAAACAAAAGTCAGAAGAATTGATAAAATTCAAGTACTATGACTATCTAAGTGGTTACGTTAGTAAGAATGACAATCTGAATGAAGTACTTGCTCCTTCTGTTATGGGAATTCAAGATCCGACACTGAATGGACTGATTGAATCTCTTTCAGAGTATACAGCTGAGATGACTGCCACTAACTACAGCGCAAAAGAAAAAAATCCAAAGTATAACATTCTTCAAAAAAATATTGAAAACACAAGAAGCGCAATTGTGAGCGATGTGAATAACATTAAAGTAGCATCACAAATAAAGCTTACGGATATTGAAGGTCGAATAGTAAAGGTGAATAAGGAAATCGGGACTCTTCCAGAAAGTGAAAGGATGCTTATAAACGCCCAACGTAAATTTGATTTCAATGACAATATCTATAGCTATTTTCTACAAAAACGCGGAGAGGCAGCAATTATAAAAGAATCGAATGTTACCTCCAGCACGGTGATTGATAAGGCAAGAATGTCAGGAACTGATCCTGTTTCACCGAATAAAAAAATGATTCTTATTCTGTTATTGGGTGTAGGTATCATTGTTCCCTTTTCAATAGTTTTTATTAAGGATATTTTGTCAGCAAAAATACTTTCGCGGGATGATCTTGATCAGTCGTTGGGTAAAGAAATTGGTATCATTGAAGAAATTCCGAAAAGCAATAAGCGAAAACCAAGACATGTGAACACTGAAATTGACTACCGTTGCTTTGAAGCATTTAGATCACTAAGATTAAAAATTGAGAAAGACGAAAAAAATAAAATCATTTGTTTTACCTCTTTAATTAAAAGAGAGGGGAAAAGTTTTTGTGCGATCAATACGGGTAGGGCTTTTTCACTTTCCGCTAAAAAAGTTTTGCTCGTAGATTTGAATTTCAGTACATCCCCTGCTTCCAAAGCACTATCGCTAAAGACGAACGGCAGTTGCCATTCCTTTGAAAATAACGGATTGGAGTTTAAAGTTCGGAGTGTAACAACTCCCAATCTCTTCCTTTTATCATTCGCTGAAGAAAACATAGAAGCCTTCTTTAACAGAGAAAACTTGAAGAGTCTTCTTACTAAGCTAAGACTCGGCTACAATTTAATCGTAATCGACTGTCCAGACGTCACAAGCTCCGCTAATTTTCTTGCTTTAAATGATTTAACGGATATGAACTTATTTGTAGTTAGAAAAAATCATACTCCTGCTAACTTATCAAAATTCCGCAGCGTGATTGGATCAGATTATTCGAAATATCATTTTATTTTCAATGAAGATTAATCATGTTACTAACAGCAGTTTTAAGCAAATTCAAAAAAGCTGACAATAAGGAGATATTGACCAGTAGTTTGTTTGCTATGCTATTCAAAGTGACAGGAATGGTCTCCGGTTATATCTTCATCATCGTATCGATCCATTATACAAGCATTGAGCAATATGGAGTTTTTTCACTTTGTCTTGCGCTTATTCAGTGCAGTGCTATTTTGGCTCGTCTTGGATTTGATTCTTCAATAGTAAAATACGTTTCAATATACTCGGACAGAGTAGAAGATTCTTCCTTAGTGAAAGAAGTGTACGTAAAAGGATTTTTTCTCATTTCCGCAGCTGGCCTATTGCTCTCCCTTGGCATTTATATGGCTTCACCCTTCATGGCTAAATACGTTTTCCATAAAGAAAGTCTTACCATACCATTTCAGATTTCTGTGCTCGGTATTTTTCCTTTAATCTATTTGTATTACAATTCAGGTGGCTTGCGAGGTCTGAAGAAAATTTTGCACTATTCAGGTCTGGTTAACGCTAATTTCGTCAGCTCAATTCTATCATTGATCGTAATTGTATTCTTGTTCGATACCAAATATCCTCTTGAACTATCGTACGCTGTTGGTTCAATGATTATATGCGGTCTAAGTTTCTATTGGTGGTTCAAGCATTCGCGAATTAGTGAATCGCCAAATACGAATACAATAACAACAACTGAACTTCTGAACACTTCGTTACCCATGTTGTCAGCTGGCGCATTGTATATCATCAATGGCTGGACTGACACCCTTTTTTTAGGAATTTTTTCGACACAGCAATCCGTCGGTATCTTTAATGTTCTTTTAAAAATTGCGGCCATTACGCAAACCGTTTTGTTTGCCGTAACCAGCATTTCAGCACCTCAATTCGCCAGACTAAATGGACAGGAAAACAAGCAACAGTTGCAGGACCTTGTTCAAAAATCTACAAAATTGGTTGTCTTGGCAACATTGCCTGTACTGATCGTTGTAATGGTTGGATATGCTCCTTTCGTTAATTTATTTTATGTTGGTTTTAAACCCGAAGACTATGTTTGGGCTTTTATATTCTTATGCATTGGTCAGGCGATAAATTCATTTTGCGGACCGTCCAGTCATCTTTTACTGATGACGGGGCATCAAAAAAACAATGGAAGAATAATCTTCATTTCATTTGTTGCCAGTATCATTCTTAATGTCTTGCTTATTCCTTCTTACGGATTACATGGAGCTGCATTTGCCAATATGTCTTCCCTGATCATTCGAAATGTTTTATTTGTAGTATACACAAGCCGGAGTTTACGTATCAATACGATTTACAATCCCATTGCTGATGTATTGAAATTCAGAAAAAAATATTCCAAACAAAAGTGATTGATTAAGCTATATGACATGCTTACCCAATTCTATGGAAATAGCTTAAACAAATCGTGTAAAGTTTATGACACCTATGCATTTGATTATCGGTGGAACAACTAAATCTGGAACTACGTCACTCTTTCATTATTTAGGTGATCATCCAGAGGTTTGTTCTTCTTCGATGAAAGAAACCCGATTTTTTCTGGATAAAGAATATCCTCTTTCTTCTAAATATCGATACGAAGATGGAATTGAAAAGTACCAGGAATTTTTCAAGCACCATCGTACCGAGAAGATATTAATGGAAGCCACACCAGATTACTTGTATTCAAAAGACACAGGAAAAAAAATCAAAGAATCGTTGGCCAACACGAAACTGATCTTTATTCTCAGAGAACCCAAAGCCCGATTTATTTCGTGGTTCAACTTCAGCAAGCAAATAGGAAAAATTGATTCTGCTGAAACACTTGAACAATATATTGAAATGCAGTTTACAGAAAGTGAAAGCCCTGAACAGCATTTGATGGCTTTGCAGCAAGGTAATTATTCCACCTATTTAAAAGATTATTATAAATACTTCTCAAAAGATGATATCTGCATCTGTTTCTTTGAAGATTTGGTAAAGACACCTTTGCCTTTCATGAAATCATTGGCAACGTTCTTAAACATTGATGCACAGTTTTACGAAGATTATAGTTTTGAAAAACATAACACTACGGTACATATTAAAAACCAGGGTCTTCATGCTAAATACATTGAGGTAAGTTTTAATATCAGAAAATTCACGCACAACAAAAAAGTGATTCATGGCTTCCTAAAGGGATTAAAAAAGATTCTTAATCCCCTTTATGAAAAGCTGAATAGTCAAAAGAAAGAATTTGCAGGCATTACCGAAACAGCCAGTAAGCAGTTGGATAAATTCTATCTGGCAGAGAAGAAATTATACGAAGGAAAGTACGAAGACATATGATGGTGTAACTAAAAAATTAGTATGCACAATAAACCAAAACAAGGTCTGTATTTTCTCAGCACCCTATTATTATTGGGTGTAGCGTGTACTTTAGCCCATACAACTCCTATCCTGACAGAAGAGTTTAATGGCTATTGGATTTTTACGTATGTCGTTTTTGGCATACTCATCTACGGAAAGATAAGGCAAGGTATTATTTACCATCCGATTGTTTTGGTTGGATGCAGTTACTTTCTACTTCTCGTTGTTGGTTCAATTGTGTTTCCATTTTTTAAGGGAAGGACATTTAATCTTTACGCTTATAATCTTATTGGAATTGGATTCTCTTCGCTTATGGGGGGAATTATTATGGGTGACCTATCTGGTCCGAAGCACAATGAAATAAAACCAACATCATCCATTCACAATACAGGATTAGTTTACGCTCTGGCAATAATCGCTTTGCTGGCAAGTTTAATAATGTTTGTGAAGTTTAAGGGTCTTCCAATCTTTGCGGGTGATCCAAACGAAGCAAAAGTTAATTTTCTAAGCGGAAATGGGGTGCTAAACCTTTTTTTTAAAGGTATCTCTATATTGGCACTTGCCGTTCTTTATGAACGCTTTTACAGTGGTAAATCTTTGGTTATAGCCCATGTTTACTGTGCCCTTGTGATGCTTATTACCTTAGCGGCAGGTTACCGATCAAGTAGTTTAGTGTCACTCGGTGAGTACATTACGCTTTACGTGATTTTAACAAAAACAAAAATTCCGGTCAAACGAATTGCTCTCGTGGGATTACTCGCAATATTATTTCTTTCATCCTGGGGTGCATTTCGAAGAGGTAGTAATGGCATGGAAGGCCTGGTAAGAGAATTTGATATGGTTATTAACGGTAGGCCTGTTATCATAGAGGCGATTGTTCGAAATTTCGAGACCGATGATTTTTTTAATGGCTCGCTTTATTATAGTGACTTTAAACGCTTCCAACCGGGTGTTCAGGTAAACGCCAACGTAGATTTGAAGTATGCAATCTTTCCTACAGCTGATTCAATGCCTGAAAGTGCTGGCATTACTCCTAGCATTGTAGGTGAGGCCTATATGAATTTTGGTCAAGAAGGTGTGTATTGGGTGCTCTTGGTAGTGGGTCTTCTTTTAGGATATTCTTATAAAGGCTTTACTTTCAAACCAAACTTCTTGCGTTCAGCCATATTTTTAACGTTTACTTTTGGAATGGCGGATGCTATACAAACTGGTATTGGCTTAAAGCTTGTTCACCTTGCTCAATTCTGGATCTGGGCAATACTGCTGAGCATCATAATTGAAACAGAATTACTACCACATAGAAAAACCGAAGCAATATGATTCAATCTGCTAAATGTATTTGTATATGGGCTCATTATTTGTTCTTTACCATAAGCTGTATCACGCCCGAAAAAAGCCGATCAAATTTAGGTTCAAATGTGACTGTTGTTCAAACTCAAAAAGCTGATCCTGTTAAAGGTATATTCAGTTTCGGAAAAGGTGAAAATTTTCCAAACACTGCTTCCCTTCAGTTTGATTATATCACTGGCATGTCAAGCATTTTTAGTTGGGAAAGTATGGAACCTCAAGAGGGACAATATGATTTTACTGAACTTGAAAAGGAGATTGATTGGGCATTAAAAAATAAAAAAATTCTTAATATTTGTCTTTACGCTGGCAATAAATCTCCGTCATGGTTAAGATCAAAAAAAATCCCAATGATTCAATGGAGAAGCGATTTAAGAGAAGATCAGGCAAAAATAGCGAACACTTCACAGAACATTGAAACGGCACCAGCGTTCTGGGATGCAACTTATTTAAATTATTGGAAAGACTTCATCTCTGTTTTAGCAAATAAATACAACAACAATCCTGTCATTGGTTACATCACCATTACAGGCCCAACTCCGAAGGACCTTTCCACAGGTACCGTAATAAAGCACGATGATGATTGGCAGAAAATGATCGAAGTTGGTTATACCTACGAAAAACATATCGCGGCGTGGAAAAACGTAGTTGATCACTTCACTAAAGAATTTCCAAATAAGTCACTTGTAATCGCGCTTGGACCATTGCGTCCAGGAGGTTCTTCCACGTTAAAACTCTCAGAGGATGTTGTAAATTATGCTATTAATAAAAAATACAGTAATGTTCATTTTCTGTGTGTTATTCTGAATGACACGTGGTTCAAGACGAGTCCAATTTCTCTACGCTTAAGGAACCTTTTTAAAAAAGCTCTTCAAAATGGACACTCCTTTGGTTATCAACTGATTTATTCTGCACAGCGAATGGATGGATTTCAAAATCAAAAGAATAAGGTAATGCTCGATTATAATGAAACGCTAAACATTGCATTAGTAGATGGCGCATCATGGATCGAGATCTGGCATGACGATATTATCGATCCGAAATTTAAATCCGAAGGGAAGCCTAATTCAAAATATGCAAAGGCTATCAAGAATGCAGCGCTGGAATTACGCAAACCACTTCTTAAACAATGACATAGATATCCGGCTTCATACAAAACGCTTGTATCTATTTGTTCTTTTTTAAAGCAATCGCAAAATTATTATTCTTAATATCAAGCTTATTGAGACTAAGAAAACTTACGATACCCCCTAAAAAGCCAAATGTAACTTTGAAAAAAAAATTCTTTTTTAAAAGATCCTGTTGCATTTTCCCATCATAGGTTTTAAAGTAGGTAACAGAGAGATTTGAATCTTCGGCATATTTTTTTAGTGCCTCTGGTGCCAAGGAAAAACGAAGATAAGTCGGAAAGGGCACAGTATCCTGTTTACCTGCATCTTTTTGGCCCAAAATATATCGATAGAATCCAACATGAATGGAATGAGGCGTAAATTTCGTTGCGAGGCCTTTCAGAGAAAATACATTGGGCAGAGCAAGTATAATCATACCGTCATCCTTTAATGCTTTAACAAAATTTTGCATTGCTTTCATCGGATCGGCAACATGCTCCAGTACAAACCAGCTAATGATGATATCGTACTGTTCGGCTGGCAATGGATACGTTTGTATATCACCACAAATCTTTTCATGCAGCATTTCGTTTCTGTCAAGCTGCTTTTTAGAAATATCGATCCCAACAATATCAGCACTCGATGGAAAATCTATTTTTGTTGATGATCCACATCCCGCTTCCAATATTTTTATTTTCGGACGATTCGTTATGTATTTATCAACGATTATTTGAAGATCACTGATTTGTGGATTTAGGTGCATAGTGGAAATAAATAATTCTACATGACATACTACTCAGAACACGAAAGTGTGCTTGATATATAATTAAGCGTTACACCACAACAAGCTCATTGTCGTAGTTAGGTACAAGCAATTTTTCCACTTGTGTTACGGTTTGCGCATGATGATCGTTGTTCCGTACATTGAGTATTTGGTGCATGAAATTTTCGTAACTCTCAATTATTTTCGGCCAGTTATAATACTGGGCTATTTTATCACGGTTATTATCTATTTTAAATCCATGGTCATTTTTATTACCCGTTGTCGAAAGAATATTCATCACGTCTTCCGGATTTTTAAAATAAAATGCATCTTCTACAAGAATGGATTTGTTAAAGATATTATCGTGCGCACAGATAAGGGCATTTGATGCCATCGCCTCCAGTAATGAAGGGTTCGTACCTCCTACTGAATGCCCATGAAAGTAAAGATTTGAAAAAAAACGTAAATTATTCAGAATGTTAATATCATATATTTTGCCCAGGAATCGTATTCGTTCATCTGTAAATTTTTCTCTTAAGTAAAGGCCATACTTGGTGAAGTAATCACCCACTAAAAGAAAATTTCGGTTAACGTTTGATTCGGTAAATCCTTCCAAAATAATTTCGATGTTATTCTCGGGCTCAAGTCTTGCCACCGCCATATCATAACCAAATATTTTGACGTCAAGATTTTCTACAGCATTAACTGACGGATCATTAAAGAGATTAGCGCCGTAAGGGATATAGGTTGATTGTCTATCATAGGTTTTCATTAGGTGTTTTTGAATTCCAATTGAATCAGCAACAAGATAATCGCTATGAATCGCTGCCAGCCTTTCAGCATGCTTCAAAAATACCTTTACAAATTTATTGTACTTTGTACGTTTCCATTCAAGCCCATCCATGTTGGTGATGATCGGAACATTCTTAGGAAGTAGCTTATGCCAAACCGAACTACTGGTATACCCCAGTTGTAAAATGATATCAAACTCTCGCTTATGGGAATCCATTATACAGTTATAATCGTAAATGAATTGACCTATGGTGCCAACCTTCATTTCAGGATCTTGAACATGAATTATACGAACGCCATTCCAATAATCAAGTTGATAGGAATGGGTATGTGGACTGTAAACCGATACGGAATGACCAAGACCAACTAAGCCTTCAGAAAGATATTGAGCAAATTGTTCAAATCCCCCATATGCATTAGGAATACCTCTGCAGCCAAGAATACCAATTTTCATATCAATCTTGTTTTGGTGGTTACTTCAATTTTTAACAAATGAAATTCTTAAAGGTATCCCTGGAGACATCATTCGTTTACACCTTCAAATTATAAATAAGTAATAAACAATGGAGACTTCGCTCGTTAAAGAAACATTATGGTTTGGGAAGCTTTATGAAGATAAGATGAATCGACAGAACATTTCGTTTATCGCAACCTTCTGCTCAACGACTCTCCAATACTTTTCATTCGATTGAGGTTAAGCCCCAGTGCCAAAATTAGCTTTAATGGAAAGGTAATACCTTCAAAAATTAATTGTATCCAACCAGACTTAATCAACTCGATTCTATAATCAAACGCTTGCATCCCTTTTTTACAAATTTGCTGACAAAAGTAAATTTCACTTTTTGCCAGGCCTCCCCTATTCCAGTTTCCTGTAGCTGTTTTTGATATGCCTATCTTTTCTACATCGTGACGATGTGATGATCCAATATGAGGAACGTCAAGCATTCTTGAAGTGTACGTTATATTCAAGAACTGGCATATATGCTCCATTTCCTCTTTTGGGTTTTCTAACAGATCTTCAAATTTTACAGTAAGGATCGAGGGATGCTTCGATTTTTTTTGCAGAATTGAAAAGTTTACGTTCCAAATTTTAGAAATCGTTATGGGATGATAATTTGCCCATGAACGAATACTTTCAGCCATTGGGAATATCTCCTCTCCTAAAGATTTTCTTTTCCATTTACTCTTTTGAGATAAGAGAACATCTCGAGGGTCTCTTACCATAGCTATTATTTTTGCGTTAGGGAATAATTCAAGGATTTCATTCAAGTAAAGAATATTGCGAGGGGTTTGTTCGCACGGTATCATTTTAGAATTTAATCTTGCCTCGTTCTTTATAAAAAGTTCAAAGACCTGATGACTTGAATACTCTAAGTGGTCTTTAGAAATTATTACTTTTGCTTCAGTCTCAAAATCACTAAAATTCTTATTTGATATATATCCATACCGCTGATTTTTTAAAAGCTGGGCGTATAATGCAGTAGCCTCTTCTGAAGAAATCTTTCTGTTCTTATCAGCGGCAGTCCATAATTGCTCAAAAAAATGAAGTTCATGAAATGTGAAAATATCCTCATGAAGAGAGAGCATTCTTCCCATCATCGTTGTTCCGCTCCTGCTGTTTCCAACTACAAAAATGATATCAGTTTTCTTCATGATAGGATTTGATACAGTTTGAGTAAATAGCCATCAATTGAGTATAATAATCCTCCCTTCTGAAATTATCAGTGGCAAACTGCTGGGCATTTTCAGCGAGTAATTGATACA
Source organism: Chryseolinea sp. (assembly GCA_031388805.1). Taxonomy (GTDB): domain Bacteria; phylum Bacteroidota; class Bacteroidia; order Cytophagales; family Cyclobacteriaceae; genus Chryseolinea. Next base: position 64,443 of record JANMRZ010000142.1, read on the forward strand.
CATCATCCGTTGTGTTGTTGGCCCTTTCCATTTGCTCAACCATATCAGAAACATTTTTAGGTTGAAACAAAAATCCATTTACATTATCCTTAACTAATTCCGGAATGGCACCTATGTTAGCACCAATAACCGGAGTTCCAAGTGCCATCGACTCTATAATTATGAGGCCAAAAGACTCATACCATTCAGAAGGAACAATGGTAAAGCTGGCATGCCTGATTATGTCATTTAGCTCATTGCCCTTTTTATACCCTAATAGTTCAACATTGCGTATTGAATTTGCCTCAATAAAATTCTTAACTTCTTCTTCCATGGCCCCGGTTCCAACGATCTTCAGTTTAAAGCCCGGCTTGTCAATAAATGCTTTGAGCATAGTTAGAATTCCTTTTTCAGGAGAGAGTCGACCGAAGTATAAAAAATAATTTCCTCTAACCCCTTTCTGACGAACAGAATCATTATCGTTAAAATTGTAGAGTCTACTCGCTTTAGTTGCCAATGACGGTTTATATTGAACATGTTTGTTATGTATAAAATCACTTACCATGATAACATGATCAGCATACTTCTCCATTGAATAAAAGCGGTCTCGTAGATACGACTCTGCTGTCGATATGAAACTATAAATAAAACTATTCCGATTACACCGCTTTGCCAGGCAATTATAGAAACGTTTGCCTTGACAAGCTTCACAAACTTCAGTTTTGTTATCCAAGAATGTATATACGGGGCACAACACTTTGTATTCATGTACGCTAAAAACGATAGGTATTTTGTGTTTTTTCAACACAGGTAAAATGGAGCAAGACAATCTGCTTTGAAAGACATGTAAGTGCGCTATTTCAGGCTTCTGTTCTTCGAGCAATCTATTTAAGTTAATTGCTGCGGTCTTCGAATAGATAAACCGTAACATTGCCTTTACCTTTTCAGATATTTTTTTTTGTTTGTAGTAATCAATCTCCTCTACAAAGTACTTATCATAAAAGGTAAACTCATTCTTTTCATTTCGAGTGCTATAAAATTGTACTTCATGTCCCTTGTTAGATAAAAGCCTGGAAGTCTCCAAATACATTTTATCCGCTCCTCCGTTTAAATAGTGAAAGTTATTAACCTGTAAAATCTTCATAGTCTATTTAGATTGGAATAAACATCATTGTACTTAATCACATTGCTAACTTCTCCCCACGAAGCATGTTCACGACGGTTAGAAAAATAATCTTAATGTCTAAAAACAGAGTCCAATTTTCAATGTACCAAACGTCAGCCTTTACTCGCTTGTACATCATCGCGCTGTCACTGGTCGGACCTCTGAAACCTTTCACTTGTGCCCATCCCGTTATTCCTGGCTTTACAAAGTGTCGTACTAGGAACTTATCCACAAGTTTGGAATACTCTTCCGTGTGATTCAGCATATGAGGTCTTGGTCCTACCACAGACATATGCCCCTGAAGTACATTAAAAAATTGAGGCATTTCATCCAGATTGGTTCTCCTTAATAATCTTCCAATCTTTGTCACTCTAGGGTCATTCGGGATTGCTTGCGTTTTATCCGCTTCTAAATTCATATTCATACTTCTAAATTTGTAGCATGTAAATACTCTGTTATTACGGCCGCTGCGTAATTGCTTAAAAAAAATAGGACCCGGAGAAGACAGCTTAATTAATATTCCCACAATAGGAAGAAGAAGTGGAAAGAGTATAAAAATAACACCCACAGAAAAAATGACATCAAAGGCTCTCTTACAAAAACGGTTAAAGTAATTTTCAAGGGGTTCTGTTCGTAAGGTGAGAACAGGGGTATCATAGTAGAAATCCATATTCACCTTTTTGTTTAAAAAACCACGGAAGTCAGGAACGACCTTGAACCGGATCAAATTATTATCAGCCAATGACATTAGTTTACGTATCTCCAGTGTTTGTGTAAGCGGGAGTGCACAATACATCTCATCTACGGTATTAGCCGAAATAAACTCATTTACATATCCTACATTACCTTTGACAAGATTTTTGTGCAAACATTGCTCTGGGGTATCATCAAAAAAACCGACAAACTTATAACCGGATGATAGTTCAGAACTGAAATAATTATAAAGCTGATTTCCAGCAGCTCCTCCACCTACAATGATTACACTTCGGGAATTATAACCTGACTTTCTAAATTGCTTAAAAAAATAAATGACGCAGGCTCTCCAAATTAAAATGGTAATAGTAAAAAGTGAATAGCCAATTAATAAAAGCCCCCTGGAATAATAAAATCCTTTTAAAGAGAATATAAAAACCACAACAATTAAACAGTGAAAAAAAATAGCTTTTAGAATTTTTACCCATACCGTTTCAACACTAGAAAAGCGGGGAACATTATACATCTTTATAGAGATAGCAATAAGCACCCAAATCATATTCATCACCACAAACAATATCGTGTAATGATCATTAAATTTTTCAAACGGTTTAATCGGAATTTTAAAGAAATAAGCAGCAACGAATGAGAGATTCAAAAGTGCTAAATCACTTGCGAAGTAGAAAAACTCCACAGCTTTTACATAGTTTTTATTCATACATACTGCCTGTTGTAGAGCAATGCATCATTTGAAATTTTAAAAAACAGTTTGTTAATTCAAAACCAGTACATGTTAAGACATTGAATATTAAAGGATGCTCATTGAGAGACACTAAATAAAAATTGAATACAATCAAATATAGATATCGCGTATGGTTTATACACGATCAAGAAATTAACGTTATATGAACATTCAGAGTAGTGGTTTACAAATAGGTAATTCCATCTATTAACATTCAAACACTTAATATTTACTCAATACCACCAGAGGCTTACAGAAACTTTATGATTCCTTAATGATCAAATAATATTTTCAATCAATTGTTGGCTAAAGATGATGTTACATAAAGAAATAAAAAAATACACTCGTTATGTCTTTAACTTTTTATTGCCACCGAATCATCCTCACAAATAGTATTTGAATTAAAACAGGTAAACATCAATGATGCAATTAAGTTAAACAAACCAGCGGTAGAAATATAAGCGTGGTCATCATTTAAAAAAGGATCAGCCACTGATTGAGTGAAGGCATACACATCATAGGTTATCGTTACTGCTTTAGATTTAACAACCGTAACATGCCATGTGTTCTTGGTTGCCTTTCTCCACGGAAGTAATGTACCCTGCTCATCCACCGCTTTAAAGGCAACAACATTTTTAGAAAAATTAACCAGCCAGTAATAGCCTAGAGTCCAGACCGGCAGTTTGAAATCAAGGCACTCCTCTTTTACACCCTTGCACTCCATCACGACATGATAATAATGTGTCGTTGGTTTTTCCATTGACACCGTAAATTTTATCGAACCAACTTGTGCTATAGCGAAAGAAGAGGCACCAATTAATCCAACAAGAAATACTACTCTAAGCTGAATAAACTTTTCATGTTAATTATTTAATTGAAGATCTGTCTTTGATCACTACAAAATAGCAAATCAGAATGCCTAAAATATTGCCAACGTTCCTGACTTACAATGATAAAGTATTTCTATTGGAGCAAAATTGTTTTTCGCAGTTCAGTCATTATGCGGGGTTTCACTTTATAGATTGCTTCGTACCCAATATGCTTCTGAGATAAATAACCTTTTCTATGAAGTTTGTGAATATTTCTCATAACATTAGTAAAGTGCATGTGCCCAAATTGAATATGGACTTTCCTCACGAAGTCGCCCCTGCTTCTCCAATTGCGATCAAAATCTTCTGTTCGAACTCGGTTAAAAAATATCGATTTGTTTGAATCATGATATTCTTGTCAGGTATTCTACCTTGTCGGCTTAATCCGTTTGCAAATTTACAGAGATAGATAAGGGATATCGTGCGTGGATTATCTTCCTTCGATACAATATCGGCATGATATCCAATTTTGATTAGTCATCGAATTAGGGTTCAAGTCTGGATTTTAATGGTTAATGGAATAGATTCTACAGCATCGTTATAAATCCAACTCTCTGTACATGGTTAGATGACTTAATCAACCAGATCTTTAGAAATGTTACTCTTTATTAATTTGATAGAGTCCTGCGCCATGGAAATTAATTTCGGGAACAAATTCATTTGAAAACTTTCCTAAGACCTTTCCCGACCACAAGTCAGTGATTGTACAGGAGGATGAAAAACCAAGGTCTTTCAGGCTTATCGCAATTTTCATTGTAGGTGGCGGAGCAGGGCCCGAAGGATTTTGAGTAAACAATAAAAACTTAACAGAGGCACCGGTATTTTGAATTATGGCAGCTTCGTCCAATCCAACTTTCGATTTAAAACGAGTATAACCTTGTGGTACATCAAATTCTATAACTGAATTGGCGTGTGTCCCGATGCCATTTTCATAGCTCACTTTATTAATTGTAAGCGCTCCACCTGAAACACTTTTATTAGTAGTCGACTTTCCCCATCCAGCGGTTTCCTTTAGCCATTTTAACGCGGTCAGCTTAAGAGAATCTTTTCCGTTGTAAAGAGTCGGTTCAATCCAGTCGGCATGATCCCAATCTGTTTTATCGCCTCCATCACTTACTACCAGGTAAAGTTTTCGAACACCCATAATGTCAATATCCACTTGTTTCGTTTGACTCGTTGTTTCTCTGGCAATTAAACCGCTATTCCAAACGGAATTCTCTTCTATAATTTCCTGCTGATCCATGGTGTTAAAAACAGCCAGATATTTTACTCCTGGTTCCTTCGCATCTGCCACCCATGCAGCCTTATCATCATCCGAAAAGAGTGGCCTGTTATTCGTGCTCTCATTTAATACCCTCAATACACTCTTATTCGTTAACAGAGAAAGTGTGAAAGGATCGTTATCCGGAAGATTACCTCCAAACATTAATGGTGATCGGAAAATACTCCACAACGTCATCAAAGTATATTGCTCATCCATCGTAAAAGCTGTCATACGAGGATCTCCCCTTTCTGCCCGAATTCCAAGACGTCCCAGAGGTAACATATCACCATCCGGATAGGCACCAAAGGAACGCCATTGGTTCCATCGCTCAAATACTTCAAAATGTTCCTTCAATTGTTGCCAGCTGTCCCAAAAATCACCTACTGTGCGCCACATATTAGCATTCTTCTGCACATGACTGGCGTGTGCAATGGGTGTTTCTCCTGGCGATGTGCTCAAAACTATTTTACGTCCAGTGCGGTCTATTGCTTTTCGAATCATCTCAATCTCCTCCGTAAAATAGATGGGAGAAGACAAGTCATCAATTTTTACAAAATCAAGACCCCATGAAGCATAAAGTTCAAATAAAGAATTGTAATATTCTTGAGCCCCAGTCTTGCCTGGAACGATTGTATACATATCATGTAACCAACGACATTGATCTTTCTCTGTATAAATATCACGTGCCGTCACATTTGTTCCTTTTATAGGCAAGTTCTGTTTTACTGCTACCACAGGAACGCCTCTCATAATATGAATACCAAACTTTAATCCTTTAGCATGAAGATAATCGGCTAATGGTTTGAACCCTTTACCATTTGCTGCAGAAGGAAAACGATTTACAGCAGGCAAGAATCTGCCATACTCATCTAAGACATAGTTCGGGTCTTTTTCATTGTATCCGTGTGATTTATCGTTTCCCACATACCACCGGATGTCTACCACAATATAATTCCATCCATACGGTTTCAGGTATTTTGCCATGTAATCTGCATTGGCTTTCACTTCATCTTCAGTAACGGTAGGTCCAAAACAATCCCAACTATTCCAACCCATTGGAGGAGTGGATGCCCAACCGTGAAATTCGGTTACCTCTTGAGCCCTTGTCGCAATACTAAAAAGGCAAGACAATAAAATGATCAGGCCGATTTGATAAAATGAATTTGATTTGAATCGTGCAATTTGACTGAATAAAAAAAATACCTCTATCCTTTCGAAATTTCTAAACATTTTCATTTTAGTTTAATACGGATTACTTTGAAAAGAGCTCCTTTCTTTGCCAAAGTAACAACAAAGAATGCCAAATTGAAGATGCTTACACGGTGAAGCACAAATATCCCCTATCAATTGTTCAAATACCCCCTCTTATACTTTTACAAAGCATTATGACAGCGAGAACAATACACTATGTTTAAAGATTAATTATCAACTACTTTTGGTAATTTAGAAAGGGCAACTATGCGCGGTTTACGATTTATACTATTCATACTTTTTGTCATTTCGCTTGAATCTGTTCTAGCTCAATTCCAGCCCAAAAAGAATTTAATAAAGCACTATAGTGTAAAAGATGGGCTTTCGCAAAGTGTAGTCAACAGTATAACACAGGATAACCAGTCGCTCATGTGGTTTGCTACTGAGGATGGTCTAAATCGTTTTGACGGATATACTTTCAAGACATTCCGTTATGATCCAGATACCAAAACGAGCATTGCTGACAATTTTGTTCAAAGTATTTTTAAGGATACGGAAGGAACGTTGTGGGTCTCATCAAGAAAGGGCTTGTTACGATTTGATCCCGATAAGGAAACCTTCACACTATACAAAGTTAATTTCAAAAACACCACAAGCTATGCTTTCAATGACGTGAGCTTCATCACCGAAGGCCAGTCGGGAAATCTCTGGATATCATTATATGGTTCAGGCTTCGCTTCGTTTAGTAAAGAAGCAAAAGCATTCACGGCCTATACACCCGAGACATTGCCCGGGTTGAGTAACGAAAAAACCGTTGCCTTGCTGGAAGATAAATTCGGATTGCTATGGGTTGGCACACAGGAAGGTGGCATTAATGTTTTCCAGGTTAGTAAAGGCAAAGTCATTAAAAAGGTCAACAATTTTGCAGGCTTTAATGAATTTGCTTCCGGTAATGTTCATTGTCTTTCGGAGGATAAGTACGGTAACATCTGGATCGGAACAGCGCAGGGCTTAGTGGTTTACTTACGAAGCGAAAACCGTTTTTTTGCTTTTAACGATCCATCCTTTTCAGTAGCGAATGTAAGTGTAATGTCGCTGCTTACCGATACCAGTGAAAATCTGTGGATCGGTTCACAGGGAATGGGATTGTACCAGCTGGATCTCCGTCAGTTCAACACCCACGGTGTAAAAGATTTTATCTTCGTTCGGGTAAAAAGTCTTAAGGACTATGATCTCTCCAAACGCACGATTCAATTTGTTTATGAAGACAAAGACAACAATGTTTGGATTGGTACTTTTGGTGATGGTATCTACCTGGTAAGCAGTGCAAAAGAGAATTTTGTTAAACTACAAAAACCACTCTATGAAAATTCAGCAGTAAGCTTTGTTCCCTATTATGGTATGTGTCACGATCATGATGGAAACTTGTGGTTGGGAACAGATGGCCACGGCATCTATAAATCAGATTTAAACGGACGTATTCTGGAACACTATGTAGCCGAAAAAACGAATGGGAAATTAAAAGATAATGCCATTCTTTCAGCCCTGAAAGATCGTAAAGGAAGATTATGGTTTGGAACTTATTCCCACGGTTTGTTTCGATATCATGCCGCATCAAACTCCTTTATAAATTATCATTACAAGAACGGCACGAAACCCGGGGGTCATGATGTGCGCGTAATCTTCGAAGACTCAAAGAATAATATCTGGGTTGGTACCAATCGAGGAGGCCTCTGCATTTTAAATGAAGACAATAACACATACGAAAATCCTATGCACTTCAATTATGCACTACTCTACGGAGATGTTCGCTCGATCAGTGAAGATAAAGATGGAAATCTCTGGATAGGATTTTACGGTGATGGACTTTACTCCTACAATCATGAGCATAAACAATGGAAGCATAATTTGAATGATTTGAAGAGCGATATTGTATTCGCTGTGAAAACCGATCGGAACAACAATGTGTGGATAGGGACCGGGGGAGGTGGCCTATCCGTTTTAAATCCAAAAGAAAATAAGTTCACGCGGTATACCGAAAAAGACGGTCTCTCTAACAACACCATTTATGCTATTGAAATTGATAACAATGAAAATATATGGATTAGCACCAACACAGGCATATCTGAATTTGATGTGAGTAAAAAAAAATTCTCAAACTACACCACCTCAGACGGCTTACAGGAAGGTCAATTCAATCCCGGCTCAGCCCTTTTTAATGGAGTTGGCGGATATATGTGTTTTGGAGGAACGCTTGGTTATAATATTTTCTATCCCGATCAGCTCAAAACAATATTAAAGAAACCTCAGGTTATGCTCTCAGGACTTTCTTTATTTAATAAGCCAATAAAGATCAATGAAAATGTAGATGGCAATACCATTTTAAATCAGGTATTAAGTCGCACAAAAGAAATTACACTTGAGCACGATCAGAACGTTCTCACATTTGAGTTTGTAGGCTTAAACTACAGTTACCCTGAGAAAAATAAATATGCTTATAAACTAGACGGCCTTGATGATGATTGGAACTTTGTCGGAAACCAACGCACTGCTACTTACCGGTATCTCGCACCTGGCGACTATACCTTTAAGGTTAAGGCTTCTAACATCGAGAATAGCTGGAATAACGACTTTGCACAAGTCGTCATAAAAATAAAATCACCTTTCTGGCAGACCTCCTTAGCATACGTTCTCTACGTCACTGGTATAACAATCATTTCAGTTTTCATCTATTCTCTGCGCAAGAAACAGATCGTTCTCAGAAAAAGATTAAAGATTGAAAAAAGCCAGCGTAAATATGAGCGGCAGCTTGTTCAACAAAAACTATCATTCTTTACTGAAATATCACACGAGTTCAAGACTCCGCTGACACTCATGATCGGTCCCCTTGAGGAGATGCTGGCAAAAGAAACCAGCATGACACCCATGGGACGAAAACTGAGGATGGTGAATCGCAATGCACACAAGTTATTGAGCCTTATTAATAAGCTTCTGGACTATCGAAAAATTGAAAGTGGCAATGTGCTTCTAAAGGTAAGTGAAGACAACATTGTAGCGTTTGCCGAAGAGATCTTCATCACCTTCAAAGAATTGGCAAACCACAAGAATATAAACTTCCATTTTCATGCCGAGCATCCGGCCATCATGGCCTGGTTTGACAAGGAAAAATTCGAAATGATTTTAAACAACATCATTTCTAATTCATTCAAGTACATTGGTCAAGGTAATGAAATCAGTGTTTCTGTATCAAAGCAGGTAACTGACAAACATCCCCAGGGAAGAGCCGTAATCAGGATCAAAGACAATGGTATAGGCATTCCAAAAAAACATCTCGGAAATATCTTTGACTGGTTTAACAGGGGCGAGAATTCCGGAACCATGAGTTCTGGGATAGGTTTGTCGCTTGCAAAAAAACTCGTACATCTTCATCACGGAGAAATTTTCGTTGAAAGTTCCGAATCACAAGGATCCACCTTCAGTATCAAGTTACCGTTGGGCAAAGATCATTTCCGTGCCGAGGAAATTATTCCAACTCCTGAAATGGATAAAGGTCATCTGGAGACAGAGAACCACGAGAAAGGTATTCCACATGAAATGGAAGATGAATTGTCATCCAGAAAAGGGCTGAAAAGTTTACTTATTGTAGAGGATGATGAAGAAATCCGTGAATTTTTAAGAGAATACTTTGAAAAGGACTATAGAATATTTGAGGCATCAAATGGGGTTGAGGGAAATGAATCTGCTTTGACACATCATCCCGATCTGATCATTACCGATGTAATGATGCCCGAAATGAATGGCATCGATTTTAGCAAACTCCTCAAAAGCAATATGCGCACGAGCCATATTCCCATCATTATACTCACGGCCAAATCAAGTTTATCGCATCATAAAGATGGAATAGAAACTGGAGCTGATGCATACATTACGAAACCCTTCAGCCCGGAGTTACTCGGGATAACCATTCACAATCTCTTACAATCTCGTGAAATCCTGATGCGGTTCTATCGGAATCTGTTTACACCAAGCGCAGAGAAAACGACCACACAAGGGCATAACACTATAGACGAAAAGTTTTTGCACTCTATACATGAGATGCTGATGGCTAACATCGATAAACCTGATTTTAATATTAATGAGCTATGCGATGTGTTAAATATGAGCAGGTCTTTAGTTTATAAAAAGGTAAAAATGCTTACTGGCTTCTCCCCTGTTGAATACATCAGATCATTAAGAATGCAGGAAGCTGCAAAACTGTTGAAGACCCGGAACTACAAGGTTTTTGAAGTTGTCTACATGGTTGGTTTCTCCGACCTCAAATATTTCCGCCAATGTTTCACCAAAGAGTTTGGTCATTCACCTTCTGACTTTATCAAAAATACCGAAACAACAGGAGGTTAAGCTCACCTAAAAAAAATGCATTTTTAATATTCCTTTTCGTCCTATTCAGGCACGAATGCTCATATACACCCTACTTTTTAACAATTAGCACCCCCTCTCCGAAAACGTTTTAGATGACATTTGGCAACGTTTGTTCTCCATAAATCTTCTAACCAGCCGGTTTTAAGCTAAAGGTGAGCAGGTGAAAAATTTAACTAACCATAATACACACTTATGCTAAAGTATTTACTAACAAAGTTTAATCGGAAGACCATTGGTTTGATGACCTTGGTTTTGCTGCTGACTAGCAGCGTGCTTCTGGCACAATCGGAAAACACGGTTCAGGGTAAGGTTCTTTCAAAAGACGATGGACAGCCTTTACCCGGAGTGAATGTTGTTTTGAAAGGTACGACCAATGGCACGACGACAGACAGCAATGGTGCTTTCAAACTTACTGTCTCTGGTAATGATGCTATCCTTATTTTTTCTTTTATCGGTTATAAAACCCATGAGGTAAGTGTAGACAATCAAACCACGATCGATATTAAACTGGAAACGGATATTGAAACGTTATCTGAAGTTGTCGTTGTTGGATACGGTGAGCAAAAGAAGGAAACCTTAACGGGATCAATTTCACAGGTTAAGGGCGCTGATTTAGTAAAGAGTCCTCAAACCAATTTATCTAACTCTTTAGCCGGACGCTTTTCTGGTATCATTGCCAATAACCGTGGTGGCGAACCTGGTTACGATGCAAGCATTATCACCATTCGCGGTAAAGCTACCACTGGAAACAAGGATGTGCTGGTTGTAGTCGATGGAATTCCCGAACAATTGGGAGGACTTGATAGACTTAATCCAAACGATATTGAAAGTATTTCAGTTTTGAAAGACGCATCAGCAGCGGTATATGGAAGCCGCGCAGCAAATGGTGTGATACTGGTTACAACAAAAAGAGGTAAGACCGGAAAGCCAACGCTTTCATATAGCTTTAACCAAGGGTTTTCAAGCCCTACACGCATGCCCGAAATGGCAGATGCTGCAACTTTCGCCACTATCCAAAATGAAATAGACTACTATAATAATGAGGCTGGTGGAATGAACCAGAATTATTCTGTAGAAGAAATTCAGAAATTCAGGGATGGTTCCGATCCGCTCAATTATCCAAATACAGATTGGGCAGATATTACACTAAAGAAAGTAGCCCTCCAAAATCAGCATAATCTTTCTATTAGTGGTGGCTCGGAAGAAGTTAAGTATTATGTATCGCTTGGAAAAATATTTCAGGATGGTTTATACAAACATGGAGCAACAAAGTATAACCAGTTCAATTTCAGAGCCAACATTGACGCTAACGTCACGAAAAATTTTAAGATCGGACTTTCACTTTCCGGCAGACAAGAAGATCGGAAATATCCAGTCAGCGGAGGAGGTGACATTTTCAGAGCGATCTACAGAGCATATCCAACCATTGCAGCAACCTATCCTAACGGGCTTCCTACAACGGGTATTGAAAATAATAATCCTACTGTTATGACAACTTCAACAGGAGGAACAAATGTTAATCCCATTCAGGTATTTAATGGTATTTTAAAAGCAAGCTACGCATTGGATAAAATAGAAGGATTATCGATTGATGGATTTTATGCCGTTGATAAAACCTGGAACTTCTCAAAATCCTTTGCCAAGCCTTACAAGCTGTACAACTATAACAGCGCAGATGATACCTATTCTGCGGTACTAACCGGGGGTTCTGCAGGCGCGGCAAAACTTACCGAGTCCAATGAAAATATTGCCATGATTACGGCAAATATCAAGCTGAATTATGACAGACAATTGGGCGATCACTATATCAATGCGTTCGTAGCCTATGAGCAAAGCAAAAAACACAGGGAAACATTTGGCGCATCAAGATTAAATTTCCCCACGGTCGAGACACCAGAATTATCGCAAGGTGGACCTGCAGCTACTGACAAAGATAATTGGGGAAGCAGTTCCAACTATACCAGGAGAAGCTATATCGGACGGGCTACCTACAATTATAGGGAAAAATACCTGGCTGAAATACAGTTGCGTGTTGACGGATCCTCAACCTTTCCAAAGGGAAAACAATATGGTTACTTCCCTGCTATCTCTGGTGGTTGGAGAATTTCAGAAGAAGGATGGTTTGATAACGTATCCTTTATTGATGATTTGAAATTAAGAGCATCATATGGTACACTAGGGAATGATAATGTAGATCCGTTCCAGTATTTCAATAATTACACGTTATCCAACTCAAACTATGTTATTAACAATTCTTCAGGTGACGCTACCAAACATGCTGGTATTGATCTGACAAAACTAGCCAATCCAAACATTACCTGGGAAGTTGCGCGCAAAACAGACATCGGTATTAATACGACATTTCTTAAAAACTTTGACCTAGAATTTATTTATTTCCAGCAGTATCGCACCAAAATTCTTACAGGAAGAAATGCTTCTATACCCGGTGTTACCGGAATTGTCAATCCTCACGGATCAGCTACTTTGTTACCAGATGAAAACATTGCTAAAGTAGATAGTAAAGGTATTGAAGTAACAATAGGCTACAACAATCGCCAAGGTGATTTCTGGTATGGTATTTCAGCAAACATGACGTTTGCACGAAGTGAAGTAAAATACATGGACGAGGCACCTGACATGTTGGATTACCAGCGCAGAACGGGCCGTCCGTTAGATACCTATCAATTATACCAAGCCATCGGAATATTCCGAACGCAAAGTGATCTTGATTCTCATCCGCATTTTTCGAATGCTAAACTAGGTGATCTTATATATGCTGATTATAATCAGGATGGGGTGATGACTGCGGATGATCAAGTAAGAACAGAGTATGGAAACACTCCACAGCTTACCTATGGTATGACTATTAATGGTGGCTGGAAACACTTTGATATCTCTTTTCTTTTCGCAGGACAATCGAGAGTTAGTCAATATGTTTTGGCGGAATCAGGATCTATTGGAAATTTCTATAGCACCTGGGCGGATAACAGATATACTCCTGATAATATTAATGGTTCATATCCCCGAGTTGATACAAGAGCGTCATCTGCTTATAGTGGTGGTCAGTATAAAAATGATTTCTGGTTAAATGATGCGTCATTTCTACGCCTGAAAAATGTGGCTATTGGTTATACTGTTCCACCAGCCCTTATATCCAAATTACGTATGACTGGTCTTCGTTTCTATGCAAATGCATTCAACCTCTTCACTATTTCTAAAGTGAAAGATTATGATCCGGAAGGCAGCAGTGAAAGTGCACAGTTCTATCCGCAACAAAAAATATTTAACCTGGGTGTTAACGTGCAGTTTTAAGAACCTGTAATGAAATGAAACCGATAGTAGTTGGCTTCATGAATTTCATCAACCAAATAATTTAGACTATGAAAATAAAATTCACACATACAATATTATTCACATCCATCTGCATCGGTGGATTGATGACAGGGTGTAACGATGACCTGCTGAATGTAACACCTACGGATCGCATATCCGATGCTTCTATTACTGCAGACTCTTCACTCTTTGAAGATTTTGTTATTAACCGATACATGGGAGCAAAACTTCAGGATAAGGAAGCTGAAGGAACAAATCCTGGATTTGGCAGGGGCTTTGAATACGCATTGTGGGCATCTCTTACGGATGAAGCTATTTACAACAGTGACGATAACACCTGGCTGGTTCAACGCGGTCAGCTTGCTCCGGAGAATACCGGTATCACAGGTACAATATGGTCAAGAAGCTACCGAAGCATCAGAGAATGTAATTATGCCTTGAGTAAGATCGGTGAGGTGACAATGAGTGACAGTCGCAAGAAATTAATTACTGCGGAGATCAAATTCATTCGCGCGTTTCGTTATCATGATTTAATCCGAAATTATGGACAAATCATTCTCATTGGAGACAAGGTTTATGAGCTTGGTGAAGACTTTACAGATCCGGCTATCTTCGAAAAATCGACAATATCGGAAGGAATGCAATATATCGCGGAGCAGCTTGACCAAGCCGCAGCCGATCTGCCTTCTCTAAATACTAATTCTGCGTGGCCTCTGGGGCGTGCAACCAGTGGTGCTGCTTTGGCCCTGAAATCACGAATATTGCTCTACGCAGCCAGCCCGTTATATACTGCTGGTACCTGGCAAGCTGCTGCAGATGCTGCTCAGGAAGTTATTAACCTGAACTATTCTTTAAACCCGGATTATCGAACACTTTTCCTTACACCGTCAAGCAACGAGATCATTTTCGAAAGACTTTATGTAAGAGGTGCAAGACATGTTTGTCTCGAGATTTCCAATGCTGCGAATGGTTACGGTGGTTGGGCTGGGAATTCTCCATTGCAAAACCTGGTGGATGCTTATGAAGTTAAGGTAGATGCTAATACTTCTGTTCCATTTGACTGGAGTAATACAACACACGCCCAAGCCCCTTATGAAAATCGTGATCCTCGTTTCTATGCCAGCATACTTTACAACGGTGCTCAGTACAGAGGTCGTGAGGTTGAAACCTTCGAGCCCGGTGGAAAAGACAGTAAAGACGGGCAATCTAACTGGAACACCTCTAAAACCGGTTACTATCTCTATAAATTCATAGACACAAATCTTCCAATCGACAATCCTTGGGATGTTGCCGGAACTCAACCCTGGATATACCTGCGTTATGCTGAAGTACTTTTAAATTATGCTGAAGCAAAAAACGAAGCATCAGGTCCTGATGCCAGCGTATATAGTGCAATTAATTTAATTCGTCAGCGTGCAGGTATGCCTGATTTTCCAGCAGGTCTTTCGCAAAGTGAAATGCGTGATCGTATAAGAAATGAACGGCAGGTTGAATTAGCATTTGAAGAGCATCGCTTTTATGATGTGCGCCGTTGGAAAATTGCAATGGATACTGAAAATGAACCTGCTTATGGCATTTCAATTACAAAAGACGGCTCTAACAATCTGACCTATGCACGTAAAGTTGCTTTAGGTGGAAGAATGTTTGCAGAAAAGCATTACTGGTTGCCTATACCAAGAGCAGAGATCCAATCTTCTGGTGGGTTATTAGAACAAAGTCCTCAATACTAATTATTAAATAATTCAAAAATGAGCCTGTCCTTCAAGGGCAGGCTCATTACTTTTCAATCGACACCTATGTGGTTTACCTTCCATTTCCTGTCAAGAGATAAGTATATTTTATTGCCTGGGACACTCGTCATCATGGTCCTGCTTTTTCTGATCGGTTGCAAGGAAAAACCTGAAAAACTTTTTACGCTCCTTGACGCTTCAGAGACAAGAGTAAACTTTACAAACACCGTTCTAGAAAATAACACGCTCAATATTCTTACCTATGAATATTTATACAATGGCGGTGGTGTAGCTTCTGGCGATTTCAATAATGACGGCTGGATTGATCTTTTCTTTACAGGTAACACCGTTGAAAACAAACTCTACTTAAACAAAGGTGACTGGACCTTTGAAGACATTACCGTTACTGCTGGAGTGAAAGGGAAAGCACCCTGGAAAACAGGAGTAGCACTTGCCGATGTAAATGAGGACGGACTTTTAGATATATACATCAGCACCTCGGGTCCTGGTAATGAGCAAGAACATTGTAATGAGCTATATATAAATCAAGGCGGCAAAATCCCTCAATTCAAAGAAGAAGCCGCTAAATATAATTTAGATGCCTGTGGTACATACTCAACGCAAGCTTCTTTTTTTGATTATGATAAAGATGGTGATCTGGATATGTTCTTACTAAACCATGCACGTTTGACCTATAACCCATTCTTTAATACAAGCAAGTTACGTTCACTTCGTCATCCTCAATATGGCAACAGATTGTATCGCAACGATATTGGAAAATTTACCGATGTCAGCGAGCTCGCAGGAATACATGGCAGTGGCGTGAATTTTGGTTTGGGTATATCCATTAGTGACGTAAATGGAGATACATGGCCCGACATTTATGTTACCAATGATTATGAGGAGCAGGATTTCTTTTATCTGAATCAACATGATGGAACATTCAGAGAAGTGTTAAAAAAATCCTTCAGACATATATCACGTAATGGAATGGGAAGTGACATAGCCGACTACAACAACGATGGCTTGCCTGATGTAATGGTAGTCGACATGTTGCCCGAAGACAATTACCGGCAGAAAGTATTGAAAGGTCCCGATGAATACGACAAGTATAATTTACTTCGGGATAGTGGTTATCATCATCAAAACATGCGCAACACTCTCCAGTTAAATTTAGGTAATTTACAGGATAGCATACCTGTCTTTAGTGAAGTAGGACAACTCGCTGGCGTATCAAATACCGATTGGAGTTGGAGTCCCTTATTTGCTGATTTTGATAATGACGGATTAAAAGACATTTTAATTACGAATGGCTTTCTTCGCGATTTCACCAATCTTGATTTTGTAAAATACAAATACGGAGACAACGCAAAGAGCAACAAATCAAATGCTCTTCTTAATATCTTCAAAGAGCTTCCTTCTACACGGATTACAAACTACATTTTTAACAACAGGGGTGATCTGACGTTTGAAAACACCACAGAGAAGTGGGGATTAACTGAGAAATCAATTTCCAATGGCGCTGTTTATGCTGATCTGGACAATGATGGTGATCTGGATATAATCATTAACAATATCAATCAGCAAGCATTCATCTATAGGAACAATTCCAATAAAACTAACCATTACCTAAAGATTACCCTTCAAGGGAATAAGACAAATCCGTTTGCTATTGGATCAAAAATCTGGATAACGACAGAACGTTCACAACAAATGCAAGAGCTCTATCTTTCCCGCGGCTTTCAATCTTCGGTATCACCTATTTTAAATTTTGGCCTTGGCAAAGAAAAGATCATTAAAGAAATTAAAGTCGAATGGCCGGATGGTAAAATATCCTCCATTCACAATACACCTGCTGACACAAACCTTACGTTGGATATCAAAGACGCAACTCATCAAAAAACCGAAAGTATTGTTGTTCCAACAGCTGCTACTTTCCAAAACATATCAGCATTATCCAATATCACTTTTACTCATCACGAAAATGAATTCATTGATTATAAAGTTCAATACTTATTACCATACCAAGTATCGCGCTATGGACCTTGCTTAGCTGCAGGTGATATTAATCATGATGGTAACGAAGACTTTTTTATTGGCGGGGCAAGCGGACAGTCAGGAAAACTTTTCTTAATGAATGACGAAAATTCGTTTCGACAATCCATTAATCAACCCTGGAGCAAAGACAGTTTGAAAGAAGACACAGGTGCATTATTCTTTGATGCCGATGGAGATCAAGATCTGGATCTTTATGTCGTCAGTGGCGGTACAGAGTTCAAACCTTCTCAAGCGAATCTGCTTCAAGATCGTCTTTATATAAACAATGGAAAGGGAGTCTTTCAAGAAGATTTCAATGCTCTACCCATTGAAATCTCGAATGGCAGCTGTGTAGCTGCCTCCGACTATGACAAAGATGGAGACCTCGACTTATTTGTCGGTGCCAGATCAATACCCGGAAATTACCCACTACCCTCCCATTGCCTTTTGCTACGCAACGATACACAAAATGGGAATGCAAAGTTTAGCAACGTCACACCTACCTCTCTTGTAAAACCTGGGATAGTATCATCCGCATTATGGACTGATTATAACAACGACAGCTGGACAGATTTAATTATTGCGGGAGATTTTATGCCGGTTATGATATTTAAAAATTCAAAAGGATCATTGATCGATCAAACCCTTGAAAGCGGGCTCATGAATACCAATGGCATGTGGTGTACACTTATAGAAGCTGATACTGATGATGATGGTGACAAGGATATTATTGCAGGAAATATGGGTTTAAATACTTCCTTTAAGGCTTCAGAGAAAGAACCACTTGTTATTTACTCCGGTGATTTCAATACTGATGGTATCATTGATCCCATTGCATCTACTTACACAGGTCACGTACAACATCCCTTGGCCTCACGAGATGAGTTGCTCGAACAACTTCCTTATCTCAAGAAACTATTCGCAAGTTACGATGCATATGCGAATGCTTCCATTCAAAATATTCTCACTACTGAACAGCTTAAAAATGCCATCCAATCAAAAGCATACATATTAAGCAGCTCTATTTTTGAAAACAAAGGCAATGGTACATTCTCTGTTTCATCCTTACCTATAGAAGCACAAGTCAGCAGCAATTTCGGGTTACTCTTTGAAGACCTCGACTCTGATGGCAAAAAAGATATTCTACTTGCAGGTAACTTTTATCCTTATCGCGTACAGCTGGGAAGAAGTGATGCAAGTTCAGGCCTGCTCTTAAAAGGCAATGGCAAAGGAGGTTTTACTTCGACTATGCCAGGGTATTCTGGCTTTTATGCTCCCGGAGATATAAGAAGCCTTTGCTCGTTACAAAATAAAAAAGGTGAACGCTTTGTTCTTGTTGGTCTCAATGATGACAAGCCTATCTATTTCAAAAACTTAAATTCTGTTTCACAATAAATACTAAAGTTGATGCGCATCTATTATTTTCTATTCCTTGCTTTAATTGCTTTCAATTGCTCGAATTCTGATTCTCCCCAGGATAGCACAGAATCTATCAATATCTTGACCCTTCACTTAAACGATAAAAAACAAACCATTCACAATTTCGGTGCATCCGATGCATGGACGTGTAAGTATATAGGTCAATGGCCGGATGAAAAAAGAAACCAGGTTGCCGACTGGTTGTTTAGTAACGAACTGGATGATAATGGTCAGCCAAAGGGAATTGGGTTATCACTATGGAGATTTAACATTGGCGCAGGGAGTGCAGAGCAGGATAACATCAGCGATGAATGGAGAAGAGAAGAAGGTTTTTTAAAGGATGATATGACCTATGATTGGTCAAGACAAGCAGGCCAGCAATGGTTTTTAAAAGCAGCAAAAGAAAGAGGAACTGAACAGTTTCTTGCCTTTACCAACAGTCCGCCAGTACAACTTACAAAAAATGGTAAAGCATTCTCTGACCAAGGAGATCAAGCCAATATATCGTCCGCCAACTATTTGCCTTTTGTGAATTATCTCGTTACTGTGGAGAAGCATTTTAAAGATGAGGGAACTTCCTTTAACTACCTCAGCCCTTTCAATGAACCACAGTGGGATTGGACAGGAAATGGTCAAGAGGGTTCTCCCTACACGAATACTGAGATCGCTTCTATTACAAGAATTTTAGATTCTGTATTATCAAAAAATAATGAGGATGTTAAAATTCAAATCGCAGAAGCAGGCAAGCTGAATTATTTGTATGAGAAGGCTGACAAGCAAACAAGAGGCGACCAGATCTATGATTTTTTCAATAGTCAGTCACCTTTATACGTGGGTGATCTTTCCCATGTAGATAAAATGATATCAGGGCACAGCTACTTTACAACAGCACCGACAGAAACACTAAAAAATATCAGGCAGAATGTTTTTACAAAACTTAGCTCTGCTTCCACTCCACTTGAATTCTGGCAAAGCGAATATTGTATACTTGGCGATGACAATGAGATACATGGAAGTGGAAAAGATCTCGGGATGACTCCGGCACTATATGTCGCAAAAGTGATTCATCACGATTTAACAGTAGCCAATGCTTCTGCATGGCACTGGTGGCTGGCCGTTACTGTGTACGACTATAAAGACGGATTAATCTACGCAGACAAAAATAAAACCAATGGAAAAATTGAAGACACAAAATTGTTATGGGCGCTAGGAAATTACAGTAGGTTTATAAGACCCGGATCGGTTCGCATTGGCATTACGTCTGAAGATATTAATCTGTCTAATGTTAATGGAATTATGGCATCATCATACTTGAACGAAGACCAACATAAAGTAATAACCGTCATCATAAATTATTCTAACAGTGATATCATGATAAAACTTCAATCAGATGGTGGGTCTGTAAGCTCATGGCAACCTTACCTCACTGGCCCGGCAAGTGACGCAAAACTAAAACCACTTCCTGCAATCAACGAATCTGATAGTATCAACATACCAAAAAAGTCAGTCGTGACACTTGTAGGAAATCTCGAATAATCCAAAAAAACCAACCAAAAAATATTGCATAGCGAACCGAGGAAGACCGGACTATAGTAAAACCTTACTGATCTTTTCCACTGATAAATAAAAAATAATCACCCTTAAAAAATTCGTAACATCAATGTATAGTGTTTCGTTTTTTTATCCCTCTATTCTTACTACTACAAGTACCACATTATGAAAATGAATGATTTAAATAAACTTGAAAAACACGAGCTTCTGGAATTTGCTGAACAACTTCAGGAAAAACTTAGCAAGCGCACGAAAGAGCTTTTTTCAACACGGCAAAGACTTTCTGTCACTCGCACGAGGCTTCGGAAAATGAAAGATACTGTTCAGTTTCAAAGGCAGCGTATTCTGGAACTTTATCAATAGTGTTTTGGCTACTTCAAAAAATATAAATAGTCACATATCTGGTTGTAACAAATAAGCTACGTTTTAAGAGATAATTAAAGGAAAAATTAAAGTTATGACCGGTAACCCACAATTTCATTATTTCTGTTTTTAAACTCATAACAAGTAATGGGGATTGAATCTGAAAGGCGGCCGGAAGTAATGGAACTTGAGATATGGTCGGTCTTGCGAAGCGTTTAAAATGAACCCGATGCAAACGACTGCAAAACCACCACATAATTCACCTTTCATCCCGTTAACGTTTGCACATCCCCCATCTTTTGGTGTTATTCGATCAGGCTATTCACTAAGTCGCTCACCATGAAAAGAAGAAATTTTATCAAAAATACTGGCGCTGCACTGGCCAGTGGACTATTCTTAGCGCCAAACATTCTTTCCGCTTACGGTAAACGAATTTCAGCGAATGACAAGATCAACATTGGAGTCATTGGATGCAATGGTATGGGCTGGGCCAATACGCATTCATTGTTAAAAATGAATACAGTAGATCTGGTTGGAATCTGTGATGTCGATAAAAACGTGATTCAAAAACGTGTAACTGATTATGAAAAACTAAGAAGTAATAAACCTAAAACCTATACCGACTACCGTGAGCTTCTCAATGATAAATCAATTGATGCAGTAGTAATTGGTACGCCCGATCATTGGCATTGTAAAATAATGGTGGATGCCGTGCAGGCTGGCAAGCATGTGTATGTAGAGAAACCAATTGCCAACAGTATTGCCGAATGCAACCTAATGGTAGCCGCGCAGGAAAAGACAGGCAAAATTGTTCAGGCGGGCCAATGGCAACGAAGTGGACCACATTACAGAAAGGCGATAGAAATTGTGCAATCCGGTGTATTAGGAAAAATACGATTGGTAAAGGTGTGGGCGTATCAGGGATGGATGAAACCCGTTCCCGTTGTTCCTGATACTGTCGTTCCTGCCGGAGTAGATTATGATTTCTGGTTAGGTCCTGCAACAAAGCGCCCTTTTAATGCGAATCGTTTTCATTTTAACTTCCGCTGGTTCTGGGATTATGCCGGAGGACTCATGACGGATTGGGGTGTACATGAAATTGACATTGCGCTGTATGCTATGAAAACCAACGCTCCTATTTCGGTGATGGCTACCGGTGGAAAACTTGCCTATCCGGATGACGCTTCTGAAACACCGGATACACTACAGGCCATCTTCCAATATGAAAACTTCAATATGCTATGGGAGCACGCCACTGGAATTGACAATGGTCCGTATAACCGTAGAGAAGGTATTGCCTTTATTGGAAACAATGGAACCCTTGTGTTAGATCGTCAGGGCTTTGAAGTCATCACCGAGCGGGTGTCGTTAGACTATAGCAGTTTTGGTAACGGTAAGATGGAAAGTATAGAGGCCTATAAAAAACCTGAGGATGTAAATTACCTTGATCTTCACACCGCTAATTTCATTGATGCGATTAAGAAAAATAGCCAGGCTGCGCTGAATACTCCTATTAAATCGGGAAGCATTGCGGCCATCAATGCACAGATGGGCAACATCGCTTATAAAACCGGAAGCAAAGTGTTTTGGGATGCACAGAAGAATGCCTTCATTGATAATGATGCTGCGAACAAACTCATTTCACCGAAATATCAAAATGGTTGGAAATTGCCAACATTATAACATCCTAGCCCCATTGCACTTTATGTAAATCAATGTGGCTCGTGGTCTGATGGAAATGGCAAATCCACTATATTTGCCCCCTTATTTTCAAACCCATGATTTCAGTTGACGCGGTAAGTGTAGAGTTTAACGGTTCGGCCCTCTTTAGTAACATTACCTTTAACATAAACGAGAACGATCGTATTGCCTTAATGGGTAAGAATGGTGCAGGTAAATCAACCTTACTTAAAATCATAGCTGGAGCCACAAAGCCAACGAGAGGTAAAGTATCAGCACCCAAAGATGCTACCATTGCCTACCTACCCCAGCATTTGCTTACGGATGATGAATGTTCAGTTTTTGAGGAAGCGTCAAAAGCGTTCTCGAAAATATTGAACATGAAAAAAGAAATGGACTACCTGAATGTCCAGTTGGAAACGCGTACAGATTACGAATCGGATGAATACGCGAAGATCATAGAACAAGTCTCTGAGCTCAGTGAGAAATACTACAGCATAGAGGAAATTAATTTTGATTCAGAGGTAGAAAAAACCTTGTTGGGCCTTGGATTTTTACGCACTGACTTCCCACGTCCGACCAAGGAGTTTAGCGGTGGGTGGCGTATGCGCATCGAGCTTGCCAAGATTCTCTTACAAAAGCCGGATTTAATTTTGCTGGATGAGCCAACAAACCACATGGACATTGAATCCATTCAGTGGCTCGAGGATTTCCTTATCAATAATGCTAAGGCTGTGATCGTAATCAGTCACGATAAAGCATTCGTTGATAACCTGACCAATCGCACTATTGAGGTAACAATGGGTCGCATTTACGATTACAAAACGAATTACACACACTATCTTCAACTCCGTAAAGAGAGACGAGAACAACAGCAAAAGCAATTTGACGATCAGGCTAAGCAGATCGCTGATATTCAAGGATTTATTGATCGATTCAAAGGCACTTACTCTAAGACTCTTCAAGTGCAATCGCGCGTGAAGATGCTTGAGAAAATAGAAATTGTAGAGGTCGATGAAGTGGATTCTTCCTCTCTTAATTTGAAGTTCCCCCCTGCTCCTCGTTCAGGAAACTATCCCGTGATTATTGAAAGTCTGACTAAGAAGTATGGTGATCATACTGTGTTTCAAGATGCCTCAATTACTATTGCGCGTGGTGAACGTGTTGCCCTTATCGGAAAGAATGGGGAAGGTAAATCAACCTTAGTAAAAGCCATTATGGGTGAAATTGATTTCGATGGAAAGCTTCAGCTTGGGCACAATTGTTTGATCGGATACTTTGCTCAAAACCAGGCTTCACTGTTGGATGAAGAGCTAACCGTTTTTCAGACTATTGATCAGATCGCATTTGGTGATGTACGCACAAAAATCAAAGATATCCTCGGTGCTTTTATGTTTGGCGGTGATACTATCGATAAGAAAGTAAAAGTGCTTTCAGGTGGTGAGAAAACACGTCTGGCCATGATCAAATTATTACTGCAACCTGTTAACTTACTTATCCTCGATGAGCCAACGAACCATTTGGATATCAAAACAAAGGACATTCTAAAAGAAGCCCTCATTGCGTTTGATGGAACACTGATCTTAGTTTCTCACGATCGTGATTTTCTCGATGGTCTTGCTACCAAAGTATTTGAATTTGGTAATAAACGAATTAAGGAACACTTCGAGGACATCAACGGATTTTTGCGCAATAAGAAACTGGAGAATTTACGTGAAGTAGAGCGGACAGTTAAGAGCTAAATGGTATTAGTCAAATACTAATACGAAGACATCTCGTTCCATAACTTTTCAAACTCAGTTAGGAATGAATTCACAATTCCTTCTTCTTTCGTGAGCACAATATTTTCATGATTATATCGGGCAGCACTTCGAGTCCAGTTATAACTTCCTGTCAGCACAGCCCTACCATCGATAATCATAAATTTATGGTGCATATGATCAGTTGTTCGATCCATCTTTACCGCAATACCTGCCTGCGAAATCTGTCGAATGTCCGATCCTAGATCGAGTGATTTATCATTATCGGTCAACACCATCACACTCAATCCTCTTTTATGCGCTTTCAAAATTGCCTCAGTAATCGCATCATCACTAATCGTGAAGACACAAATCTTTAATTGCTTTCGTGCATCATTAAGTTGCTGAACAATGGCATTGCGGCACGCTTCACCAGGACTGAAGTAAGAATATGATTTCTCCTGCGGATAAGCAGTAATGGTATTATTCACATCTTTGATCCAATCCACGATAAACCGATAGTTCTTTTCATTTACGCGCTCGCTCGCCAGTTCAAATATTTGCGTGCGTAATAAATTGAGCTGGTTTTTATCTAACGACCTACTTCCCAAAGCTGTTTCCAATGTCTTTCGTTCCGGCTTCGAAAGAAAGTCATCTGCCAGACTCTGCTTCAATTGCTCAATGATCTGATCCATTTTATGGGTGCGATTTATCTCCTTAAAAAAGTTAGGTAATATAAGCATGGTAGACTACCATTCAGTATTCCAGTGTCCTTATGGAACCAGAATTACCTTCTTTCCGGTTCTGCTAATGTTTGATTCATTGCGTTACCAATAACCAATTCAAAAACCTAAATTGCCCCCGAAAACGTGAAATTCTAACTTTATGAAGGAAGTCTATATCATATCCGCTGTGCGCACACCCATCGGAAGTTTTGGTGGAAGCCTGTCGTCTTTGTCGGCTACACAGCTTGGTTCTATTGCTTTTAAAGGTGCCCTTGAGAAGGCCGGAGTTGATGCAAAACATGTGCAGGAACTTTTTGTTGGTAATGTAATTTCTTCAGGACTTGGTCAGGCTCCTGCAACACAGGTAGCGGCTGGCGCAGGCTTGGGGTTTGAAATTCCTTGCACTCTTATCAATAAAGTCTGCGCTTCAGGTATGAAAGCTGTTATGGTTGGAGCTCAGTCTATTATGCTGGGTCATAATGATGTGGTGTTAGCCGGAGGAATGGAAAGCATGAGCAATATTCCATACTATTTAATGAAAGCCAGAACAGGTTATAAGTATGGTCATGGTGAGTTACTCGATGGACTTCAATATGATGGTCTCACTGATGTTTACAATCATTGCGCAATGGGTGTATGTGCCGATAATACTGCGAAAGAAATGAACATCTCCCGCCAGGATCAGGATGCTTATGCGATCAACTCATATAAACGTTCTGCAGCTTCATGGACGGAAAAGAAATTCAGTAATGAAATTGTACCTGTTGAAATAAAAGATCGCAAAGGTAATGTCACACTTTTTGCAGAAGATGAAGAATATAAAAACGTAAGCTTTGATAAAATACCAGGACTTAAAGCGGTCTTCACAAAAGACGGAACAGTTACAGCGGCCAATGCTTCTACGCTAAATGATGGAGCTTCTGCCCTCTTGCTCATGAGCAAAGAAAAAGCAACTGAACTCGGTCTTAAACCGATCGCTAAAATAAGAGGATTTGCCGATGCTGCTCAAGATCCAATGTGGTTCACCACTACACCTTCTATCGCAATACCAAAAGCAATCAAGATGTCTGGTGTAAATAAAAAGGATGTTGGCTTCTACGAAATCAATGAAGCCTTCTCGGCAGTGGCCATTGCGAACAATATGAAATTAGAACTTGATCCAAACACAGTAAATGTAAATGGTGGTGCAGTAGCATTGGGTCATCCACTTGGCTCGTCTGGTTCGCGTATTATTGGCACCTTAATTAATGTGCTGAAACAAAACAGTGCATCGTTTGGCGTTGCTGGTATTTGCAATGGTGGCGGTGGAGCTTCCGCTATTGTAATCGAGAATATGTAATACCTCGTTAACTTGGAACTTCAAACTTTGAATCTTGAACTTTAAATTTATCCGGTGAAGCTTACCTTTTTAAAAATCAGGACCAACTCTCAGCTGAAGAAGAATAAGACCTTACGTGCTAATCTGCCATATAAGCAAGCGACCAACATTGGTATTATTTTCAGTGTAGAAGACAAGATGAAGCACGATGGAATCAAGGACCTCGTTAAGAAATTTGAACACGATGGAAAGAAGGTAAGCGTCATAGAATTTCTTCCAAACAAGAAAGATAACTATGAGTTTCTCTTTGATTTCTTTAGTGATAAGGATCTTTCGTTCTGGGGAAATATCACTTCTCCAAGCGCATTGAAGTTTTCCGATACACCATTTGATTTTTTGTATTACATCGATGCAACACCAAATCCTCTGATTCTAAATTTACTGGCACGCAGTAAATCGAAATGCCGGGTTGGAAAATTTTGGGAAGAGGATCACTCCTTTTTCGAACTCATGATTGAATCAAACGGCAATACGCGTGCGTTGATGGATAATATGTACACCTACACAAGTCAATTAAAATAAGAATGAAAAAACTCTATGGAACAGGCGTGGCATTGGTCACCCCTTTCACGGAATCACTTGAAGTCGATTACAAAACACTGAAAAAGTTACTGAACCACACTTCGAAAGGCGTAGATTATTATGTTGTGATGGGCACGACAGGTGAAGCCGCGACGTGTACAGAAGAAGAGAAAAAGAAGATACTGCATTTTGTAAAGGAAAATAATTCCAAGAAGCTCCCGATTGTTTATGGTATTGGCGGTAACGATACAGCCAGCACAATCAAAACAATAAAGTCAACTGACTTGAGTGGTGTTGATGCTATCTTATCGGTAAATCCATATTACAATAAGCCATCTCAGGAAGGAATCTACCAGCACTTCAAAGCGATTGCGAACGCTAGTCCTGTTCCTATTATACTGTATAATGTTCCGGGACGAACAGCATCAAACATGACGGCTGAAACTACCTTGAGATTAGCAGTTCACAAAAATATCATTGGAATAAAAGAAGCTTCCGGCAACATTGAACAATGCATGAAGATTTCAAAATTCAAACCTGCAGATTTCCTTTTGATTTCTGGCGATGATATGCTTACTGTTGCCTTATATGCCCTCGGTGCAAAGGGTGTTATTTCTGTTTTGGCAAATGCTTTACCAGTTGTGTTTAAAAGAATGAAGGAATATTCATTTGCTAATATCTATACAAAAGCAAGTCAGGAGTTGTTTAAACTTACTGAACTCAATGGACCAATGTATGAAGAAGGTAATCCTGTTGGTGTTAAGTATTTATTATCCGAGTTAGGTATTGGCAATGGTAATCTTCGTTTGCCTATGGTAAGTGCTTCATCACATCTTCAATCGAAAATTAAAATCGCCTATAAAGAGTTTAAGGAAAATAAAAAATAGGTTTTATTTCGGATGGGAAGAGGTGTACTGAATCAATTTGTTTCATGAGCTATGAATGCCAGAACAATAAAGTTTGTTGGTGGCCTGCCGTGCTTGCTCTTCTTTGCAACAATTACCTATTCACAACATCCTCCCAAGATCGAGTCGCATTCACTAAAGTAGAATTACCTTACTCCATTGAAGTTAAAACCTATTACTTCTTGCAGAGAAACAGGAGTAATTACTATTCTGTAGCTTCTTTACATCCAATATCTTCAGTTCCTTATTCACCAAATTTATAAAACTTAAAATAACAAGGTCAATAAATTGATCTACTTTTCAAGCGCGTAAATATTTCAATACTTGCTCACTTGTTCATCCTGTATAGGTGCAGAACTCTCCGATGCTTACGAATTGGTGATCGTCTTTTTTTAAGGTCTTTGATTCTTCGGAGCAGTATTCTCCCGTAGTGTTCAATTGAAACGAGTCTTCAAATCCAGAATTTCTACAAAATCAGTCCGTTTGTTAGCGGAATGATAGCACGCCTGAGAAGAATAAAAGAACAGAGAGCAGGTATTCTGCTATTACTGTTTATACTTTTGATTTCCATCTCAACCGTAACGCGGATACTGCTCACAGTCAAATCTTTTTCAGAAGTCGATTTTACAGTCCTGAATGAAATTGGGATATTTTTTTTGGGCCTGTGCTACGATTTGATCAATGCAATTTATTTTAGTCTACCGCTTATACTTTACCTATGGCTGGTGCCAGAAAAACTTTATAAAAAAAAGTGGCACAGGTTCGTGCTGTATCTGTTGTTCTTCATCTTTTCGTTCTTACTCATCTTTAATGGAGTAGCCGAGTGGCTCTTCTGGGATGAGTTTAATGTCCGGTTCAATTTCATTGCTGTTGATTATCTCGTTTATACAACAGAGGTAATAGGAAACATTCGTCAGTCCTATCCACTGGAGGGAATTATTGTATTGGTGACGCTTGGTTCTGTATTTCTAGTTTTCCTTATCCGGTCCAGAATAAAAAGCTCTACAACCCACTACATACCTTTTAAAGAGAGATCAAAGTACGTAGGGTATTATGCCATATTGTTTTTCGTTATCCTTTTCTTAGTAACGAGCAAGTATCATCATTTTAGCAAAAATGAATATGTAAACGAGTTGGCTGCAAATGGACTATATGAATTATTCGCAGCGTACCGAAATAACGAACTAGACTACGAACAATTCTATAAAGCCATTGGAAACGAGCAGGCCTTCGATCTGACACGTCAATACATTAAAACGCCAGAAGCTGAGTTCATCAATGCCGACAAGTTCAGCATCATGCGTAAGATTGTTAACCCTGGCCCGGAGAAAAAGCTGAACGTAGTACTCATTAGTGTTGAGAGTTTTAGCGCTGATTTCATGAAACTGTTTGGCAATACAGAAGGTATAACTCCATTTCTCGATTCATTATCCGACCATAGTCTTGTGTTCACGAATCTGTATGCAACGGGCACACGAACGGTTCGCGGCCTTGAGGCATTATCACTTTGCGTCCCTCCTACTCCGGGGCAATCTATTGTCAGGCGACCCAATAATGAAAATTTGTTTTCCCTGGGGAAAGTATTCCGTGAAAAAGGATATGCAAGTCAATACCTCTATGGCGGATACAGTTACTTCGATAATATGGGATACTTCTTTGGTCATAATAATTACCAGGTGGTAGATCGATCAGCGCTTAACGATGATGAAATTGATTACGAGAACATTTGGGGTGTTGCCGATGAAAATCTTTTTGATTTGGTGATTAAAGAGATGGACACAAAGTCAATAGTAAAGCCTGTCTTTGCTCACGTTATGACTACTTCCAATCACCGTCCCTTTACTTATCCTGAGGGCAGAATTGATATCCCCTCTCATACCAGTCGAGGTGGAGCAGTTAAGTACACTGATTTTGCAATCGGTCAGTTTATAAAGCATGCATCTCAAAAGGCCTGGTTCAACAATACGGTCTTTGTTATTGTAGCCGACCATTGTGCATCCAGTGCAGGTAAAACCGAATTGCCTGTAAACAAATATCACATACCCATGCTGGTTTACTCACCTGGCAATGTTCAGCCAGGAAAAATGACCCGGCTCATGAGCCAAATTGATATTGGTCCTACATTGCTGGGCATGTTAAACTTTTCTTATACCAGTAATTTTTTTGGCTATGATATATTCAAACTAGAGCAGGGAAGAGAACGTGCTTTTATCAGTACGTATCAGAACCTCGGCTATCTTAAGGATGGGAAATTAGTCGTACTCTCGCCTCAGTTTAAAGTTGATTCGTTTGTACTTTCTGAAAACCTAGAATCGTTGAACAAAGTGAACGACCCACTGCTCGTCAATGAGGCTGTTGCCTGGTATCAATCTGCCAGTTATTCATTTAAGCATGGTTTGATGAAATAGTTTTAAGTATCTTCTCACCACTAAAATGAAAATTCTAATCATCGAGGATGAAAAGCAACTTGTAAAAAGCATGGCTCAATTTCTGAGACAGGAAAGTTATGTTTGCGAAATTGCTTACACGGCTTCTGAAGCCAATGAAAAAATACTTCTATTCGACTACGATTGCATTCTGCTCGACATCTCATTACCCGATGGAAATGGCCTCAAGATTCTTGAGAAGTTAAAAGACAATAATAAATCGGATGGTGTAATCATCATTACCGCCAAAAACTCGCTGGACGATCGGGTGAAAGGATTGAATCTTGGAGCGGATGATTATCTCTCTAAACCCTTTTATTTACCCGAGCTCAGTGCGCGCGTATCTGCCATCATTCGCAGAAAACGATTTGATGGAAACAATAAAATATGCTTCAGAGAAATAACGGTTGATTTGCTTGGTAAAATCGCATCCGTAAACGACCAGACTGTTGAACTAACGCGTAAGGAATATGATCTCCTTATATTTCTTATATCGAATAAGAACAGGGTCGTTTCGAAAAATGCCATTGCTGAACATTTGTCGGGAGACGATGCCGAACTGATGGACAAGTTTGATTTCATCTATTCTCATATAAAAAATCTGAAGAAGAAATTATCAGAATCAGGATGCGAGGATTACATTAGGACGGTCTACGGTCTGGGTTATAAATTTACCGCATGAGATTATTACAAGTTAGTTTACGCAGTTTGCTCTTGTATTCTTTAATACTTGTTCTTGTGAGTATTCCTGTATCTATTTTTTCAATTCGTGAAATCTTGAATGAAGAGGTCGATGAGTCTCTTGCTTTACATTCTGATCAATTCATAAAGCATATTAAAAGCTATGAATACCTGGAAGATCTTGAAATGGATTTAAAAATCTGGGATCAGCTCTCTTATGATATTACAATAAAACCTTCTGAAGGAGTAAACGCTGTAAAACAATACCAAACCGTTTTACAATATGACAGCATAGAGCAGGAACTTCATCGCTTTCGATTATTAACATCAAGCGTTGATATAAAAAACAAACCGTATCTTCTCACCATCCGGATGTCATTGGTAGACAATGATGAACTGGTTATGGCACTTGGAATTGTGCAAGCTGTATTGATTGTGTTGCTTGCAGCCGGGTTACTACTCTTAAACCGTTCACTATCCCGAAAACTATGGAAACCTTTTTACAATACACTCAATCAATTGAAAGCATACGAACTGGATAAAAATGAATCCATCAAACCTGAGAAAACCAATATCATTGAGTTTGATGATCTTAATAAAACCATAAGCCATTTAACAGATCGAAACCGAAAAGTATTTCTTCAGCAAAAAGAGTTTATTGAAAATGCATCGCATGAATTGCAAACACCCTTGGCCATTTTTCAATCCAAGCTGGATAATCTGATGCAAAATCCTTCCCTCTCAGAATCGGAAGCGTCTACCATACTAGAGCTTGAGCAAACAGCGCAACGCATGACCAGGCTTAACAAAAATTTGCTTTTGCTGAGTAAGATTGATAACGATCAATTCACAGATTTAGAGGAAATAGAATTGTCGCAGCTGGCGTCAACATTGTTATCTAATTTAAAGTCGATGGCTGATCTGGAAAAAATATCCATTCAGACCACTATCGATCCCTTGACGATAAAAGCAAACCAAACTTTGATAGAGGTACTGTTGACGAATCTTTTTCACAATGCAATTCGACACACCACCTCTACCGGAAAAGTAAGTGTTGAGATAAAAGGCCGCGTGCTTAAGGTTGCAAATACAGGCAATCCATTAACCATGGATTCTGATAAAATGTTTGAACGGTTTAGCAAGGAAGGGAGGAGCGAAAACAGCTCAGGACTGGGTCTGGCGATTGTCAAAAAAATATGTGATTCGAGTGCCTACAAATTAAGCTACCACTTTCAGGAAGGCATTCATATTTTTTCAATAACCTTTTGATTTTTTAAAGAGACACTAAATACAAAATTCATCCGGAATTGCTTTTGGATTTTGAGATTGAAAATTAAGTATGAAACGATTCAGTATTCTTTGTTTATGTATAGCGCATTCGCTCCTTTGCTTATCACAAGCTAAAAGCGTGACGTTATCAGGAGTATTAAAGGACAAAACATCCAAAAATAATTTGTCCTATGTTAACATTATTCTGAAAACTGAAAAAGATAGTTCATTTGTTTCGGGCACTGTGACAGACGATGAAGGTCGCTATGCCATCAGCAATGTGACACCCGGAAATTACAGACTTGAAACTTCTTATGTTGGATATCATACTCACATAAAACCGCTGCTCGTTGGAAAGTTGAGTGAATACCTTGATTTAGGAATACTGGAATTAGAAGAGAATGTAACCTCTCTGAGCGAAGTAGTGGTAACGGGCACTCAGGATGCGATCTCTGAAACGCTTGATAAGAAAACATTTTCAGTTGCCGACAATGTTAACCAGAGTGGTGGTTCACTGTTACAAGTGATGCAAAATCTGCCAGGCGTTACGATTAGTGAAGAAGGAACTGTAAAATTAAGAGGAAGCGATAAGGTTACTGTTCTGATTGACGGAAAACAAACTGCCCTCACAGGCTTCGGTAATCAGCGTGCGCTCGATAATATTCCAGCTTCTTCTATTGAAAGAATTGAAGTGATCAACAATCCATCCGCTAAGTACGATGCGAATGGTAATGCCGGAATCATTAACATCATCTATAAGAAAGAAGTAAAAGAAGGTTTCAACGGAAAGATGGGTCTGGCTGCTGGATTGGGTGCGTTGTGGGTGAAAAAAGAAAACTATCCTACCATACGGCCACAGTATCAAACCACACCCAAGCTTAATCCATCCATTTCCATTAACTATCGGAAGAAAAAGGCGAACCTCTTCCTTCAGGCAGATGATCTCTACAAGAAAACATTAAACAAGAATGAATTTACAGATCGATACTACGACAATGGAGACACTATTAAGCAACAATTAAAAAGAAACCGAACAACCAATATTGTGACTGCAAAAGGTGGAATTGACTGGTATATCAATGATAAGAATACAATAACGGTTTCCGGCTTGTTTAGCTGCGAGAAGATATTAGATGAAGGCGATGAACCTTTCTTTAATGCTGATCTGTCCGAACGTTTACGGCTTTGGCAATTTCTGGAAGATGAATTAAAAACTACGGTTACTGAAGTTGCCACATGGCAACATAAATTCAAACAACCTGGCAGGTCGCTGAGTGTAGGGATTAATTATACTTTTCACAGGGAAGACGAGAAGTATTATTTCACCAATATCATGCCTACCTATACCGGTTTGGATTCTTTTAAACTAATATCCGATGAGCATGTTGGTGATTTTAATATCGATTATGTACATCCTTTAAAATATGGAAGGTTTGAAACGGGAATAAAATTCAGGAACAGATATATTCCGACCAACATGCAATTTATACCGGGACTCAATTCTCCATTGGATGAGAGTGCTGGTGGCTGGGCGAATTACAGTGAGGTTATACCAGCCGTGTATGGAAACTACATTTTTGAAAACAAAGACCTTGAAATTGAGGCAGGCCTGCGAGTTGAATATGTTGAGATCTATTACAAAGTAAATCCCGAACATAACACCTATAAAAGCGATGGCTACAACTACACACAACCTTTCCCTAATCTCCGACTCGCGTACAAGATTGATGATCGCAATACACTTTCCATTTTTTACAATCGCAGGGTGGACAGACCCAACGAAGTTGACATACGAATTTTCCCGAAGTACGATGATGCAGAAATTATTAAAGTCGGGAATCCTGCTCTTCGTCCGCAGTTTACAAACTCCTTTGAGTTGGGATACAAAAAGAATTGGAGTGAAGGATATTTGTATTCTGCTCTCTATCATAAGCGCATGGAAGCAACCATTATCCGTATCGCCAGCACCGCTCCTCCCAGCAACCTTATTTACAATATCTTTCAGAATGCGGGTCGCAGCTATACTTCCGGAATTGAGCTGATCCTTTCACAGAACATGGGCAAATGGGCAACCTTGAACCTGAACCTGAACGGCTATCAGAATATTGTTGAGGCCTTTACTGTTGTGAACAAATACCCTGAGGAAAATACATTTTCAGCAGACCAACAGGAAATCTTTTCGGGAAGTGTAAAACTAAATGGGCTTTTTCACTTGCCTGGAAAATATGATGTGCAATTAACAAGCGTCTACATGGCACCGGATGTTGTACCGCAGGGCAAGACCTATTCACGTTTTTACATTGACCTGGGAATAAAAAAGTCAATTCAAAACGACAAGGGTGAATTGTTTCTAAACGCCACTGACGTTGCTAACACATTGCGAATTAAGAAAGAAGTTAAAGGCGATGGATTTAGTTATGTTAGTACCGATTACTATGAAACACAAGTTGTCCGACTGGGATACACATATAAATTTTAGAAATATGAATGAATTAATAAATTGATCAGCTATGCAGACCTGGACTTAGCCAGATTCACTTCTGTACCTGCCAAATATGATCTTCAAAATGTTAGTGCCGACTTTGGACTCGGAAATCACAGTTAAATCCAGAGTTGCTCCAGAATACTTCCGTTAGTTTAAGCATAACAACCAATCAAAGAACTATGGAAAAATTATGGGCAGTTATCGCTATGGCTTTTGCCATCACCCAAGCTCACGCACAAAAAATGAATGCTAAAGATGTTCCGGTCAATGTCAAAAGTAGTCTTGAAAAGAACTATGCGATAAAAAATGCCGATTGGGACAACGAAGGCTTAAACTACGAAGCAAGCTTTGAACAAAAGGGCAAAGAAACTTCTGTTGTGTTTGATCATGCAGGATTTATTTTGGAAATAGAAATCGAAATCAAGAAGAATGAACTTCCTGGCGCAGTATTGGAAACATTGAAAAAAGACTACGCAGATTTTGAATTAGAAGAAGCTGCAAAGATTGAAAGTAAAGGAGTGATTACCTACGAAACTGAAATAGAGAAAGGTGAACAAACGTTTGACTTGATCTTCGATGCTCTTGGGAAAGTGATCCGGAAAGAATCGAAAGAGAATGACGAAAAAGATTAGCATAAAATATTAGATGTCTTTATGAGAATTCAGAATTGCTACAGAATCTTCTCATAATCTTGAATCATTAGAAGCCGGGAGCGAGTACGTTTTATGCCGGCTTGCTATTGAATTCTCAAGCAATGAAACATCTAATCCTAGTCTTCGTGGTCGTACTTCAGCTAAGCATTATCACGACTTTTGCTCAGTATAACCTTCACACTCAAAAAAAGCAGATACAAACTGTTAACCCGAATTCGCCCATCAAAGCTTCATTTTTAAAATCAACAAAACTTCAAAGAACAGTAGCCATTCCTTTCCTGTTCGCAGCAACTGGTCTATACTCCATAACCGATAATGATGTTCTGAATAAATTTGAAGTCCAGGAAGAACGCAATGAATTGATTCCGAAATTTCATCATCGTGCAGATGACTACCTTCAATATGCACCGATCGTAGCTGTATATGGCCTCAATGTACTGGGTATAAAAGGAAAGAACACTTTAGGGAATAGAACTGCATTACTCATCAAATCAGAATTACTGGTTGGAATACTAACCTACTCGCTGAAAAAAATCACAGCCGTTCCTCGCCCAGACACCGGCCGGCCAACTTCATTTCCATCAGGTCATACGGCTCAGGCATTTGCTGCAGCAACGTTCATGGCCAAAGAGTACGGTCATAGAAGTATTTGGTATAGCGTTGGCGCCTATACTGTGGCTACGGGTATTGGTGCAATGCGTGTGATGAATAATCGCCATTGGATTTCAGATGTGCTGGTGGGTGCTGGCCTCGGAATATTTTCAACCAATATCGTTTACCTCACACATCGCTATAAATTGGATAAGCATAAAAAATCTGGTCAAACATTGATCATTCCTTCGTTTGATGGACAGAGTGGAATGGTGAGAATGGTTCATCGGTTTAATTAGAAATCGATGGACAATACTATACTGATCCATGTCGAAAATTATGTTCAAGATCTTCTTGGAGGGGAGACTTTGAAAGTTCGAGACCGTTCCATTCAACCACTCTGGCATTTCTCTGTATCAACTTCAAAATTAAGGAACTCATCCCTTGTCCTCCACACTTGCCAAAAGATTATGGAAATTATTTTCCTTTATCAATCTCATATCCAAAAGCATCGAATGCAAATTTCCATCGTGCTGAGATTTGCTGCTTCGTGTTCTCATCAATTTCAGAATAAGAATTCTTTTTATACGTTTCGGCTTGCTTCACCTCTTTCATCAGAAACGAGGCAACCGCATCAAACGATCCAAACTCAAGTTGTTGGTATGCTTTCTTTAGCTCCTTTATCGGATCGTAAACGAAGCTTACATATGGAAGTTCATAGAGTTGATTGAAGGGAACCTCTGCACATTCGCGAAGGTATTTCTTGTAGAGTTCTTCATACATGTACAAAATATACTTTCGCATAAATTCATTCTTTACACGATGCAGTCCCAACAAGGGTAATATCTTTTCATAGAGTCCTTCGTTAGATAAAAATATTTCATACGGATTGCGATGAATATGAATGAACCGCGCATCCGGAAACACCTCCAAAATTTCTTTTATTCGAGCAGTATTACATGGGCTCTTCAATAACAATGTCTTGTTCGAATTTCGATATGCTAATTTTTTGACAAAGAACAGGAAGTGTTTCTTCCAATGTTCCTTGCTCTCCTCTCCTCTTTGAAACGTAACGCATTCGTCAAAGACATTAAAAATATTTTTCGGAAAATACAATCCATGTACCCACGATGTCTGACTGATGCTACTCATCGCGAACTCTTCTTCGATGGGAAGCGTTGCTCCTGCCTTTACATTATCCTGAGGTCGTGTGTCGGGCATAAAACGTTTCATGATTGACTTTATAATTGTTCCGCCACTTAGAAATACGTGAGGTGCTAATCCTTCATATGTCTGA
The DNA here is from genome assembly GCA_031388805.1 of Chryseolinea sp. Taxonomy (GTDB): domain Bacteria; phylum Bacteroidota; class Bacteroidia; order Cytophagales; family Cyclobacteriaceae; genus Chryseolinea. The sequence continues at coordinate 101,552 of JANMRZ010000142.1, forward strand.
CAAAAAGCAAACCCTGGGTCCTTACTTAAAACATAATGCAAATAGGTAGTGCCGCTTCGTGGGTGTCCTAAAATAAAAACCGGTCGTACCACTTTTACACGGCCTATTCTTTTCGAATAGACAATGTGTTCATAAAGCTGAAGTGGTGAATTCAACACACTGAGAAGGGTAAGAAAAAAAGCCTTTGGCCAAAATCGAATATCGATAGCAAATTTGTTTCTCCACAATAGCCGAAGCCAGTTGATCAGATCAATACCAACAGCAGTGTGGGTTGGATTGAAGAAATCACTTGTCTTATAAACTATTTTCATGTTGAAGTAATCGATCTTTTGAGCTTTATATCCATAAAGACTCGAAGGCTCTAAGTTGCACAAAGATTCTCAGATTTTGCTCGTACTTTTTTTATAGGTAAGGCAAGAAATTTCCTAGCTGATCGCAATAAGTATTTCCTATCTTTGTTTTTAAACCGATCACAGTTACAGCTGTCGTATGGCCAAACTTCTTCGAGGATCATTTCTATTATTTTTACTCTTTTTTCTTGTATCCTCTTTCGCGCTAGCCCAAACTACCTTCGTAGAAGGTTTTATCAAAGATGAAATAACTGGCGAGCCCATCTCCTTTGCTCACATTTTTTTTAAAGGAACTCAAATCGGTATCACCAGTGATACCTCAGGATACTTCCATTTGCAGACTTCAAAAAAAGCAGACTCGCTTCTCGTCTCTCATCTTGGATATTTTACACAACGCATCGGCATCAAACCATTTGAACGACAGAAGTTGGATATTAATCTTCGCTCCCAGTTCATGCAGCTTCAGGAGTTTGAAATAAGACCGGGAGAAAATCCGGCTTGGGAAATTCTGGAAAAAGTAGTTAATGCAAAACCTATTCATAATCCGGAGCTAAAGAGTACATACTCATGCGAAGAGTACGTCAAGATTCGATTTGACCTCAACAACTTTACAGAGAAGATCAAACAGAACATCATGCTACGTCCCTTTGATTTCATTTGGGAGAATGTGGATACTACTTCCGATGGTGTTACTTACCTGCCGGTCTTGTTTGTAGAAAAAGAGATTGACCATTATTATCAACGCAATCCAAAAAGAGTGAGGGATTATGTGAAAGGTGTAAACACCACAGGATTAAAAGGGCCGAAGATTATGAAGTTCGTGGAAGACCTGTACCTCACTCCCAACATCTATGATAATTACGTTATCATGCTCGACAAAAGTTTTCCCAGTCCGATAAACGATAATTTCAAATTACACTATGCGTACACGTTGATGGAAGACAGCATCATTATTGAAGGAGTAAAATATTATCGCATCAACTTTCAACCGAAATATAAAAGAGAGCTTGCCTTTACAGGAGAAATGCTGGTGCACGCAGAGCACTATGCCATCAAACAAATAGAGTTGCATTTCGACATCATGGCGAATGTAAACTTTGTTCGCAGTTATTGGGTAAGTCAAACCTATGCACAGGTAAATAACAAAGACTGGATGCCGGCGTCATCACAAGTGATTGGTGATTTCACTGTCGTGGAGAATTCATCTGAGATGACCGGCTTCTTCGGGCGAAAAAATTCAAGCTATAAAAACTACATTATCAACACTGAACTGTCTTCATCGATGTTCAAAGGATCAGAAATTGTAGTCGAGAATGACAGTGCGCAATTGCGAAGTGACGACTATTGGAAACAAGCCCGCCACCTTGAATTAACATCCGAAGAAAATAAAGTATTCAGCATGGTGGAGCGGATTGAACAAGATCCCGCATTCCTCATTCGAAAGAAAACAGTTGTTACTTTTCTAACGGGATACTTACCTGTTGGTAATTTTTTTGACATCGGTAACTTCTACACCTTCTATACCTATAATATCATTGAACATTCGCGTGTAAAGTTTGGATTTCGTACCAATAAAGATCTTTCCTTTCCGGTTAAGACCTCGGCTTATGTTGCCTATGGAACATTTGATGAGAAGTGGAAATACAGTGGCACAGCGGAGTGGGATATCGGAAAAAATAAAAATCCAAAACGACTGGGCATCTCCTATCGCTACGATATTGAACAACTCGGACGAAGCTACAATCAGATTGATATTGATAATGTACTGACTTCTTTTATCCAGTATGGTGATGTCACTTCACGCATTTATAAAACTGATTTTAAAGTTTATGCAGAAAATATGTGGGCACCAGGATTCATAACCCGCCTAAGTTATTTCAATACGATCGTCTCGCCTACGAACAATGAAACATTTCAAATCAACGACAATGGAAATGTATTGGAGCAAGGAGCTTTCCAAGCGAATGGTGTTGCAATTACCTTAAAGTACAGTTGGCAGAATCGCGATGTCTCCGGAGAATTTTATTCACGTGATGAACGTAAAGTTGTATTCCGAAAATATCCCGACATCGGTATGGAATGGCGCTGGGCAGATAAGGATATGTTTCAAGGCGACTTGAATTTTCAGAAGTTTTCTGTGCAGTTCAAACAAAAAGTACGCATGCAGAAGCTGGGATACTTTCAATACAATCTGGAAGCAGGCAAAACATTCGGAACCGTTCCTTACCCCTATCTCAATATTCCATTCGGAAATCAGTTGGTTCTGCACGATGATGTTGCCTTCAACCTCATGAACTTTTTAGAATATGCCTCCGATGAATATGTAACGCTGCATGTTCAGCATCACTTCGAAGGGCTGCTCTTTAATCATATTCCATTGATCAATAGATTAAAATGGAGGGAGTTGATTTTTGCGCGTGCCTATTGGGGAGGAATATCCGAGGCCAACAACCAATCGATTTACCTCTTTCCGGAAAATGTAAAAGGATTGAACAAAGGCTACTACGAAGTGGGCTTTGGAATTGAAAACATATTCAAGATTTCACGTATTGATTTTACCTGGCGACTTACAGATACTGATGCTCCAGGGGTTTATCAGTTTATTGTAAAGCCATCGTTTAGGCTTGCGTTTTAGGGAGAAGTTTATGGTTAATTGTCGCCCAATCTGTTACAGATGTTTCTTCCGTGACTTTTCAAAACTAAAATACGATGTACGAACTCTAAATGGAATGCTGTCCCGCCTGGGTTGGGATCATGAATTGACAAGTTTGTCGCAACCAATCACAAATCCACTATCATAATTAACTCTAATGCATCCGATCTTCTCTCAACTCCAACTCTTTCATAATCTTCGCCTCCTCTTCCAAAAATTCGCGCCAACGTTTCGTCACTACTTCTTCAGGCAAATAGAGTTTAGCGAGGTGAAGAAAGTTTTTATAATGTCCGGCTTCGGATACCATGAGCTCATAATAAAACATCGATAACGATTCATCCGGAATATTCTTCCACAACATTTTAAAACGCTCGCAGCTTCGTGCTTCAATCAACGCATTCATCAATAACTTCTCTACCAATTGCTGCTCACGATTACCTCCTTTGCGAATGACTTTGTTCAGGCGCATAACATATTCGTCTTTGCGTTGAGGACCTAACGTGTACCCTCGTTTTTTCATTTCTTCCATTACGCGCTCGAAATGTGCCCACTCTTCGGCCACTACTGGCGTAAGCATTTCAACCAACTCCGGTCGATCGTGATAAAGAATAATAAGAGAGATACAGGATGACGCAGCCTTCTGTTCACAGTAAGCATGATCGATTAAAATATCGCGAATGTTTTTGCCCACCATATCAGCCCACCGCGGATCGGTTGGCAATTCAAGCCCCAATGTGAATTTATCAGATGCTTTCATACCAAAAAGTATTGATGTGTCTGGGTGTTCGTATATAAAGATGTCGTCATTCTAATATTCACGATTAATCATTAACTCCTAACTAGTCGTAGAAAGACCAATCAACGCCAAAATCTAATGTGTTACGGGCAGCAGGATAATTTGGTGTTGGCATATAGCCTTGTTGCGTGAAGAGTTGAATGAGGTTGTTATACTTCACAAAAATCCGTGCCTTCTTTATTCTGCCATTAAAGAACACATCAACAATTGGAAAGGAAGGTACGGAATAACTTTGCTGGACATAAAACTGTTGCGTGGTTATGGTATACCCATACGGTGTATAAGACGATTGCCAATGGACATCAAAACCTGCCTGCATGTCCAGGTTATTCTTGAACCAATTATTCTGATACGAAAGTTGTGCGTTCACAAATAACTCGGGTACCTGTATGGCATCGTCATCATTTTTTAACAAAGCTGTATAAATCGTTTGGTTGTTGAAGGTTACATATTTCCCTAAGGCGATAGAGAATTTTAGTTCGGGAGCCGCCATCACTTGTGTTCCCGAAGATTGAATCGGTAATACGTGCTGGTTTTGACCGTAATAACCTCGCTTAAAGAAAACGTAATTTGTTAGTGTGCTAAAGGTTAAGCCAGGTGAAATGTCCAGTTTCTTTGTGGTGTAATGCAAATATCCATTGAGCTGTGTAACGTTCACATTCCGAAAATCATTATCCCACACATCATGACCACCGCGATAGGCTTGTTGCAAAAATGAAGGTGCATATTGTACTTGCTTGAGTGATGCTTCAAGCCATTTACTTTTTAACTGCGCATCGATCCGATAATTGCCAGTTTGCATAATTTCACCCCAGCCTGTCAGTTCAAACACAGAATCAAGTTTCATGGATATCCTTCCTCCTATGTAACTCTCGGCCCCTTTAGTTTGAGTGAACAAGGTGTCTTCTGATATGTATTTGTAATCCATCTCATAATTGCGGATGGCGTAATAACCATTGTAGAAAAGCTTGAGCAAATTTCCTTTAATACCTACTTCATTGCGAAAGGATTTGAATCGCGCATGATCATCTGTCAAAACACTGTCCACTTCGACATTATCATAAAAGTCTTCTGGTGATTTAGAAAGATCATCTTTAAAACTATTTCCCTGGTAGTAGCTGTCGAGTGTATGATAAACCTGTAATGCTCTTGCGAGTTCATACCGATGATGAAGGTGAACGTTATTTCGTTTTTCCAGACTCGAGGCTTCCGTTAACCAAGGCAACGCATCCTTTGCAAAGAACTCTTTATAATCGTAGGTACCCTCCAATTGAACTCCTCCGTATTCATCCACTTCATGCCGGTTGTTTCTAAAGTTGGCAAACAAACGGTAAGTACTATCTTTCGTTTGATAGGCAGTCTGAAAATCAAGATAGGTACCTTTTACATGTCGGTCGCCCTTACCTTGGCGCTGGATCTGTTTATCAATAAGCAATACGCGATAGGTAAAGCCCACGTTCCATTGCGGATTGATATTTCGACTAAAGGCAACACGTGTTATAGACTTCCCTCTTCCTCCCAATATTATTTTCAAATTGGTATAGGGTGACTTCGTGTCGAAATACTTCACAGATTCGGTATCCCAATACAAATCGTAGGCATTAAAACCTGAACTCGTTCCAATTAAATTCGGAACGGTATAAAAGAGTGGGCGAATCGCTGTACCGGTATTACCGAGGTCCTGATACATGTTATTATTAAACCGTACGTAACTGTTTATCCAATGGACATTCTGAATGATGGTATCAATACGATATAAGGTAGTTCGGTTAAAAAAATCATCCTGCTCATAATAATACTTGGACGTTTGTGGACCATAGATCGACTTTGTAGTATCATCAATAATGCTGGAGCCTCTGCGTGGACCTTCTCTGTCTTGCCCATTGGAAACAAAGGTCAAAGAGGTCAACAGAACCAAAAAAATGGAGATTCTTAAAAAATGCACGGGCAAAAATAACAGGAGATTATGGTTCGAACGATTGTGAGGGAAATTTTTTCTATTGAGCACGCCTTACAGAGTTTAAAACTAGCTCATCAAAATCTTGTCCATTTTTTATAAACTCCACTTCAATGGGCAAATAAAAAAAAGGAAGACGATCGATAAATGATTTAAACTCAGGTGCATCGAGCTTTACCATATCTTTTTCTGTAGTCAGAATGCTGGTTCCCGGATTGCGTTGAAGGGCCAATTCTATCCTTTCCATATCCAGATGAGAATAGGCATGATGGTCATTGAATTGCAGGTGCTCTTTTAATTCAAAACCCTGCTTTACATATGTCACTAACGGTGATGCATCCGCGATACCCGATACCAGGATAACATCACGACCAATGTCAGTTTTGATATCGCCAATGTGCAGGGCGCTTCCGTAGTGGACATTAGCAAAGAACACGGGTTTATCTGTATACTTTCGTATCGACTTTTCGATCTTCATCATCCGATCGTCTGTCATTTCGGATGGACATTTGGTAACGACCACAACATCCGCACGAGCAGCTTGACTTCTGGATTCGCGTAATCTGCCAGCTGGCAATAAAAAGTCTCTGTAAAAAGGACGATTATAGTCAGACAACAAAACGCTAAAGCTGGGTCTTACCCTTCTGTGTTGAAAAGCATCATCCAATAAAATAATTTGTGTATCCTCTGCTTCCTGAAGAACGTGAGCAATGGCTAACGCTCGTTCCTCACCCACTGATACGATTACCTTATTACCATACTTTCTGTAAAATTGGTAAGGCTCATCTCCTAAAGTTGAAGCGCTGTCAATCTTTGATGCAAGACGAATTCCCTTTGTGTTTCTTCCGTAGCCCCGGCTCAATGTAGCTACCTTATAATCATTACTTAATAGTCTTATCAGATGCTCAATCATAGGGGTCTTACCTGTACCACCTACGGTTAAATTACCTACGGAAATTACGGGTAAATCAAAGGCTACCGATGGCCGGAAACCCTGATCATATAGACGGTTTCGGAATCGGGTTACAAGATTGTACAACACCGCAAAAGGGAACAACAAAATTCGTAAGATAACCATCAGCACGTAAAATACATTTAACTTTCAAACCTCAACGATTCAAACTGAATGGCAAGTATAAAAATAAAAGACGTAACCAGTTTTCTGGAATCATGGGCGCCTGGATCGTATCAGGAATCGTACGACAATTCAGGTCTGCTTACAGGAAATTCATCATCAGACGTAAAGGGTATTTTGGTAAGTTTGGATTGTACGGAAGAGGTAGTGACCGAGGCAATTCAAACCGGATGCAATCTTATAGTGGCTCATCATCCCATTATTTTTAAGGGACTTAAGAAGCTTACCGGTAGTAATTATATAGAAAGAACCATCATATTGGCAATCAAACACGATATCGCTATCTATGCGATTCATACCAATTTAGATAATATTAATACTGGAGTAAACTTAAAGATTGCTCAAAAGATTGGTTTAAGGAACCTGCAGATCCTTGTACCCAAGACAGACACCCTTCAAAAACTGGTGACCTTCATTCCGAAGTCAGATGCCGAAAAAGTCCTGGCCGCCATCCATGAAGCTGGTGCTGGTCAGATCGGAGAATACAAGAATTGTAGCTTTCAAGTTGAGGGCATAGGTAGCTATTTACCAACGGGTTCCGCGCAACCACACATCGGGTCAATTGATAGGCAGGAATTTGTAAATGAAGTGCGGGCAGAGGTGATCTTTCCAATTCATCTGGCGGGAAAAATTATGACTGCAATGAAATCATCGCACCCGTATGAAGAGATCGCCTACTACTTAACCAACCTTAATAATGAAAATCAGGAAGTGGGTTCAGGCATGATTGGAGAATTGGAAGAGGTGATGGAACCTTCTGTATTTTTAAAAGGTTTAAAAAGCAGCATGAATCTGAGTGTAATTCGACACACCAACTTATTAAATAGACCTATAAAGCGAGTAGCAGTAGCAGGAGGCTCTGGTAGCTTCCTTCTTCCGAAGGCCATTCAGGCCGGAGCAGACATTTTCGTTACTGCCGACTTTAAATACCACGAGTTTTTTGATGCCGATGGAAAGATTATTATTGCCGACATCGGGCATTACGAAAGCGAGGTTTTCACCAAAGATTTAATTGTAGGTGTTTTAATGGAAAAATTTCCTAGTTTTGCGATCAATTTTTCAAAAACCGTCACCAATCCAATAAGCTACTTATAAAGAATGGAAAATCAATCAGTTGCACAGAAGCTCGAAGCGCTTGTTAAACTCCAGTTCATTGATACCAAAATAGACGAACTCAAAAAATTAAGGGGTGACCTGCCAGATGAGGTGCAAGACCTGGAAGATGAGATGGAGGGATATAAGACCCGCCAAAGCCGATTGGAGGTAGAATTCAAGGAAATTGAAGAAGGTATAAAGAAAAATAAAGAAGGCATTAAGGAGGCTGAAAAGCTCATCAAGAAATACAACGAACAACAGAAGAACGTTAGAAACAACCGCGAGTTCGATGCCATCACCAAAGAAGTAGAACTTCAGGAACTCGAAATACAGCTTTGCGAAAAGAAGATCAAAGAAGGCAAAGACACTACCCAACAAAAGAAAGATGAAATTGAGAAGACCAATGCTTTCATTAAAGAGCGTGGCGAACATCTTCAGATAAAGAAGAATGAATTGAATGGCATTCTTGTAGAGAGCCAGGAAGAAGAAAAGAAATTACTGGCTGAGCGTGAGAAGGCTACTAAGAAAATTGAAGACAAACTTTTAAAATACTACGAACGCCTACGCGGAAGTTTAACCAATGGTCTTGCTGTAGTGCGTGTAGTGCGCGGTGCTGCTGAAGGATGTAACATTGTTATCCCTCCACAAAAGATTGCTGAGATTCGTGAGAAAAAGAAAATTGTGATCGATGAGCATTCTGGCCGTATCTTAGCAGATGTAGACATGGATAGTCTCGATGAAGGCGATAAACCTAAAACAGCAAAAGTTGCAGTACCTACACCAACCAGCAGAAGAAAGAAAGTTGAATAAATTTCAATTGAACATATTCAAAAAGGCATGCTTTATCACATGCCTTTTTTTATGCCTGACGCTTTATTCCAAAGCTCAGGATTGGAAGTTTGACGCTTCCACACAGCGAGCTTATGATTTAGTTCTGAACCTTCAAATACAAGAAGCTCAGCAGCTTATACCCGAACCAAAAACGGTTCAAGATCTCTATGTTGCTTCTCTGGGCGAGGCATTGGAATTACTGATTACGGAAGACAGGGAGAAGTTCAATGAATATGAAGACCGCTTAGAGAAGCGCCTTGAGCGTAAGATCAGACCGAACAATGCGGAGGATATTTTCATACAAGCAGAGATCAGGCTTCAGTGGGCTTTTGTGTATTTAAAATTCGGTCATGAGTTTGATGCCGCACTAAGTTTAAAGCAGTCGTACTCAGCCGTTCAGGAGATCAAAAAACGATTTCCGGCATTCAAAGCAGTTCAAAAATCTTCGGGGATATTAGAAGTAATTGTTGGGTCGATTCCTGAAAAGTATGATTGGGTATTGAGCTTGATGGGAATTAAAGGTTCGATCGATCAAGGCTTACGTGAATTGGATAATATTCGCAAATCAGAAAATCCATTATCGCTTGAGGCCGACTTGCTCTATGTATTAGTTCAAGGTTTTGTACTCCAACAAACGGAAGATGCTTCGAAGGAAATGCAAAGCGTATTGACGCGCAATCCTGATAGTCGGCTGGCGTTGTTTCTGGGAGCTTCAATCTCCATCAAAAATTCCGAGAGTGAAAAGGCCTTGAAGATGATCGTAGCATTAGAAGATCACAAAACAGGATTACCCCTTTATTATGCTCAATATTTGAAAGGTGAGATCTATTTGCAGAAAGCAGATTATATTAATTCCATTGCGGCTTACCGATGGTTCATTAATCATTATGCTGGCGAGAACTATTTGAAAGATGCACATTACAAAATTGCATTATGCTATTGGCTCAATGGGAATTCGAATGATGCCATGCATAATTTTGATGAAGCTAAAAGCATCGGTAAAGAAATCACAGAAGCAGACCGATATGCTGCAAGAAGCTTGGCCGAAGAAGAGCTACCGCACATTAAACTTACAAAAGCCCGGTACTATACAGATGGCGGATATTACGAAGAAGCCTATGAAGTGTTAGAGAATATTTCACCTCAAGAGCGACCAACTAAACGTGATCAGGCGGAATTCCCTTATCGAATGGCTCGCCTTAATCACAAACAAAATAAACTTCAGGATGCCAAATTGTATTATGAACAATGCATTCAGGTTACGGGAGAAGAGCCGTGGTATTTTGCACCTAATTCATGCCTGCAATTAGGATACATTGCATTGGATGAAGCCGATAAAGGAACAGCAAAGTTGTACTTTGATCAGGCTCTTACCTACAAAAAACACGAGTACAAAAACAGTATTGACAGCAAAGCAAAATCTGCTCTTGCTCAATTGAGTGATCGTAAATGATCGGTATTGTTGTAGAGTTCAACACTGAACATCGAACCCGTATAATTGACCAAATAAAGACAAAGGTTCTCATGCTCAAACATGTCCATTGATTTCAATGGATAGTTCAGCAACATGCATAGTAAAATCCGGATGGCACGTCCATGCATGCAGATTAAAATTACATCCTCTTCCTCCCGGCTCATAATGTGATCAATGGCCGGTTTCATCCGCAAAATCACATCATCGGGGCTTTCCCCTTTCTCAATTCGCAAAGTGGTATTACCCAATTGCCATTCCTTTAACATGTGATGGTAATATTCATCTTCTGATGGCGTAATCTTCTCCCCTTCTTTTGTTCCCCAACTGATCTCATTCAATCCACTTAGTGCCTCACAATCAATCCCAAGATCAATAAAATTCTGAACAGATTCACGGGTTCTTTTTAAAGCCGAGGTGTAGATTTTTTGAAATGGGATATTCTTATAGGCTTCGAAGAATGCATGTCCCTGAGCACGACCGCGATCGTTGAGGCTGCTGTTAACCCCACTCCCCTGAACAACGTTATTCAAGTTAAAATCAGTCTGTCCGTGTCGGACTAAGTATATTTTTTTACTGGTCAATTTTCGGTTATTTTGGGCGCAAGTATAGGTAATCGTTATCAGTTATCCGTTATCAGAAGGGTAATTGACCGATATGTTTTGCTGAGCCAGCAGACATTAACCAATACTTAACACGACCTTAACAGCATTGCTATAGATGAGGATTTTCAAAGAAGGCATTACGCCAGAATCGCTGAACAAATGGTCAAAGAATACCCTTGCGGAACAGCTCGGGATTGAGTTCATAACCATTGGTGAAGATTATCTGGAAGCCCGCATGCCAGTAGATACGCGAACACACCAACCGATGGGATTGCTCCATGGAGGTGCCTCAGTATCACTTGCTGAAACGATGGGAAGTGTTGCTGCTACCTTGTGTGTTGATCAAACAAAATCCTTCTGCGTCGGTTTAGAAATTAATGCTAATCACTTGAAAGGAGTCCGGGAAGGTTTTGTAAAAGGAGTCACCAAACCCATACACATTGGTAAAACCACACAGGTTTGGGAAATCCGAATAACAAGTGAGCAAGATGAATTGGTTTGCATATCGCGCATCACTATGGCCGTGTTAGAAAAGAAGAGTTAAGGAAAGAGCTGCAGGATATTATGGATACACTGGTTTCAGAAAAATCATCATCATTAACAGAGATAGATTGTTTATCGCGTGTTATTACCTATGCAGTGGAGCAACATTTTTCAGTTGCTCTCTGGAAACTACCCAACAACTCGGTTCGGTACCTTGTTCTATCCAGACAAACACAACTTTTGAAGAAGGATGAGACGATCGAAGAGTTGAAGACTGGCTTCATCTTCTCTCCTTTTGATCCTGAAAAAGAAAGTCTTTACTTCGAAGCTGATTTCTCCTTTTCATTTACCGGAAATGGAATTCAATCCCCGGAAACTCCACTAGAAATTACCTCTGCCGAATGGCTAAAAAGTATCGGCGTTACTACTTCAAACACAAAATCCAAAACAAAATTCCATAAGAACAAGGTAGTAGAAGAGCAAAGTGAAAAAAAGTTTTATGTTGACCTTGTTAGCAAGGGTATTGGAGAAATTGATAAAGGCCTGATGGAGAAAATCGTTTTATCAAGAACGCAATCCGTTCGGATTTCTGATGATGTTGACGTAGTGAATGTATTCGAAGAGCTATGCAATACCTATCCAACAGCATTAATTTCATTTGTCAGTAGTCCGGAAGCCGGAACCTGGTTGGGCGCTTCTCCGGAAATGCTAGTAGGACTTGAAGACAATATTATTTTTAAGACCGTAGCGTTAGCCGGAACCAAAACCTTTAAAGGAGCTATCAATCTAAAAACAGTAGCCTGGACTCAAAAGGAAATTGAAGAACAGGCACTGGTTGAACGATACATTATAAGTTGCTTCAAAAAAATCAGACTTCGTGAATACGATGAACACGGTCCTAAAACCATTGTGGCAGGAAATGTTCTTCATTTAAAATCAGAGTTCACGGTCGATATGAAAGCCACTAACTTTCCCCAACTCGGATCAGTTATGCTTCAACTCCTTCATCCTACTTCTGCTGTGTGTGGCATGCCCCTTGAACCAGCTTTGAAATTTTTAAAAGAGCATGAAGGATATGATCGTCAGTACTATGCCGGATATCTTGGGCCGGTAAATTTTATTAATCAAACCAATCTCTTTGTAAACCTACGCTGCATGCAATTGCAGGATGAGAAAGCATTGCTTTATGCGGGTGCTGGTGTTACGGTTGACTCCAATCCGGAAGAAGAATGGAATGAAACTGAAATGAAGTTGAACACCCTGTTAAAAGTTATTCATCATCCACAATAAGGTAATAGACGAATGCTTTACTTTTACCTTTCTGTGTTACGATCTACTCCTACTTTCTAATGCGTCTTCAACCGATCTACGATATTGCTGAACTCTGTTCTCAAAAAGGTGTAACTCATATTGTATTGTGTCCTGGTTCGCGTTGTGCCCCTCTTACGCTCGCCTTTGCGCGACATCCCAAGTTCAACGCACGATCGTTTAGTGATGAACGCAGCGCTGGCTTTATTGCCTTGGGAATGGCTCAATCCACCAAGATGCCAACTGTATTGGTATGCACTTCGGGATCTGCAGCCTATAACTTTGCACCCTCTGTAGCAGAAGCTTTTTTCAATCAGGTTCCGTTACTTATTTTCTCTGCTGATCGTCCTTCTGAATGGATTGCCCAGCAAGATGGTCAAACCATTTATCAAACGGATCTGTTTGGTAAACATGTGAAGAAGTCATTTCAGCTTCCTCAGGAATATGAACATGCGGATAATGTGTGGGCAATCAATAGAATTGTGAATGAGGCGATTAATTTAAGTCGGCAAGAACCACAAGGACCTGTCCATATCAATGCTCCTTTTCGCGAACCACTATATCCTGCAAGAGATGAAACAATAACGTTCACCGAAAATCTAAGGGTGATAGAAGAGCATACCACATCCTATGAAATATCAACTCAGCAAAAGCAGGAAATTCTAAATGAATGGCCTTCCTTCAACCGCATTTTAGTCGTGGCGGGTCAAGGCGATGTTGATGCAGATCAAATCGAACTATTAATAAACTTTACTCAGAAACATAAAGTGCCGATTGCAGGAGATATCCTTTCGAACCTACATCCCATCGAAATGCTGATCAGACACACCGATCTGTTTTTAGGACAAGCACCTGACTCTGTAAAGAAAACACTACAACCTGACTTACTGATTACCTTCGGAAAATCAGTGCTTTCAAAAAACCTCAAAGTACTTCTTCGAAACTATGCACCAAAACAGCATTGGCACATTCAGGAATCAGGAGTAGTTGCCGATGCGCTTCAGCATGTAACACATATTTTCAGAACCAAATTCGAGTCCTTCTTTCATTACTTGAATACCATTCCACAAAGCGAAGGTTTCTCCAATCAAAAACAGAATAACTACAACAAACTTTGGGAAGTGGAAGAGCGAAGAGCATTGCGTTCCATCGATGGCTTTTTTCCTCAATCAAATTTTGGTGAATTTGAATTGATCAATGAAGTCATTCAAAATCTTCCAGCGCATTCAAGCTTACATCTTGCCAACAGTATGAGTGTTCGATACGCCAATTTCATCGGACTCAAGACAAGTAAGTCGGTAAACGTGTTTTCAAACCGCGGCACAAGTGGAATTGATGGATGCAGCAGTACTGCTGTTGGTCACAGCTTGATGAATCACAATCTGACTTTTTTGATCACAGGAGATCTTGCGTTCTTCTATGATCGAAATGCATTTTGGCATAATTATCCTTTGCCTAATCTTCGTATTGTGGTTATAAACAATCATGGAGGTATTATTTTCAAAATGATTGATGGCCCCGGATCATTACCTGAATCAGATGAATATTTTTCTACCCAACAAAAGCTAAACGCGAGAAAGCTGTGCGAAGAGTTTGGTTTCGATTATTTGAAACTTGACAACAAACGCAAACTCAAAAATCTACTCAAAGATTTCTTCGAACCAGACGGAAAAACAAAAATTCTTGAACTGGAATCAGAAGCAACACTGAACAAATCAATATTCGAAAATCTAAAACAGAAAATAAAGGAGAGTTATGAGCTTTAAATATCCATGGCAAAAAGCCAAAGAATACAAAGAAATTTTATTTCACACCTATGACGGTATTGCACGCATCAGCATTAACCGTCCGCATGTACATAATGCATTTACGCCATTGACCGTATCGGAGATGATTGATGCGATGAATCTTTGTCGCGAAGATGCAACCATACGTGCTATCATATTAACAGGCGAAGGTGGCAAAGCATTTTGCAGTGGTGGCGATCAAAGTGTTCGTGGTCATGGCGGTTATGTTGGAGAAGACACTACACCTCGATTAAATGTATTGGATCTTCAAAAGATCATTCGTTCTATACCGAAGCCCGTAATTGCGGCTGTGGCTGGATGGGCCATTGGTGGAGGACATGTATTGCATGTTGTTTGTGACTTAACCATCGCTGCAGAGAATGCCCGTTTCGGACAAACAGGACCAAAAGTAGGAAGTTTCGATGGTGGTTTTGGTGCGTCTTATTTAGCGCGCATTGTAGGACAAAAGAAAGCCAGAGAGATTTGGTACCTCTGCGATCAATACGATGCAAAGGAAGCCATAGAAATGGGGCTGGTGAACAAAGTCGTTCCCTTAGAGATGCTGGAAGAAACCTATGTATCCTGGGCAAAGAAAATTATACAGAAAAGCCCCCTGGCCATTCGGTTATTGAAGAGTTCATTCAATGCAGAGCTGGATGGACAATCGGGAATTCAGGAACTAGCAGGCAATGCAACACTTTTATACTACTTGAGTGAAGAAGCCAAAGAAGGTAAGAATGCATTCCTTGAAAAACGCGATCCTGACTGGTCAAAATATCCTCAATTTCCTTAGGTAATTCTTTTGAACTATCAATGAATCGAAACGTCAAATGATCAGTTATCCTTTCTCCAGCATCATTATAAACAACAGAGAGGTTGAACTCCAGAAAATCATTTCCGATGACGAAACACCCCGATCTGATTTTGAACAGAGTACATTTTCTTTCATCCATAGTTGGGTGAGAGGAAATAAGGAGTTTCATCAGAGCACAAGCGGATCAACAGGTACTCCGAAAATGATTTCTATCGACCGAGAGCAAATGGAGGCAAGCGCCAGGCTCACAGAAGAAGCCCTGCACTTAAAATCTGGTTTCAATTCCCTAGTATGCCTTGATACCCAGTACATTGCTGGCAAAATGATGATTGTCAGATGTTTTGTAACAGGGATGAAAATCATTGCAATTAATCCATCTGCAAATCCTTTAAAGGAATTAGATCCAAATCAGGAAATTGATTTTGTTGCTTTCGTTCCTTATCAGGTACAAGAAATAATTTCTTCTGAATTCGCTTTTAGATTGAATACGATTCAAACTTCAATCATTGGAGGAGCTGTTTTAGATGATGCTACAAAGGAAATGCTTCAGCGATTTACCTGTCAATTCTATGCTACCTATGGTATGACAGAAACCGTTTCACACATTGCTTTGCAAAAATTGAATGGATCAAATTCATCTGAATCATTTCAAACTCTATCCGGAATTGAAATCAAATTAGATGATAGGAATTGCTTAATAATTAAAAGCCCGGCACTGAAGGAAGAGATTCACACAAATGACATCGCTGAAGTAAAATCAGCTACAGAATTTAAGTTGATTGGTCGTTACGACAATGTGATAAACTCAGGGGGTGTTAAAGTCTCTCCGGAAAAACTGGAAATTGAAATCAAGAGGTTATTTAAAGATCTGGAAATTGCCCAATCTTTTTTTGTTGTAGGACTACCCGATAAAAAGTTGGGAGAACGAATCGCACTCATTGTCGAGGGGAAAAAATTGGAACAGCAGATAATTGAGAAAATTAACTCAATGTTCAAACACACTTTCTCATCTTATGAGATTCCGAAAGAAATTTTATTCAAAAAGATTTTTTTTTACACCAATACAGGCAAGATAAATAGATTGAAAACGATTGAATTCGTTGAAAAGTGACTACAACAGTACATCTCTAAATTGCCTATATGTTAAATTTAAAGCCTGATTGTTGTGATCTTTGGTTTTATTTAAACCTTTCTATGATGACTTTAGTGTTACGTTTAATAATTTTCAGTTGAAAGGTTACATCTGTATCATTTTTTTTATATAGATTTGATTGTCTATTTTAGTTGGCTTTAAAGATCCCGCCTTAATCTATCCCGATCTTTAAAGCAGCATTTTTTAAAAGGTATTTAAACTTAGTACCATGAAAAAAGTATTGGTCATCGAAGACGATGTTCCTTTATGCTGGCTTTTGGAGAAGATTCTTCAAAAAAAGTATGAGGTAATTATTATGAATAACGGTATGGAGGCTTGGTCATGGCTTTCAGATGGAAACGTTCCTGATCTAATCATCTCTGATCTCAAAATGCCATCACTGGATGGAATTGAACTCCTTGAAAATCTGAGTTCAAGCGGTTTGTTCAAAAGTATCCCCGTAGTAATCCTTTCAGGTTACGAAGACGCGAGCAAGCGTAAGCAATGCCTTGACCTTGGAGCATTCACCTACCTGGTTAAGCCATTTGAACCTCAGTCGTTAGTGGCTGAAGTAGATCGTGCATTATCCTTTAAAGGACAAAATGTTTTTGTAAACTAATATGGATATAGCTTTACATATTCCTATTCAAGATTCTCCATTATCTTTGGTTACTCAAACCAAGTCAGGCGTGTCCCTCTTTACCAAACATTTATTGCGCATTGATTCCTACGATCATGTGCCTGATCACAACAATATTCAAGAAACAATCTATTTTACAAGTGTCGATATAAATGGAGCCCTTCAGCATATCAAAACGGAGCAGTTAGTCGATGCAGTTTTGATTAACTCTTTGAATCTCTCAGAAAATATTTCATTATTAAAAAATCTGGCAAAAGAGAAGGCTATTCCTTTCGTTATATACTCATCGAAATTTGAGCAATCTGCAAAGGATATTGCCTTAAAGTTTGGTGCTGATGAATACCATTATGGCGAGATTACCTATTCTTTTTTAAAGCGGGTAGAGTTCATCAAGAAACTTAAAGACTATAAGAACCAACGCGGCAATAAACCTTATCTGTCCGTTCAGGCCCATGAAGAGATTCCTAAAATAAAGCTTTGGGCATCAAAGAGAGCATTTGATATTATTCTTTCAGCTTTTGGTTTGTTTTGTATTTCTCCACTTCTGATCATCATCGCTATTCTGATTAAGCTGGAGTCAAAGGGTCCAGTATTTTACATCTCGAAGCGTGCTGGTGCCGGTTATAAAATTTTTGATTTCTATAAGTTCCGTTCCATGCGAGTAGGAGCTGCTGAAGAATTGAAGAAGCTAGAGCATTTAAATCAATATTCTGAGAATTCCACAAACGGTGTTTTCTTTAAAATCAAGAATGATCCTCGTGTTACAAGAATTGGCAATTTTCTGCGCAGTAGCAGCTTGGACGAAATACCTCAACTTATAAATGTCTTGAAGGGAGATATGTCTCTAGTTGGAAATAGACCATTGCCTTTATACGAAGCTGAGAAACTTACCAAGGATCAAATTGCCTGGAGATTTTTAGCACCAGCAGGTATAACCGGCTTGTGGCAAGTCACCAAACGAGGAAAAGAAGATATGTCGCCTGAAGAAAGAATTGCATTGGATATGGAATATGCCATGAAAAATTCTTTTTGGCTCGATATGAAGATTCTTTTGGGTACTTTTCCGGCACTGCTGCAAAAGGAAAAGGTTTAATGTAGGTTAAGATTTCGAGATGTTAGAGAATTTTCTGTTTGTTTTTTTCCTTCTAAACACTGCTTACGTTTTAGTTCTTTCCATAGCTGGTTTCTTTTACAAGAGATTACAAGTAAAACAATCTACTGTCCTAAATCGAATTGCGGTCCTAGTCCCATGCTACAAAGAAGATAATGTAATTCTGAGTACAACCAATAATCTACTAACATTAAAATACCCGCGTGAATCATTCGATATTATCGTTATTGCCGATTCTTTGAAATCAGAGACCCTCTCCCTCCTCTCCAAAACAAAAGCCATTACCATTCCTGTGCATTTCGAAAAAAGCACAAAAAGCAAGTCGCTTAACTTTGCTATGTCTCAGCTTTCAAAGGAGTATGACATTGCTGTGGTTTTGGATGCTGATAATATTCCTGCATCTAATTTCCTGGAAGACATAAATGATCTTTATAGTGAGGGATATCATATTATTCAATGTCAAAGAGTAGCGAAGAACACAGGAAGTCCAATGTCGCTATTGGATGGAATTAGTGAAGCTATTAACAACCACCTATTCAGACAAGGCTCGAATGCCTTAGGGCTTTCTTCTGCTCTAATTGGATCAGGAATGGCTTTTCCTTTTCATCTTTTACAGCACGAATTATCTGTTATTGACTCGCCTGTTGAAGACAAAGCATTGCAAATTGCATTGGTCGAAAAAGGTTATAAAATTTATTACCGCAAAGGAACATTTGTGTTTGATGAAAAAGTTGATTCGCCTGAAGCGTATAAAAATCAACGAAGGAGATGGATAGCCGGTCAATACCAAATGTTAAGAGATCATTTTTTTAGCGGTATTAAATTACTCTTTAAAGGAAATATTAATTACTTTAATATTGCTGTACTTCATAATTTTTTTCCTTCAAGAATCAATAGCTTATTTCTTCTTTTCACTTTCTCTTCAGTCTTCACCTTACTGTATCCCCAACTCGATGTAATAGTAAGGTGGTGGTCTGTTACGTTTCTGTATGTGCTTGCTCTTCTTATTGCGATTCCTCGTGTTTACTACTCCAAAAATTTACTTCGCGCTTTGTTCATATTGCCAACGGTAATTTTAAAAACATTTCAAGCGATCTTTCAATCAAAAAATGCCAACAAGAGCTTTATTCATACTGAGCATAAGAGCACTGAAATTGACACAACCTATCAGCCAAAGCAATGACCAGAACTTCGAATCCTTTGATTTCAATGATTATTCTGAATTACAATCAGATTAAAGTTACATGTGAATTCATTGAATCAACCAGGAAGCTTACCTACAAAAACTTTGAAATTATTCTGGTGGATAATGCATCAAAGGAAGACCCAACTGAAATCATCAACCAGAATTATCCTGAGGTAAGGCTTATTGTAAACAAAGAAAATCTTGGCTTTACAGGAGGGAATAATGTAGGAATAAAGGCAGCCAAGGGTGATTATTTTTTTGTGGTGAACAATGATACTGAAGTGACTGAAGACTTACTTGAACGATTGCTAGAACCCTTTGATTCAGACAAGACTGTTGGGGTCGTTAGTCCTAAGATACACTACTTCAGTGATCCAACAATTCTTCAGTATGCAGGCTTTACGGAGATCAATCCATTCACCGGAAGAAATAAATCAATTGGTGATAAAGAAGAAGATAATGGCCAACATAATACGCCAGGATATACAGCATATGCACACGGGGCAGCCATGCTGTTAAAAAGAGAAGTGGTAGAAAAGGCAGGCTCGCTTGCTGATATTTTCTTTATTTATTATGAAGAGCTCGATTGGTCTGCGAGGATAAAGAGAGCTGGGTACAATATTTACTATCAACCCACTGCTCTTATTTATCATAAGGAATCCATCACCATGGGTAAAGAGAGTGCCATTAAAGCATATTATCACAATAGAAACCGTGTCTTATTTATGCGGAGAAATTCAAATGGAATCCAATTGGCATTCTTCCTGTTTTTCTTCACATTTGCAGTTACTCCAAAAACAATTTTAAAGTATTTATTAAAAGGACAATTTGCTCACCTTAAGAATTTTTTTAGAGGAATAGCATGGAACTTGCGTACCACATCAGTAGCATCCTTAAGTTAAAAATCATAATCAGTCAAATAAAATAGCATACAACAAACGAATTTATAATGAACAAACCCAACTCTTTAGTTACCGGAGGTGCCGGCTTCATCGGTTCTCATGTCGTGAAACATTGCCTGGCACTTGGACACAACGTAATCGTTTTAGATGATCTTAGTGGAGGTTTTGAAGATCACATTCCTTCGGGTGCCACCTTTATTGAAGGTTCAGTAACGGATCATGTTCTTATTTCAAAATTATTTGATCAATATAAGTTTGATTATGTCTATCACCTCGCTGCCTATGCTGCCGAAGGACTTTCGCATTTTATAAGAAGATTTAACTATAACACAAACCTTATTGGAAGTATCAACCTGATCAATGAGGCTGTTAAACACGAGTGCAAATGTTTTGTGTTCACATCTTCAATTGCAGTGTATGGTCCTGGCCAATTACCCATGACAGAGGATATGGTACCTGTGCCAGAAGATCCATACGGTGTTTCAAAATATGCTGTCGAGCTTGATCTTAAAGCGGCCCATGAAATGTTTGGTTTGAATTATGTAATCTTTCGCCCTCATAATGTCTATGGTGAAAACCAAAACATTGGAGATCGTTATAGAAATGTGATTGGTATATTTATGAACCAAATCATGCAACAGAAGCCAATGACCATTTTTGGAGATGGTACACAAACCAGGGCCTTTAGTTACATTGACGATGTTGCTATTCCGATAGCAAATTCAGTTAACATTCCAGCTGCATCCAACCAGGTTTTTAATATTGGTGCCGATAAGCCCTATACAATTAATGAATTGGTTGAGGTTGTCAGTAAGAATTTGGGCGTTGAGCCTATTGTTAAGTATTTACAAGCACGTAAAGAAGTGATGCATGCCTATTCTGACCATTCAAAAGCACACCGGATTTTCGGACTTTCAGAAGCAGTGAGTTTGGATCAGGGGATTAAGAAGATGGCCCAGTGGGCAAAGGTGGTAGGAGCCAGGAAAGGTCAGGAGTTTAGCAACATCGAGATCAAAAAGAACATGCCGGAAGGATGGTAATCTTTAATTTCTCGAAGAATTAACTGTAATAGCAGTTAAGCCGTGGTGACTTTTTGAAGCATAAAAGGATTTATTTTAGTATTTTTAAAATCCTTTATCCCTCTGAGAATGCAAACTTCACCTAAGTCAGTTACTTTTTGTGTCGTTCTTAAAAAGATAACCAGACCTCATAGGTTTAGTTTAGTAATACTTCAATCCATACTCGTCATCCGATTTTTGAATTGTGTTGTGTTAAGCTTTTCATTGGAGAAGTTGGATAAAAACCCTAACCCACTTGAATATGAAGAAGCAATATGAAGTTCCCTCCATATTTGTAAGGCTCTCTTTTCTGATAGTCTTATGCGCTTTAATTTCCCTTGATCTTTATGGGCAACAAGTTCCAAAGAAGACTCCAGGAGGAAGAGGTTATCTGGAGTATCTTCCGCCAGGATATTCCACTTCGACAGCACTTTATCCTTGTATTGTTTTTCTTCATGGAGCTGGAGAACGTGGAGATGGTTCACCCGCTCAACTCACGAAAGTGACAGCGAATGGCACTCCAAAATTCATTAAGAATGGTGCTACAATGTGTTTCACCGTTAATGGTGTAAATGAGTGTTTTATTGTATTATCTCCGCAACAAACAACTGCTTACTGGAGCTGGACAGGTGCTGTTATCCCATTTATGAAATGGGCCTTAGCCAATTATCGTATAGATCCTGATAGATTATATTTAACCGGATTAAGTATGGGAGGAGGCTGGGATACTACCTATGATCCTGCCAATAGCCCGAATATTATTGCCGCATTCGCCCCAGTGTCCACTACAGGGGATTATAATGGTGGAAAAGTAACAGCGGGTCACAAAATTCCGGTTTGGGCTTTTCACGGAGACAAGGACAATGCTTTCACTTTATTTCAGGGTAAACAACCCATTAATGGAATGATCGCCGGAGGTGCTAACCCTGCACCTATCTGGACTATTGTTCCGGGTGGAGGTCATAGTGGAAGTACATGGGATAAAACATTCTCTCCTACTCACACATATTATAACCCAAATATGTATGAATGGTTCCTGACGCAGAAACGAGGTGTAGCTACTCCAAAGCCGCCAGTGGTAAGTGCAGGAGTCGATAAAAGCATTACATTACCTGTGAGCTCGGTCTCATTGACCGGAACAGCGACTGATGCTGATGGAACAATAGCCTCAAGTCTGTGGACTCAAACAAGTGGACCCGTCACTGCTGTAATCGCTTCACCTGGAGTATTAACAACCAACATTACCGGCATGATTGCAGGTACATATGTTTTTAGTCTAACCGCCATTGATAATTCAGGCTTATCAACAACTGACCTTGTTACTGTTCAAGTTCTGCCAGCACCTGTACCTAAGCCGCCGACAGCAAACGCAGGAACTGATAAAACAATTACCGAACCTAACTCATCAACAACATTTTCTGGTTCAGGAACAGATACAGATGGCACTATATCAGCCTATTCCTGGACTCAAACGAGCGGGCCGAACACAGCAACACTTGTTGGAAATACTACTCAAAACCTCACAGCAAATGGTCTTATCGTTGGTTCTTATTCCTTCACTCTTACTGTAACCGACAATTCAGGACTAACGGGTTCAGATCAGGTTTCAGTGACTGTTCTGGCCCTACCACCCAATATTCCTCCTGCAGTAAATGCTGGCACTGATAAAATTATTACTCTTCCTTTAAATTTGATAGCCATTACTGGATCAGCTACAGATTCAGATGGCACAGTTGCCTCATATTCCTGGACGCAAACCAGTGGTCCTTCAACATCAACGGTAACTCCAGCGAACACGGCCGCCACTACTATTTCTAATTTAGTTGAGGGTGTCTATGTATTTACCCTAACCGCTACTGATGATAAAGGTAGTTCTGGTATTGATCAAATGACTATAACTGTTCTACCATTACCTCCTAACAATCCCCCCACTGCAGGTGCAGGAATTGATCAAACAATCACGTTACCTGTCAGCAATACAACTTTGAATGGTTCTGGCAATGATTCAGATGGAACAATAGCAACCTATGCATGGGTACAAACCAGCGGACCTAGTACAGCTACCATTGGCAGTGCGTCTTCATCTTCTACCGCTTTAACTAACCTGATTGAAGGAAATTACTTATTTACACTGACCGTAACAGATGATAAAGGAGTCCAGGGTTCCGATCAGGTATTGATTATTGTGCTGCCCTTGCCGCCTAATCAACCACCCACCGCTGATGCCGGAGTAGACAAGAACATTACTCTTCCAGTCAGTACGGTTACAGTAACGGGTGCAGGTTTAGATACAGATGGAACAATATCATCCTATAGTTGGGTTCAGCAAAGTGGACCATCTACATCTACACTAACCACTCCATCACAAACTAGTACTCAAATTAATGGCCTTATTGAAGGTGTCTATACTTTTGAGTTTACAGTAACAGATGATAAAGGAGCAAAAGGTTCTGATTTAATGATCATTACTGTTTTCCCAGCAGCAAATATACCTCCCTCCGCCAACGCTGGTGGCGACAAAATAATAACACTTCCTACAAGCTCCGTTTTATTTACAGGAAGTGGTCTTGATTCCGATGGATCGATTGCGTCATTTTTGTGGGAACAAGTTAGTGGTCCATCAGCAGCCACTATTACAGGTGCAACTGCAGCAAGTGCTACAATGAGCAATTTAACGAGCGGTATTTACACATTCTCATTAACCGTAACAGATAATGATGGAGCTAAGACCACTGACCAGGTTGGAGTAACTGTTTTACCCGAACCACCAAATCAACCCCCAGTTGCAAATGCAGGGCCTGATCAAAATCTTACATTACCGACCAATTTAATTACCCTAACTGGATCCGGGAGTGATACCGACGGAACGATAGCAACTTACCTATGGAATTTTGTTGGAGGCCCTGGACAAGGTACTTCCGGTGCATTGGATCAACCCTCTCTCAACCTATCTGATTTGGTTGAAGGTATTTATGTTTTTGAACTTGTTGTTACTGATGATCGAGGTGATACATCTACAGATGAAGTTAAGATATTTGTAGATGCTCTTAATCAACCGCCATTAGCGAATGCAGGTTCAGATAAAAATATCACTCTTCCGATCAATTCGGTGACCCTTACAGGTAGTGGTTCAGATCCGGATGGAGTAATCGGTTCTTATGTGTGGGAACAAATTAGTGGTCCAAACTCAGCTACCTTTGATACACCATTTTCAGCGCAGGTAGTAGCATCAGCGCTCATACAAGGTATTTACACATTTAGCCTTCGTGTAACGGATAACGATGGTATTGTTGACACGGATCAGGTTACAGTATTAGTGAACCCCGCACCACCAAACATCCCTCCCGTTGCAAATGCAGGTTCTGATTTGGAAATAACATTGCCTGTCAATTCTGTAGCGATTACAGGTTCTGGAACGGATTCAGATGGAACAATCGCATCCAATTCCTGGTCCCAACTCAGCGGACCAAATACTGCCACAACAACTCCTGTCAACCAACCCGGAATAACATTCAGCGGACTCATTGCAGGTTCTTATGTATTTCGTTTTTCCGTAACGGATAATCTTGGCGCTATTGGTCAAAAGGATGTAAAAGTAAAGGTAAACCCTCAACCTGTAAATGTTCCTCCAGTCGCCAATGCCGGACCTGACCAACAAATTACACGTCCTCAAAGTACTGTTACTCTTTCAGGATCAGGAACTGATAGTGATGGAACAATCGCTCAGTATCAGTGGCTACAAGTCAATGGTCCTTCAATAGCTGTCTTTTCTGCTGGTTCCAGCGCCAGTACCCTTGCACAAAGTTTGGTGGAAGGAATTTACGTTTTCCGTTTAGTAGTCACTGACGATAAAGGCATCTCTAGCTTTGATGAAGTTGCTATTACCGTTAAGCCTATACCTTTCAATTTACCTCCAATTGCCAACGCGGGAGGTAACAAAGTCATCACCATTCCTATCGTTTCAACAACGCTGAGTGGTTCAGGTACAGACATTGATGGGTCAATTTCCGGTTACAACTGGTCACAGATTAGTGGCCCGTCAACCGCTTCAACTTCCAATGTAACATTGCCAAGCCTTACCTTGAATGGATTGATTGAAGGTATTTATGTTTTCCGACTTACTATAACAGACAATAATGGATCGACTGGATTTGATGAAATTAATATTCGCGTACAACCTACTCCGGCAAATCAACCACCAACAGCTGATGCAGGTCCTAATAAGATTATCACCCTTCAGACAAACTCAACTACATTTACAGGTGGAGGATTAGATCCAGATGGTTCGATTGCTACATTGGCATGGACTCAAATGAGCGGACCTTCCATTGCCACGATATCAGGACAGACTACAGTAACATTATCAGCATCTAGTTTAATTGAAGGCACCTATATATTCAGATTAACCGTTACCGATAATTTGGGTGCAGAAGGATTTGATGAAGTCAACGTTCGTGTCAATCCTGAACCTCCCAATACTGCGCCACAAGCAAATGCTGGAAGTAACATTACCATTACGCTACCTACAAATTCGACAACTATTACTGGATCGGGAACGGATATTGATGGAACTATTAGCTCTCACACATGGACGCAAAGCTCGGGCCCTAACACCGCTGCGCTGGCAGGGTCAACAACTTCGGCACTGACAACAAGTAATCTCATTACTGGTGTCTATATTTTTCGATTAACTGTTACGGATAATGATGCGGCAATCGGATTTGATGACGTGCAGGTTATTGTTAACCCTGAGCCCAACAACATCCCTCCAATTGTTAATGCAGGCGCAGATCAATCCATTATTACACCACCGAATACTACATCTTTGGTTGGCACAGCAACAGATAGTGATGGTACTATTACGTCAACCATTTGGAATCAAGTGAACGGACCCAATACTGCGACCATAACAAATGCAAATTCATTAACTACTTCGGTTTCAAATCTTCAGCCCGGAACCTACATTTTTAGCCTGTCCGCTACGGATAATAGAAGTGGATCAGGCTTTGATGAAGTCACTGTAAACATTTCAACTAACTTACCTCCTATCGCATTTGCTGGTGACCCCATTGAGGTTGTTCTTCCAGATTCAGATACATTGCTTGTAGGCGGAGGATCTGATCCGGATGGATTAATCGCATCCTATAGCTGGACACAGATGTCCGGCACTCCAGCCGTTACGTCATCCCTAAGTCAACCAAACCTTTCCGTTAGCAGCCTTGCGGTCGGTACATACGTTTTTCGTTTAACGGTTACGGATAACAATGGCGCTACCAATTTTGATGATACACAGATCGATGTAAGGACAGTTACTGTAAATCTTCCACCTATTGCAAACGCAGGGAAGGATTCAACGCTTCTCTTGCCCATAAACTCAATCCAACTTCAGGGGTCGGGCACTGATCCTGACGGTACAATAGTGTCCTTTTTATGGTCCCAGGTTTCTGGCCCTAATGCATCATCCATTTCCGACAACACCACGTCCGATCCGACTGTAAGCGTACTTATTGAGGGAGCTTATGTGTTTAGATTAACAGTTACTGATATTGGCGGTGCTACCCACATAGATGAAGTGACCATTGACGTAAGAACGATATCCAACCTTCCTCCTGTCGCAATAGCGGGACAAGATTCTACCCTTGTCCTACCAGCAAATTCGATTCGACTTCAGGGATCAGGGACTGACCCAGATGGTACAACAGTGACCTTTTTATGGACACAGGTTTCTGGCCCCAATGCATCATCTATTTCCGACAACACCGTAGCTGATCCTATAATAAGTAACCTTATTGAAGGAGTTTATGTGTTTAGATTAACAGTTACTGATATTGGAGGTGCTACAAATATAGAAGAAGTGACCATTGATGTAAGAACGATATCCAACCTTCCTCCTGTTGCAGTAGCCGGACAAGATTCCACTCTTGTCCTACCGGTAAATTCAATTCAACTACAAGGATCAGGAACCGACTCGGATGGTACAATAGCTTCTTATTCATGGAATCAATTTTCTGGCCCTAGTACGGCATCCATTTCCAACAGCACTGTGGCAGACCCCATAGTAAGTGATCTTATTGAAGGAGTTTATGTTTTTGAATTGACCGTAACAGATAATAACAATGCCTCTGCTAAGGCGCAGGTGATCGTTACTGTAATGACTTTTGAAATTGAAAAAGTAGTCTTTCCGAAGGTATTCTCTCCCAATGGAGATGGGAACAACGATAAATGGACGTGGGCAAACCTGACCATGTTTGATGGTTGCGAAGTCAATATCTTCAATCGATTAGGTAAAAAGGTCTTTGGGATGACTTCATATGATAATAGTTGGGATGGTACCTCTAATGGTGTTCCATTAGAAGCCGAGGCTTACTACTTTATTATTAAATGTGGCGACGGTAAACAAACAACTGGAGGTGTTCGAATTGTTCGATAAAAATTGAAAGCATGAAAAAACCTTTACTTATTTTTCTCTTTTCGTGTATTGTTATTTCGTGCTTTGGGCAAAGTGCATCTCCTTTTAGACAGTTTTATTTCAATCCCTATCTTTCCAATCCGGCATATGCTGGAATTAATGGATCTACCGAAGTCTATCTCATCTACAGAAAAGAAAAGTTAAATATAAATGACGCTCCAACTACAATGGGTTTGAGCTTTCAATATCCAACAAAAAAAAGAGTTTCCCTGGGAATGAATATCGTTTCTGACGAAGTTGTTGCTTTGCGAAATACTTCAATTTTGGCAACATTCGCATATGCTCTCCCACTTACTTCAACCCAAATGCTCCGTTTTGGCCTGTCCGGTGGTGTAGGGATGAATGATCTAAATCTTGAAGAAGGCGAGTATGATCCGAGTGATCCTGTTATTATCAATGCAGCACAAAATAATTTCTATGCTGATGGAAATTTTGGTGCGCTCTATACGAACAGAGGTTTTCGACTAGGTTTTGCTTTCACTCAGTTATTTGAAGGAAGTAGATTCAGCTCAACAACGCTCGAACCCGTAAAAGTATCTTCACTAAATAACAGGCTTTATTCTGTAGGGTATAAGTTTCCAATTGGTTCCTCGATTGCGATAGAACCTTACTTCCTATATCGCGAACGCGCTGATAAGCAAAATTCGTGGGAAGCTGCGTCAGTGGTATACATAAAAGAAAAGATTTGGGCAGGTGCATCTTATCATCAAACAAATGGTCTGGGGTTTTTCTTCGGACTCAATATCAAAGACTTATTCAAGTTTGGCTACAGCTATGAATTGCCACCAGTGGATAAAACTTTCGCTTCAGGTGATTCGCATGAATTACAACTCTCTCTTAGAATTGGAAAGAAAAGAGAGCCAATCACAAAGAAACCAAGACAAACAGCAGCCCCAGTAACAGTAGCGCAGGCAGACACCTCCAAAGTTAAATCCGCAGAAGAACAGACAGAAACTGCTAAACTTGAAGAACCAACGGATGAACAAGCTGATCAACTTACCAATTCAGAAAAGTCAACACAACCAACTAAGGATAATCCTACTACTATTGAGCAATCACGTGATACGTCAGACAATGATTCATTAACACCTGTTACAAAACCAAAGAAATCAGACTCCAAACCCCCAAGGAGTTTTGCAATAGCCAAAGGTCATTATGTTGTAGCAGGTGCATTTAAAGTCATGCAGAATGCAATCGGGTACTCACAAGATCTTATCTTAAAGGGATATGCCGATGTTACTGTGGCTATCAATCCTAAGAATAATTTATATTATGTCTATATATTCTCTTCCTATGATATTGATGAAGCTCGCAAGGCGAGAAACCAATATAGGATAAAGAGACCTTTCAGTGAAATTTGGATCTTCACTGCAGAATAAAACTGAAGTCAACCAAAGGTCACTAAACCCTTATACTTGAGACGCAATATTGATGGACATTTTTCAAAAGGAAATCATGATCAGTATGAACGAAGAAACACGTTCTTGACAACATCTTCTTAAAAGTCTTTGAAGAACAACTGTGAAGTGCGATCATATAAATCCATAGTTGGAGATAAATTTTGTAAGTGTATAGTTACAGCTAGGAATAAGTATGACGGATCAAAGCACAAATCTGTAAGACAATAC
Organism: Chryseolinea sp.; assembly: GCA_031388805.1. Classification (GTDB taxonomy): domain Bacteria; phylum Bacteroidota; class Bacteroidia; order Cytophagales; family Cyclobacteriaceae; genus Chryseolinea. The sequence goes on from JANMRZ010000142.1 coordinate 130,963, forward strand.
GTCACAGAGTCATTAATTATGAAGAGCAAATACACGCTTTTAAAATGCCAATTGAGGTGTTCATAATTAATTTAACACCAAGTCGAATACTGATTTTTTTGAAATTAATCTCACTCCGGTAAGAATGACGATTTTGATGAAAATATTTTTTAAAAATAACTTTAGACTTAGCTTTACAAAGACCTTGACTCGGGGGTATATAACGAAGAATTTTAAATCCAAAGTTGCTAAGTCAAATAAGTGAATATTATCTCAAAATTTAGTTATTAGTACACCCCTATGCTTTTCAGTTCTCCAGAATTTATTCTTCTCTTCCTCCCCATTGTCGTAACCATTTATTTCTTTCTCACAAAGAGTACTCAGCCATTATATGCACGGTATTGGCTTTTATGCTCTTCCATATTCTTTTATGGCTGGTGGAATCCAATGAATATCTTTCTCATTGTAACCTCCATGGTGTTCAATTTCTCTTTAGGATCCTTGATTGAACAAAAAAGAAAAAGATGGATGGTCGCAACAGGGGTAGCTATTAACTTAAGTGTTCTATTCTATTTTAAGTATGCTGATTTCTTTTTAGCCAACGCTAACGCCCTGCTGGACACTCATTACACGCTACTTCATATTGTGTTACCATTAGGTATTAGCTTTTTCACCTTCCAACAAATTGCTTTTTTAGTTGATAGTTACAAAGGAGAAGCTGGAAATTATAAATTTCATGATTATTGTCTATTCATCACTTTTTTTCCTCACTTGATTGCCGGTCCCATTGTTCACCACACGGTAATCATGCCTCAGTTGATGGACAAGCGCACGAACATAATTAACTATGAAAATCTGGCAAAAGGATTATTTGTATTTAATATGGGCCTGGCAAAAAAAATAGGAATTGCAGATACCATGGCTGTGATCGCAAATAAAGGTTACGCTAATACAGAACTACTCAGCACCCTTCAAGCGTGGATAACTTCGGTATCGTATTCAATACAGTTATACTTCGATTTTAGCGGATATTCAGATATGGCAATCGGGTTGGGTCTCTTGTTTAATATTCACATGCCCCTAAATTTCAATGCCCCTTACCGCGCTCAGAATGTGCAGGATTTCTGGAGGCGATGGCATATTACTCTCAGTCGATTTCTACGTGATTATGTCTACAAACCACTTGGCGGAAATAGAGATAGTGAAGTATCTACAGCGAAAAATCTGGTGATCACTTTTTTACTGGGGGGTATCTGGCATGGTGCCGGATGGACGTTTATCCTCTGGGGTTTTTTGCATGGGATAGCCCAAGTAGTTTACCGGCTTTTTACCAAGACAAAAATAAACTTGCCTGTTTGGCTGGGAATAGTAATCACCTTCTTATTCATTAACGTCACCTGGGTTTTCTTTCGTGCACCTTCATTGTCAGAAGCCACAAATATCCTAAGCTCTATAATAGGCATCTCATCGAGACATACTGATTTTAAACTTTTTGCAGATTTCTATTCCGTGCCGATAATGGTGGTGGGTATTGCGCTGCTTTTTGGAAAAAGCTCAAATGAGTGGGCAGCCTCGTTTCAGCTAAATCGTAAATTTTTAATCATTGTAATTTTACTCATTGTAATTAATTGTGTGTTTTTAAACTCTTATCCAAGTCAGGAATTTTTATACTTTGATTTTTAATATGGAAGGCAGAAAGTTTTTTTATCGGTCATTGCTCTTTAGCGCTCTTGCGATTGCTTCCTTAGTTTTAATCAACTTTCAGATTGATCTTTTCGGTCTTTTTCATTCCACTAAGGGAAAGTCCCTTTCAATCTTTGATGATGAACGTGGTTCGAAATACCTATTGGCTCATCGATATGTACCTGAAAATTTTGATGGGTATATCCTGGGACCTTCATTATCTGCAAACATTAATCCAAAACAAATAAAAGACCTAAAGCTGTATAATCTAAGTATGATGGGAGCTAACATTACCGAGCAGAAGGCAGTTTTAGAAAAGGCTCTTGAACGTGGGACTCCCAAAGTAGTAATACTGTGTCTACACCCTTATCTCACTGTCGATCATGGAATGAAAACAAAATCCATTAACCGTAAGCAATACTACGGTGCACTAGGTTCAGTAGGGCTATATAAAACATATGCCTTTGCATTAGTTCGCAATTTTAATTTAATGCCCGCAAAATTTCCGAAAGAACAATTCAACGATTACGGCTACAACAATTACAATGATTTTTTGAAAGTAAAATCGGTAGAAAATAAAATCAATGATCAACTTAAACGGCCAGATGCCATTAAAACATCAATCGATTCGGTGGCGTGGGTTGAGTTTAATCAGGTAATTCAGGAATGTGTTTCGAAACAGATAAAAATAGTAGCCTACTTTCATCCATTGCCCTTTCCGCTTTATGACAAATTCAGAAACTCCTTAAGTATTTACAAAGATGTTGTTGAAGGAGCATTAAAGGGTAACGCAACCATTCTTGATTTCAACGAGGCAAAATACGAGTTCTTCACAAAAGATTTATCGAATTACATTGACCACGGACATCTAAGTGAAAAAGGTCAGACCTTTTTGTTGCCAGAAATTTTACGCTATGCGGATCTGCCAAAAAACTGATAGCATATTATAATTCTTGGTATTATAAACTGTGCAATGGTTTATGCTCAATTCCTGGTGTACTTGTGGGTATAAGGGACTTATGAACGAATAATGCATCTGTCCAACTTGCTAATTGTTCTTGATAATAAAATTTGTAAAAAGATACCAAACGAAAATTATGATTGATCAAAAAATTATAGATTTCACCAAATGATGGTAGATTTTTATACATTTCAGAAAACGTGACTTCAAAGTAAATGAGTCCGATCTTATTTAATCGTATTGTACCTTCAGCTCCTTTGAAAACTTCAAAGTCAAATCCCTGTGTATCTGATTTTAAAATATCGATCCGATCAATACTATTATCACTACAAAATTGATCTACGGTATTAACGTCCACTAATGTTTCTTTTGTGACCGTACCCCATCCAAATTCGCTAAGCTGAAGGAATGAACTCATTTCAGAATGTGTATTCTCAAAGAAAGTCATTTGTCTCAGTGAAGATCCCATCGCACAATTATATAAGTACACATTTTCATGATTACTAGCATTTACCTTAAGCGTCTCATAAGTACTCGGGCTGGGCTCAAAAGAATATACCTTAGATTTGGGGAACACTGAACGGAACCTGTTAATAGTTTGTCCAACGTTTGCTCCTATATCGAAGATAAGAGGCTGATCATTCTGAAGGAACATTTTCATATCACCCATCGGGTTCTTCCCGGTCTGTGTAATGGGTACAATATTATATCCCATTTTATTAATCAGTTTTCGGATTTGGTTCTTCATAAGATTTAATTTTGTTGTTGTCAATAAAATCGATATCTCTATTTAGGCTGAACCATATGCAGTTCACTCCAAAATCTATTCAACTCCACATTCAATTCCTCCAAAGGAATGGTGATGCGACTAATGCATAGGTTATAGTTATACTCAGCATCATCAGCTTTCCACACAAATTTTTTAGCATCCTCACTCATACTTCTGAACCGAAAACCTGTGTAAGCCTCACAGGCTTCCTCAACAATTGGGATGGCTCCGCATAAAATCGCTTCAAAGAATCTATATGTCCAAATAAAATCACCGCTTGGGCATAGAACAAATTCTGAATTAGCCATGATAGAATAATAATTTTCATCCCATGATTTTAATGGAAATTGCCTACCTCTGGTAGATGACCAAATTATCAAATCATCAATTTTCTTTATTGATGTGTTATCTAAATTTAAGGTGTTAAATACTTTTTTCTTCAGTTTACTGATGAAGCTTCTATCCGTAGCCAGATTGATTTTAGTGTTGCGGATATTTCGAACCATCCATTGCTCGAGTAAATTTTTACGACTTCCTGTAAAGAGACCGGCGAACGTATATTTATGCTCTCTTTTCTCGCTCCAAATTGATTTACAAAATTTCACTATTTGATGTGGGAAAATCAAAGGACGTTGTATGGTACCAACAATTGAATTGGGATTGTTAGCGAAATGATCAACCTTAACCAGTTGAGAGAATTTTAAAGCATCATCTTCATAGTCATGAAAATCAAGTTTAAATTTATTAATGAGGACCGATAATTTTTTACGTTCCTTGAAAGGTAAATTAATTTTAAACTCTGACTCTGACAATGCATGAATAATTCTTATCGATTGAATAAGATTTACATCCGTATCTATTGAAATAGATTTATTCGTCATTTGGTATTTATTTGTATCCTTTCATTTTACTATCTGTTGGTCTCAATTATAGCTATCGTTTATCATCTAAAGAAAACAGTTCGGTCAAAATCAGTCGGTCGATTCATCCTTTGATAGATTTAATCCTGTGAACTTCTTTTCTTTTTCAATCAATATTTGTTTAGCCACAGCGCGGATTGTTTCAGGAGACATATCCTGATTTTCGCGTTGTTTATTGGCTAAAATCAAACCTCTTTTTATAACCTGAACCTGTGCCTTCTTTTGAAACACATCCCTAAACAACTCAATATCAAAATCAGTTTTGAAATGCTTTTTGCCAATATCAAAAACCTGGTCACTACTTACAATTGTAGTGGAGTTAAGTTCATCCAAAAAACTATAGGCTTGCTCCTCCTTCACTTCATCAATTGCCTTTAATAGCTGATCTAATGATATGTTTTTACGATGGATTATTACCAGAACACTATCAACGCCTGAATTAATTCGTCTTCTGGATTTCACAAGACGTTTCTCATAGCGATTGGGAAGATACTTTGGTGTCGTTTCCTCATCCATTATAATTTTTGCTACATATCGGGGGAGTAGAAGCTTCGTATATCCTAAATACCCAAGTCCTGCTATAATAAACAGAGCTACTAAAAACCAACCTAATTTACGCTTCATACCTTAACAGTGTGTATAAATATTTATTGACCATTTTGGGATTGTTAAATTAACACTAAAAGTCGTCTTTGTATAACACCATAGAATAATGATCGCATTTTCTTTTCATTCATGCCGCATGGTTACATTGCTATCGATTACGAAGTAACCCGGGTTATTGGTTACAACTTTACCCGAAGTCCTAAGTTTAAACATCCAACAATGAGAGAAACACAGAACTTACACCTCAGCCACCCATGTTTATCCTTGGGAGAAATCACTCTGTATATATTTATCTTTAATTTAGATAATTAAATTTTAGTTTTTCATTAACAAGGTCATCGAAAAAAATGCTTTTTAACTCCTTTGACTTTGCAATATTTCTCCCTATCGTTTTCTTAGTTTATTGGGGATGCCGTGACAATCTTAGATTACAAAATGTAGTACTACTTGTTTCAAGCTATTTGTTTTACAGTTTCTGGGACTGGAGGTTTTTGTCTCTGCTTATTTTCTCAACTCTGTTAGACTTCTATTCAGGTATTAAAATTCATGAAGCTCCTAATCAAAAAAAGAAATTGTTTTGGTTGTGGCTTAGCATCTGCGTGAATGTTAGCTTACTTGGAGTTTTTAAGTACTACAACTTCTTTGTTGAGTCGTTTGCTGACGGGCTTACATTATTAGGTCTAAGAGCCAACTTCAGCACCTTACAAGTAATGCTACCAATAGGTATATCCTTCTATACTTTTCATGGTTTGTCATATGTATTGGATCTTTATAAAAACCGAATTCAACCCGAGCGAAGTTTTATTAATTATTCCGTTTTCGTTAGTTTTTTTCCACTCCTTGTTGCTGGTCCTATTGAACGCGCCACTCATCTTTTACCTCAAATCGTCAAAGAAAGAAGGTTCGATTACCTAAAAGCTGTCGATGGACTAAAGCAAATTTTATGGGGGTTCTTTAAGAAAATTGTCATTGCCGACAATTGTGCCGAGTATGCGAATGCTATCTTCAACAATTCCGATACTTATTCAGGAAGCACACTCGTATTAGGTGCCTTGTTCTTTACTTTTCAAATCTACTGTGATTTTTCAGGATACTCTGATATTGCCATAGGCACAGCAAGACTTTTTGGAATTGATCTATTAAGAAATTTTGCATTTCCCTACTTCTCGCGCGACATAGCTGAATTTTGGAGACGTTGGCATATCTCCCTTTCATCATGGTTCAAAGATTACGTTTATATTCCATTAGGAGGCAGCAGAGGTACTCTACAATTGAAAATCAGAAACATTGTTATCATTTTTTTTCTGAGCGGTTTATGGCATGGTGCAAATTGGACGTTTATTATTTGGGGCTTGCTTAATGCCCTCTACGTTATACCTTCTGTAATCATAAATACGAATAGAAATAATCTTGACATTGTCGCAAAAGGTAAGTATCTACCAACAGGAAGGGAGTTCGTGTCTATAGGAATTACGTTTGTGCTCATTGTATTTTCGTGGATTTTTTTCAGAGCAAATGATGCTAGTCACGCATTTCGATATATATCATCCATTTTTTCAAAATCACTTTTTTCAATACCTCTCTTCTTGAATATGGAGAAGGCTTTTATTATTGGTATACTCATGCTGGTCTTTATGAGCATGGAGTGGATTGGTCGTGAACAGCAATATGCTATTGCTAATATTGTGCAGAAATGGAAAAGGCCACTGCGGTGGAGTTTCTATTTATTCATATTATTGATCATCGTAATATTTAAGAATACTCTGGAGATTCCATTTATCTACTTTCAATTTTAGTAGACCAGAGTAAATTATAAAAGACGCCTTCGCTTTTATGCACCTCTGCGAGTGAAGTCAATATACAGGCCGGCAACAAAGAATTTCCTTTATTGATGATGAAGGCCTCTCTCGGGATAGTTCAGGGGCGAGAAAGGGTTTTGGCATGGGCGTAAGTAAGGATCAAATAGAGCGATATAGTTAATATCTTTTTTCGTGTCCATCCCATTTACAAAGAAATCAGTTGCTAATAGAAAATCGCTCACAATTCTTTGGCGTAGCTCCTGGTACTTCGACTCATAGGGCAATCCCACTTTTGGAAGGAAGAAAAACAAAAAAATAAAGGCCTTCTTCTTTTTATCAAGCATCAGTTTTGATGCGGAACCTGTGTTTTGTGCATCTGCTATAAATTTCTTGAAGTGCTTTTCCTGAATATTCATATCTTTTAAATCCTGCCTTAAGATCTTTAAAACCACAGTCTCAAAATCGTTAAAAGCGAAAATACCAGCAATTGTAATTCCTATTATTGAAAGGAGGGAAATGCCTATAAATTTTCTTCTATTCATAATCCGTAATATTTAGTTGCAGCCATTAACGACAATGCTGATAATGTTAAAGTAGGATTAGCCGGAGTAATGGTTGGAAATGAACCGCTGCCCAACACCAGAACATTTCGGTATTTGTGATGAACGAGTGACTTATCAATCACTCCGTCTTCCTCATTTAAACTCATTCTGGTGGTGCCACAAATATGATATTCCGAAGCCTGATTAAATCCGTCATACTCGATCCGCTCGATGGGTAAAACAGAAAAGTACTTATCTACATTTGACTTCATATTTTTTAATCCTTCCTTTGCGTAGTCTGAAATATCATTGAACACAACGTTAGGTTTAGTTAAATCCTGGGAGACTAAAACTCGATTCTGTTTTTGAGGCAAATCTTCAAAGATAAATTTAAACAATGCCATTTGCCTCCACTTACCCAGTTCATTTCGAATATATGGGCTCCAGAAACCTTGCGAACTCTCTATTAAACAACCGGCATACTTGCTCCTGTCAGGGGTATCATAGAACATATAACCATTGGCGGTTATCAGTGAACTGCCTCCAACATTTTCAAGACCATCCAAATATATTCGTGCATACGTTCCAACCTGGTCTGACAATCCCGCTCCTGTCCAGTCGGAGGTATCGCCAGAGTTAAGTAAGATGTGTGCATTGAAAATAGAATTGGCACCCAAAGCAATGGTCTCTGAATGGAATTCCATATCCTTTTCTGCCTGCCGAACCATAACTGATTTAGCAACATTGTTTTCAATCTTCAAAGCGTAGGCTTGGGAGTTTTGTATTAAGGTAACACGAGGATCGTCATATAAATACTTCAGAGTATTCTCAATTGTAAACTTCGCGTTTACCGGACAAACATCACAAACAATGGAGGAACAACACGCTCCCCTATTACCTACAGAACGACTTGCCCGTGCAGCTGGCTGACTAATATAAAGCTCACCATAATGCTTCTGCATTATGCGATCGACTGAACTGAGTGTATGAGAAGGAAGCGGGTAGGATTTTTTTCTAGGGAATGGTGTAATTTCGGGGCCCGATATGGACATAATATCTTCCACTTCGTCATAGTAGTTATCAATATCCTGATAACTAATCGGCCAATCAATGCCAACACCATACGTCGATTTCATCTTAAAATCATTCGGCATAAATCGCGGAGTGCATCCTGACCAACAGTTTGAACTTCCTCCAAAATTAGGATCAAATGTCCATGGTTTCTCTGAAGTAGTAATGTAAGTCTCCCCTTGCCAGGCAGGCGGTGGTATCTCTCCTCTTTTTACTTTTAGTCGGTCGCCATGCGTGTAAAGATGTCCTCTCTCTATTGCCAATACTTTCACTGTTGCCGGTGCATGCTCTAAGAATTTCTTTAGAAAAAATGACGATGCGAAACTGGTGCCAACGAGGATTAAGTCATACTTATCTTGTGCCATAACATTGAAACAATTAATTGAGGGTTTATATATTTAACAAGCTGAAAGGATCAGCCAGCTTTTATCATCTTTTGACTTTGATCGAATTTATTTCATGATTACTCGTTTTGATTATTAAAATAAACATGGAATTAAAATCAGATTAGTACATTTTAATAAGCCTACATTAAACTTTTCTTGCTGATCAATTTCTGATGAACACTATACGCTTCCATTCGAAGATCATTATCACCCTCGAAATAGATTGTCTTCTCGTTCTCAAAACGACTGATTGACTTCGTGCTCAGGTCAATATCCAATTTATCACCAATCACTTTAATGATGCTCTCGGGGTTATTCAAAAAATCTTTATAGTCGATCAGTATTAAATTTTTATCACTTGGTAAATCTACTATAAACGTATAGTAATCAATCCAAATTCGTAACCAGTAATTCATTGAATTCTGATTGAATTGGTTTAATGATTCATCTGTTGAGAAATCAAAATGCTTTTGATTCAATCCAAATTCATAGTGTCCAAGCCATCCCATGTACTCCTTTACAAATTGATCCTCCATTTGAAAATTACAATAGCGCTTGTGCTGATTTAATAAAGAATGAGCATGTTCAAGAGGATCTCTGAAAAGTATAACCATCACAAAATTGGAGTTTAACCTTCGCATTGAATCATACCTCAAAATAAAGTTATTATTCTTCGCCAGGTAAAATGTTTCTTTCAGGTCAGGTTGCTTTATCAAGCTCTGGTAAACCAGGTACTGATGATAAACATCACTTGAAATTTCGTGCCTGTATAATGTATCGGATGTAACAAATCGACTCTTCAGTTGTACCATCCAAAAAAATTCTTCTAATGCTTCAACCGTGTTATGACCAAACAGAACGCGATCTCCATGACTTCGCTCGCGTAAATTTTCACTCTTCGGACGATAAAAGATTCTCCAGAAATTTGGACTTAAGAGTAACGGCATGTTGGCATAGGATAGCGAATGAAAACGGCTCGTGTTATGAAGTAGCGTTGTAAGTGCTGTTGTGCCCGCACGGGCTAATCCACTAACAATAAGGAAGCGGTCGTTTAATTCTTTGGTTTTCGCTTTGAACAAAGACTTCTCAATACCAAACAATCCTTTTGAAATGTTGTAGTTGTTAAAAATGATGCGATGAAATAAAATGGACCATTCAGAATAATCTTTCTTCTTTGAAAGAACTTTCATCAAAATAAAAGGAAGCGTGCTACTCGAAATCAAAATGACGTAGAAGAGAACAGAGCTATAATCAAAATTATAGCTCTCCAGATCATTCATTTTAGTATAGAGGTATCCTGGAAGAAGTGATACGAGTGCGATGCCAGTGATCACCATTACTAGTTTGAGCAACGTTATCACCAATTTGCTTAACCGTTCAATGAGCAGCTTCTGTTTTACCTCATCGGTTTCATCAGTATCCAACATGGCATCCAACAGCGAGGTGGTTCGCTCTATCAACGAATAAAAAAACTGTCTACCTAAAATAAGCCCGGCCACAACAGAAAGCCCGAACCAGAATACTACAAAGTAGTACATCTATTATTTATTAGAGAAAAATTTAGAAATTTTCTTAAAAGCATTTTTGATTGGAATCCACAAGATCAGGCCCACACTGGCAATCATAATGGCGACTACGATTAAAATGATTGCTATCGTTCCGAGGCCTAGCCCTGGTCCTATATACAACATTGGAGGAAAGAACATAGGCATAACTATTATTTTTATATTTCGACAAATTAATAAAATTCAATCATCCACCCATTACCTCACATCACATTGCTTTCAACGAGCTGGAATTTTTTCGTAGATTCTACTCCAGCCTGGGTAGTACACAAAACTTGAATCAGCAGCGACAAATTGCATTTTGAATAGCGTCTTTTCATTAGTGCCAATGAAGATCTTGCCCTGATCAGTTTCCTCGATAAAAAATGTTCCATTCGAGATTGGGCTGAAAATCCCCTGAGATCGGGTGTCAATATTTTCACGCCTCATCAATTCAGGAAGAAGTTGATAGGTAGAATCACGTTCAAAATTATACGCCACAATTGTATTTACCTTAATCGGTTCATGCAGGGTCTTCACAAGCTTAGCATTACTTCCCTTATTTTCTCTATATATAAAATCCTTAGAGTTTTGATTTACATTATTATTGAAAATGGTAATTGTCATAGAGTCCATTATATCGATATCGTGCTGGTTAACCCAAAGTCCTGTCCTCAACCAAAGAATCTTTCCGGTACTGGGTCGATAAAGAAATACGGTCTGTATATTTCGACAACTCAGGAAAAGATCTCCCTTCTTCCAATATTTTGAATCCGAAAGAACAGGTTCGATGTCATTCAGGTGGATTGGATCATATTGCCAGTTCCCATGAATCAACCCGGGATAATTGTTCTCAAGCAAAATTTCAGCAATTGATTTTGAAAATAGAATTTTCCCGGTTCCTGCATCGATTTTGGTAATGGCATCATCTCGAAATGGAAGCTCCGTTTCATAGTTGATTACCTTGCTGTTTAAATTCATACTCCCATTATCAATCGTTGTGGGACTCCATAAATTACCTTCATGATCGAACTCAAGAGTGTGGTGAAACATCAATGAGTCGTTCTTCCAAATTATTTTTGAATTTGCGTCAAGACGATACAGGTCATAGTCTAGTTTAAAGATAACAGAGTAATCATTCATTAACTCCGGATGATTACTACATAATCCTTCGGTTGCAAACTTCACTTTTAAACATCGCCATGTATGTATTATGGATTCTGTTTTAAAATTTATCAGTTTCAATTCCAGAGAATCACCATGAGCCGAATTATATGAGACCAATCCATAGAGATCCGTTTCGAGTTGATTGATGTGCTCAAATTTAGGGTCCACCCTAAGCTGATAATTCTTCACTTTAGCTGTGAGTTGGCCGAACGCCTTTTTTATTTCACTTGGAAAAAGTGCGAAATCAATCACCAATCCTGAGGCCTTGCCAAACATTTTACCATGTGTCAAAACATGTATCACAGAAAAGGCAACAGCATTTAAAATCATAATAACAACAACAACTGTTGCAACTCCTTTTAAAATTCTCATTGTTTTCAGTTAATTAAATTGATGCAAGGTCCTAGTTTTCAAACAATCAGAAGAGCTGGTTTCCTGATTTGACAACTTCTAATATTTTCTGGAAAAAATCTGAATTCGATTATCATCTGGTTAGATCAATGGGGAATAATTTTCCTGATTTTGGCTTTCGGATTGCCAAACTGAAACACATTTAGAGGCAAAGCAGAAAAAAAACTCGATTTAGAGATGAAATAGTGGTTCATGAATATTGGATCAAAATTGGCTATAGTTAATTTATTGAAAAAAAATTACATGGGCTTATGCCATAAAAATATGACATTCTTTATTTAATTTTAAAGATAATTTAAAAGTTGAATTTCTAGTTTCTTGGTTTATTATACCCTTAATCGGTTACTTTTGGCTGTTTGATTAGATGTAGTGGTCGTAAAGTGTCTTTAATCTAATGTGTTCTTATGTTTCTTGGAGTGAAAAAACATTACATCCCAATTTTAGGGATAGTAACCTTCTTTTTGTTGTTAGTAGAATTACTAAGTGCCCAACCCATGCCGGCATTTCAGCCGTATACCAATACACCTTTATATTCTTGGGAGGCACCTTATGAATCCTACGAGTACCAAAACCCTAAAATAGCGGGTCTCTATAACTTACGGTTTAGGTTAAAAAAACCTAATGGCTGGTCAGCCACTCCATCATCCGATAAGTATCCTCTCATTGTATTCTTCCACGGTTCTGGTGAAAGCAGTGGAGGAAATTCAGCTATTCAAGATAACTCTAAGCAACTCCTTCACGGGGGTCAAACTCACCTTAACGCAGTAAACTCTGGCACTTTTCCAGGTTTTTTGCTTTACCCTCAAATGAGGAGAACCGGAGTAAATTGTGGTGAAATAAACCCTAACACTGGCTTGCCTGATTATTCAACAAGTGCTTGTCCCAATAATAACTGGGGTCCGGAATGGAGAGAGGCAGTGCGTTATATTATCGACAAGCTTATTTTGGATTATAAGGTAGATCCAGATAGGATTTATATTCATGGACTCTCTGGTGGAGGTGCTGCTACCTGGCAGTTTATTACTGATTATCCCGAATACGCTGCTGCCGGACACCCCATGTCTGCCGCAGGAGATCAATTTCATACGAGTGTTTTTTCCGGTGAGAAAGAATATTATAAGCACATCCCGCTATGGTCTGCTCAAGGTGGTACGGACACCAGCCCACCACCAAGTGATGGTAATACAATCGTGACAGCTATAAGGGGTATTGGAGGTAGCATTCGCTACTCCTATTATACCAATCTTGGACACGGAACATGGAACTCGGAATATGCGCAACCTGATTTCTTCTCTTGGTTCTTAAGCAGAAAGAAAAATCAGATTAGTGTTTTCTATGAACAGCCTCTTGCCTGTCCTGGTGATGCCGTAAACGTAAAATTGGGCTTTTCTAAAACCATCTATCCAAATGGGCGAGGTAACACACTCGGTACTGGAGATTACGGATTTGGAGCAGTGGGAAATCTTCTGCAGATTGTTAATTATGAATGGGCAAAAGGTAATACATCAACTATAGTTGCTTCTGGTGCCGCTGTCAATGAAATAACTGTTACTACCGCTGGCCCTTATACTCCAGGCACATACTATGGCCGCTTTCAACGAGCAGACTTGACATGGACAGAATGGTCTGATCCTGTGCTTGTGGGCGACAGTCGCGGACCCTCCACTACACCCACCATCTCTGCGAACGGAAAGAGTACTACGCTCCCATCCCTCGAAGGTGGAACTGAGGTTTTGCTAAGCGGACCAACTACGATGGCAGTTTATCAATGGAAGAAAGACGGTACTAATATCGCTAGCGCGACAGAATTTAAGTACAACGTGTCACAGGCAGGATCTTACACAATGATTAGCAAAGACCCTGCAGGAAACCCTTACCAGTTTGATGTGGTGCCAACCCAATACAGGGCCCCCACACAAGGATGTTTTAGTTTGCCCTCAAATGCCATACCTGTTACTACCTCAAATGGTTTGGACGTCCCAGCCCCTCCTGGCAATTTCTTTGTTAGTTCAAACTCACAAAATAGTGTTGTCGTGAGTTGGGATGACCGATCTGACAATGAAAATGGTTTTGAGATTTACAGATCGTTGTCTTCAGGAAGTGGATATACTTTGGTAACTATTGTCCCGGCAAGCGCATTACCCAATCCTCAAACCTATACCGACAACAATCTACTGCCCAACACAACCTATTACTACAGAATGCGCGCTGTGAATGCTTCGGGCGGATCTGCTTACACTCCTGTGGCTTCTGCCTCGACCTCGTTAGACGTTATTGCACCCACCTCTCCAGTTGTAACCGTGGGTGGCACCTTGCGCAGCACGGTATTATTACAATGGTCTGGCGCGACAGACAACGTAGGAATTACAGGCTACGACATCTACCAGAACGGTAGCATTATCGCCTCTATCAGCGGAACCACTACTTATTATGAAGCTAAAAACCTGGTTGCTCTTTCTATTTATAATTTTTATGTAAAAGCACGCGATCTTGCAGGTAACGTATCACCTCAAAGTAATCAGGTAGCAGCAACTGCCCGTAACTCAGGCTTACTTTATAAATATTATCACCACAACGGTCTTACCAGCACAGTTGAAATACCAAGTGCTAGCACTCTGAATAAGATAGGATTTATAAGTTCTTTTTCCGTTTCGCCTCGAACACAAACAGATAACTATGCTTTTGTGTATGAAGGCTTTATCAATCTTGCTTCTTCTGGCGATTATCGATTTTCACTTCAAACTGATGCCGGTAGCAGAATGTGGGTAAACAATGTTTTGGTCGTTACACATGATGGCACACATACCTGTACAAAAGTGACAAGTGCACCAATCAATTTAGCTTCAGGTTGGTATCCAGTGCGCGTTGAGTACTTTGAAAACACAAACACAGAATGCTTTACCGTTCGCTGGACACGCCCTGGTCAATCTGAACAAACCATCCCCACGAGTGCATTTACTGAAACAGTTTCAAATCCTCCATCAGTAAGTAACCCTTCTAATTTCAGAACCACTAGTGTAGCCTACAATCAGGTTGCTTTGGCCTGGAATGATAATAGTAATAACGAAACCGGCTTTGAAATTTACCGATTGAAATCTACTGATGGAACCGGCACCTATCAGGTAATTAATGTGACGGCCGCTAATGCGACAACATGGACAGATATCAATGTTGAACCGAATACACGATACTACTACCGCATTCGTGCGATTAATGCTACCAATATTTCTTCTTTGATTAACTTGAATTCCCCAACCTATGTTGTAACCCCTGTTGCTCCAGCACCACCGGCAATACCATCTTCTTTTACAGCTAACGCCATTACAGCAACACAAATTAATTTAGCGTGGGGAAATGTAACGGGAGAAAGTGGGTTTGAATTACAAAAATCTTCTAACAATACAACCGGTTTTGTAAGCATAGCCACGTTGGCTACCGATATAACAGGCTTTAGTGATAACAATGCATCAGGTCACTCAACATTCTATTATAGAGTTAGATCGCTCGGTGTTGGAGGGTTAACATCAGGCTGGTCAACGGTGGCCTCGGCTGTCACACCTAACCGTCTACCAGTATTTACAGCCATTCCTGATCAATCCATGTTGCAATTAAGTGGAACGCCTCAGGTTATCAATATCAATGTAAGTGACCCTGATGCTGATCCGATTACCTTCCAGTTTACCGGTTTACCTGCTACTAATGACTTCACAACCAACGATTATGGACAAGGCACACTTTCCTTTACCAATGTTGCTGCCGGAACATATAATATTGAAGTTCAGGCGTCTGACGGTATTGCTACGGTAATCGATAATTTCGTGCTTACTGTTGGGGGAAATGCTGCACCCATTATAAGCACGTTGTCAGTAGATGGTACTGCTATAACACCTACTCCGATTGCTACTGTTCAGAACCAATCGACAGAAGCGGGGCGCAAATTGACCATGATATTTAATGTTACAGACCCGGATGGTAATGGCCAGCTCACACCAGCACCTCTCGTTTCAAACTTACCCGCTTTTGCTACTACCAGTTGGACAGGCACGGGAACTAATCCGCGCATATTTACCCTGACCTTTAATACAACCATTGCTAGCGCGGGGATTTATGAAAACATAAGCCTTACGTTTAGAGACAATCTGGGTGGCTTAAACACACAGATATTCACCGTGGTGGTAAACCCGGTTGATCCCAATTTTAAGATTTATATGAATTTTGTTATCACTCCAGCTAGCGATAATGAAGCTTTGCCATGGAATAATACAGGAGCACCACCAGCAAGTGCTACCGACCTTGTTAATTTGAAAGACGAGTTGGGAAATACATTAAAGTATGTAAAGTTTAATATCCCGGGACCGTGGGATGGTCCGCCAACTCGTACAAGTCTCCCTGTAGATCCTAATGCCATCTATACCAAAAAAGTGAGGGAATCCTATTTTAGAAGGAACACAGGTGCTGCCAACGGTGACAACAAAACCTTAAAATTCACCAATTTAAATCCTGCACTTCAATACAGAGTAACAGCATATGCCGCATTCCCTGGAACAGTAGGCAATACTCGCTTCTCACGATTTACGATAACAGGAAATGGCACTGCACAGGTGCTTCCAGATTTAAATTATATTAACAATACAACCGAAACCGTAACATCTGATTTTAAATACCCGAACGCTGCTGGTGAATTATTAATCAACGTAAAAGGAACTCAGGCAAGTACATTCTTTTATGTTAATGCTTTAATTCTGGAAGCTAGTTATCTCGAAAATGCTCCACCCCCAGCGCCTTCACAAGTGACATTGGAGGCACCTTTGAATAATCGGGTAAACGTTACATGGCAGGATAATAGCTTTAACGAAACAGGATTTAAAATTTACAGATCTACACTCGTTAATGGTCCTTATGATGAAGTTGGTTCTGTCGCGGCAAATGTGATTACATACTCTGATCTCACAGCTTCAGGAAGAACAACCTACTATTACAAAGTGTCCGCTTTAAACGCATTTGGCGAATCAGCATTAAGTAGCTATGCATTAATAACCACTCCGAACGGTGTACCTGTACTCACAAATCCAGGGACCATTGTGGTAACAGCAGGAGAAATCGTACAAACCAATTTACTGGCTGTAGATCCTGAAGGCGATCCGATGGTTCTAAGCGTTTCTGGTCTTCCTTCCTTTGCGACTCTGGTTGACAATGGTAATGGTACCGGCTTTATCCGATTCGCACCTACACTGGCTGATGGAGGGCCTTATCAACTTACATTAAATGTGGTGGATAATTACACTGCGAGTACTGAAGCAACATTCTCGCTGGTTGTGTCAGACCTGGAAGTACTTCAGTCGGTTTACATTAATTTCACGGCATCTACTTCATCAAACGCTCCTGCCCCATGGAGCAATATTAGTTCCGCATCTCTACCGAGTTCCCTTACGAATAGTGTAGGCCAAGCAGGTGGATCAAGTGGAACAATGTCGATTACGCGTTCCGGCACTTGGGGAACCTCATTAGATAATTTGGGAGTAAATACGGGAGCTAATTTAGGTTTGCATCCTGATAAAGTAATACAAAGTGGATGGGTAAGTCCTCAGACCGGTACCTCATCGACCATCATTACATTGAGTGGTCTGGATAATACTAAACTGTATAATATCAGCATTCTTGGAAGTCGTAACGAATTCTGGTTTGCAAATACTATATATCGGGTAACAACAGGAAGTCCAAATGGAGTCGATAAAACGTTAAACACTCGCAAGAATACAAATGGTGTGGTACGCTTCACGGGAATTGCCCCCAGTGGAGGTACAATTGCCATCTCCGTAAGAAGAGATGCTACTGTAGAGAATTCTTCCCCTGTTTCTATCACACACCGAGATGCCGCTATTAATGGTATGGTAGTTGAAGAGTATGCCCTTGGTGTGCCTCGTACCCCGAGCGACTTAGTAGCGATTCCGCTTACAACAAGTAGTGTTCGGTTGTCGTGGTTCGATAATTCAAGCAATGAAACCGGTTTTGAAATACAACGTGCCGCAGATCCTGAAGCAGCTTTCGCCACGATTTTCACAACTGCATCAAATGTTGAATCATGGGATAATACGGGCCTACCTATAAACACCGCCTATGTATACCGTGTTCGGGCAGTTAAAACTACTAACCCGGCTTCTCAATCACTTTGGTCAAACACTGTGATGGTTAGTACCTATGACAAAATTATTCTAGTCAATGTTAATGGATCCGCTGTTGTTGGAGCTCTTCAGGCCCCTAGTCCATGGAATAACCTGAATCAAGAAACAGGAAATATTGCTGGTGCCGAAGGATTTAAATGGGAAAATTTCAATGACAATACCCTTGCCACAACTCCTGTTGATTTAAGAGTTTTTAATTATACAGGTGGTGGTTCTAGAAATGATCGGGGTTATATCGGCACAGGTGGTATTTATCCTGATAATGTTTTGATGACAAATTATTTGTATAACGCAAATAGTGGATCCGATTGGAGATTACATCAGCTCGATCCCAATGCAGCGTATGACATGGTCTTTTTTGGCAATGAATGGGAAGCCGCGAGTAGGGCTAAAAACGGAGAGAAAGTAGTAACTGATTTTGCAGTTGGCCCTACCAAGCAATCACTGTATAATCCAAAGAATAATAAGGATCGTGTATTCTTTTATAATATTAAACCAGAGGCGGCAGACAGTACCATCTTTTTCCAGGTGGGCGCAACAGTGTCTGCCACGGAGGTTATAACAGCAGGATTTTTTAACGCATTCGAGGTGCGATCATATACTCCATTAGATGCCGCCTTTGATAAGATTGCTCCCAGTGTTCCTCAAAGTCTGGTAGCCTCTAACATCGCCTCAGATAGCGTACGTCTCACATGGACAGCGTCTACTGATAATGTGCGAGTTGCGGGATACGAAGTTTTTCGAGGATCAGATTTAGTCGCCACTATAGCCGGAACAACAACACGCATTACTGGCTTGCAGCCCTCTACAACATACACTTTCTCTGTTAGAGCGAAAGATGTGAAGGGAAATCTAAGTGCCTTTAGTAATGCAATAGAAGTTACCACGCTTGGTGCAGCAGGTGCAATAGTATATTACCCCAAACCAACAGGAGATCTTACTGTAACAACCAATTGGGGAACTATTGTTGGTGGAACCGGATCAAGCCCTTCCACTTTTGCAGCCAACAATCAGCACTTTCTTGTGAATCGTTCTGCCTCCATTGATGCTAGCATGGACGTTACAGGATCCAATACCAAACTCATTGTTGACAATGATATAACCCTAACAATTAACAATACCCTTACAGGGCAGGTTGATATTAATGCTGGTGCAACTTTAATTGTTAACTCGCTAAACACACCTACATTAGGAACCCTCGCTCCTACTTCTACTGTCACATTTAACGGAACATCAAACTCTATTCCAGGTGCAAGCTATGGTAACCTTGTATTGGACGGAACAACTTCTACTAAGACTTTCAGTACTGGAACTTACATTATCAATGGGGACATGACTGTAGCTGACGGTGTTGAGGTAAACGGCTCAACGGGTAATGCCACTGTGGTGAATATATCCGGAAACCTAACGCTTCAGGGCACAGTCACTCCTCCCGCAGATGACCAATTGGTAACTATTAATTTTACTGCAGGTCAAGCTCAAAGTTTATTCATGAATGCTCAGGATGATCTCCGTTTGTTCCAACTTAGAGTATCCAATAATTCTATACTTAACATCGTTGGTGGCACACTTGCCAAATCGATCACCGTCGGAAATTCTGGAGGTGGTGGCTTAACCATTGATGATGGTTCCATTCTAAATCTTGGAAAGAATAGTTTGATCGTTATGGGAACCGGGTCAATCAATTCCGGAAATCAGCTTGGAGAGATTAGTGTTTCGAAGGCAGACATTACCATTAATTCTACAGGAGCTCAAATTTCCAATCTTTACTTTAAAATTGGTGCTGATACACTCAACAACTTGCACCTCAACGCGAATGCTTTGGGTCAGGTAAACATTGCGAATAAGATGTATGTTAAAGATTTGGTAGATGTTACAAGTGGACGATTGAATTCTGCTGGAAATATTGTTCTGGTTTCCGATGTTAACGGTACAGCAATAGTGGGTAAGATTGGAAATACGGGATCTGTTCTAGGCAATGTACAATTCCAACGTTACTTAACTCCGAAACGAGTATACCGGTATATGGGAGCACCTGTTTACAGTACACGCGTTAGCGATTGGCAACAATACCTTGCTATTACTGGTCCATTTACCGGTAGTACCGGAGTTAGTCCTTCCTTATTTTATTACAATGAAACAAATGGAGGCTGGATATCTTTTCCTGGAGAGGGTGGTTCAAATACAGCAACATTTGAAATGGGTCGGGGTTATTCAATATTCCAGTATAATGGAACAACGCCAAGTAAACTTCAAATTACCGGAACACTTCAGCAAGGTAATTTTGATTATACCAATCTGTCCGCAGGAAGTGGCGATGCCGAGGCGAATGATGGATGGAATCTGTTGAGTAACGTATATGCTGCGCCTATTCAATGGGAAAGTAGCGGATGGCAACTCAATGATATCATTGAAACAGTTTCAATTCGTAATAATTCACCTGGAGGAAGCGGAGGGTTTAAAATTTGGAATAGACTGACTGGCATTGGTGATCTGGACTTTGGAGGTATTATAGCTCAAGGTCAAGCATTTTGGGTAAAAGCCAGTGGATTTAATCCTTCCATTCGGATTACTGAGGATGCAAAAACAAGTACTCCAAATGCATCTTTCTTCCGTGAACACCCTACTCCTAACCAAATAACAATTACACTTAAGAACAGCTCTTTTGTAGACAGAACTTTCCTTCATTTTGCTGAAAATTCATTTGATGAAATAGAAGGAACATTTGACGCACTCAAACGAGATAACACCTATTTCAATTTGAGTACGCAGGTAAACAACACAGAATTGGCAATAAACAGTATGACACTTAATTTCTGTGAGAAATCAATACCATTGAATATTCGAAATATAAGTGCAGGTCACTATTCATTTGACTTCAGTAAATTAGAGACCTTTGATTTTGATGTGGAGGTTAAGCTGGTTGATCATTTCACGAACACTTCAATTGTACTCAATGAAGGAAGCATCTATGCTTTTGATGTGACTACTGACCTCGCCTCATATGGAGTAAGTCGTTTTGAATTATCACTGACTAAGCCTGATATTGATCAATCCATCCATTTCGCAGCCACTTTGCAACAAGCTTGTCAAACAACGGATGGTACTACGATATCCCTGGCCAATACACAAAGAGGCGTTATGTATTCTCTCTTTAGCAACGGAAATGTAATTGGAAGTGTACAAGGAAATGGCAGCTCTATGGAGACCTTTGTTAGTGCTTCATTATTGACTTATGGTAATAATACCATTCAAATGAATGCACAATTTACAGGATGCGATGCTGTAACACTTTCAAGTGAAACCATATTAAACTACAAACAAGTATTTGATCCGATTGTAAATACTGTAAGTGTCTGCGAAGGAGAAAGTGCCCTTGTAAATGCAAGTGGTGCACCTGTCGGGGCGATTTATCAATGGTTTGAAACTGAAGATTCAACATCACCAGTTTCTGCAACTGAACAAGGTGCCTTCTCTACCCCTGTACTAACAAAATCCAAAAACTATTTTGTCAGTGCCGTGTATAATGGCTGCGAGAGCAAACGAAATGAGGTTGTCGTTCAGGTTGATCATTTGGATAAACCTGCTGTTGAAGTAGATGGTGATCTATTATTGTCCAGCAGCACAGAAGGTAATCAGTGGCTTCTTAACGGAGAAGTTATACCTGGAGCAACCGATGCTACCTACCTGCCAGAAGAAGCTGGAAATTACGCCATCATGGTTACATCTGGAGCATGTACACAAGTATCAGATGAAGTTGAGTTTACGATAACCGCCTTGGAGACAGAGCAGAGTATGGCAATTAACTTGTATCCAAATCCGGTGAAAAGCAGGTTAAGAATTACACTTCCAGATCGATTCTCCTCGCTTACAGATGTGAATATTTCAATCTACAATTCTCAAGGTCAATTGGCTGGTACCTACATTAAGCGAGTAAAAAACCACAGCGTTGAATTGGATGTGGTAGAATTTAATTCCGGTCTATACACCTTACTTCTTGATGCAAATGGGTCGAAGATTCAAAAGCGATTTGTAAGAGAATAGTTAAGATCAAAATGAGAGGTGTTAAAGCACCTCTCATTTTATTATTTCAGGACACTGAAAACTTCTCCTTTTAGTCACTCGACACGCGTCACACAGATAGCCGAAAAACTTTAAGATGCCTCTATGGGCCCGCCGTACACTGATAAATGCTGAAATGGTTAAAATCGGAATTACTAATCAGTGAAGTGTTTATAAAATTTCGTTGTGCCTAATTCTAACATCTCTTTGTCACCAGATGTGTCTCCGTAGACAATAATAGATTCAAACTTCGAAAGATTTATTTCATTTTCAACTCGAATTCTTTTTTCAAGACCATAACAATTACTCCCTTCAATTCTGCCAGTAAGAGTATATGTGCTACTTACTTCCCATTTTGTAGAAATGATTTGATTGATACCCATCTGTTCAGCCCAAGGCCAAATCCATTCTTCTGCAGAAGCGGTAACAATAACCATTCTATGGCCTAGTGATTTATATTGTGCAATACACTTTTCAGTTGAAGCCCTGATTAACGAAGGAAGAACCTTCGATGCAAATTCCTTACCCTTCGATTGAAACTCCAGTTGCGAAATCCCTTTAAAAAAAAATCCAAATAAAATCTCCTTCGCTCGCCAGTTAGGGATAAGCTTAAGTTTATATGCCACCAACACGGGAGATAAACAGAGAACTCCGAACATAAAATAATATCGACCTTTGCAGAATTTGATGAATTCAACGAAGGTATCTTTTCTTGTTAGTGTGCCGTCAAAATCAAAAAGAACAAGGTGCATCTTTAGCGGTTAACGATTTCTTAAATTAAAACCCTTTATTAAAATAGATCATTATAAAGAATGATATAATCCATCCAAATAGTGTAATGATAATAAACTTGTCGGTTAGGAATATCTTGGTGGGCGAGCCGCTGCGTTGTTCCACTAGTGTAATTTGGAGGTACCGTAACACACCCGCAATGACAAAGACAGAGGTAAAGTATAAATGCTCGCTACCCAATCTTTCCATTACATCATCCGAAATGGTATACATTATGTACGACACCATAATTATTCCGGCTATCATGGTTATTCCACTATAAATAAAATTAAGGTTGTAGTGTTCTACCGATTTTCGACTTTGCTTCCCGTCTCTTTCACTGATAAGCAAATCTTCCAGGCGTTTGGCAAGTGCCATAAAAAGAGCCAATAAAAAAACCATAATCAACAGCCATTTGGAGACCACCACATGAATGATCAAACCTCCGGCAATTGCACGAAGAAGGAAGCCTGTTGCTACAATCAAGATGTCAAGAATAGAGATATTCTTGAGCCCTTGCGAATACGCAATGTTGATGAGTAAATAAAAAGAGATAACAAGAAAGAAATTGAATTCCAAAAAGTAGGCTAAACCCAGTCCAATTGTGAGCAAGACAAATACCAGAAAAAACGCAACAGGAACGCTCACAGTACCGGCGGCCAATGGCCGGGTTTTCTTTTCAGGGTGATTACGGTCCACCTCAATATCCTTATAATCGTTAATTATATAGATAGCACTTGCCACAAATGAAAAGCACAAAAAGCCGAGTGTAAGAGCCTTAATATGCTCAGGATTAAAAAGGGCTCCGGCAAAAAAGGCAGGGATAAAAACGAAAAGATTCTTTACCCAATGTTTAGGGCGTAAGAGTTTAAGTATAGGTTTCATAAAGCTTCAACAATTGACATAAGAACTTTAAATATGGTTATAAATCAGTTAAATTTATAATTTCTATTTTACTTGAAATCCAATTATAATAGTCGAAATCGTTATCCACCTAATATGATTAACAAGGAACTCTCCCCCAGACAAGTTTTAGTTTTAGAATTTGGCCTTATCACAATCTTTTCTATACTTCCTTTACTTACTGATTTACCGTTCAGAGTTAACATATTTTTAACTTGGGAAGGCGCTTATCGAATGTATCTTGGTCAGTTCCCTTTTAAGGATTTTGGAATGCCCCTTGGATATGGATTTTGGATAATCCCTTACCTATCCTTTAAGTTATTTGGTCCATACCTGTATTCATTGGTAATAGCTCAGGCGTTTATCAACTTCATTTCACTGCTGACATTCAGAGGCATATTAAAAATATTTGGACTCAGCCCGGTTCAAATATTGATTTCCCTAAGTATGCTGTGTCTTTCATTTGTCATGATCAATTTTTGGCCTTGGTATAATCATACTGTTTTCGTGTATGAGCTTATTGGTATCTACTTTCTGTTACATTATTTATTTAAAGCCAGGCGAATTATCTTTCTAGGTATAGCTGCATTCTTCATAGCACTTTGTTTTTTCACGAAACAAGATGCAGGTGGTCTTGCTTTTATGTTAACCTTCATACTAATGATTATTAATGGCATTGTTGAGAAAGAGATTAAACCTTCCTTAATCTTTATTGGATTCTATATACTCTCATTAGGTATTTTCATTCTTCCGATGTTACAGTATGATTTTTCATATTGGTTCAATTATGGTCAGCCCCCTCATTTTTCCCGGATCAATCTTTACGATTTTCTGAGTGCCTTTTTTGAAGAGTCTCTATGGATAAAGTTTTATATTGGATGTGTCATTGTAATATTACTGGTGCGTTTCAAAACCTGGTCGGTTATTTTTGAAGATAGGTCCTTTTTAATTTTCTCATTGCTCACACTTGGAGTCATGGTTCAAGCTATGATTATACAAGTAACAAGCTTTAGTCCTCCTACTGTTAACTATTATTTTTACAGCTTCGGAATCGCGTTTATTCTATATGCACTTAAAGATTCGATTCGGTTTGAAAAAGTATGGGTAGCCATTCTTTTGTTCTTAACTATATTCTTTTGGCGATCTGAGAATTATTGGAAATACTCTAACAGACTTTTAGGCAAAGTATTACCATCGATTTTTAGCCCCCCCCCAGCTAATGTTGTTTCAAAGCACAGTTGGTCATCCAAAACTGATTCAATAAAATCTGAACCCGTTCAATGGAGACTAACCCCTTACAAAACTCTAAAGGGCATTAAGTTACCTGAAAATACTGCCGATGGGTTGGACCGGTTGATGACTATGGAGATTGTTAAAAACAAGGAGCATCTTCAGGTGCTCAACATGAGTAATCTATCAATGTTGGCATATGAATTGGGATACACCCCAGAAAGTGGAGTGAAATTCCCCTTATGGTATCATCAAGGCGTTGCATTCTTTGATCGAGAAGAACAAATGCTTTGTGGAAATATTCAAAATAGAAAATATGATATTATTCTTTTTGAAGACATGCCTGACGTTGATAACTTCTTTCCCTATGCAGTTCGGAATTGTGCATTGAAAGATGCCCGCTACACGCTGGTGGATCGATTCATCTCCCCTACTGGGTACGCAACAGATTCAGTGAATGTATATATCAAAACACCTTAGAAAAATATTCAGAAATTGACCGCTTACCTTACATGAAATACAGCTTTAAAAATATAGTACCCGTCTTTTTACTTTCCTTTCTATGGATTTATTCAATGGGACAGGATGTTCGACTCACTAAATTGGGTGACTTGCCTCCAAGACTTTATGAATCTTCAGGACTTGAATACACCAGAGATAATAATAGTGATAATATCTGGACAATTGTGGATAGTAATCTGGCCATTCTCTTTTGCCTTGATAGCATTGGACAAATAAAAAAGGCAATACATCTTAATAATGTTAATCATGGTTGGGAAGATTTATCTCAGGACGATCTTGGCAATTTTTACGTTGGCGACTTTGGTAATAATTTTAATAAGAGAAAAGACCTTAAGATTTACAAAATTCCTGCACCCGATTACCTTAAAGAAAAAGTCGTCACAGCAGAAATAATTAATTTTCACTATCCTGATCAACGGGATTTCCCGCCCGGTCCTAAAGCAAGAAATTTCGATATGGATGCCATGATATGTTTCGGTAATTCCATCTACTTATTTTCAAAAAATCGCACAAAACCTTTCTCTGCGTATACAAAAATGTACAAGCTTCCAAATATTCCTGGTGACTATACTGCTGAACTTATTGATAGTGTTTACCTTGGTCCAGGGCATATGCTCAATACGTGGGTTACAGGAGCTGATATTAGTCCTGATAAAAAAACAATGGCGCTTTTAACGCATGATAAAGTGTGGCTCTTTCAATGCTTCAACGGAGATGCCTTCTTCAAAGGAAAAAAGAAGACCATAGAATTAAATCATTTTAGCCAGAAAGAGGGAATTTGTTTCTTTGATAACGAAACCTTATTCATTGCCGATGAGCGAACAGAAAATATTCTTGGCGGAAGCCTCTATCAACTAAAACTCAATATAGACGATCATGACAATTGCAAATGAACATCCAGTGGAAACTTCAAAAAAGACGGATGTAATCCTACCTAACTTTTTAATTGCAGGATCAGCTAAGTGCGGCACATCTTCTCTTCATAATTACCTAGCGCAACATCCTGATATCTTCATGAGTCGAAGAAAGGAACCTAGATTTATCAGTAGCCAGGGTATGTCATTTCCGCTCAACGGACCATTAGATTTTAGGGTTGAAAAATGGTATGTCAAGAATTTTCCTGATTACTGTGAGCTTTTCAAAGAGGCTGTGAAACATAAAATAGTTGGTGAATCTAGTGCTGACACATTGTACTTCCATCAGCAAACCATTCCTGTTATTAAGAAATACCTGGGCAATCCAAAAATTGTTATTGTATTGCGGAATCCGGTAAAAAGATCTTTCTCTGCGTATCAACATTTAGTGCGTGATGATCGTGAATCATTATCCTTTGAAGATGCGTTGTTGAAAGAAAATGACAGGATTAAAAATAACTGGGAATTGATTTATCATTATCGTGCCGTGAGTCACTACTATGAACCCGTTAAGGCATTTCTTGAGAACTTCAGTGACGTTAAAGTTGTATTGAACGAAGATTTAGCTAAAGATCCTCATCGTGTATTGTCAGAAGTATTTGATTTCCTTGGGGTAGACAATACCTTTAAGGTAAAGGATAGCACCACCAAGCATAATATGTCTGGAAAGCCGCGTTCA
Source organism: Chryseolinea sp. (assembly GCA_031388805.1). GTDB lineage: Bacteria > Bacteroidota > Bacteroidia > Cytophagales > Cyclobacteriaceae > Chryseolinea. The sequence goes on from JANMRZ010000142.1 coordinate 158,064, forward strand.
AGGTGGCTTCATGAATTTCTATTTGAGGGACATCCTCTCCGTAATTTTCTAAGGCCAGTCATTCGCTTCTTTATTCCAAGCAAGCAACGAAAAAGCATATCGTTGAAAATTCAGCAGAAAAATCTTACTCAAATGAAAATAAATCCTGAGACGGGCGCTATGCTGAAAAATGACTTTCGGGATGAGATTATAAGACTAGAGAAGTTACTTAACCGTGATTTATCATCGTGGTTAAAATAGAAACACAATAATGGGTCAATAAATTAAAGCATCCTTAGAAAAGTTTTTATAGAGCGGTGTATTACCCCATCCATCCGGATTGGCCTTAAGTAGATTCATCTCGATATTCGTGCGTGATTGTTTTCTATTTTTAGATTCAAGATCATAATAATTCACTTCTTCTTCTGAAACATTGACAGCCTTCTCCACAGTAGTATTACTTAAATAATGCAGAAAATTCTCAATCTGAATATTTTCATATTTAAGACCATATGCTTTGCCTCTGTCCATCAAGTCGTGATCCTCATGGCCTGTTGGCTCAAGCGCTTCATCATAACCGCCAAGCTCAATAAAATATTTTTTTGCCAAAACGAGACGACCTTCAGTGCCCCAGTAAGGTGCTTTCTTAAATTGAAGCAAACTATCAAAACCAGCTGTTTGCATTTTATAATTAATGTAATAAGCAAAATCATTTCCCGTAAAGTTATCTCCATCAAGATTGCAAAGAATTTCGCCCTTAGAAACTTTATGCGCTAAGTTCTTTGCTTTTGACGCATGGAAGGATTTTGGTTCTGTTGTGTGATAATAGTTAACAATTCCTTTTTCAATATAAGGAGGTAAATTTTTCTTCGCCCATTCGTGAAGCTCATCTTGTGAATTATAGTTCAGCAACACGAACTCAACGTTGGGGTAGCGCTTATTACTTTCTACATTCTTTAAGAAAGTCTTCTTCAAGTGGAAGAACCTGTTCATACAGGTGGTGCAAAAAGTTATACTGTATTTTGGAAGTAGGTCATCAAATATGGCAGGTGGTAACTTTTCGTCTTTATAATTCCTGAAATACTGATCTCTGAAGTCGCGAACCGTTCGTTCAAAACGTTGTAAAAATGTTTTCTTCATTTTTTTAAGTATAGAGTTTAGAGATGTCTTAATAGACAATAGCTTCTTCTCCAAAATTTTTATAGAGTGGTATATTTCCCCATCCATCCGAATTAGCTCGCAGAAGATTCATTTTAATATTTTCTTTTGATTGTTTTCTGTTCTTCGATTCAAAGTCGTAAAAATTAATCAGATCTTCTGAAACATTAACAGATTTCTCGAACGTTGTATTGCTGAGATAATGTAGGAAATTTTCAATCTGAATATTTTCATACTTAAGACCAAACATTTTTCCTCTATCCATTAAATCGTGATCTTGATGACCAGTCGGTCCAAGGTTCTCATCATATCCTCCCAATTCCAGAAAATATTTTTTTGCTAATACAATTCTTCCTTCTGTGCCCCAGTATGGAGCCTTCTTAAATTGAAACAAACTATCAATACCACCTATCTGCATTCTGTAATTAATGTAATACGCAAAATCATCGCCTGTATAGTTATCTCCATCAAGATTGCAAACAATCTCTCCATTAGAAACTTTGTGGGCTAGATTCTTTGCCTTTGAAGCGTGGAAGTACCTTGGCTCGGTTGTATGATAATAGTTCACAAGCCCCCTCTCAATGTATGGCGGCAAATTTTTCTTAGCCCATTCATGAAGTTCATCTTGTGAATTATAATTCAACAATACAAATTCTACATTGGGGTAATTTATATTGCTTTCTACGTTTTTTAAAAAAGTTCTTTTCAAATGAAAGAACCTGTTCATGCATGTAGTGCAAAAAGATATGCTGTATTTAGGAAGTGTGCTATCAAATATTTCAGCAGGTAACTTTTCATCTTTATAATTCCTGAAATATTGATCTCTGATGTCCCTAACAATACGCTCAAAACGTTGTCCAAATGTTCTCTGAATCATTTCGGTTTGAATAACCTAAGTGTTGACTTGAAAAATTAATTACTCTTCTTCAACTTCTTTTCAAAAACTTGTAACACCTCGGGATCGTCATTCTCGGAAGTTTTTGTATCGTGAGGAGCTTGTTTAGAGAAATATCTAGGAATTCGGAATATCTCCTTTACAATGCGCATTAAAAACGCTCTCGAAAAACTTCCATCTCTTTCCAATGTCCTGGCACCGGTCCAAACTCGAGCTGATCTTGATCTAACCTGTTTAACCTTCCCGTAAGGCATCATATCAAAACATAAACGCCCATCATCACCTCGAATGTTTCGTTCAATATAACCCGCTTTTAAGCCATACTCTTTAACGTACCCCATGCTAATTCCATAGGCATTCAGGTGAGGTCTGTTAAGATGTCGAATTTCTGCAACAATGTCTTTCGTGAATTCAAAAAAGACAAACTTTAAACGCGATTTGCCTTCAGGAACCAGGAAGGAGTATCTTCCATAAACACACACCACATCCTTCTCTGTGAGTTTTTCCATCATCTTCTGAACCCAATCTTTTGGATAGATGCAGTCTGCGTCAGCAAGTAAAATATACTTACCTAACGCATTCTCCTGGCCCCACTGTCGCGCAGGGCCACATCCTTGCTTTACCTGGAATAGTGATTTGACGTGAAGTCTATCTAAAGTTTCCTGAGTGCGATCTTTGGAATTATTGTTTACCACAATAATATCGAAAGGGAAGCTTGTCTGACTTTTAGAGAGTGTATAAAGGCAACGGACAATGTTGGCTTCCTCGTTCCATGCTGCAATAATGATGGTTGCAATCGGATTAGTTTGATTTAAAACCCGATCCAGGTTCGCATTTACCTCGTCAAAAATAGAAGCAGGAATATCATCTAACTTCTCATACTTCAGCAACTCAGTGTTTATCCAAGAAGGATTTTTGAATATACTCATATTAGCATTTTGTAGATTGGAAAATCTAACTGATAGAAAGTTAAAAATCAGGAGATTGGTTCGAAATTTAGCATATTTTTGTGGAATTGCGATTAACAAAACAGCAAAAACCATTATTCATATTGTCTTAAAATCAGATCCATTAACATTATTTTAGTATCTCATTCATGCTTTTAAATTACTACCGCGATCCAAATTTTGGCGATGCCCTCAATCCCATTATTTTCCACAAACTACTCCCCGATTTTTTTGATAATGATCCAACTATTGAATTCTCCGGAATAGGCTCAATCATTGGGCTTGAAATGGCAAAGGAAGCAAAGAAGAGGATCATTTTTAGCAGTGGTTTTGCGTACGGAACATTGCCAAAAATTGACGATTCGTTTGACATTGTCTGTGTCCGCGGTCCGCTAACCGCCAGCGCTCTGGGGATCAATAAAAACCTTGGAATTATTGATGGAGCAGCCTTGCTCCGAGAGTTGAATTTCAAAGCACAACAAAAAAAATTCAAATTCTCCTTTATGCCACATTGGGAGAGTGAATTGAAATACCCATGGAGAAAGCTATGTGAAGCTGCTGATATTAATTACTTGAGCCCAACAGATGATTCGCTGAAAATAATTGATGCCATTCTCCAATCCGAAGTCGTAATCGCTGAGGCCATGCACGCTGCAATTGTTGCTGACACATTGCGAACTCCTTGGATTCCTGTAAAGGCGTATCGTGGAATAAACGATTTCAAATGGAATGATTGGACCAAATCCATTGAACTTGAATACAAACCTCATGCATTGCGATCAATGTATGGTGTCAACGATTTTGTCTTGAAAGTATTTAAAGATAAAAGCAAGAACAGATTACCTGATTCTCTATATCGACCAATAGCAAGTACCTATACGTTTTTCCAAGACGCTTTTCTCACAAATTCAGCAATCGAGCAATTAGCGAATGTAAAAAATCAAAAGACCTATCTTAGCAATGAAAATGTTCTGAACTCGAAAGTTGATCACTTACTTGAAAAACTGGAGTATGTTAAATCAAAATATGGAAAACATTCTTCACACTAAAAGTTCAAGCTTAGACGATCGCAAATGGATTTATGCTGTCACCGCGCTTTTTATTGTCTCCAGAATTGTCGTCTACCTATCCGGAATAACATTCGATGCGAATAATATTGTCAATGGTACATGGCAAGTTATTGCTCCAGAACTACTAAAGAATAAGCTTATTGAAAGTGTGTGGTATTTGCACAGTCAACCTCCTTTGTACAATCTCTATATTGGTATTGTACTGAAGCTTTTCCCTGAACATTATTCTACATTCTTTCACATCAATTTTTTGGTGCTCGGCTTGCTCACGCACGTTGTTCTGTTCGTCATTATGAAACGCCTGGAAATTAGGTCAATAATAGCTTTCGTACTTACTGTCCTGTTAATGATAAGTCCGACTATGATTCTGTACGAGAACTGGCTTTCTTATACCACCTTAGTCATCGCATTATTGACATTTTCAACGCTATTCCTTCTTCGTTTTTTACAGTCAGAAAAAACAATGGATGGCTTTTTGTTTTTTCTATTCATAGCAATTACAATTCTTACAAGGAGCATGTATCACATTGCATGGTTTGTTGTCATCATTCTTATTCTGCTTATATCACGGCATAAAATCAAAAAGAAAATTATACTCACAGCAAGCCTTCCATTTTTATTTGTTTTTGCATTCTTCCTCAAAAACTATATGCTTTTTAATACATTCTCAACTTCTTCCTGGATGGGAATGAGCTTGTATGAAATTTCACTTAGCAGAATGGATAAAAAGAAATTGGAACCGCTTGTTGCGTTAGACGAGGTTAGTCCAATTGTATTCGTACCTGCATTTTGGTCGCTGGATCACTACAGTAAATTTGTCACCAAGCCGAATCCATATTTTAACGTAAGTGTTCTTTCTGATTCCTTCAATCTTCAAGCAGCTAATTATCATAACTATCATTACCTTGAAGTATCAGAACTTTATAAAAAAAGTGCGATCCAAGCAATCCGGCATTATCCATTGGACTATTTAAAAAATGTAGCCATTTCTTTCGGCTACTATTTTTATCCAGCAAGTAACTATCCAATGCTAAAAAACAATAGTGAAAAAATGTTCTGGTATAACAAAATGTTCAATCACCTAGTACTTTGGACAATTTATAATCCAGATGAAATTGAACGCACTCCCCCATTCCGAATAGAATATGCCTTATCGTTGAGCTTACTTTTGATTCTGTCATTTTTCGCAAGCACAATTTTAGGCATACAACAATTATGGAAACAATGGAGATCGAGGATGCCTGGCTTCAATTCATTTGCGATCATCGTTGTATATCTTACCCTAACAATACTATACACTATGGTTGTCGGGAATTTTTTTGAACAAGGTGAGAATATGAGATTTAGATTTCAAACATCTACTATGTGCATTATCGTTGCTGGTATCTGCATTGAGTTCCTTGCAGGCATGAAAAAGAAAAACTATCATAAGCAATAATCAAATGATGATCCGCATAATCCTGTTTTTAGGTATTTGCTATGTTACTTTTTTACTTTCCTTTAATGACAAGCAAGTTCCGTTTAGTGAAGACAGTGGGATCAAAGCCCTCATGGTAAAACAATACCAAGATGGTAATTTTCAATCTACTTTGGTATTGAATGCGCCCAAGTGGGTAAACGATTTATGGGACCAAGGATTATATCCCTTTAGAAAACCTTTCGTTTACGATTTGCCTGATGGAAAGACCGTTGTTTTCCCCCCTCTGTTCCAGATCTTAAGTACTCCGTTCTACATGTTGTTTGGCTTCAAAGGTTTATACATCATACCAGCATTAAGTATATTCTTGTTGTGGATTCTTTTTATTAAACTTTGTGAGACTCTTAAGCTGCATGAACGTGTGACACAATTAACTCTCGTTGCAGTCATCTTCTCTTCTTCTCTTACCCTTTACGCAGCTATTTTTTGGGAGCACACCCTGACTTCTCTATTATGCTTGTATGGCTTATTTTATCTGATTCACGCCAGTACAAGAAATGAGAATCCAGGCAAACTCCGATCACTTCTCTTTGGCATTACTACAGGTCTATCTCTGTGGCTTAGGCCAGAGGCCTTGATCATCCTGATTGCATTGCTTATTTGGTCATTGTACTATATCATTAATACTAATTTGAAGTCCATTCGCTTCTTCGTCTGTGGGATATCCATATCCATAGCAGGTTTCTTAACAATCAATTATTTCATATTTGACAATCTGCTTGGGCTTCGATCAAAACAGATTGTCGATCGCTTTGATTTAATTCAGCGGTTAAGGGATGGTGGGTATATTTTGATTGTACTGTGCATAAAAGCAATACTCTACGATCCCATATGTCTATTTGTTTTGTTTTGTATTGTTATCACAGGCAAAACTTTGATTAGTGAGTTTAGAACAAGTAAGCCTCTTTCAATTACTCACCTTACTATTTTCGTAATATGCTTATTCTACATAATGTGCCCATGGATACTACCGAATACGGGTGGTAATAATTGGGGAATACGCTATGCTCTGGTATGCACACCCTTCATCTACGTTCTTGCAGCAATTTTAGGCAATCAAATATTGATGTCTAACCAAAGACTTAAAACAGTAGTGATTATTGCTATGGGATTAACAGTGGCAGGTATTGTCAAGAATACAATAGGAGGAGGTCAGATGCTATTTGCAAACTATAAAGGGGCAAAGAGTAAAGTTGTTGAATACATAAAGGACAAAAAGACTACTGTAGTCTTGATAACAAAAAGTTATCACGCTGCTGAATTTGAAAGTTTAATGCCTGAATCTGCATTTCTTTTAACAGACACAGAAGAATCTCTGCAAAAGGCTTTAAATACTTCCGAAGCAAGGTCGTCATCTCTCCTATTGATATACGATAAAAATGACACGTATTCTGAACTACCATTGAAAGAGAGCAACCTTAAAGATTTCACTCTGCAAAAGACTTTCAATAATTTCTTAATATATAAATACAGCCCAGAATAGACATTGGGCTATAGACTTAGCAGCTCAGTTCTTAAGATAACCATTAATGATTTTCCAAAAAGCATCAGCGCGAGCCGCCCAGCTGTTTGATTCAGCTGTTTGAATTCGTAGTTTCTTTTTCTCGTCAGAGTCCTTATCAATCACAACTTGAATTGCACTTATAAAGTTTTGCTCTTGATCTTCAAGAGCAATTACATTACTGAATTGCCTGATGTCTTCAGAGAAACTGGTAGACACAACAGGCAACCCGGCAGCAAGGTATTCATTGATCTTTAATGGATAAATACTTTTTGTTAAGGTATTGCACTTAAAGGGAATGATGGCACATTTAGAATGTTGCAAATATGCCGGAAGCAATTCAAGTTTTTTCGATCCTGTAAAAACAATATTTGGAATTGCTTTCAATGAATCAACAGTACCTTGGTCAAGGGAAACAGGACCAACCAAAAGCAAAATTTTATCGCTATGACCAAGAGCAATTGTTTTAAGTAAATCAATATCCACACGCCAATCCACATGGCCAGTATATAGAATAATCGGTTTCGTGATGTGCCTAATATCATCAGGTATTTCAAACGATTTTGAAAGGGCTGTTTTGAAGAGGGTTACATCAGCCGCGTTTGGTAAATAATGCACATTGGAGGAGAATTGCTTCAGTAATATCTGAAGTTCTTTTGATGTCGTTAATGTAAGATCATACGCACTAACGATCTCTCCTTCCAATCTCGGCCCATGTATTCTAACATGTGGTGAATACCGGATGTCATCAACGGAATAGTAAACCTTAAGAGCAGGTTTTATCTTGGAAGAAAATGACCTTCCGTAAAACGGATTAAAAACATTAACGAAAATATAATCTCTCAGAGAATAATCTGAAATTAACTTTTGAAGTGTACGCCCAACTAAATAATTATTGATTTGAGAACCTAATTTGTATGCAGGTCCATTGCTTATCCAATTAATTGGCAAAGTTTTGTTCGAAGTTATTGCATGAAAGTTTTTTGGTGCATTTGGCACCAAATGAGATAACGATGTAGTGGTTTCTTTGTTTGAAGATCGCATCTTATACGCTTCGGCATAGGTAACTGGATTATCAACATAGAAAACACGATTTTCCAGTGCTAATTCTTTTGCTAACGAGAAAGATGTTGACGAGTATTTATTCTCTACTCTATCCAATGAAAACCAAATCAGATCCATGTCTTTACCTTATAGCATTTTCACTTATTGTTTCGAGTTGTCACAAAATCAATTATAAAATAAATGAATTTTTTCTGAAACGAAAATGCATGCTTAAATACGGTTAGCAGATTAACGCCAATTAATTTATTAATGTAATACTGATTATAGGTAAAGCTTAACACAAATGTTGTGAGCATACCATAAGCGGCACCTATTATTCCGAATTGATGAATATAAAAATAACTAAGAATAATATTTAGCCCTGCATTGCGAAGCACAAAATAGAAATTTGTCTTGGCCTTTCCCATTGCATCAAGTGTTACACCTACTTGGCGATTGAATGGGATAATAAGTCCCGTTATCATTGTAATTCTCAAAATATCTACCGTCTCTTCAAATCCTTCGCCTGCTACAAATTGCACAATTGGCTCTGCCAGGATAATGGTCACTAAAACAAGCGGCAAAAGGAAAGCAAACAAAACCCCCACTGACTTCTCATACATATCTTTGGCAACAGGAGCACCTTCTACTGCATACCTGGAGAGAAGCTTGGGGAAAAAGATAGAAGATAAAGAAACAGTGGGTACTTCAATTATATTCGCAATTCGAACAGCTGGATTATAAATTGTTACCGCTGCGGGTGATAAGATACCACCCAGCATCCAGGTATCTACGTTGCGTAAGATGGTCGAACTGATATTTGTTCCAAAGGTATACTTTCCATATTGCGCCAGTTCACCAATCCATTTTTTTGATAATCTATAAGAGAATGACAAAAGGTGCTTTACGTTATAATAGGCTACCAATACAGATACTAAAATAGAAAGTGAATGAACAATGGCTAGCTGCCATAATTCAAACTTGATTTGAAACCAATAGCTGATTGAAACGAAAACAAAAAAAGTAAATTGGCGAACTATATTTGAATAAAGGTTGCCCTTAAAATTCATATTTGCCTGTTGGATTGCGCTGAAATGTGTTGCCGGAATGAGCAGAAGAGTTGCCGCAATAAATATGAAAAAGAGGTTTTCAAGTTGAGGCGATTTCCATAAGTCACTCACAAAAAAAGAAAATGAGAGGATAATGAGTATCTGAAAAACTGTTATGGCTATATTAAGTATTAATGAAGCAGAAAGGATTTTGGTGTGCTCTTCTTTCACTTCCACCATTGAGTATCTAACCAGGGGACTTGTTATGAAACCATTTTTGATCAACTCCATAAATGTAGCCACCGATATAAACAGTGTCCACACTCCGAAATCATTTTTGTCAAGTATTCTTAGAAGAAAGTAGAAATTTATGAATCCAAAAAAAACATTACTGAACTGGCCAAGCACCGCGAAAGAACCGGATTTGAGCCAATAAGAAGCTCGTATTTTTTTAATCACATTACAGCATATTATTAATTGTCTCTCCAGACTTTTAACTAGTCCAGAAAAGAGGCAATCCTAAAAAATTACAAAATCTCTTCTAATTTCAAACCCAGCAACTCTTCCAGATCAAGTTTTGCTCCCTGTAATGTATCATCAGCCATGATTTTTTTGATACGCTGATTGTCATAACGGTCTTTGATGCTGTTATATTCATTGAGAGTAATCTCTCCATTATTGAATTTTTTTTCAACCAGCTTGAAGTTCGCTGATAAGTCGTCAAAGTACCCCTTTTGAATATCGAAGAGTTCCTTACTGGTTTTATAATGAAGATATCGTCTTAAGACGTCTGCACGAAGTTGAAGCTTTAAGCTCTTCAATGCCTCTTCATCATTTTGAAGGGCCTCACGTGCAATTTTACTATTCAACGGTGTTGATACGAATGTACCTAGTGAGAAGTTAACACCTATGTTATATCGAGGAAAGAAGTTAACACGGGCATTAGGATCGGACTGGTCTCTTCCTTTAATTGTAAACTCATTAAGGTTACCCTGCACGTTGAAATGATTTAACCATGCCCATTGAGCTCTCCTCAGAGAGTATAAACCTGATTCAATATTGTTGTTCGCCCTTGCGCTCATAGGGTTATTCTTCCATGCGATTTGAACAAGCCTTTCTTCAATGCTAATGTCCTTTGCGTTATCTGGCAATATGATTTTATTGTAATCTACTGATTGGCTGTAAGAAGTCATTACTAAACATAAACCAGCCACAAACAAATATGCTTTCTTCATAGAATTAGGGTATTAAGAATATCAAATTTAAGAATTAATCAGGATAATTCAGGCTGGTCCTCTGTTTTTTCAAGCCTTAATAATATGGTAAACACAGAAATTAAAAGTATGCTCAAGGGTTTTTGATCAGAAGCATCCTGATAAAAATTGGCAAATGTCAGGGCAAAAAAAGCACACATGTACGCAGCATAAAGCGACTTCACCCGGTTGCTTTTACTTCTATAAAACGCGCGGATACCAATGATCATAACGCTGCAATACAAGCCCAGCTGAATGATTAAGCCCGGAATTCCTTTATCAACAGCAGTGCGAAGATAACCACTGTCTGTATCTGCCGTAACCGTTAATCTCTTTGCTATACCGTTTGCAGTTCCTAAGCCAGAGCCCAACGGATGCTGTTTAACATGATGCTGCAACACATGCCGCTTCACATCCCTAAATGACATCGAAGGATCATCCTTATTAAATGTTGAACGAATACGTGTTGCCGTTGAGCCATAAAAGGGGCCAAAAATTATGGCCAGAAAAACTAATCCTGTAAGGATGGCTACTACCTGCATTTTCGGATTATTCAATGTCATTAGAAAATATAGCGCTATACCTAACGGCACCATTCCAACAGCCGTTCTCGTTCCAGAATAACTCATGGATAAAAATGCAAGGATTGAAACAATCAAAGAGACTATTCTAACTCTTGCTGGAAATTTCCCCAATGCAATTACAAAGCAAAATATTCCACAAAACGACATTTGCATTCCAAATACACTTGGATCTGAAAGAAACGACCACTTTCTTATCCGTCCCCAGATATAATACAATTCAAATCTACGTGGATCGCTCCTTAAAAACTCCCATTCAAAGTCATTTAATCCAACAAGCTCTTGATGTAATCCATAAACAGCAACAATAAGAGATAGAGAAACCCAAAATAAAGTATACTTTATTATTGCTTTGTAGCTATCAAGAACTTTAAATGAGATAAAATAAATTAGGATTAAGTAAAATGACTCTCTCAACGCCATGAGTGTAAGGTCAATGGGCAAGTGCGAAACAGGATTTAAAACTTGTGTAAGGTCATACAAAAAGGAAATTATAATAAAGATACCTATTGCATTTTTAAAGGGATGATCCTTGCTTACAATATCAGCACTCTGGTATTGCTTATGGATCAGGATTGCAAAAAGAACTAATACAAGTATTGCATCAACGACTGTTCCCATTGGAAATGGCAGTGTGATAAAAGTGCCTATCAGAAACATGAAATGGCAATAAACCAGTAGCACATAAAAACCGAATGTGTACCTATAGAATAAATAAAACACAACAAAAAGACTGACAATTAAAGTTACAATTCCGGCACCAACTTTAATACCGTAGGTTCCGGTAGTGTAGGCAATAGTCAACGAAACCAGAAGTAGAAAAATAAATACAGAACCCTGTTTTAATGACTCAGCACGAAATATATTTGATTTATTCATTCGTGATTATATACAAGATAAATAGTCTTAAAACAGCAATGTTTTAAGCAAAAGAAATAGATAAACCATTACAACAAAAATCGTGACCGAAATTCGCAGGAAGTCAGATGATGTTATGGCACTCTTGGCCTTCAATAAGTCTTTATTTTCCTCCATTAAAATATCTTAGATCTTTAATTCTTTCATTTCAATTCCATTCAACACAGCCCCCATTAACTTTCCATTAAGACTTTTCAAATAGCTAATTGATTCTCTATCCAATTGCTTAATAACCGATGAAGCAGAGAATACTGGGATAACCTTATCAACGTATTCCACAAGTTCCTTTGTATCGGAGTAATTATTAAGAGATGAACCCTCTAAAAATATGTAATCATAATTAAGAGAAAGCTCATTCATCATTTTCTTAAAATCACGGCCAGCAAATATTTCTGAAGGTGAACTGTCTCCCTCCGAATTTCCAATAATGTTTATACCCTTATGATTTGTAGCCGAAATAATACTTGCCACAAAATCCTCTTCACTCATTTCATTATTAGGATTTGAATTACCAATAAGACCTTTAATAAAAACACCGGAATCCAATTTTTTCTGATCAGCGGTACGAACAAGCAGTTCCTGCGTGAGGGAGTTGTGTTTAAAATTGGTATCAATTATCAAAACCTTTTTCTTAACCAGGCTTAAAGAGTAAGCCAGACATAGAATAACAAATGTTTTCCCTTCTCCGTTTTTGGTGCTGGTTACAAGAAAAGTACGAGATTGAGTTGCTTCAACCTCAAATCGGAGTTTTCGTAAGAAATGTTTAAACGCCTCCAGCTCCTTGCTCTTCACTGGGTTATTGAATAAGAAGTCAAGATTTAGTTTTTTGGCATTAATTAAATTGATTGAACCTGCTAACCCAAGTGCAACAAACTTTCTAAATTGAACTGGGTTCTTTAACTTAAGATCAATCAGTTCTATCCCAACAATGGACAAGACACATAGGGCAAAACTTGCAGCACTTGAAAACCCGATTAAAAGCCAACGTTTAGAAGGTTCAGGATATCCATTTGGCTGCCCCGAGATCACTAATCGTATAGGACTTGAAGCTACTAATGCTTTATTCTTTTCAGTATTGTAACGTTCAAGAGCCTCGTTGTACTCTTTTGTCGCGTTCTCTACTTCTCCATTTAAAACCGATATTGTAACCTCCTTATTTGCAATACCAGAGACACTGTTGTTCAACGTAGCAAGCGTTGAGTTAATAGATGATAAATTAGCCTCCGCAATCTCCAACTCTAATTCGTATTGATTTTTCTTTCCCTCCAGATCTAATCTAATGCTACTTTGCGATTGTCCTGCTGAACCTTCGGAATTTGCAAGACGATCCATTTCCACTTGCAATTCATACCGTAGATCTGTAATGGTTTTTTGCAAACTTGCATCAGAGGATCCTCCATCGTTATAGATTTTAGTTAACTCTTCAATTTTAGTTTTTATCTGTAGAATTTTTGAATTGGAGTTATTTGTACTCTGCTCTTTTGCAGTCCCGGCAAGTTTCTTATTAACATTTGCTATGGATAATTTAATTGCCTGAATTTTACTTATCGCTTCATTTCTTGCCAATTCATAACTGGATATCTGTGAAATTCGAGATGTAGTTTCAACTGAATAGTTTATTACATTGTTTGAGGATTTATAGCTATTTAATAGCTGTGTTTTATCATCCAGTATTTTTTTCTTCTCTTTTGACAGATTCTCAAAGAAAGTAACAGATTGGCCAGAACGAGACGACTTAATATCATTATCAAATCGAATATATTCCTGACTTAATGTATTGACAACAAATGCAGAAAGAATTGGATCTTCTGCGACAAACTGTATCTTAATATAATCAGTATCCTTCACACGGGTGATACTTAAATCAGTAAGCATCTGCCAATTGCTGTAGCCATAAGAATTAAACAGATCAAGAAGTCGTCTTTCCTTTGGATCAAAAGAAGAAAGGAGTTCCATCTTTTCAAGCTTTGATCTGCAAATGGACACACTTTCCTGAATCTCTTCTGCTGAAAGTGAGCGATGTGTTTTTGGATCAAATTTTCGAAATGGGCTAGGGTCAGTCAGATCATGGATCATCAATTGGTAGGATACCAGACTGAGAACCATTTCAGATTTCATTGTTTCAATAAGATTATTGAATTTCACTCCAGCATCCCGTATGCTTCCTCCCTCATTGGTAATTGTAATCTGGTCATTGGTTGTAAAGCCTGTAGTGAGTTGAGCGGTGGATTTATATCTATTCGGAATGCCACTGGTTAGAAAATAAGTAACCGCTGCAGCTAATACTGGTATCAGAATCAATAGCCACAATTTCCGAAGAAGAATTCGGTACAATACTATAAAATCAAACATCTCCATATTCAAAATTACGTTAAAATGCTCTTTAAAACATATTTCCCTTACTCACTTCCAATCAGCGAACCAACACTACTGCATTAAAACCAACAAAAATTGATTTCTATTTAGTGTGGCAAGTCTGGCTTGAAGTGCACTATCATCAAACATTTTGTCTTCATTTGAAGAGAAGATCACTCTACTCTCTTCAATACCCCGTTTCATCAATTCCGATTTAATCACCTTCACAAGTAAACCTGAACTTCTTGTAAATTCAGGTTTAGGAGAACTCAGTATTGCAATACGCGAGTCATTTCCTTTAATCTTTGAAGATACCTTTGCAATAACTTGTTTAGAATCTTCACTTAATTCACTCTCATTAAAAGTAAGCAATTGCACTTCCGTGATTAAGCCGGTTTTATCAACTCCTTCTCTTACTTCCGAAAGGAGTGACTTTGATTCTTCAATGAGTCTCTCTACTTCTTTCTGTTGAATTTCCTTTCTCTTTGCACTATTGGAATATGTGACGAAAATATCTGAGGAAGTTCCCAACCGGTTACTGGAAAAGAAACAGATAGAGTCACCATAGGTAGAAAAGTACGCATCAAATTTACTTGAGTTGATTACTTTGCCAAGATTTTGCGGAACAGACCAAGCCTCCCACGATCCATATAAACGCTCGCTTACAAAAATATCGGCATCACCCATTCCTGGATGCCCATTGCTAGAAAAATAGAGGTGTTTCTTGTCATTGGAAAGAAAAGGAGAAATTTCAAAACCTGGAGTATTGATCGTTGGGCCCAAATTTTTTGGCTTCGTCCATTGACCTGTAGATTCTTTTATGCTTACATAAATGTCTTCTTCTCCTTTTGAATCATTTCCTTTCATCGAAATAAACAAAACATCAAAGCTTGGAGACATATAAAAGTTAAGGAAGCCATCATTCTCAATGCCCGTTATGGGTATAAATTCTGGCTTCGTCCATGAGCTGCTCATCCGTTTACAAAAGTAAATGCCGTTCACTTTTTTGGAAGGAGAAGCATCCGTTAAATACAACACATCACCAGAAGCACTCATGCCAATTGCTGCATTATTATTCTTGTTATTAAAATTAATCTTTTCATTATCCGCCTTCTTCCATTCTTTAACTAATCGCTCACTTATCCAAATATCATGACCGGTGTATTTTCCTCCAACATTTCCAGAGTATAGTGATCGGCTAAAAAAAAGCGATTTGCCATCAGGTGAAAGAAGTGGCATGCTTTCCTCAGCACCCGTATTCACCGACACTGAGAGTTTTTCTGGCACATCATAGTCAGGAACTTGAGCAGTAGCCTTTAAGGGAAGAAGGATGCATGCAATGATAACCAGCCTGTTCACCATGTATAAGGTGTCAATCATTAAAAAATTATTATTAAGACGGACTGGCGGCACCCGATAGTCGCCATCATTAAAATATAAGTCGTTACTATCGTAATCATATTCTGAATTTAAAGTCTCCAAAACCTCACCCATCAATTTAGTGAGTCAAGCCTTAGATTATTCATAGGCTAAAAACTGGTATACGTAACCCGTCTATTTACAAATATACCAACTTCGGCCGACTCGAAACCCAAATTTGACCTTTAAGCTCTGCCTTATTCAAGAATTTTTAACAAGATGATTGGATCTTAACCCAGGATTCTATCTTGAAATGGTCTCGGATTTCAATTTCATTCGATTTCGTTAATTCATTTACTTAACAAACGAGAGTAGTAACTATGGTTGAACGAACTGGAACCACTAAGGATTTCTCAAGATTGATTAATGCGATCATCATAACAGTCTTTATTTAGGTGCTTACCTAGTCAAGCAAATTGAAATCTGACAAGGATTTATTTAAAGCTTTAGCTTCTTAAAAATTCCTTCTGGAATATTTCGGATAATAAGCATGATGAGTCGCCAGATTGACAATACATAAATAACATCTTTCTTCTTTTTTACAGCATTAAAGATAGCCTCACCAAGTTGCTTTGGCTGTGCTGTTATGGGTTTAGGAAGTTTAAGGTTCTCTGTCATTTTAGTATTAATAAAGCCAGGCTTGACTGTAACAACGTGAACTCCGAAAGAGGCAAGTCTGTTTCGGAGACCTGAAAGATATGCGGTGAAACCAGCCTTCGCGCTTCCATAAATATAGTTGCTCTGTCTACCTCTCTCTCCGGCAACTGAACTTATGCCTACAACCACACCTGACCTGCGTTCCTCAAAATGGTTTGCAATAACGTTAAGTATCGAGGCTGCTCCGGTAAAATTTGAATCAATTACCCGCTTACACGAAACCCAATCTTTTGCTGATATGGATTGATCACCCAATAATCCGAAAACACAAATTGCAATCTCGGGTTTCGGATTTAGTCCATCGTAAAAGGAAGAATGCTGATCAAAAAGCAATGCATCGAAAACGATAGCGGAAGCTTTAACTCCATACTTTATCTGGATGTCGTTCGCCTGTATATTCAACTGATCCGTGTCACGACCTGCCAGGTATAGATCATATTTCTCTTTAGCAAACTGATGGGCACAGGCAACTGCTACATCACTGCTTGCTCCTAAAATTAATACATATGCCATGCTTAATGCTTTTTAATTTTGCTCGAAATTAAGAATCTGAATCTAATTTCTGATCAAGCCTGACAAAACATTAGAGAACGGCAATCAGGCAATTTCAATACGAGATGTTTTGTTCTTTATCTTCTCACCACTGGTGAGATTGATTACCTCCTTCGCTTTGCTACGTTCAACAGCAGCGTACGAAAAATAATCCTTCACTTCAATAAGTCCAACCTCCTCTTTATTGAGATTACCTACCTTTGACAAGAACCCCACAACATCCATTTTGTTAACCTTGTCTTTCTTTCCCTTACCTATAAAGAGTGTTACCCATTTGGGCTTTTCAGGGAGTGTGGACACTTCCGGAATTTCAAGCGTTTCTGTTTCTTCCGGTATGTAAGCAGGCCGTTCTTCTTCTGTTGTTAACAATAAATACGCTGTTCCTGCTGCACCCATTCGTGCGGTGCGTCCATTACGGTGAATGAAGATTTCTTCTGTTGTTGGTTTTTGATAATGCACAATATGCTTGATGTTGGTGATATCCAATCCTCGCGATGCCAGATCGGTAGTTACCAAAATATTCGTGCTTCCATTTCTAAACTTAGCCAATGTACGCTCCCGTTGATCTTGATCTAAACCTCCATGAAAACATTCGCTCACTACACCATATTTGGTCAAGTGGTCGCTGATTCGTTCTACTGATTCACGGTGATTACAAAATACAATGGCTTGTTCAGCAGGAGCACATGCTGCAATCAGTTTTAAAAAAATTTCAAGTTTATCAACGTCTTCCGAGACCACTATTTTTATAGTAAGCCCTTGAGAACGATTTTCAGTTTTGAGGTAATCCAAAATCGTCAGGCTTTTCACACCAACAAAAGCAGGAATATCAATAGCTTGTGTAGCCGAAGTTAAAATTCTTTTTTTCACGGATGGAAGGTTCTTCACAATGAAGCTCATCTGCTCGGTAAAACCGAATTCTAATGCTTTATCAAACTCATCAAATATTAATGTATGAATTGCTTTTGTGCTAAACGTTCCTTTGTCAATATGATCGGCTATTCTTCCAGGCGTACCAATAAGTACGGCAGGTGGAACAAGTAAATTATTCCTTTCTGTCTTTAGAGAATGTCCCCCATAGCAGCAACTTACCTTGAACGATGTTTTCATACTTTTGAAAACAGTTTCAAGTTGTTGTGCTAATTCCCTGGATGGAGCAAGTATTAATGCCTGAGTATTCGGTTCGTTGGTATTTAGTTTTGACAACAGTGATAACAAGAATCCGAGCGTCTTGCCACTACCTGTTGGAGAAAGCAAAAGGATGTCATCCCGTTTTGAAAAGGTATCCAGCATTTCCTTTTGCATATCGTTGAGTGATGCAATGGACAAATTCTTAAGAATCTCATCCAATGAATAAGGAGCTGGTTCAATCATGACGAAGGTATTTTAGAAAGAAACGAAATAAGCGAAGATGTTCTGTTAAACGAACAACTTATAAATAAAAAAGGCTATGCAAGACATAGCCCAACATCAATTCACTACTCCGCTCCTACCTCTTCAACAACGGCTGCTACTGTTTCCTTGCGGTTCACCTGAAAAACAAAATGTTTATCCATGCTCAGCTCAAACGTAGCTTCTGTCATTAACTGTGATGCTGTTTTAGATTGCTGTAAAACCTGAAGTAAATCCTGAGCAACGGCCGAACCCTTTATATTATTCAATGCTTTTCCGTTTGCCGCTTGCAATGAAAACGTATACCCTTTCTTTACTTTCTCACCCACTGCCTTAAATTCGTGTGGGAAAAGTTTGTATTGCTGAGGCTCAGTGGCTGCCGCTGACATCAGTTTAAGAATTACCGGGCGGTATTTATTCCATAACGAAGTATAGAGGTTAAGCTCGGTTGGGTACTGTGATCGTAGGTTCATCGTTTTTAAAAAGTTTGAAAAAGAGAATGTGCCTGAAGAATGATTCGTGAGGGGGTCGTTACAAAATCAAATTCCGGGCATAATCGGCCGAAAGGTAGTCTTTTTTCCTGGTGGTTCCTTCTTCCAAAGCAAAGGTAATTTCAATACTTCGAAATCAGTTGATAATTGAGGTGTTGTTCCGCCTGTTAAAGTACTTTTTTAGGAGGTAGATCAAAAGCCTGGGCTGCATGCTCGAAATTTTGTTGCTTGTGCGATCCATCACAAAAGGGTTTATTGGCTGAATGACCGCAACGGCACAACGAAACAACTGTTCTTCCCTGAAGTCCGTAAGAATTCCCATTCATGTCAACAATTTCAAAGTCGCCCTCTAATTTTACTGAACCATTATTGTTGATTGTGATTTTTGTTTTGGACATAGATGAAGGTTAATTCCCACAAATGTACGGATAGATCATCATCTACCTAATTAAACAAACCACTCGCAAAGTATTTCATTCCAGAGTCACACGCCACTGTAACGATGTTATGACCAGGGCCAAGTTCTTTCGCAAGTTTGATTGCTGCCGCTACATTTAATCCAGAGGAAGTACCCGCTAATATTCCTTCTTCAGAGGCCAATCGTTTTGCCATGATGCGTGCTTCTGATTCTTCAATAGCTTCTACTGAATCATAATATGCTGTATCCAATAATGGCGGTATTATGCCTGTTGCAATACCTTCTACTTTGTGACTCCCCTTCACTCCTTTTGACAAAAGAGGAGCTGATGCGGGTTCCAATACTATTAATTTTGTTTGTTTATTATTCGCCTTAAAAGCCTGCGCCACACCCATAAACATACCTGCGGTTCCAACCCCAGCACAAAACAAGTCAATTGGTGCTCCTAACTGGTCAATGATTTCATTGCCCATTATTCTATATCCATCCAAGGCATCTTTGTTTTCAAACTGTGTAGTCCAATAACCCTTTGTCTCTTCAGTAATTTCTTTTGCCCGTTCAATCATTTTAGGAATAAGATCCGGAGTAATCATTCCTCCTTCACTTTGCACCAATTCAAGATCAGCGCCAAACAAGCGCATCAACATTAATTTCTCTTTCGCGAATGCATCTGATGAAACGACTCTGAAAGAATAATTCTTTACCGCACATACAAACGCCATCGATGTACCTGTACTTCCTCCGGTACATTCCACTACTGTCATACCAGGCTTCAATGCTCCACGTCTCTCAGCCCCTTCAATAATAGCTAACGCCATACGATCTTTATACGAGCCTGTTGGATTAAAGTACTCCAGCTTAACGTAAACTGAAGCGCTGTTTTTAGGGACAATCTTCTTCAATTTTACCAATGGCGTATTACCGATGGTGTTTAAAATATTGCTGGTTTGAGACATTTAATATAACATTAAGTGGAGTTAGAAATTCATGTACTTCATCAATGTCTTTAATCAAAGACAAACACGAAAATAAGGATAAAGAGAATTACTAAATCCTGTCAATCAAATATTTCTATGATTTATAAGCTAAACCAAATGCTCTACCCTTCCTTTCTTAAAATCTGAAGTGGTGGTGTATTGATCACTTCACGCGAATTAAACCATCCAATCAATACAGTAAGAAAAACAACACCAAAGCCAATCACTGTTAGTTCAAGTGGATCGAAAGCAAAGGTAATTTCAAAAAAGAATTTAGTCAGTAAGTATCCACCACCGAGCGATAAAATCAATCCGGTTAAAGCGGAAAACAATCCAAGCCAGGCATACTCAATTAAGGTAATCATCGTGATCTGTCTTGTTCTCGCTCCTATGGTTCTCAATAATACATTTTCTTTGATGCGAACAAACTTACTGTTGATCACTGCTCCTGCTAACACAACCAAACCAGTAATAATACTGAATAGCGCTAAGAATCGAATTACTAGTCCAAGTTTATCAAACAAACCATTTACCGTGCTGAGAATGAGTCGTAAATCAATAAGCGAAACGTTTGGAAACAACATCACTAATTGTTGTTGGAATTTATTTGCAATCTGCTGATCGCTGATGCGTGTTGTTGCAACAAAAATCTGTGGTGCTTCTTCCAGCACACCTTTCGGGAAAACAAAAATAAAATTAGGAGGATCTTTTTGCCACTCTACTTTTCGAATCCCTGAAATGCGAACACGCATTGGCACTCCTTGAATATCAAAAACCAAACTATCACCAATGGTCACTCCTAAGGATTCTTCCATCCCCTCCGAAAGAGTAACCCAAATGGAATCCCTGCCTGACGCCTTGTGATGCAACTCCCCTTTTGTCAATGTTTCAGAATGATGAAGGCTATCGCGATAAGTAACACGATATTCGCGTGTTACTGCCCAGTCAGGAATGCTATCATCTTCATCGGTTATATAGGATTCAACTGACTTACCTTTTAGTTCGCTTAATCGACAGGTAACGATAGGTACAACCTGATTTACTTTCAATTTGTTATCCTCCATCAGCTTCGTTACACCTTCTCTTTGTGCTGGCTGAATATCAAACAAAATAGTATTTGATTGATTCTCTTGTCCGGTGAATTCAACCTGCCCCAACATACTTTGCTCAACAATATTCAATATTGAAATAATGAATGCCCCTAATCCCACTGTAACCAGAAGAACACGCGTTTGATTGTTTGGTCTGAATAAACTGGACAAGGAATGGCGCACAATAAAACCAGCATTATGAGGAAAGAATTTGCGGACCAAATACAACAAGCCCAAAGCGACAAGCGATAAACAACCTAAAGCCGCGGCCAACCCCAAAAAGAAAGACACACCAGTAAGCAGGCTCCGTGTTTGAATCCATGCAAACGCAATTGGAAAAATAGCGATGAGCAGAATGGTTATCATTCTGGTTTTAGAGAAAGGTAATTTTGTTTCTGTTGAAGCGCGTAATACCGTGAGCGGTGGCACAAATCGAACAGATACTAATGGCAGAATGGAAAATAAAATTGAAATTACTGTTCCTAATAAGAGTCCAAGAGTTAACGATGACCAAGAAATAGAGAAACCTATTTCAAACGGAATGATTCCCTTTAAAAACATTGGAAGTATTTGCTGAATACCCAAACCCAGCAATGAACCGATAACACTGGCAACAATACCTAGCACAAAAATCTGAATGAAGTAGATATTAAATGCCTGCCAGCCAGAAGAGCCAACGCATCTCAGAACAGCTACCTCATCACGTTTTTCACGCGCATAAATATGAACCGAACTGGCAACACCAATACATCCCAATATCAATGCAATAAAACCAAGCAATGAAAAGAAACGATAGATGGATAAAAACCCTTCACCCAGCCCTTCTTTTCGTTCCTGAACTGTATCATATGAATGACCAAACTTCTTGAGTAACGGATCAAGTTTCTTAACCGTCTTATCAAGTTGCTTGGGATCGTCAATCTTAAAGAAGTTCTTGTAATTCACCCGGCTTCCAAACTGAACAAGACCTGTTGAATCAAGCTCACTCATTGAAATGTAAACAGAGGGTGTAAACGATGCCATAATGCCACCACCTCCTGGTATTTTTGTAACCACTCCGGCTACCTTAAAAACACTTTTGCCAACACGAATGGAATCATCTGAACTTACCTCATATTGTGTAGCAAGTGTTTCATCCATTAGCGCGATTCTTCCTCTGGAGATTTTAGAAAATGCGTCTGCCGGTTGTGTTTCAATTTTTCCATAGAAAGGAAAAGGCCCTGAAATTGCCACCAGGCGAATCAACCGGGATTGTCCATTGTTCAGAAACAACACCATCGAAGCCATATCTACCTCTCCTGCCTGTTCAAGCTTTGTTGAGTCGAAAGCAGCAACAAGTTCTTTGTTAAATTTCTTATCGCCATTTACTACCAGATCGGCTCCAAGAAGTTCCTTGGCATTTCGATCAATGTCAGTTTGTAATGTGTTATTAATCGAGTCGAGCGCGACCACAGCGGCTATACCCGTTACTAATGAAGCTGCAAAAAGGAAGAGTCTTGAAAAGTTATGTCTTGCATCACGCCACGCCATCAACCAAATCCAACGGTCTTTGAAGATTGATCGTGTGTTTCGTTTTATCTTGATAATGTATTCAATCATGAGAGCTTAGAGTGTTTTGGGGTTTGAGTGTGTAGGTGTTTGGGCACTTACAAAATCTCATATCACTAGTCAATAATCACACATCCTAAATCAATATTGTGCGCTGGCCGCCGTCAATGTCTCCTCTACCATCTTTCCTCCCTTCATTCGCAGGATGCGTTGAGTTCGTTGAGCAAGCTCAAGATTGTGCGTAACCAATACCAGTGTAGTACCTTGCTCCTTATTCATATTAAATAAAAGCTCGGTAATGTGTATAGCGTTCTCCTCATCGAGATTACCGGTAGGTTCATCCGCAAATAGTATTTTTGGATTGGTGATAAAAGCCCTTGCCATGGCAACACGCTGCTGCTCTCCTCCTGATAATTGAGAAGGATAGTGATGTGTGCGATCGCCAAGTCCCACACGTTGTAGTAACTCTTTCGCTTTGGGAGCAACATTCTTTTCGCCTCGAAGTTCAAGAGGCACCATTACATTTTCCAGTGCTGTAAGGGTAGATAACAATTGAAAGTTCTGGAATACAAAACCAACAAACTGATTTCTAAGATACGCCCGATCATCTTCATCAATAGCATTTAATTTAAAGTTCATCAACGAGACCGTACCGGAGGTTGCCGTATCCAAACCAGCACAAAGGCCAAGCAAGGTAGTCTTGCCACTACCCGAAGGACCTATGATAGCGATGGAGCTTCCTTGCTCTACAGAAAAAGAGACATTGTCTAAAACGGTAAGTTCTTTATCGGCTGAGCGATATATCTTCGTGAGATTTTCAGCTTGAAGTACGATTGTTGACATGGTTTTTGTTAAATCAATTAGGATGGTAAAGCGTTATTAAGCTAAAATTGTTTCAGTAAAGACGAAAACACAATTGAGTTTATACCTATGGTCGTAAAAAAGCTATTTATTATTTCATTCCTCTCCATCTTTCAGGTTACACCAACTCCTAAAGTAATTCTTTTTTATGGCGATAGCTTAACGGCCGGCTACGGACTTTCAACGGAAGAGGCCTTTCCGAACCAAGTGGAGAAAAAGCTAAAGGAGAAAGGTAAGACGGTAAAAGTCGTAAATGCAGGACTCAGCGGTGAGACGTCTGCTGGTGGACTTTCCAGATTAGATTGGGTATTGCGTCAGCCGATTGATATTTTTGTTTTAGAACTCGGTGCGAATGATGGCTTGAGGGGATTACCTTTGGATCAAACCGAAACCAATCTTCAGAAGATTATCGACAAGGTAAAAGTCAAAAACCCAAAAGTAAAGATTGTGATTGCCGGTATGTTGGTACCACCCAACATGGGGCCTGATTATACAACTAAATTCAAAAAGGTATTTCCAACACTGGCCAAGAAAAACAATGCATCGCTTATCCCTTTCTTATTGCAAGATGTGGGTGGTGTAGAGAAACTCAATATTGCTGATGGTATACATCCTAACGCTGATGGACATAAAATTGTAGCGAACACGGTCCTCAAAGCAATTGAGCCTTTACTTTGATAAAGGGTGGTTCCTAGTGAAGCACCTCACATCAAGTAACGAAAGACTAAAAAATATTCACACACAGCACACTAACCTGCTTACAAAGAATTGCTTCCGTTTACATAAAAGATAATTTCAGTATCTTTTTTCAATCGAAATTGAGTGAACTAATCTTAAACCAATGTTAAAGAAATCGTTTCTAACACTCGCTATTGTATTCAGTATACAGTTACTCGTAGCCCAAACAAAAAAGACATTAAACATTATCGCTTATTATTCTGCCGGACCAGAAAAGGTTCAGGCTATACCAGCAGAAAAATTAACACACATCATCTTTAGCTTCTGTCATTTGAAAGGCAATCGTCTCACGGTAGATTCACCAAGAGATTCGACAACCATCAAGAATCTGGTTGAATTAAAGAAACGCAATCCTGATCTTAAAATAATTCTTTCCCTTGGAGGCTGGGGTGGTTGCGAGACGTGCTCACCTGTTTTCTCTTCTGCTGCTGGCCGAAATGAATTTTCAGAATCTGTTCTTTACCTTAATCAATATTTTAAAACAGATGGAATCGATCTGGATTGGGAATATCCTTCGATCGAAGGGTTTCCAGGTCATGCATACTCATTGGCTGATAAACAGAATTTCACAGCGCTAATACGATCGCTTCGAAAAACTTTGGGAGAAAAGTATGAAATCAGTTTCGCAGCGGGGGGCTTTCAGAAATTTCTTGAAGAGTCCGTTGATTGGAAGGCCATTATAAAAGATGTTGATCGTGTTAATTTAATGACATACGATCTCATCAGCGGTTTCTCAACTCAAACAGGACATCATACGGCATTGTACTCAAGAGAAGAACAACGTGAGTCGACCGACAATGCTGTTAGTTACCTTATCAAATCCGGTATTCCCGCAAACAAACTTGTTATTGGAGCAGCGTTCTATGGAAGGATGTGGGAAAATGTTCCGAATGTAAATAATGGACTTTATCAATCTGGAAAGTTCAAATCCTTTATTGACTATAGTAAGTTGGGAGAATTTGATGAGGCAAAGGGTTTTGTAAAATACTGGGATGAAAAAGTAAATGCACCTTACCTATATAATTCAAAGGAAAAACTTTTTGTTACATATGATGATATTCAGTCCATGCAACTAAAAACCAACTATGTCATCAAACATCAACTTGATGGCATTATGTTTTGGGAGCTCTCGCTGGATGCTGATAAAGATGGACTATTGGACGCAATATATACTGTGAAAAATAAGCGGAAATAGCTTTGTTTTTTTTACGCAAAAGGAGCACTGGGCTCCTTTTTAAATCCAACGACCCAAATCGTCAAGCTTTTGCTTCAACCTTTTCATTGTTAGACTGGTCTACATTGCTGCGCATGTCAAGAACTTCATAGCCCCATTGACCAAGCACTTTCATCTCCTTTTTGTACACGCCCGAAAGGACATCTCGGCTGTCGCGCAAGGCATTGGTAATTGCCTGAAGCTTCAGATCGCGTTGTTGAAAGGCTTCTACCATTTCTCGCTTCCCTTTTTGTGCCTTTTCATGGCTCTCCATCGCCTGTTCAAGCATGGCATTGAAATCTGTCCACTTCAGAACTTTCAATGGTGATGCATCGCCATCGGCTGCATGCTTGGACTGTACTTTTTTGGCTAAATCCAATAAGGCTACTGGATTTCCTACCGGGATTTTTACTCGCTTTTTCATATACAGTTTATTTATGTTTTCTGTGTTGATAATGCAAACATAAGGAGGCGCATTCCCATCTAGTGGGAAAATGGCGAGACCTATAAAAAATGATTTGTTTTACGAAATGTGATAAAAAACCGCTTCTTGACCTTTATCAGCTACTTTAGGATGAAAATTGCAAGTCAAACGTCTTTCGTTATTGAATGTGAATGGAATGCCCTGAATTTATGTATTCAAGTTGCCAACTTTCAGCAAATAGGTATCAACTACCAACTGAAAGTTGACGGGGCTACCATGAAAGTTCACAACTTTAAGATGATCACTTGTAACGATTGATCAATAGTCGCCAACCACCTACTGAGAGTTAGTGCCTTTGTAGTGAAAGTTCACAACTTTTATTCAGTAGTCAACTACTATTATCTGACAGTGATAGACTTCTAATAGATAGTAGTCAACAGTCCGCTAAAAGTTAAAAACACCATGAGGATTGCGGACAGTCTATTTCTCTACTTGCCACAGATAGAATGCGAAGTAGCTATTCGTTGATTAAAATCACTTTAATACCCCAACTAAACATAAATCAATTTTTCATTTAACAATGTCTGTGAGCAAAGGTATATCAGCAGCCCTGCGAAATCCAAAACAGCTTCAGGGGGTGCTGATCAATTAACCACAAACATTGTTTTGATGTTACTTAATATCATCAACCAAAATAATAACAGGTCTTTCGCTTACAGAAATTGTTACACCATTCTCTTTTATTGAAAGAGAAGACTGAGTTCCGTTGATTTCGCCAACCGTCAACTCATTTTTTTTTGCAAGGGTTGGTGATCCAACGAGTTTTAATTTATACGATGGCAAGGTGTAATTTATCTTCGTTTTTGCCCACACCACGTAGGCACCGGAAGAATCACTTACATTCCTGAATTTATAAATCAACACATTGGGATCAGAGGAAGCCTCCTCACCTATGTAAACCATATTACTCAAAGAATTCTTTAGCGTGTAAACATAATACCATGATTTTTTCGGAGACCAGTCACCTTTTGGTCCTATTAATCCGCTTGACGTATACCATTTTGTACTTTCAGGATTAATATCACGTAACATATACATCTGAGCACGATCTACACCTGCTGCTGCAAATGCAAGGTAAGCACGAACAATCCATTGTGCCTGAACTTCCTGAATATCATTTGAAGGAACAACGGCAGGACACAATGGCGAACCTGGATTAGTATCCCATCCGAACTCCGAAATCCAAACTTCAACGTTCGGAAAATGTTGATCTCTATAATCTACAATGGCTTTCATCTTTCCCTTAAAGTCATCTTCCTCCGGGCTTTTCGCTGGTCCTCCCCCTTGAGCCTTCTTTTCATTTTTCCAAGCATAATGATGAACATTAATAACATCAGGAATAAATGAATTATCAGGTCGATTATTCTCAAACCAATATTGAATGTCTTCTATCCATTTCAAATCAATTCCAGCTGTACCACCCATTACAAATTTCATTTTAGGATCAGCCTGCTTTACTCCAAATGTTTTAGTACCCTGCACCATCGTACCGCCATGGCCATCGTAATTTGCACTTGCCAGAGCTGCATATTCAGCTGGGCGAAATTCAGCTTTTGCACCAAGCCAATATTTGTTGGGTTCATTCCAATCCTCCATGTAATGAACAAGACCTAGTCCCGTCTTAAAATGTTGTCCTGGATCAAGTGTTAACTTATCCACCTTCACCGTTGTACTGCCATAACGTGCAGCAAATTGAAATGAATGATGCGCCTTCGCCTGATATGAGTTCGGATCATCCGCCTTTGCACCCGATGTATCAAGCGGTTTATCATCAAATGGAAAATTCGTTCCTCCTTGAAGCCAGCTTACATTGCCTTGAATAACAGGAGATATTTCCAGACCCTCGGTTTTTATGCGAGAATAATAATTATCAAAGTTCCAACTTCCCTCCGCTCCTGCGCTAGGTGCAAACTTCATTCTATTTTTTGGATAGCCTTCGTACGTTTTTGCTCCACCTTCATCCCACCTCCAGTTGTGATATTCACGAATGAAACCTACTGCTTTTACTTTATCGATAGGATCATCAACAAAAGCATTTGCTCCAATAAATTTATCCATCGTGATAATACTGGGTTGAGTTGCTTCTAAGGTAGTTGCTGAAATCGTATTGGATAATGTGCTGGCATTACCTTCTTCATCGCTTGCTTTCATTGCAAAGTAATACATTGTCTTGGGCAAAAGACCTCTCACCAAATACGATTGTACAGTTCCTGAAAAGCGTGGAGAAGGCTCACCTTCCACAGGTTTTGCTTTTTCAAAATCTACTGACCCTACAATTGGTGAAGTGCTATATCGAATGTCATATTGTGTTGATGATCCTAATATTCCATCATCTCCGGTTGATGTCCAAAGGATTTTGATCGAGCGATCAGTGACTACATTAACACGGAGGTCCTTAACAGCCGAAGGTGGTCCACCATCTGGCAATAAACAACCATACACTACTACTTCTGATGCATTAGAATTTCCTGTTACACGGGTGAACCGAATGTATTGAGTCGTAATATCTACAGGATGAGCATTCCATGTTTGATAATTTTTCAGACTATCACCGGCAATGGTGTACCAGTGGCCAGGCGAACCAGCTTCTATTTTAAAGAAGCCTTTATTGTTAACATCACGCAGGTATATTGATGATAGCGTTGCAGGGTTCCGTAAATCAATATAAGTACTTGCCGGATGATCAGTCTTTGCCCAACCCGGAAACCAAAGTGTCTTCGGGTCTCCACCTTTCTTATTTAAAGGATCGCCAGCCAGTGCTTGTTCATCGATTAATGCAATTGGATTACCTCCACGATTTTCATTTGTAATTATAGCTTTGCTTAAGTCAAGCTTGGCAGGACAAGGTTGCGACAGGCAGCTATTCAATACAACGCAGAAAAATAGAACACTAAGCAATCTCATCTTAAAGTTTGTTAAGTTTATAAAACGGCATCGAAGATTTCAATCTAATCCGGAAGATTACGCAACATAAAATCACGCACGTTACCACCCATAATTTTTTCAATATCCTTCCTGTTAAATCCTTTTTGAACAAGCGCATTAACGATTAAAGGAAAACCATTAATGTCATAACTGGTGATGGTGGCTCCATCAAAATCGGAGCCCATTGCTACTTTGTCTACTCCAATTTTATTAGCAACATATTGAATGGCTCGTGCCGTTGCTTCAATATCCGTTCCACATACAGCCGTATCCCACATACCTATTCCAATAAGTCCATTGCGTTTACCAATCTCCATAATCTGTTCATCAGAAAGATTGCGAATATTATTGCATGTTCCCTTCACTCCTCCATGCGAAAGGATGACTGGTCCCGATGTAGTGGCGAAAATATCATTCATCGCCTTAGGAGAAACGTGAGCGATATCAATAATGATATGCAGACTATCCATCTTTTTAATCAGAGCTTTCCCTTTATCCGTAAGGCCACCTTTATTAACACCATGTGCTGAACCAGCCCATTCATTATCGAAGAAGTGTGTGAGACCAATGTAGCGTACCCCTGCTTTATAAAAAGCATCCAGGTTTTGAAGATTATCCTCCAGGCATTGGGCACCTTCTAATCCCAGCATCCCCGAAGTAAGACGATGATTAGTCTTGCGATCAGCAATAAATTGTTGCAGTTCTTTCTTGTTAGTGATGACACGAAATTCACCATTACTATCTTCCGCAAACTCATGGAGTTGTTCGCATTGATGAAGCGCTCGCGATTTAATGCTAAACCAATCAGAAGGAGATTTTAACTGCGCAAAACTAAGTAGCGCAATCTGATCAGTGTCTCCAGTGTTCTTATCGTAGTTAATCCCACGAGGGGTTTTACTCACAACCGTAAACACTTCGAATGCCGCATTCGCTTCTTGCATACGTGGCAAGTCAACGTGACCATTGTTTTGACGCTCCAGGAAATTTCTATCCCACAATAAGGCATCACAATGAAGATCAGCAATGAAAGGAATCGAATCGTACCAGTCTACTTTATCGGATGGTGAAGCGGTGTGAATGACTTTGTTCATGGACTTGTCAATCATCCCCGGAGCAATACTAAAAAAGGCAATCGCCACAATAACTAAAATGATGAAGGTGATCCAGAGTATTTTCTTTACCATTTTCAATTCTTTAAGCCCTTAACAGAATGCTAAAGTTAAGAATAACAGGACAAAGTCCTCTTGATCGATTGACTTATAGAAAAGAAATAGGAATATCATTTCTTATTATCGTTAATTACAAATAGGAATTGTAAAACCACAACGATGGAGGATGTAAAGACATCTGTAGAGTTATGGGGCATTCAAATATTAGAACCGGTAACGGTAGTTACGGATATTTTGGTATCGATCGTTTGCTTGTATGCCTATTGGAAATTACGAAAGCTAAAGACGCAATCAGCGGCTGTAAAACTATTTGCTTATTATTTCCTTACCCTGTCTCTGGCAACTGCGTCTGGTGGTATTATTGGGCACGGACTTCAAAATACACTTGGCTTTGGCTGGAAAGTACCTACCTGGATTATCAGCATGATCTCCATCACCTTTATTGAGCGAGCCGCTATAATTCATGCAAGGCCGCTTTTCTCAAAACGCACTACTCGTTTTTTTTTAATTCTTAATATTATTGAACTCATCACGATGGTGGTGGCCTTGATATCAACATTAAATTTCTTCCTTGTAGAAGTGCATGCCGCTTTTGGGCTGTTGGCAATTGTGTTTTTATTCGAACTTTACATTTTCATAAAGATGCGAAATGAAGAAAGTAAAATACTACTGATTGCCGTTGGTTTTTCTGCTCTTCCTGCCATCGTACATCTCTCAAAGTTTTCGATCGATCGATGGTTTAATTACAACGACATCGCTCATGTATTGATGGCGGTTGCTGCCTATGTGTTTTATCTTGGAGCGACAAAAGTCCACGCCATACACAACGCTTCTAACAAGCCCAAATAAAGACCCATAACGAATCAAACTGAACATATACTTTATCATAACTGAGGATTAATGAAAGAATGAGCCTGGGTATCCACTATTATTTTTGTTGAGCAAATTTAGTTTGTAACGTTCCATCATGGAGGATTCAGAAACAGCCACAGAATTATTGGGTATTCGAATTTCGGAACCCGTAACAGCCATTACTGATCTGCTGGTCTCGGCAGTTTGTCTTTATGCCTTTTTGAAATTAAGAAAATCAAAAAGCACGTTGCCTGCTGTCCGATTATTTGCTTATTATTTTCTAACGATGTCCATTTCAACTGCCTACGGAGGTATTATCGGACATGCCTTTATTCACGCGCTGAATTTTGGCTGGAAAGTGCCCACGTGGATCTTAAGTATGTTCTCTATCGCGCTGATTGAACGGGCTGCAATCTTTCATGCTCAGCCACTTATTGGACAGCGCATTGGCCGCTTTTTCTCTGCCATAAATATTATTGAACTAATCACCATGCTTGCCGTGGTGCTCTCAACGCTGGATTTTTTCTACGTAGAAGCTCACGCAGCCTATGGCCTGCTTGTCGTTGTATTCTCGTTCGAACTTTTCATTTATAGAAAAAAGAAAAATGAGGAAAGTAAATTACTCTTGATTGCCGTTGGAATCTCAGCGATTGCAGCCACGGTGCATCTTTCACAATTCACAGTACATCGTTGGTTTAATCACAATGACTTCGCACATGTATTGATGGCTATGGCAGCCTATGTATTTTACCTGGGAGCTAAACAGATTAAAGCAATCGAAAAGTCTCCTCACAAGCTTCACTAAAGAATCCCAAACATGGTATATTTACTATCATGAAATATTCCAAAACGCACCTTGTCTTATCGCTCTTCTTAATTTTACTTTTTACCAATTTCAAATCCGGCAGCGATTCAAAATGGCGATCGCTTTTCAATGGCAAAGATTTTAAAGGTTGGGATACTTACCTTGGTCCTACGTACAATAAAGCGACTGATAAATTTGAAGGTACTCCTGTAGGATTGAATAATGATCCCAATCATGTTTTCACAGTCGTGAAAGAAGATGGCAAAAAGAGCATTCGCATTTCCGGTGAACACTTTGGAGGTATCTCCACCAAAGAAGAATTTGAAAACTATCATCTGCGACTTGAATTTAAATGGGGCACATTAAAATGGGCGCCTAAAAAAGACAGCAAGAGAGATAGCGGAATACTTTATCATGCTGTTGGCAAACACGGAGCCGATTGGAATTTCTGGATGCGCTCGCAAGAGTTTCAGATACAAGAAGGTGATTGTGGAGATTATTGGGGGGTGGCTGGAGGTTTGTTTGATGTGCACGCCACTGTCAAAAATGAAAAGGATTGTATCTACGATCCCGCAGGACAGTTATTAACCTTCAGTGAAAAAAGCACAACCGGAAGACATTGCATCAAAAATCCCGATGCCGAAAAACCAAATGGGCAGTGGAACACAGTTGACATCTATTGTTTTGGTGGCACAACTGTACATATGATGAATGGTGTGGTGAACATGGTTCTGTACAACTCCCGTCAGCAAGAAGGTGATCAGGAATTGCCGTTGACTAAAGGTAAGATTCAGATTCAATCAGAAGGCGCTGAAGTTTTTTATTCGAATATTCAAGTGGCGCCTATTAAGAAACTTCCGGAGAATTTGATGAACGCTTTGAAATAGTTGATTAGAGTTCCAGAGAACAGTGGCATCGTTCGAAGATAACATCAACTCTAGTCATCAACCTGAAAGGACGATTGATAATTCCTGGCTTCAATGATGCTCATATTCATTTTCTAAACGGATATTGGGATGATCATCTTAAATGCACTAGGATACGGCGTAGGTCACTGGCATTGAGCGTAATACTATTTTATCCCTACGGGATTTGAAATAATACCTGCCTCTAATTACCGATATTATATTCCTACGGAACGTCAATATTGCATTACGTCATTAGAGTAAAATTACTAGTCCCGGCGGGCAATGTCATTAAGTTAAGGGAGGATGGAAAGCAAAGGGCTATAGTATTGAATAGTTTTGAGGTATCGAATCTTAAAACTTACTATAGCCCATGCATGAAGCAAATGTAAAAATTATTGCCAGACTGAAACGTTTTGTAACGGTACTATCTTCGCATAAAGAGTTACTCCAAAAAGTTAGCGTTTCTGACCAGTATTTTGTCCGTGTCCGAAAATTACCTTTTTCAAAACTGGTATTGTTCATTGTTAAGCTCAGTAAAAAATCACTCAGTATTGAGTTAGAAAAGTTCTTTGAAGAAATGGGCAATCCAATGCCCTGTTCGGTGAGTGCATTCTCTCAGCAACGCGTTAAACTAAAACCTGATTTTTTCAGTTGCTGGAACAGACTCCTTCAAAAATGTTTCTACATATACTATGGCAATGCTGTTAAGCGATGGAAAGGTTATCGGATTATTGCAGCAGACGGTTCTTCGATAAGCCTTGTTAATACTCCATCTCTGAACAATTACTTCGGTGGACAAAGTAATCAACACGCTGATTTCGTACAGGCCAAAACTTTTTATCACTACGATGTGCTCAACGAACTCATCTTATTGGCAGAGATAAAACCCTATCGATGTGGAGAGTTGTACATGGCTTACAAGGCCATAGGGGAAACACAGGAAGATATGGTGATGATCTATGACCGGAATTTCAGCAACTACAAAATGGTGGCTCTACACGTATGGCAGAGAAAAGAAAGGAAGTTCGTGATCCGGGCAAAAGAAACACAAAACCTGATTAAAGCCTTTATTCAAAGTGGTAAACCTTCTTCGCTTGTTGATATACAGCCTACTCCTTCGGCCATAGTGGGATTAAAGAAGAATGGCTTTGAAATAACAAAGGACACATTGATTCCAGTAAGATTGGTGCGGGTTGAACTTCCTAATTCTATAGAGGTATTGATCACCAACCTGTGGGAAGATCAGGGACATCCCGCTGAAGAATTTAAAGATTTATATTTTATGCGATGGGGAATAGAAACCAACATTTCGATACAGAAAAATATCCTGCAGCTAGAATCCTTTAGCGGACTGACAGTCCTTTCTGTTTTACAGGATTTTTATGCCACTGTTATGATGGCCAACCTGCACTCCATACTTATCAAAGGGGCTCAACAAACTGTAGAAAACATAACAGAAAGAAAGTATCCAGTTAAAATCAACCGAAACAAATCTTTTGGGAAGCTCAAAGTAAATCTTATTCACCTGTTCACTCAACATGATTCTCTTCTGATCTTACAGAAACTCCATAACCATTTTATAAAAGATATTCTGCCCGTCAGAAAGGGAAGATCATTTAAACGAGTCAAAAAAAATGTCCAATCAAAAAGCAAGTATAAAACCTTTACTAATTTCAAACCAGCTTATTAAAATGGCTCCTTAACTTAATGACATTGCCCTATGGGGGACCAGATAATCCGTTCAATGAATAACTATCCGGAAACAATGCTCGTGTGACTCAAGTCACAGAATCTGTTCTTCAATACCTCGATCTTTGTACTCGTAAAACAGTTAAAGATTAAAGTGAATTACCATGGAAGCAAACAATACAACACGATCGTTTGAAAGTCTAGGCAGCAAAGAATTTCTGGAAAAGCTAATCGCAACACCTTCTGGCGTTTTAGTGGATGTGCGCACGGAAGAAGAATTTGAAAGTGAAAGGATTCCTAAATCTATTAATATAGATGTAATGGACATTTCTTTCATTCAGAAGATTTCTGAGCTTGACAAAAACAAAACCTACTTTGTGTATTGTCGCAGCGGAGAACGAAGTGGCTCGGTATGTTCCATCTTGGTCAAGCAAGGATACGATGTGTATAATCTTGCCGGAGGAATTTCAAATTGGACAGGAGAGACTTGTTAAAAAAATAAGATTATGAAGAAGTGGATGATTTGGGGATTTGGCATTGTGACGGGCACAATAGGCGGATATTTGTATTGGTACTATGTGGGTTGTATGAGTGGAACATGTGCCATCACTTCTTCACCGGTTAACAGCACATTGTATGGTGGCTTGATGGGCGGATTAATAATTAACTTATTTGACAGTAAAAAGAAAGACAAAACGACTAACGAAAAACCTCCTATTGAAAAAGGATAGTTTTGAAATCGAGCCGATGAACCTTATGTTTGTTTGCAAAGCGCTTAATCATTTCGATTATGGTGTGAAGCTAAATAAATAATAGAGCATTGATCTTTCAGGTTTTCATCATCGGTTTTATTTTCAGTTTTATAGGGTCTATTCCTCCAGGAACTCTTAATATAATGGTTCTTCAACTCGGACTTGAAAACAAAGTGAAGATCGCCCTTCGCTTTGCATTGGCTGTCGCGATTATTGAATATCCGTATGCATGGATTGCTGTTGAGTTCGAGCATCTTATTACCTCAACACCCATTGTACTTAAAAACTTTGAGTTATTAGCGGCAGTGTTGATGACTTCATTAGGTATACTTGGATTGTGGGCGACACGAAAGCCTTCCATGATATCCGTTAGACTTCAAGAGAGTGGATTTCGAAGAGGACTGATCTTAAGTATTTTAAACCCGCAAGCCATTCCGTTTTGGATTGGTGTAACAGCCTATCTAAAATTGGAAGGCTGGATAAAACTGGATACATCGTGGCGCTTGCATTGTTATGTATTGGGAACGTCTGTTGGTGCCAAGGCACTTCTTACTTTGCTCGCGATCCTGGCACAGAAAGTTTCATATCAGTTTCAGCAAAACCGATTGGTTAGAATGTTACCGAGCATTATACTGCTGGTATTGGGTTTGATTGCTTTCTTTAAATATTTCTTATGAGAAACTCTTTCTCATAAATTCGTTTGCGCCATTAAAAAAATGAATCCAATCCCGGCTTCGTGACTCAAGTCACAGTATAGCCCCTCCTGCCGAAATACTTTTGTGTAAAACTTAATACACATGAAGAAACTATTGCAGGGACTACTGATGTCAACATTTTTCTTTTCAGCATCGGTGATAGTACAAAATACTGGATAAGGTTGGTGTAGAGTCAAGCAAGGGGAATGCAGTTAATTACGCAGTTGAGAGTTAGCACGGCTCATGTGATAAGCATCAGATCAATACCTGATCCTTGTCAGTAAAGCTGGTGGTTTTATGCTCTAATTTTAATAGATCTTAAATATTTCGTATGTGACTTTGGTTACTGACGAAGAAGGATGAACAAATTAGATTTGCTTAAAAATAAAATGATATGACAAAAAACATGGGCTCTGCTGATCGTATTATCCGGATGATAATAGCAGCGACTATTGTTGCGCTTTATTTCACAGGAATCATTCGTGGAGCATTGGGACTTGTGCTCATTGCGCTTTCAGCAATTTTTGTTCTCACCAGTTTAGTTAGTTTTTGTCCGCTGTACTTGCCGTTGGGTCTGAGTACGTTGCGAAAAAGAGATTCAGAGTAAAAGTTAAAATAATATTGGATAGACATCATGATTGAAACACTAAAGAAATTTTTTGGAATAGGACCTGCAGTAGATTACGCATCACTTGTTAAACAAGGTGCTGTTATTCTGGATGTACGCACAAAAGGTGAGTATACCGGTGGGCACATTAAAGGATCAATCAATATTTCGGTTGATCAATTGAAAAATAATTTAAATCGCTTTCCCGATAAAAATAAAACCATCATCACATGTTGTGCATCCGGAATGAGAAGTGCTTCTGCAAAGAGTATCTTGAAATCGCATGGATATGCTAATGTGTACAATGGTGGAAGCTGGGCAAGCTTGCAACATAAAATCTAAACGTCATGGAACCTCATTTTTATAATGTCGACATCGCATGGAGCAAGGACCGTAAAGGTATGATGTGCCTACCCGAATTAAATGGAGCAACTAATTGAATAAGTGGATGAGAAATTTTTGATGGCCGAGGTCTTGCTAGAACCCATTGTGGTAATACGCAATGAGAAGGATACGGAACGAGCTGCGAAGGTGCTTCAAAAAGCTGAATTAAATTGTTTGATGTCGAACTCGGGGAAGGCAAAGATTGTTATGGTCCCTATAATACAGGTTGAACCCGTTCACGCATAATAATATGGCAAACGCATCCTTCTCAGAACTTATTCAAAGCGACAAACCAACCTTTGTTGATTTTTCAGCAGAGTGGTGTGGATCTTGTAAAATGATGGCACCTATTCTGGAAGATTTGAAATCAAGGATTGGTGATAAAGCACGCATTATTAAAATTGATATTGATAAAAATCCACAGGCTGCCTCTGCATATCGCGTGCAGAGTGTTCCTACGTTAATGCTATTTAAAAATGGCAATGTGGTATGGAGACAATCGGGCGTAGTGCCCACAGAATCGTTGAAGCGAATAATTGAACAGCACGCTTAACTAACGGTTCGCGACACAATTGTAAAGGATTTTAGGTTAACATACTGAGTTGATTCTGAAAATGAGTTTCGGTAAACAGATAAAAAAACAGTCCTGCTTTTTTCGAGCCGGACTGCTTATTATAAAAAGTATTATTATCTATTATTGATACGCTGGCTTATGCCCGTGGTTCATGCCCGGATCGGATTCGATCTCACGAATTATTTTATCAGCTCGTTTTTGAGCCAGCTTCTTTTTGTATTCAAACCATTTCTCTTCACCCAACTTACGCATGATGTTGTCGATAGTACGTTGAACAGTAAGATTCCACACACCTTTCAGTGTCATCGGTATTCCATGTGCAATGGTTCTTACTGAAAGACCAAAGCCACCTTCTACATATTCGATGTGATGCCAGTAACCGCTCGGCATAAACAAAGTGTCACCGTGTTCTAAAACAGTGGTAACTCCTTTAACATATTTCAAACCTGGATAGGTATCAAAATCAGGATGGTCAATATCTACTGTAGAGTGAACATTGAATGGTAAACGATATAAAAGTTTGGATTGAGATGGAGCAAACAGCACGACTCTTTTTTTACCATGAAACTGAGTGAGGAAAACGTTGCTCATATCAATGTCCTGATGCATGCGTGTGATGGATTTTGGTGGGCCAAAAAACATGAATGGAATTTTCACATATCTCTTCACGATGTCTGGATATCCAAAATCTTTCAACAATTCAGGCTTGTGTTTGAAAACGGGAAAGAGAAACAAACGCAAATCAGTTGGCTCGCGCTCAATCAAAGCCAGCCGCTCGGTGACACGCGGTTCCTCGCGAAGATCGAGCAGGTGACGGGCCTGCGGCGGGAGGCGAGGCCGCGGGGCAGGCCGCGCCGCGGCACAGGATAGACGCTGATAATTCGAGCCTGGCCCCTTTCCTTGGTATCCTCTACCGCGGAGTTTCACAAACAGGAATGAGCATGCGAACCGGCATCGAGCGCACTCTCGGGCAGATGGTCGAAAGCATTGTGCGGCGATTCGCGCCGGAGCGGATCATTCTCTTCGGTTCGCATGCGAGGGGCAGCGCCGGCGCCGACAGCGACCTGGATCTGCTGGTCGTCATGAA